>JAEINR010000004.1 GCA_016342325.1 Desulfobacterium sp.
AAATTTTCTCGGGAAAATCATCCGAATTTGACGCTTAAGTTGAGTGAAAAACTGTCTTGACATTGGGGTCCACTATATGTCGCAGCTGGCACTCCAACTTTTTTTTATCTTTAAGCAACAGGTCTTCTTGGGTGATATCACGAAAAATGCAATGGGTTTGTTTGAATTGGTCATTTGTATCGTAAGCAATTTTTCCATGAAAGGACACTAATATTAATTGTCCGTTTTTCTTTACCATTTCAAATTGAACACCAAGAACTTCACCAACTGCTTTAAATCGTGGAAAATTTATTTGAAAATGCTCTTTCCAGTCAGGAGGTAAGAAAACACTAAAGTTCTTACCTATAACTTCATCTCGTTCATACCCCATTATCTGCAACCATGTGTTATTGATTTCAAGGAAATTACCATTTTTATCTAATGATTGATAACTTAATGGTGCTTTATCGAACATGGTTTTAAATTTGTCTTCACTTTCACGTAGGGCGTGTTCAACTTGTTTTTGTTTCGTAATATCCGTTGAAATTCCGACCATTCGCCAAGGTTGGTTATTTTTGTCCTTAATTAATTTTGTTCGGCAAAACATGATGAGTTCAGTTCCATCAGCAGTATAATTAACCACTTCACCATTCCAAAATCCGTTTTCAAGTGTGCCTTTTATGATTGCGTTCTGGGTGGACCCTTTTGAAGGATCCTCGCCATATATAGACACTGATTTTCCAAGTAGATCCTCTTTACGGTGCTTTGTGGTTTTAACTTCTGCTTCATTAACAAAAAGTATGTTGCCTTCAAGGTCAGTTGCCGTTATATGATCTTGGATTTTATTTAAGAGTAAGGATTGAAACTTAAGAGAGTCCTCATTCTTTTTCTTGCCTGTAACATCATGTATTATTGAGTACAAATAAGTATCGTTATTTTGCTTTACAGGCCCGGAATACACTTCAACGTCTCTGATTTCACCTGATTTTAATTGATGGGAAAAATTAAAATAGAGCTTTTTTTCTTTTTTTGCCTGTTCCATTTCACATTGTATTTCATCTGGTGATAAAATATTGATTTCGTTTATGTTCAAGGATAATAATTCAGCTTTAGTATATCCATAAAAATCACATGCCGCTTGGTTTACTTCAACAATAGCACCAGTGTGGGGAGAAATAATTAATTTCACTGAAGTGTTGGTGTTAAACATCTGTCTATAGCGTTTTTCACTTTCGGTTAATCCTTTAAACAGCACTCTGTATGGTTCTGATAATCCAAATCGGATGAGTGCCACATACATCAAATAAAAGGAGAATATTTTTAAAGCATGACCAACAAAGTTAAGTAGTCCGTATATGTCCACATAGAAGGTGAAACTCAATTCGCTAAATATTTTTAATACGATTGCTGGTGCAATAACCACATAGATTTTTTTCCCTATTAGGTTTACCCTATGGCTTAGTGCGTATAGAGAAATAGCCAATAGACCAATTATGGTATATTCACTGTATCTTTTAAACGATGTAAGCCCTGAACCTGTTATGTAACAATCTGGAAAAATATCCCACACCAGGATTGAACATATGGCGAAAAAAAATAATGTCCCATAAATAACAACGCTTGAACTTACATTAATCTTTTTTAATAATAAAAAGGGTACAATGGCCAATGTGATGCTTTCCATATATCGGGCATAAATCCAGAGTTGTGTCGCAGGGTTGGCACCTGCATCTGCGCCTACTATTAAATTCATGCCTTTATAAGAAAACGCGTGTAGAATGTCTATTCCACCGATAAAAAGATAGGCCACCCCTAAAAATACAATAACGTCACTTTTAATGATGTTTTTTGTGTTCCATACGATGATGAAAAAACTCCACGCAATGACCACAGTGAATAATTCTGAGATGGTGTGGTAAATTAGATAATTATATTGATTAATGACGTATAGTGAGAAGAAAACTCCGGTTCCAAGGATTATATTGAACAGAATCCTTTGTCGCCCGCCATAAATAGAATTTGTCATTTTTTTGGCCCCATACTATTGTTTTTGAAAAGATCCAATAGTATAGCCATTTAGGATTCAAATCAAATATTTAATGTGCATGACCTTGGCAAGGGAGAGCAGGTCGCAGTTATCGACCCTTTTCCGTTTGTGGAGCGCATGGAGGGGTGTTTCAAGGAATTCAGGGTATTTGAGAAACACCCCCAGTACTCCGGTGTCTCCTGTTTTGTTTGAGCTGGGGTTTGATTCTGTCACAGGGGGCGTGGTCAATGACAGGGAAAAGGTGTGGCAGGGAATAGAGGCTGGCTGCTTGATCCTCAAGCGGGGTTAAGCTTGGCTTATGCTGTGAGGTCAGGCTTAGCGTTATAACGCAAGCCTGACCCCGTCTACCAGTATTCCCATTTTATTTTGTCAGCTGAAGCATGTCCTGGGGGCCGGGCAGGGCCTGGCGGGTATTGGCCCTGTGGGGCCTGGCGGCTGAAACCCTTGAATGGTTCGGGGGGCCGGAACTGCTTCCCGTAACCAGCATCATGAGTTCATTCACCAAGCCGCGCATCTGTTCGGCCTGGGCGTTCATCTCCTCGGAAGCGCTGGCATTTTGCTCGGCATTGGCCGCATTTTGCTGGACGACCTTGTCCATCTCGGACACGGCGGTGTTGACCTGATCGATTCCGATGGACTGCTCATTGGAGGCGGACGAAATTTCGGTAATAAGCTCACCCACCTTGGATGAGCTTTCTGTTACCCGGGTGAAGGCTTCATCACTCTTGCTTACAAGCTCCGATCCATACATGACCTTGGTGACCGTACCTTCAATGAGGTCAGCCGTATTCTTCGCGGCTTCGGCTGCTCTCATGGCCAGGTTCCGCACTTCATCGGCCACCACGGCAAAGCCGGCACCGACTTCACCGGCCCTGGCCGCCTCGACAGCTGCGTTCAAGGCCAGCAGATTGGTCTGAAATGCGATCTCGTCAATGGTCTTTATTATTCTGGATGTCTCCGTGCTGGCTTTGGAGATCTCATCCATTGACGCGGTCAGTTCTGCCATGGATTGGGTGGCATGGGTGATAACCTGGTTGGCCTCTTTTGTCAGGGCGTCCGCCTGGGAGGCATTGGAGGCATTTTGCCGGGTCATGGCAGCCATCTCTTCCAGGGAGGAGGAGGTTTCTTCAATGGAAGCGGCCTGCCTGGATGATCCTTCTGCAAGTTGCTGGCTACCGGATGACACCTGTTGGGAGGCCGTGTTTACCTGGTCCGTACCGTCATTCAAACCACTGAGAATACGGAGGATGGGGCGGGAGATTCCCCGGGCGACAAACCACAAAATGCTGATCCCGGCCATGGTACAAAGAATGCTGATACCGACCATTTGCCACACGGTTCGCATGGTGGCCGACATCTGGGCGGTGGCACTGGCAGTGATCTTTTCCGCCGGAACAACAAGGGCAACACACCACGGTGTTTGGGCCGTTCCTATCTGTATCGGTGCAAAGGCCGATAGGTTTTTGTCATCAAGTGTGATCCACTTTTTTCCCGTGCGAAATTTGTCAATATTTCCTTGCCAGCCGCCATGCACCTTTGTAACGGGATTGCCAATACTATCGGGTTGTCCGGTTTCGCCGGCAAGGGTACCGTTGTGGGAAACAATCATGATACGGGCAGAACCGCCAAAGATATCCTTGACGTTATCGGTCATTTCTTGAACAAATCCCAGACCGATATCCAAACCCACTACGCCATAAAAACGGTCGCCTGCAATAATAGGCGCCACCAGGGATGTCACCAGTGTGGGCTTCCCCTGAACCGGATAGAGATAGGGATCAATGATGCACTGGCGTTTTGATTTTTTTGGTAACAGGTAGTAGTCCCCGTTTCCCACCTTGTCGTAGTCAACCAATGGTTCCTTTGCGAGATTTCCCTGGGCGTCGCGACTCCAATAGGGGATAAACCGGCCTGTATGATCATGCCCCTCGGTTCCTTTATAAAGATCGTCAAGGTTATCCAGGGCATTGGGTTCCCAACCCGTACCCAGACCCACCAGATGGGGGTTACGCTCCAGAACGATTTTCAGAATATCGTTCAGCGAATCCCGGCCAAGTTTCAGTGGGCTCCTGTCATCTTTGATGCCCGAAAATGTATCTGCCAGTGTTTGGGCAACAGTCATGGCCCCTTCCAGTTCTGTCTTCAAATAGTTTGATTTTTGTTCCATAATTGCACTTGCCTTGACCTTTGCCTCCTTAATGGCTTCTGCACGGGCTGTCTCAGTTGCTATGCGGGCTGTATTTCTCATATTATAGGCGGAAAAAAGAATAATAACAGAAGCCGTGATGGTCAGACAAACCCCGGCCCAACCAACAATTTTAAGCTGAAGACTTTTGAAATTCATTGTTCTGACTCCTTGACTTACTGAATATTGATTGAAACCGGTAACGCTCCTGATAATTCCTATTTTAAAAATCCATCATGAATAAAGGTGGTCACATCCTGGGAGGAATTATAGTTTTTGGCTGAGACATTAAATTGATCGGAAACTCTTGTGGAGCCATAGATGGAATCGAGCCCATCCCCTTGTTGGTATATCTTTTTATTCTCTTCCATGCCCAGGACGAATGCGCCGTCAATCATAAGCTCATAGTCATCCGGAGAGGTTTCCACTCGTTTGCTCATGATCTTGAGTGCTTCTGATTTGTTTGCAGGATCTTTCAGGTATGCGGCGATGCGAAACCAGACCTGAACGACTTTTTGCCATTCCTCCGGCTGACCCAGAATGCTCTCGTCTGCAACAAAAAGCGTATCATAGATCAGTCCCGGTAAATCAGCACTGGAGAAGATAACCTTTGCACCGGGGGAGGCCTTTAACGCTTCACCGGAATAGGGCTGCCAGGCGGCAATGGCATCGACTTTGCCAAGCTTTAATGCAAAAGGGAGTTTATCCGTTGGCAGATTGATAATGGATACGTCGGACTCTGTTATACCATTTTTTTCGAGGGCCTTGCGCAGTAGTAGCTGCTCGAGGAGCCCGACTTCCAGGGCGATCTTTTTACCTTTTAAGTCCTTTAAATCGTTAATGCCGCTTCTGGCGACAATCATGTCCGAGCCGTTGCTGTAGTCATTGACCATAATGGCTTTTCCACGCCTTGCTGAAGTCCCTGTGACCAGGGCATCGCAGTTTGTCATGCACACCGCATCCAGTTTTCCCATTGCGAAAGCATCCATGGAGGCGACATAGTCATACCAGAAGAACCGGGCATCGACCCCGGCCTCCTTAAACCACCCTTTCTCAATACCAATCTCCCACGCCACCCAGCCGGGCCAGTCGCTGTAGCCTATCTTTAATATGGTACTGTCCCGGGCCGTGGCGTTCCCACCCATGAAGATCATCAGGATGACTGCAAACATAAATGCTTTAAGTGAATTTCTATGCATTTTCCTAGACTCCTTTTTTAGGGTTAATGGACTCGAAATTGTTTTTAAAAAAAATAAGGGTGTGTCTTGATTTAATTGCGAAAGGCGAATCACTCATTCTGATGAATTACGTATGGCGCAGCTGGAAGATCTGAAATACGGGAATCGGAGGATTCTAGCCATTAACTATAGAGAGGGAGATATTTTTTGTCAAGAAAGATCCAATCTCCGGTATTTTTGTCTCTGGTATGTTTGTTATGGTAGGTGGGAAAGCAAAAATAAGATTGTAAAATCTGAAAAATACTGTATAAATCGTGTTTTTGATAACATTAAATGCCCGGCAGGATTTTGTTGGGCATTGTCACGTATGGAGAACAATTTATGCAGCTCAACTGTGGTATTGTAGGACTTCCCAACGTCGGGAAATCAACCCTGTTTTCAGCGCTGACCTCTGCCCCTGCAGAGGCGGCCAACTATCCGTTTTGCACCATAGAGCCAAACGTTGGCATGGTTAGTGTGCCTGATTCGAGACTTAACAAGATCACCGGTTTTGTCAATCCGAAAAAGGTTATTCCCGCCGTGGTGGAGTTTGTAGATATCGCAGGTCTTGTCAAGGGCGCCTCAAAAGGGGAGGGACTTGGCAATAAATTCCTGGGTCACATCCGCCAGGTCGGGGCCATCATCCATGTGGTGCGCTGCTTTGACGATGCCAATGTCGTCCATGTGGAAGGCAAGGTCGATCCCTTGAGCGACATCGAAACCATCAGCATAGAGCTTGCCTTTGCCGATCTTGAAACCGTGCAGAAACGCCAGGAAAACCTGGTCAAGCTTTTAAAGTCCCAGGACAAGGCGGTTAAGGACAAGGCAAAGGCTGTGGAGCCGATCCTTGTGAAGCTTGTTGCGGCTCTTGAGGACGGAAAGCCTGCGCGAAATCTCGACCTTGACGATGTCCAAAAGGCGCTGATCCACGATCTTCACTTGATCACCATGAAAAAGCAGCTCTACTGTTGCAATGTGGGCGAGGATGATCTTGAAGCGGACAACGACTATGTTGCCAAGGTTCGGGAGTTTGCCCAGGCCGACGGTTCAGGGGTGGTTGTGATCTGCGGAAAGCTGGAGTCTGAGATTTCCGACCTGGACTCCCCGGAGGAGAAGGCGGAATTCCTCGAGGCCGCAGGTCTTGAGGAGTCCGGACTCGACAAGCTGATCCGGAAGGGCTATGACATGCTCGATCTCATGACCTATTTCACGGCAGGGGAGCAGGAAGTCAGGGCCTGGACCTTTCCGGCCGGTGCAAAGGCGCCCCAGGCCGCAGGCGTGATCCACACCGATTTTGAACGGGGTTTCATTAAGGCTGAAACCTATCACTGCATGGATCTCTTTGAGTTGGAGTCTGAGCAGAAGCTCAAGGAGGCGGGAAGGCTCAGAATCGAAGGCAAGGAGTATGCGGTCCAGGATGGCGACATCCTCCACTTCAGGTTCAACGTATAATGCACTCCCTTTGTTGAAAGCAGGTGGGCTGTCCGCCTGTTTTCAACAGTGTTTCCCTTTTGACCCGGCCTGCTCCCCGGTCGCGGTTTCCTTGGATTTGATTTTACAGCCGGGAAAATAAAAAAAGGGATTCAGCTGAAAAGCTAAATCCCTTATTATCTTTTTTGTGGTAGCGGGGGCTGGATTCGAACCAACGACCTTCGGGTTATGAGCCCGACGAGCTACCAGACTGCTCCACCCCGCATCAACCATGCTGCTGTATGTCTTGTAAAGAACTCAATGTTTCCGGTTCTTTTTTTGTTTGTGGTAGCGGGGGCTGGATTCGAACCAACGACCTTCGGGTTATGAGCCCGACGAGCTACCAGACTGCTCCACCCCGCAACAACCCGGCAAAGATAGGGTAAATCGGAATCTAAGTCAAGGACTATTTTGGGTAAAATTGTAAATACTTGAAATTTTAAGGGGAATTAAGCTTGCTCCAGGGACTCGAGGATTGAAACAATTCGGTCCCGGGTGGTGTCGTCAACGGGAATGAGCACCTGCTTGGACCGACTGGTCTCTCCCTTGATGATGTTTAAAGCTGATTTTGGGACCTTGAAGCGCTTGGAGAGAAACTTGATGAGCGTCTTGTTGGCCTCCCCATCCACGGGCGGGGAGGTGAGCTTCACCTTCAGGGCGTTGTTGTGGATACCCGCGATCATGGTTTTTGACGACCGTGGCTGAACAGCGATGTTCACGACAACGCCTTTATCTATGGTTCTGAAAAACGCCATCAGCGCTCTTCCAGGGCCTTTCCCAGTTCCTCCGGGGAGGTGGTTGCCGTTCCCACCTTGGCCACAACGATGCCGGCGGCTGCATTGGCTATGGCTGCGCTCTCCTTGAAGTCGGCCTTGGCGGCCAGGGCAAGGCCCAGGGTTGAGATGACCGTGTCTCCGGCGCCTGATACGTCAAACACCTGGCGGGCTTCGGATTCTATCCTGAAGGGCGCCTTGTTCCTTTCAAACAACATCATCCCCTCTTTTCCACAGGTGATGAGAAGGCGTTCTAGGTCGGCGATTGCAAGGATTTTGTTGCCGGCCCGGATCAGGTCTTCTTCGGTCCGGATGTCGATGCCGGTGGCAAGGCCCGCCTCCTTTTGGTTGGGGGTCAGCATGGAGACCCGGTTGTATTTGGTGAAATCGAGTCCCTTGGGATCGGCAAGGGTGAGGATGTTGTGGGTCTTGGCAATGGCGACGGTCTGTTTAACCAGTTCCCGGGTGACAAGGCCCTTGTCATAGTCGGAGATGATGATGAGATCCACCCTGGGCGCAACTTCCTTAATAAAGGATAGCAGTCGCTTTAATGTGGCTGGGGAGATCTCTTTTTTTGTCTCCTTGTCGATCCTGAGCACCTGCTGGTTGGAGGCGATGACCCGGGTCTTCTTGGTGGTGGGCCTGTCCGGCTCGTCCAGGATGCCGCCGGTGTCCACCCGGAGTTCCTTGAACTTGTCGAGCATGAGTCTGCCCGCCTCTCCCGTGCCGGCCGTTCCCACCACTGAGACCGATGCGCCCATGGCCACCAGGTTGTTGATGACGTTGCCCGCCCCGCCAAGGGTGTAGCTCTCCCTTTGTACGGTTACGATGGGAACCGGCGCCTCCGGGGAGATGCGGTCCACCACTCCCCAGAGGTACTCGTCGATCATGAGGTCACCCAGGACCAGGGCCCGGATCTTCTTGAATGATTTAAGGTCGATGGCCATGGTTATATGAGCGACCCTATCATCGCTTTGAGTTCCTCGTAATTTTGGGTCACCTTGAACTGGGGAAACTCCTTGACCACGTTGGCAGGCGGCATGAAAAAGAAGCCATGGTCTGCCTCTTCAAGCATTGCCGTGTCATTGTAAGAGTCGCCAAAGGCGATGATCCGGTAGTTGAGTCCCTTGAACGCCTTGACGGCGCGCTTTTTCTGGTTGTGCTGCCGCAGGTTGTAGTTGGTGATCCTGCCCGAGTCATCAACAATGAGGCTGTGGCAGAGAAGGGCGGGGAAATTTAGTTTCTTCATCAAGGGGCGTGCAAACTCCTCAAAGGTGTCTGAGAGGATGATGATCTGGGCCCTTTCCCTGATCCAGGTAAGGGCCTCGGCGGCTCCCTCTATGGGATCGAGGGTCTCGATGACATCGGTGATGTCCTTGAGTTTGAGTCCGTGCTGGTCCATGATGCTGAGCCGTTTCTGCATGAGCACGTCATAGTCGGAGATGTCCCGGGTCGTGAGCTGCAGTTCCTCGATGCCGGTCTTTTTTGCGACATTGATCCAGATTTCGGGGATAAAGACCCCTTCCAGGTCGGAGCATATGAGATCCATGGTTATTCCTTATATTAGTTGTCGTTGTTTTCGATTCGTATTACCACAGGTTCGTCCATGATGGCGTCCAGGGCGGCGATCTGTTTCAGGGCCTTTTGTGCGCTCTCTTCCCTGGCATGGTGGGTGATCATCACCACGGGTACGGAGCCGTTGGAGCGCCGTCCCTTCTGGTGGACGATCTTGATGCTGATGCCGCAATCGCCCAGGATGCCGGAGATCCTGGAGAGAACCCCTGGCTCGTCCGCCGCCTCAAACCGGAAGTAGTAGGGGGTGCTGATCTCTTTGACGGGCAGGATGGGAATGGTTCTGACGTTGGATTCAGGGCATCCCAGGATGGGCATCCGTTGCCGGGTGCCGGAGATGATGTTCCTTGCAATGTCGGCGATGTCGCCCACAACGGCACTGGCTGTGGGCATCATGCCGGCGCCGTGCCCGTAGAGCATTGTCTGGCCTGTGGCATCCCCGTCAATGGTGACCGCGTTCATGGAGCCTTCCACATGGGAGAGGGGGCTGGATGACGGGATCATGGCCGGATGTACCCTTGCTTCCACCGTGCCCGTGTTGTTCTTGCTGATGGCAAGCAGCTTGATGGTGTAGCCGAACTCCTTGGCAAACTCGATATCCATGGGGGTGATCTTGGAGATTCCCTCCACATGGATGTCCTCCAGGTTGATCTCCATGCCATAGGCAAGGGCGCCCAGGATGGCAAGCTTGTGGGCCGAATCATGTCCTTCCACATCAAGAAAGGGGTCTGCCTCGGCAAATCCCAGTTCCTGGGCTTCTTTCAATGCTTTGTCAAAGGAGCATCCCTCCTTGGACATCTTGGTGAGGATAAAGTTGCAGGTGCCGTTGAGGATACCGACCATACGCTCGATACGGTTTGCCACAAGGGACTCCCTCAAGGCTTTTATCACGGGCATGCACCCGCCGGTGCTGGCTTCAAAGGCGAGATCCACCTGGCTTTCCCTGGCAGCCCCTACGAGCTCGTTACCAAAGCTTGCCAGAAGCGCCTTGTTGGCGGTGACCACGTGCTTGCCGCTCTTGAGCGCCTTGAGCACGAATTCCTTTGCAATACCTTTGCCGCCGATGGTCTCCACAATGATGTCGATCTCGGGGTCGTTCAGCACGGCTTCAGCATCGGGGATCAAGACCCCGTCGTCAAAATCGATGCCCCTGTCCGTTGTCGTATCTAAGTCTGCAACGTGTTTAAGGTGTAGTCGGGCTCCGATGCGTGACGCCAAAAGATCCTGTTTTTCGATCAGGATCTTTGCAACACCGGTTCCCACAATGCCGCATCCCAGTATGCCAATTTCAATGCTTTTCATAGTGTAAGATAATCCCCTAACCTTGCGCCGTTTCTGCTCGGCAGATCGTAAAAATTATAAGAACGAAATTAAGGTTTCTGAATACAGTATACAGGCCTTTATGTCAAAAAGGTTTTGACTTTTAAGGGGAATGGGGATATCTTTTTAGATTCAAAATTGACCATAGTAGTTGCAAAAAAAGAGGGGTTTTTTAATGGGTAAGTCCTTGACATATGCTGATGCCGGCGTTGATATCAATAAGGCAAACGAACTTGTGGATACAATTAAGAAACTTGCAAAGGGTACGCCTCGATCCGGCGTGATGGGAGAGATCGGTGGATTCGGCGGCCTGTTCTCATTGAATCTGACCAATATTTCTAATCCCGTGCTCGTCAGTTCCACCGATGGCGTCGGCACCAAGCTGAAGATCGCTTTTATGATGGACAAGCACGACACCATCGGCATCGATCTTGTCGGGATGGTGGTCAACGATATCGCTGTCCAGGGGGCCCGTCCTCTCTTTTTTCTTGATTATTTCTCAACCGGCCATCTTGATAACGCGGTTGCTGCCCAGGTGATCAAGGGTATTGCCGATGGATGCAAAGAGGCCCAGTGTGCCCTCATCGGCGGTGAGACTGCTGAAATGCCCGGTATGTACGCGGACGGCGAGTACGATCTTGCCGGTTTCTCCGTGGGGATTGTGGATAACTCCAGGATCATTGACGGATCTGAGATCCGGAACGGTCACAAGCTCATCGGTATTGCCTCAAGCGGCGTCCACAGCAACGGCTTCTCCCTTGTCAGGAAGATCTGTTTTGACACGTGCGGCTATGACGTGGCAACCCACATTCCTGAGCTTGGTAAAACCCTTGGCGAGGAGCTGATCACTCCCACTCGAATTTACAGCGCCTCCCTGCTCAGCCTTGTCCGGGATCTTCCCATCCACGGCCTTGCCCATATCACAGGCGGCGGTATTGATGAGAACATCATCCGGGTGATTCCGGATGCCTGCAAGGTTGTTGTCGAAAAATCCAGCTGGGAAATCCCCCCGGTTTTTCGTTTCCTCCAGGAAGCGGGATCTGTCTCAGACCATGAGATGCATCGGACCTTTAACAACGGAATCGGCATGATCGCCGTTGTCCCGGAAGTGTCGACACAGGATGTCCTTGATCGGCTTGCCGCAATGAATGAAAAAGCTTATCTCATGGGTGAAATCTCCGCACGCGAGACGTCAGAATCCCAGGTAGAGTGGAAGTAGCCGAGTAAAATAAAATCATGATAATTTTGGGTATTGAATCGTCCTGTGACGAGACTGCAGCCGCAGTTCTTGCAGACCAGCACACCGTTTTGTCATCTGTGGTCTCATCCCAGGTGGCTGTTCACCATAAATACGGCGGCGTGGTGCCGGAACTGGCATCGCGCATGCATATCGAAGCCATTGCCCCGGTGGTTTCCGAGGCCGTGGAACAAGCCGGTATCTCCCTTGATGATATAGAGGGGGTCGCCGTAACCCGGGGACCCGGTCTTGTGGGTGCCCTGCTTGTGGGATTCAGCTTTGCCAAGGCCTTTGCCTGGGCACGGAATCTGCCATGGACCGGGGTCAACCATCTCGAGGGTCACATCTATTCCGTCCTCCTGTCCGATGATCCGCCGGCATTTCCCTTTGCAGCCCTTGTGGCCTCGGGCGGTCACACCAACATCTACCATGTGGCATCCCAGGACGACTTTGAGCTCATGGGACAGACCCGGGACGATGCGGCAGGCGAGGCCTTTGACAAGGTCGCCAAGATGCTGGGCCTGGGATATCCCGGGGGCGCTGTGGTTGAGAAACTTGCGGCCCAGGGGGATCCTTCCCGTGTGAAATTTCCAAGGACCTATCTGGATAAAGATGGGTTTGATTTCAGCTTTTCCGGCCTGAAATCGGCCGTGTCCCGGTACATCCACCTGAACAAGGATAATCTCGAAGAGATGATTCCCCACATTGCCGCCGGTTTCCAGGCGGCTGTCATGGATGTGCTTTCCTTTAAGCTCATCCATGCTGCCCAAGCCAAGGGGTGTAAAAACATTGCCATGGCCGGCGGAGTGTCTGCAAATTCCGCCCTTGCCATAAGGGTGGCGGCCGATGCGTCAAAGCGGGGCATTCGCCTCTATCTTCCCCCAAAGCAGTTGTGCGGTGACAACGCCGCCATGATCGCCGCAAGGGGACATCGACTCATCCAGGAGGGCAACCTCTGCCAGCTGGACCAGGACGTCTTTTCCCGAACCCGTTTTCTTTAAGCCCCTAACCTGGACAAGCCAGAACCAAAAAAGTTTTCTGAGTCTCTTGCCAAAATAACACGAAAGTCAGAGCTAAGAAGCTAAATTCTATTGTAGATACTTTGTCTTAAGGGTCTGGATCCGGGCCATGGATTCAAGGGCCATGGTGTGGAGAATTTCATCATCGGCGATCTGCCTTTCGATCTCAAGGACAGCCGTTTCAATGTCCGGTCCTCGATGGCAGACCAGGGTGATGTCGATCTGGGAGCGAAGAATCTGGGTGACGCAGATCTTGATATCGTGCTTGATGGCCTTCATGTCCAGGTCGTCGGTCATTACCACCCCCTGAAATCCCAAGCGGTTCCTGAGCAGATCTACTGCTATCTTTGGGGAGAGGCTGGCCGGCCATACCGGGTCCAGCTGGGGGTAGAGGATGTGGGAGAGCATCATTGCCGATACGTCTGACTTTGCTGCGGCAACAAAGGGAACAAGGTCGCTTGCTTCCAGGAGGGCTGGATCCGCGTCCAGCACGGGAAGCTCAAAATGGGAGTCAAGCCGGGTTCTGCCGATGCCGGGAAAGTGCTTTGCGCAAGCCATGATGCCATTGTTCTGGAGGGTTTCTATCACACGGGTGCCAAGTTTTGCCACCTGGTCGGGTCCGCCCGGAAATACCCTGGACTCCATGATGCTGTGAAAACCTTTTGGTGCAATGTCCAGCACCGGGGCAAGGTCCATGTTGATGCCCACTCCCTTGAGTTCTGCGGCCGTGGTCATGGCAAAGGTTTCGGCCTCCCGGCGGCTTTTAATGGCGGGGTTGCCCGGAAAGGCCGTAAACCATGGCGCTTTTAATCGGGCCACCACACCGCCTTCCTGGTCCACGGCAATGAACAGGGGAGGGAGTCCCTCGGCCCTGGCACAGGCCTGGGCTTGATCGCACAGCTTTCTTGTCTGGTCGGGATCGTCGATGTTACCGGCAAAGAGAATCAGGCCGCCGATCTTTAGTTCGCAAATAAGATGCTCGACCTCCTTGTTAAAGATTGTTCCCTCGAAACCTGCCATCACTCTCTGGCCCGAGAGCTCCCTGTAATCGGGTTTTTGCCTGGTCATGTCTTCTCCCTGAAATACCCATGCTTTATAAATTACTTGACTTGGTGTGTCGCTAATATTAGAAAATTCCATTTGCCCTGAACCTTCAAGCGATAGATACCATGGAAATGAAAACATTTAAATCAGATTTTGTCCTCCTTGTTGCCGCATCCATCTGGGGACTTGCCTTTGTTGCCCAGAGAATGGGCATGGACCATGTGGGCCCATTTACCTACAACGGGCTCAGGTTTGCCTTGGGTGGTCTCTCCCTTCTTCCCTTCCTCCTGGTCGCCCGGAAAAAGAGGAAAAACAGGGCCCGGGTCCAAGACGATCCCGGTTCAAAGGAGATTTTACAGGGCGGTCTCCTTGCCGGGGTGATCCTCTTTGCCGGGTCTTCCCTGCAGCAGGTGGGGATGCTCTATACAACGGCCGGCAAGGCCGGGTTCATCACCGGACTCTATGTGGTGATCGTGCCGGTGATGGGACTGCTCTGGCGGCAAAAGGCCGGCACCGGCACCTGGATCGGCGCCCTGATGGCTGCCGTGGGACTTTATTTTCTGAGCGTCACCGAGGAGATGACCATGAGTTTTGGTGATTTTCTTGAGCTTGTGGGTGCCTTCTTTTTTGCCATGCATGTGATTGTCATCGGAAAGCTCTCCCAGCGGATAGATACGGTGAGGCTCTCCTTTGTCCAGTGCATGCTCTGCTCCGTGGTGAGCATGATCGTGGCGGTTTCCATGGAGGAGATCAGCCTTTCCGGCATTCGGATGGCAGCCCTTCCTATTTTTTACGGCGGCGTTTTTTCCGTGGGCATTGCCTACTCGCTTCAGATCTACGGACAGAAGGGCAGTCATCCTGCCCATGCCGCCATTCTCCTCAGCCTTGAATCGGTTGTTGCCGCCATTGGCGGGTGTTTGATTCTCAATGAGGTCCTTTCCGGCCGCTCCCTTTCGGGGTGTGTGCTCATGATGGCAGGAATGCTCATTTCCCAACTTTACCCCTACATGGTTTCGAAAAAGGCGGTTCGTGACTAAGGTTGTGCTGCACGGGAGGCCCTGACGGTGCAAGGGCCTTTTGTGAAAGGCCCATGGATCTCGGCACTTTGTGCAAGGAGATCCATGGGCATGTGATCTGGTTTGCGCGCCCCCCCTGGTGATCACCCGTGCCGAGATCGACTGGGTCGTTGAACGGGTGGAGCAGGTGCTTACCCCTTGAGGGTCGCCAGGGCCTTTTCAAGCTTTTCGGTTATTTTGTTGGAATCAAAGGCGATCTCTTTGAGAATCTCTGCCGTCTGGGCCAGGTCTTCGCTGGTGGCCTTGTTGGCCCACGAATCATAGGTTTCCTGGTGGCTCTTGTTATGATCGATCCAGTGCTGGAGCAGGATAGTAAGCTTCTCGTCAAGGGAGAGCTCTTTCGCGTTGGTGTGTTCATGGCCATGTCCATGGTCATGGCTGTGGCTGTGGTCGTGGCTGTGGTCGTGGCTGTGGTCGTGGCTGTGGTCGTGGCTGTGATCGTGATCGTTATGGCTGTGGTCGTGGCTCATGGAAGTACTCCGTTAAGATATGATTTAAGGGTTTCTGGTTGGGAAGGATATCCTGAACGCGGACTCCATTCACAATAGGCATTGATTTCAATGCCGTGCTGAATGATCGATACGGGTCTGTCCGCCGAAACGACAACCACGATGACCTTGTCGTGCTCGGAGGTAAAGCGGAGGGCAGAGTTGTACCTGGCGCCCCTGGCCATGTTCTCCCCTTTGATTGTCTTGCCGTCAAGCAGGCATCCAAAGCCCCTGAGGCTGGTGTTGGACATGATGTGGAGGGCACCGTCGATCTTGATGAGGGACTTGGCAAGATCAAGGTTGCCGGGGGCCTTCAGGTCGAGGCAGGGGTCCAGGATGTGGCCGGACACCGTTATCGGCGTTTTGTTGAGATCGATGATCAGGGTGCAGCCGTGGCGTTTTGTCTCTGCCGTGTGAACGATATCTCCAATGGTCTTGAAGAGGTGGGTTCGATCTTCTGTCGTAAGTTGCGAATCGAGCAGGATCTCCTCGAGTTCCACCAGGTTCGCCTTCCGGGTGGTGGAGTGGAAATTACCGTCAAAGAAGCTGCACAGGGTCTGACCGGCAAATTCCAGGAACCCGTGGTCCCCCTGGAAATTGGCTGAGATGGCTAATTCCGGTGTGTCTGTGTTGGAGATCCCGATGATGGTACTTCCGTCTGACACAAGTTTCCTGGAAGAGTGCTCAACGGCAAGGAGCAGTTTTCTGATGTGCTTGACATTGCCGATATAGGGCCGCTCATGCCGCTGTATCTTTGCGATGAATTCGATATCATCCAGGGCGTCGGGATCCACAAAGATGAGTCTGCCCCGTGGCCAGGCACCTTCCTCTTTTGTCTTTGAGATGTTGAGGATGGTGTCCAGGATCGGGTGGACCAGGGTTCGGGTATCAAGTCCGATAACCTTGTTCCGCATGTCCACAATATGGTCGGTGATGGCGTGGATGGTATAGTTCTGGAGGGCGTGTCCCGAGGTGCCCATGGTGATGCTGTCTGCGGCAAATTCCTGGGCCAGAAGCCAGCCGGCATGCTCGATCCACCGCTCTGTGGGGTAGATGGAGCAGATGTCCGGGTGGTGGTCCGTGAACCACATCTGGTAGAAAAATGAGTGGGAACTGCCGCCGTAGGAGATCAACCCGGCAAGGTGAATGTTTTCGTTGGGGATGACGTGGCCCCGGGGTTGCTTGGACAGGGCCATTGAGGTCTCCCGGCGCCAGGTTTCATCCTCGAGGTAGAGTTCATTGAGCCTTGGCTCATGGCCCCTCAGGAGGTTCTGGGGATCGTAGACCAGCACCTCGTCGTCGGGTTTGAGTGCGTAGACCAGGGCTGCCCGGGTCGATTGGGAAAAGTGGGAGAGTCCCTCCACAAGGCCGTTGAATATGTTGAGGATACACAAGTTGCCGTAGAGGTCATGTTTCATTGGCACTTTCCTTTGGGCCGTAGTGGGCAAATTTAGTGATCACCCGTTCCATCTCCTGGTCTGAAAGGATCACAGGGGTACCGATGCTCTCCGCCTGGAAGCAGAGCCGTGCCACAAGCTCGATCTCCTCTGCGGTGTTAAAGGCCTTCAGCAGGGTGGGGCCGACGGCCACAAGGCCGTGGTTGGCGAGCAGAACAGCGTTGTAATCCTTGATGGAACCGGTTATGGCGTCGGCAAGCTCCTGGGTGCCAAAGGTGGCATAGGGGGCCAAGGGGACCTTGTTGCCAGCAAACCCCACCAGGTAGTGAACTGCGGGGATTTCCCGGTTGAGGCACGCAAAGGTGGTGGCATAGGTGGAGTGGGTGTGAACCACCGAACTGATATCCCTTCTGGTACTGTAAAGGGCCAAATGGAATCCGGTTTCGCTGGAGGGGGAGTTGGTGCCGTCCACAACGGTTCCGTCCGGAGAAACGACAAGGATGTCCCCTGGGGTCATGTCCGGGTACTCGATGCCGCTGGGGGTGATGGCAATCAGGTTCTTTTCACGGTTGTAGCAGCTTAAATTGCCGCCGGATCCGGTGGTGAGTCCTGCGGCAAGCATTTTTTTGCCGAACTTTACGATCGCGGTTCGCTCTTTTGATAATATCATAATGAAAAATTGATACACTTCTATTGGACGCTTTGCAACAATTTATTCGTTATACCTGGGCTCAAATCAACAATGGTGTTGTAAAATGGTGCCAAGATTGGTATTGGAATAGAAAAAAAAATGAGGAGATCAACGAGCAATGAAAAAGAGAATTATCGGTTATCTTGGTTTTGTCCCACTGCTTTTTTTCCTTTGTTTGCCCCCTGTCTCTGCTGAGACCGGTTATGTCTCGGACATGCTGTTGTTGACCTTGAGGGCGGGCCCGGGAAATGAGTTCTCTGTCTTAAAGACGTTGACCAGTAACACGCCGGTTGAAATTATTGAGAAAGGGGAGCTTTTTTTTAAGGTGAACACAAAGGACGGCCAGGAGGGGTGGGTTCAGAAACAGTACATCACCTTCGACCTTCCTTTGCCCCTGGTGATTGCCCAGATGAAAAAGAGGATAGCGGAGCTGGAGACAGCCAACAAAAATCTTGTGGAGAGCCAATCGCCCCTGATGGAGAGCATGGAAACAAAGAAAAAGCATTACGAGGAAAGGATCACCATGCTTGATACCTCCCTCAAACAGGCGGTCAAAGAGAAAAACGGGCTTGCATCCAGCCTTGATCAAATCCGAAAAAAACACGATCAATTTCTCAAACAGTCAGCAGATACGGTTCGCATCGTCGACGAGAACCGGGTGTTGGAAGAGGAGAATACCCGTCTTTCCGCAGAACTTGCCCGTTTTGAGGAGGAGAGCAACGACTTTTTGAAGACCGCCATGATGAAGTGGTTTCTTGCCGGTGCAGGGGTGTTGATCGCAGGGTGGCTTATCGGCCGCAGCGTGGGCGGCGGCCGAAGAAGCTCCCGGCTTTAGTCCTGATCTGAGAATCGTGGGGCAGGGCGTTCATGCCCGTTTTAATGCCCTGTTCTTGAATCCGGTCAGCTGATCACGGTTACCGGGCCGGATTCAAGATCCTTGCGGTTCTTTTTCGCAACCCGCTTCTTTGCCGAGGAGGCGCTGAGGACCATGGCCTCGGCCTGGGTAGCATAGTTCGGGTTTTGTTTGTAGCTATAGAGCTCGAGGGCTTTTTCCGAGGCCTGGGTAAAGAGGGCATGGCCCAGGTCGGTCCGGGTGATCACTGTTGTCCAGCCGTCATCGGCACCGATGCCGCCAAAGGAGATGTCGGCAAACTCGGCGGAAAAATCTCCGCAATACCGGCAGGCCGTTCGTTTTGCCGGGTCAAGGGCGTTGATGGGAATTTCCCGGAGTTCACCCGTGGTCAGCCGCAGGATAACGTTTTCCTTGATGTTCATCTTTTCGATGTCGTGGTAGTCAAAATTATAGTCCTGCTCCAAGGGCTTGAAGCTCTCCTTGGTCATGGTATAGTTGCCCGAGCAGAACAGGCCGAGGCAGAGCACTATGGAATCCGCGGGTACAACACCCAGGGCTTGCATCCGCCGGATGGTGTTGATCTGGCAGGGGGTGCCCACAAAGGCGATTTTTTCGAGCCCCTCTTTCCTGATTTCGGCCAGGGCCTTGACCGAGGGGGAAAAGGTGGAATACGCTTCTCCGAACCGTGCCATGCCGTGGGAACTGTCAAAATGGCTTCCAGAGGCATCGATGATCTCTTCCCGGGAGGTGGCAAGCCAGGGCGTTCGCCCGGAGTCCATGTTTCTCGATACAACGGCGCCGTTGATTTTTTTCGTGTCAAACAGGTGGAGCAGCAGTGCCGTGACAACCCCGCCGTCGGTTCCCCGCTCCCGGATGATAAGGTCTCCGGCCCGTGCCACCGAGGTCCCGATGGTCCTGCCCCCAGGGGCGGTCCAGCCAGCCTCTTTCCTGATCTCATGGTCATCACCGGTTTCCGGGCAGATCATGTGGCAGATGCCGCACTCAATGCACTTTTCAATGTCCGCAAAATCGGGCCTGCCGTCTTCACCGGTTTTGAGGGCGCCGTAGTTGATTGCAGAACAGAAGGTGACGCAACCGCCACAATGGTGGCATTTCCCTTGTTTTCGAACGTCCTGGATCAGATTGAAAAAGGTTTTCATGGGCCTCTCCTTAGCTAATTTAAAATTAACCGCCTGCCATGGTAAAATGCAATGAGCATGCCTTGTTGCCAAAAAAAGGGAAAATAGCAGAAACGGCCCGTGTTGTCACTGTTTTTAAGACCCATCCGGTTTTGTCGAAACAAGGGAATGGGGGAAGGGGTTAACTTTGATTGACTGTTTTTCATGAACATCGTTGACAAACGCTCCGGTAAGACGGATATCTGTCGGGTCGATTTATTATCCTTTACATGAATGGGAAAACCACCATGGATTTTACTTTTTTTTCACCGGCAAAAATTCAATTCGGGCCGGATACCTCCCGGAGGATTGCTGAAAGTGTCACAGGGTTTGGCACCCGTGCCTTTGTCATAACGGGAAAGAACAGTGCCAGGGCCAACACCCTCATCACAGACCTTGAACGGGCCGGGATATCCTGCAGCACTTTTTCCCAATCCAATGAACCCCATGTGGACGAGATGGTCAGGGGAGCTGAAGCGGCCCGTGCCTTTGGGGCTGATTTTGTGGTTGCCATTGGCGGTGGCAGTGTCGTGGATGCGGCAAAGGTTATTTCCGCCCTGGTGACAAACAAGGGGGATATCTATGACTATCTTGAGGTGATCGGCAAGGGCCGGGGGATCGATCACAGGCCCGTTCCCCTGGTGGCGTTGCCCACCACGGCCGGTACCGGGGCCGAGGTCACCTGCAATGGGGTGATTGCATCAAGGTCCCACGGGGTCAAGGTGAGCATGCGAAGCCCGCTTCTTTATCCCGATCTTGTTATTGTCGATCCCAAGCTGACCCTGTCCATGCCCCCGGGGGCAACTGCTGCAACCGGCATGGATGCCTTGACCCAGCTCATGGAAGCCTTTGTCACGCCCTTTGCCACTCCGGTTACCGACGCCCTCTGCCGGGAGGGGTTGCGACGGGTCGCCCGGTCATTTCAGCGGGCCTTTGAGAGTGGGGAGGACCTGGACGCCCGGGAAGATATGTGCATTGCAAGCCTTTTCAGCGGCATTGCCCTTGCCAATGCAAAGCTTGGGGCGGTCCACGGCATTGCAGGTCCCATGGGCGGGATGATCACTGCGCCCCACGGGGTGATCTGTGCACGGCTGCTTGCGCCTGTGACCCGACTGAACATCCGGCGGCTGGATCGCCTTGATCCCGGTCACCCGGGTCTTGCAAAATACCGGGAAACAGCCCAAATCCTGACCCAGGACACCCTTGCCGAGCCCGGGGATGGGGTCGACTGGATAGAATCCCTTGTTCGTCTAATGGAAATTCCTTTGCTCAAGGGGTTCGGCCTTGATGCCATTGTTTGCCAAAAGCTTGGGGAAAAGGCCTTTTGCGCAAGCAGCATGAAGGGCAATCCCGTCCAGTTGACCCGGGAAGAGATCGTCCTGCTTCTCGAAAACGAACTTGGGATTACTCAATAAAACTGTAAAATAGCTTGTCAGCCTTTATCTGTTTGTGGTAGGGGTAGCACAAATTATATTTAGAGTACACAACGACGTGTACTTCAGAGCAAAGATGCCCGCTTGAAAGGACAGGACTTGATCCGCTGTCTCTTTTTCGCGGGCTTTTTTTTTGCGCGCGACCTGGTACCAGGTTCTTTGAAACTGATGTGGTAATGCTTGTTTATTAAATCTTGAAGATCAACCTCCCCTGCTTCGTGGTGGGGAGAGGCACTAAAGTGATATCGATACTTAAACAAATGGAGCATGAAATGACAAAATTCAAAATTGGAATGGTTAAACTGTTGTGTGCTCTGACCCTGTGCGGGTCAGTATTTCTGGTGGGGCAGGCCCAGGCCCAGGTGAAACTTGCCGAAGGAAATTGGAATCCTGCCGTCAAGGCAAAGCTTGAGACAATTATAACTGAAAATGCCTTTCAGGGAAAAAAGGCAGTATTTGATTTTGACAATACAACGATCTGCCGTGATATCGGAGAAGCCACATTTGCTGCCATGGTAGAGGCTGGCAAACTGACCCTTGAAGGGGTTTCCCGGGAGATCACGCCTTCCTTCGTTCTTGGGGACAAAAAGGTCTCCCTGGATACTGCTGAAAGCCTGCCTGAGTTTTATGAAGAATTCCTTTCCGCAACCAAACACCAGAATGGAGAAAAGACCCCTTACTCCAACAGCTACGCCTGGGTGGTTCAAATCATGGCCGGGATGACCCCGGATCAGATTCTTCCGTTCAGCGAAAAGGCCTTTGGTAATAACGTGGCCATGAAGGATGCCGGTGCCGCAGACCTTTTTGAGTCAAAAATCAACGGATATCGTATGCCTTTTTTCTACCCTGAAATGGTAGATCTCTATGGCACACTGTTGAAAAATGGATATGATGTTTATGTCTGCTCCGCATCCAATATCTGGACGGTTCGCTGGATGGTGTCAGTCAATCTCAACAAGCTGATCGAAGCCAAGCATGGCAAAGGGATTGGCATTGCCCCGGATCATGTGATCGGCGTCAATGTGCTGCTCAAGGACAAGCGGGACGGAAAGCTTTACAAGGATCAGCTCCTTGTAAGAAACAATCCCAAGTATGCCGCCATGGACCGTGGAGAACTCTCCAATTATGAACTCACCAGCCAGATCGTGTATCCCATCACCGGATATTTCGGTAAAGTTGCAAACATCATCAAATATGTTACCAAGGAACGTCCGTTCCTCATTGGCGGCGACAGCTCCAATGACCTTCCCATGCTGGATCGAGCCGAACATCGCCTTTGGATTACACGGCTTGAAAAAATGGGGTATCAGAAAGGACTTGTGGATCAGATAAACGATTCGTTGCCTGGAAACTGGATGATTCAGCCCGTGCTCTACAAAAAGGCTCCCGGTTTCGTTGCCTCCGAGGCTCAGTTGAAGAAACGGTTGGGTACCAAGGCTTCAAAGCTTGATAAAACCATGGATGTTGTGACTTATCTTAAAAAGAACGGACAGCTGATTGGCTTCTAAAAATCTGATTCTCTTGCCAAAATAACGCGGAAATCAGGGATGGGAAGATAGAACCTCAGGCATGCGTCGACGCTTCATCCGGCGCATGCCTGACCCTGGAGTACCACGTTAGATAGGGGACTCCCCCTGTTATCGAAAACGAGGTTAAGCTCAAATCGGGTCGATTAATCCTTTATGTATAATATGAATAAAGTTGGTTAGGCTGAACTAATGTCGAATGCTTAATTTTTTTCTTGCTATTGTTAGAGTGGTTTTGATAACTTTCCCGTGGAAAAAGGCGGTCCATGGAAATAATGTCGGAAGAGAACTTTGTTTTTGCTCTTTATAACCCAGGGCAAAAACGACCCATGGGCCTTAACAGGTTTCATAATCACTCGGTTAAAATGATAGGGAGGGTTTATTATGGTGATGGCAAAGCAAGTTGTAAGGAAAGCAAAAAGGCCGGTTTGTGGGGGAAAACAATTATTTCTATTACTGATTCTGTTGGTTGCTGTTTTTGCCATATCCGGCTGCAATAGCGGTGGTGATGGTGATAATGACACCCCCGCCCCGCCGGCTGAAACCATAAGTTGGTCACAAAAAATAAGTATTAATGATGTGGATGAAATCCAATCCGTTGTTCAGACAGAAGCGGGGGGGTATGTTACTGCCGGAAGTTCAGTGCTTGCTGACGACAATCGGGACGTTTTGGTGGTAAAACTTGACAGCCTTGGCGCCGTTGTGTGGTCAAAAAACTATGGGCAGAAGGGGTCCGATACCAGTAGCTGCGTGCTTGAATTTCCAGGTACCGGTTATTTAATTGCAGGGCAGACTGGGTTGTCGGATGGCACTTCGGATATTTACCTGTTATGTATTGATTCGGACGGTAATGTCTTGTGGGAAAAGACCTATGGCGGTGTGTATAATGATATGGCGAATTCAATCGCACATACCTCTGACAACGGTTTCATTGTTGCCGGTTCTACGGTGAGTCATTACATTCCTGCTGACGCCGCGACCGGTGCTAAATCTTCGGAAGACTGGGATGCATATTATTTTAAAATAGATAACAGTGGCAACGTCATATGGAAACAAACCATTACGGATGAACGGTATACCGGAGAAGATGAATATGGTTTGTCTGCCCGGGAAACCATGGATGGCGACTTTATCCTGGCAGGAAATAGCCTGAATTCATCCACATTCGGGGATATACTGCTGGTGCGGACCGATGGGAACGGGACAAAAAAATGGACGAAGACGTTTGGAGAGAGTTATTATGAGGAATCCGTTTTTGATGTTGTTGAAACACAGGACTATGGTTTCATCCTTACGGGACTGTTTAACTCAAGCCTTGGGGGAGCGAACAAGGGGTGTCTGGTATTAAAGACAGATTCAGCTGGAAATCAGGTGTGGTCAAAAATATATCAGGCTGCCATCACTGCAGGGGCAGGAAATGCAATCGTTGAATCAAAGGATAAATCGTTCGTTGTTACCGGGTATGCATTTTCCCATGGGAATAGCAGCAATGATATTTACCTGGTCAAATTTGATGGGGCCGGCAACATCACCTGGGAACGGTTCTTTGGCGATATGGCTGATGAAAAAGGCATTTCGGTGCAGGTGACATCAGATGGTGGATATATTGTTGCTGGGAATTCAACCGACGATGGACTGGGTCATATTCGTCTTTTTAAAACAGACAAGAATGGTGAAATTGCCGCGAAATAGGCGATTGAACACATGCCTGGCCGACCCAGTCGATGGTATCGACTGGGTCGAAGCCCTTGTTCCTTCCGTGGAAAAGGCGCTTGGGGTCAGTTAGGGGAACTCCCCCTGTTCTTTTTGGTGACCTCCGGGACTTGCCTGGGAATGGTGATGAGAAACCGGGTGCCCCGGCCGGGTTTGGATCGAACCGTGATCTCTCCTCTGTGCTGCTCAATCACCTTGTTGGCGATGTAGAGCCCGAGCCCTGTTCCCTGGGTGCCTTTGGACGAAAAGAAGATGGTGAAAATGTTGCTGAGGGTGGTTTTGTTCATGCCCTTGCCCGTGTCCTGGATCAGCAGGGTGATTGTTTCACTGTCTGCCTTGGCATTCAGGAGCAGAGTATGATCCGGTCGTGTCGTGTCAGCGGCACACGCTTCCAATCCGTTTTCAAGGATGTTGACCAGGGCGGCCTGGAGGCTTGTCCTGTCGATTTCAAACAGATCATCCCCCTTGTCTAGCCGGATGGTGGATTTGATGTTGATATTCTTTTTCCTGGCCTTCTGGCTCACCAGCTCAAGGGTGTCATTGAGAAAGTCGGTGGCAGGGACCTTTTGCCAGTTGAGCTTTCGGGTCTTGGTGTAGTAGAGAATGTCCAGCACCAGCTTTTTGATCCTGGCCGTCATCTGGCTTGAAACCTCAAAGCCTTCCTTGATCCGTTCGGGGTTATTGTTTTTAATGCCTGACCCCATGGTGTATATCCCGCTGTCAAGGCCGGTCAACAGGCCCTTGACGCCGTGGGAGATGGAACCGATCATGAACCCCAGGGAGGTAAGGTGGTCTTCGAGGCGTCTCACCTCGGTGATGTCGGTGAGCATGACAAGCACCTTGGTGACGTTGCCAAAGCCGTCCTTTATGGGCGCTGTCCAGTGGAGAACCGTGTGTTTGACCCCAAAGGAGGAGATGATTTCGGTTTCCGAAGCATGGTTTTTTCCATCCTTGAAGGTCTTGTCCACGGGGCATACCCTGCAGGGATCGTCGCGGTTCTTGCAAATGCCAAAGCAGTACTCGCCGATGTGTTCGCCAAAGTATGCATTGAATTTTTTGTTTGATTCCACAATGTGGTAATCCTGGTCCTGGACATAGACAAAGCAGGGCACCTCGTCAAACAGTTGCTGGTAGTTTTCCTGGGAGCTTGCAAACCGGCTTTTGTAGCAGTTTTCGCTAAAGCAGAGATGTTTGTGAAGGTAGTTTCTCTCCAGGGCCCTTGCGATGTAGAAATCAACGGTGGCGGCATCTGCGGGCAGGACCATGAAATCCGAGGCACCGCTCTTAAGGGTTTTGACCCCCAGTTGCGCATCCTTTGCGTTTATTGCGGCAATGATCTCGGTCTCGACCAGCACCTTTTTCAGGCCTGAGATGAGCTGGAACGGATTTTCTTTTTCCGGGTCGATAAAGATTACGATGAAATCCGGGAGTATCTCGTTGGCTGACAGGAGCAGCTCGTCCGCCCGGTCAAGCGCCTTGAAATCTATCCAGGGATAAAACTTGGACCGTTCAAGGTTCGGGATGGACGCCTTGTCGAAGTTGATCATCAAGATGTTGTTTTTCATTTTAGACCTTGGTCTAGGGTTGCAAATTCCGCGACGCCGACTGGCTCCAACCGATTAAAAAAGTACTGATATTAAGCCAATCCCTGAAAAAGGTCAATGTATAGATTTTATCTTGACATGGCAGGGCATTTATCATTATTTTCTCGAATACATGATCAGCTTACCATACAAGGAGAAATTAATGTCCGAACCGGTTCTTTATAATGATAAAATATGGCTTAAACACTACGAGAAGGGGGTGCCCGAGACCATCAAGTACGAGGAGGTGTTCATTCCCCAGTACCTGGATAAATCCGCAGACAAATTTCCTGAAACCACTGCCCTGATTTTTGAGGGGTACAAGATTACCTTCAGGGAACTCAACACCATGGTGGATACCTTTGTGGCCGTTCTAAAGACTTACGGCGTCAAGCCGGGGGATAGCGTCAGCATCCTTTTGCCCAACATCATTCCCTGTGTGGTTGCCTACTATGCCATCTTGAGAATGGGCGCCATTGCCGTGATGAACAACCCCCTCTATTCCGACCGGGAGCTTGAGCACCAGTTCAACGATTCCAATTCAACCCTCCTTGTCACCCTGGACCTTCTGGCTGACAGGATGGTGAAGCTCCGGTCGAAAACCATGATAAAAACCATTATCTACACCTCCATCGGTGATTATCTGCCCTTTGCGAAACGGCTTCTTTTCCCCCTGGTGGCAAAGAAGAGAAAGCTTGCCGCCGACGTAACCCCGGCCCCTGACCTTTATAAATTCAAGGAGGTGCTGGAAAGCCATTCCCCGGATCCGTCAAGACTACCCCTCAGCCTGGACCATGTGGCCATGTACCAGTACACCGGCGGAACCACCGGCGTGTCCAAGGGGGTGATGCTGACCCATGGAAACCTGAGTTACCAGGTGCAGCAGCTCAAAATGTGGTTTCCCACGTTCAAGCTCGGCCAGGCCACCATGCTCGGGGCCCTGCCGTTTTTTCATGTGTTCGGCCTTTCCACCTCCATGAATTTCGCCGTTTCCATGGCCTGGGGTAACATCCTTGTGGCAAAGCCCCAGGCAGAATCCTTGCTTGAGGCCATTACAAAGTTCAAGCCCACCTT
This sequence comes from Desulfobacterium sp., assembly GCA_016342325.1. Taxonomy (GTDB): domain Bacteria; phylum Desulfobacterota; class Desulfobacteria; order Desulfobacterales; family Desulfobacteraceae; genus Desulforapulum. The sequence continues at coordinate 26,876 of JAEINR010000004.1, forward strand.
TGCCCCATTGGTGCCGACCATGTACATCGGCATGCTCAACCATCCTGATCTTGCCTCCAGTGATCTCACCAGTATTGAAGGCTGTTTCTCAGGGAGTTCCCCCCTGCCTCTGGAGGTGATCAACGATTTCCAGCGGGCCACGGGATCCATCATCGTTGAAGGGTTCGGGCTTACTGAATCATCCCCCGTGACCCACATCAACCCCCTCAACGGTATCCGAAAACCGGGTAGCATCGGCCTTCCCGTTTCCGACGTGGAGTGCAGGATCGTGGATATCGACGACGGGGTCACGGACAAGCCCGTGGGAGAACCCGGGGAGCTGCTCGTTCGGGGGCCCCAGGTGATGAAGGGGTACCTTAACAAGCCGGACGAGACCCAAAAGACCCTGACCCGGGAGGGCTGGCTCCACACCGGGGATGTGGCGACCATGGATGACCAGGGCTATTTCTGTATTGTGGACAGGATGAAGGACATGATCATCTCAGGTGGGTTCAATGTCTATCCAAGGGACATTGAAGAGGTCCTCTACGAGCATCCCAAGATCCAGGAGGCCTGCTGCGTGGGCATTCCCCATCCCAAGCGGGGGGAGGCGGCAAAGGCGTTCATCGTGCTCAAGGAGGGGGAGACCGTGACCCAGAAAGAGATCCTCAGCTTCTGTTCCACCCGGCTTGCCAAGTACAAGTGGCCCGTTGAGGTGGAGATAAGGGGCCTGTTGCCCAAATCCACGGTGGGAAAGATTTTGAGAAAGGACCTGAAAGACGAGGAGGCGGATCGGTAGATAGGCAAGACGTCATTTTTCCCAAATAGGGTCACATCTCGGGGTCAGGCTTTTCTTGTTGCCCAGCAACAAGGAAAGCCTGACCCCTTTTTTTTTGACCCCTTCATTTTTTTCAATATGCTAATTGTAACATATCGAAATCATTAACTTTTCTTCCTGAAAAAGGTTGACATCCAAACGTGTTCCATGGCAAATAAGCCATTAACACAATGTGATCTCGCATCATCGGTGGACGACTGAAATATACAAAGAACAACGCCACCGGGAATTTTGATTTCAACTTTAAGGAGGTCGGGAAGAATGAAGTTTACACGTCGTAATTTTATAAAACTTGCTGGGATGGGCGCTGCAATGGTGCCCCTCGGTCAGTTAGGGATTAATCTTCAACCGGTCCAGGCGTTTGCCGCTGGCATGAAGATTGATGGAGCGCGAGAGGTCGTATCCATCTGCCCGTTCTGTGCAGTTACCTGCCATTACATTGCCCATGTCAAAGACGGTAAAATCGTCAGCACCGAGGGTGATCCGGATTACCCTGTCAGCGAAGGCTCCCTGTGTGCCAAGGGGGCGGCCCAGCTGTCCATGATCAACAGTCATCATCGTTTGCTCAAACCCCTTTACCGGGCGCCCTACAGCGATCACTGGGAAGAGAAGAGCTGGGACTGGACCCTGGATCGTCTGGCCCGGAATATCAAAGACACCCGGGACAGTGATTTCAAGCAGGTCAATGCCAAGGGAGAGCGGGTCAACCGTGTGGAATCCATCTTCCACCTGGGCTGTTCCATCATGGACAACGAGGAATGCGCCGTTGTGCATCAGGCGGCAAGGGGACTTGGGCTGGTTCATTTCGACCACCAGGCCCGTATCTGACATAGCGCAACGGTTGCGGCTCTGGCAGAGTCGTTCGGACGTGGTGCAATGACCAATCACTGGATTGATCTCAAGAACTCAGACTGTGTTTTCATCATGGGAAGCAATGCAGCCGAGCATCATCCTATCAGCTTTAAATGGATTTTGCGTGCCAAGGACAATGGCGCCAAAATTATGCATGTGGACCCGAAATTTTCCAGGACGTCGGCAAGGAGCGATTTTCATGTGCCCCTGAGATCGGGGACGGACCTCGCCTTCCTGGGCGGTCTTATCAAGTACATCATTGAAAATAAAAAATATTTTGCAGAGTATGTCACGGAATACACGAACTCGGCGTTTATTGTGAGTGATGGGTTCCAGTTTAAGGACGGAATGTTTTCCGGGTACAATGGGGAAAAAAGAACATACGACAAGAGCACCTGGAGTTTTAAAACCGACGCCAAGGGGGTGCCCTTGCGGGACAAAACCCTGGCGGATGACCGGTGTGTGTTTCAGTTGATGAAGAAGCACTATTCCAGGTACAATGTAAAGGATGTTTCCAGAATAACCGGTGTTTCCAAGGAAAACCTGCTCAAGGTGTGGGAAACCTTTGCTGAAACCGGCAAAAAGGACAAGGCCGGGGCCATCTGTTACGCATTGGGCTGGACCCAGCACACGGTGGGGGTTCAGAACATCCGTGCCAGCGCCCTGATCCAGCTCCTTTTGGGTAACATTGGTGTGGCCGGCGGCGGTATTGAAGCCCTGCGCGGGGAGCCCAATGTTCAGGGCTCCACCGATCATTGTATTCTCTGGCACATTATTCCGGGCTACCTGCCCGTGCCCCGTGCCCAGTGGAACACCTTGGAAGACTATAACAAGGCATGCACGCCGGTGAGCCATGATCCCCAGAGCGCCAACTGGTGGCAGCACAAGCCTGCCTATATGGCCAGCCTGCTCAAGGGATGGTACGGAGACAAGGGCACAGCGGAAAACGGATTCGGTTATGAGTGGCTGCCCAAGGCCGATGGGGACGGAGACTATTCCTATCTCTATATCTTCGACCGGATGTACAACAGCCAGATGAAGGGCGGTTTCATCTGGGGCACCAATCCCTGCCAGAGTGTTCCCAACTCCAACAAGGTCAGAAAGGCCATGGATAATCTGGACTGGGCCTGTTTTGCCGAAGTGCATCACACGGAATCAACGGATTTCTGGCACCGGCCCGGGGTGGATCCGGCCACGGTAAAGACCGAGTGTTTTCTCCTGCCCTCCGCCAACCGTGCGGAAAAAGAGGGCTCCATCACCAATAGCGGGCGCTGGCAGCTCTGGCATTACCAGGCAACCAAGCCCCAGGGTGAATCCCTGGCCCTTGGAGACATGTGCGTTAAAATCACCAATGCGGTCAGGCATTTGTACCGCAAAGAGGGCGGCACCTATCCTGAGCCGCTTCTGAACCTTGATTTTCCGGCCTATTATGATCCTGAAAAGATCGCCCAGAAGTGTAACGGATGGTTTACCAAAGATACAATGGTCAAAGGTAAGCTGTATAAAAAAGGCCAGCAGGTACCCAGTTTTACAGCGCTTAAGGATGATGGGTCCACGGTGTCTTTGAACTGGTTGTATGCGGGGGGATATACGGAAGAGGAACTCGGCAAAAAGTACAACAAGTCCAAACGCCGGGATTTGTCCCAGACACCGGAGCAGGCCGCCATAGGGCTCTATCCCAACTATTCCTGGTGCTGGCCGGTGAACAGAAGAATTCTCTACAACAGGGCCTCAGTGGACCGGAACGGACAGCCCTGGAATCCGGATAAAGCGGTTATCCGCTGGGACGGCGCCAAGTGGATCGGTGATGTCCCGGATGGCGGCTGGGCCCCGCTGGCTTCCGGCAATGGTAAATATCCGTTTATCATGCACAAGGAAGGCCACGGGCAGCTGTTCGGACCCGGACGCTGTGAAGGACCGTTTCCCGAGCATTATGAGCCCGTGGAAACACCGGTTAAGAAACATCCCTTCTCGGGTCAGTTGAGCAACCCCTGTGCGGTCATTCTGGATGGTGAGATGGACAAACTGGCCGAGCCGGGTGACAAACGGTTTCCCATTGTTTTGACAACTTACAGCATGACCGAACATTGGTGTGGGGGCGGTGAGACCCGAAATTCGCCACCGCTGCTTGAGGCGGAGCCCCAGCTGTATGTTGAGATGAGTCCGGAACTGGCCGAGGAAAAGGGTATTAAAAACGGCGAACCCGTTGTGGTTGAGAACGTCCGGGGACGGGTGGAGGCCGTAGCCATGGTCACCATTCGCATGCGGCCGTTTAATATCCAGGGCAAGACGGTCCATGAAGTGGGTATGCCGTTTTGTTTTGGCTGGACAACCAAAGGATGCGGTGATTCCACCAACCGGCTTACCCCGTCCGTTGGGGATCCCAATACGACCATTCCTGAATATAAGGCCTGCCTTGTTAATGTCAGAAAGGCCAAGACCCTCAAGGAACTGGATGTTTAACCCCCCTTGGAATACCGTTTCAGTATGGGTGACGTCTTCTCTTCAGGAGAAGAGGCGCCCGTCCCAAAACAAGGAGCAGAGAAATGCCTAACGCTTTTTTTATTGATGCATCACGATGCACAGCATGCCGTGGATGCCAGGTTGCCTGCAAGGAATGGCACGGACTCCCGGCTGTGAATACCAAGCAGCGAGGAAGCCATCAGAATCCTCCCGACTTGAACCCGTTCAATTATAAAGTGGTTCGTTTCCACGAGCATTTGCAGGGAAACGACCGTGAACGTGTTGTCTGGAATTTCTTCCCGGACCAGTGCCGCCACTGCCTTGAGGCGCCCTGCAAGTACATTGCAGATGATTACCTTGAAGGCGCAATTGTCCAGGACCATGGCACCGGGGCCATTATCTATACGGATTTGACAAAGCAGCTGTCCCAGTCGGTCTTTGAAGAGATCCGTGATTCTTGTCCCTATGATGTCCCCCGACGGAACACTGCCACCGGCGCCATCGTTAAATGCGACATGTGCCATGGCCGGGTGCGTAACGGCCTGCAACCCATGTGCGTGGCCACCTGTCCCACGGGCACCATGAATTTCGGTGACCGGGAGGAGATGCTCAAGCTTGCCCATGAACGGCTCGATGGGGTCAAAAAGGAATTCCCCGCAGCACAGCTTGTGGATGAGGACTCGGTCAATGTGATTTATCTGATTACGGATGAACCCCAATATTACCATGATTATGTGGTTGCCGATGCCAGACCGGTTCCAGGTCCCATGACCCGGAAAGAGTTTTTTGCAAAACTTGCAGCTCCCCTGGGGGCCATGAAGTCAAAAGCATAATTACCGCAAAGGGTGCAGGTGAAGTTCTTGCACCCTCAAAAGGCCGCTCCGCATTTTTGGGGAGCGGCCTTTCCTGCAAAAGGAATTGAAATATGAGTAAAGAACGTATCCGCCATGACAGGTCAGTCAAAGGAATTGAAAAAGCCCTGGAAACCCTGGTTCTGGGTAAACCGGAGCTGGATGGCATCGTCACCGCATTCGGCCCCTTGCTCCTTGCAAAAGCTGCCTTTAAAGAAGAGTGCCCCCTGCCAGAAAGTTTTAAAACCGAATCGTTATCCCTTGATCAGGCCCGGTTTTCCCAGGGTGAGCCGGTATTTGCCAGTCTCGGGATGATGGATTTTCAGGATGATTTCAAACGGGTGGTTCCACGGCTTTTACCCCCCATGAAAGACGCCTTTGTGGGCATTCGGGAAGATCTTGAAAAGATTGAAAAAGGATTCTCAACCCATGGGATTGATACCCATGAATGTGTCCGGGCCTTTTTGAATGATCAGCAGCAGGTCCTGGAAAAACAAGCAGCGCAAATCGGCGCATCCCTCCCCGTATTTCAGTTTGTTCTGGGACAACTGGTGAAGCCGTTTATGGAGATGCAGGCAGCGGTGCTTGGACCGTTGACCGAGGGGCTGCAATGGCTCCATGGCTATTGTCCCGTATGTGGGTCCCATGCCGCCATTGCCGGGCTGGCCGGTGAAGGCGGAAAGCGTTGGCTGCAATGCGCCCATTGCAATCATGAATGGCGCTTTAACCGGCATACCTGCCCCAGGTGCAATGACAGCGATCATTCCAAACATGAATATTTCTTTGACGAGAACAGTCCGGTAAAGGCAGGAGAACGGGTGGACGTTTGTAACGAATGCCGCTCCTACCTTCTGACAATGGATCTTCGTGAACGGATTGATCCGGTCAACATGGACGTGGCAGCCATGGGGATGATGCCCCTGGATATTCTTGCGCAACAGAAAGGATACACTCCCCTTGTTTCAACGCCTTGGAATTCAGTAACATAACCCCCATGGCAGACCAAAACAAAAGATCATGAATACGGGGCGTCTCCCTGGCATCCTCTGCAAATGGTGCCGTGGTTACTGGGGAACGCTTCTCCGCATTGGGGACAGTCAGTGGTTTTTCCTTTTGATCTTTTTTCCAGATAACGGGGGGCCACCTGAACTTCCCGGACTGAAAAAATATCCGATCCCGCCGCTTTGATCTGCTCCCTTAAAAGTTGGTTGTCCTGCTCGGGTTTGGGCTTGAGTTTATAAAACCAGTTCATGATCTCCTGCCAGGGTTTCATTTTGCCAGGGTCCAGGAAAACGCGAATGCCTGTTCCGTCATGCTTGTCATAAAGGGTCAGTGCGAACCGGCCCAGATCGACAACGTTCAGCCAGGCGTTTCCAGTGGTGCACAGGGTCAGCATCTGTATGGCATCGGGAAGGCAGTATGAGGTTTCACTTATGGCATCAAACAGGGTTCCCTTGGGAAATCGTTCAAGTGCAATATCAACCATGCGGCCGCCGATGATAAGGCCAGGTGCCGGATAGCCGTGGAAATCCTTCATGAAATCAAAATATTCCTCAAACGTATAGACAGTTCCTTTGTGGTCCCGGCACCATGGGGTGTGGTCAGTCTGTTTTTTCATAGGGGTATAATTGCGGTATCCGCTTCCTTTTCAATTCAAGCAGTCATCTGTTGACTACATATGGAGTAAAAATGTATTGCTGTGGGTCATCTATCGTACCGGTCAAATGACGCGATACCAACTTACCATTATTAATGCCTAACGGTATCAATTGGTCTGACCAGAGCTATCATTTGACACAGGGGCCAACCAGCTGGTCAGCCGTCTGTTGCCGAAATGCGGATGCCCTTCTCAAAAAGCGCATCCGACTGGACCACCACATTTTTATGGAGTTGCCGGAACTGTTCAACCAGTTCCAGGGCAAACGGCATCAGCTGGGACCCTCCACCGGAGGCGCCGCCTTTGCTGCAGACAATCAGAGGGAATCCAAGGCGTTCTTCCGTGGCCTTTATTCTACCCCAGAGTGCCCGGTAGCTCATTTTTAATTCTTTGGCTGCGGCCTTGAGGGATCCGAGCCTGTGAACCGCCTCAAGGATTTTAAGCCTGCCCAGTCCGAACACGACCTTTCCGCCTTCGTCCTCGATCCAGATTTTAGAGCGTATGAAGAGCTGCTCAGTCATTTTTTTAGTCACGTGCCTTTCTTTTACAACCTTCCCGGATCTTCGGGAAGTCGATAGTAACGGTTCTGTCAAATTGCAATATTCCAATTCACCGGATATCGGTCCTGACAATGAATTAAACCGTTGTGTCAATATTGGCACAACGGACGTTAGTGTGGTATCTGATTGCTTTAAATCTGTCAATACCTGTAGTAAACGGATCAACTTATTTAAGGACGTTTTTGATCATGGAGATCAGCTTTTTTTGGTTGATGGGCTTTGGAAGGTAGGCGTTCATGCCGGCGGCAAGGCAGCGAAGCTGGTCATCCTTCATGGCGTGGGCTGTCATGGCAATGATGGGAATGGTTTTGCACACGACCGTTGAGGCCGGGTTCCGGATGATTTTGGCTGTTTCGATTCCGTCCAGCTCCGGCATCTGAACATCCATGAGAATGAGGTCGTAGGGCTCTTTTTTCAGCCGCTCCAGCACCTGGATGCCGTTGTTAGCCACCGTGGCGGAAAAACCGTGCTGCTTGAGCATGATAAGGGCGATTTTCTGGTTGACCGGGTTATCTTCGGCAAGGAGGATGCGAACCTTTTCCGGGGGGACGGCAGGGCGCTCCCAGACCCTGTTTAAATCCATGGGTTTTTCCAGGCCGCCTGCTTTTTTATCAACGTTGTCAAGTTCAAGGAACACCCTGAAAAGGGATCCTTTTCCCGGTTGGCTCTCCACCTCAATCTTTCCGTTCATCATATCGGCAAGGTGTTTTGAGATGGCAAGGCCCAGGCCTGTACCGCCAAACTTCCTGGTGGTGGAGGTGTCTGCCTGGGAAAATTTATCAAAGAGATTCTCCTGGAACTCTTCCGGGATACCCGGTCCCGTGTCCTTGATCTCATAGGACATCACCGTTGTTGATTTACGGCGCTCCCGGATGGCGGCTTTGATGCTCACACTCCCCTGGGTGGTAAATTTGACGGCATTGCCAGCCAGGTTGATGAGAATTTGCCGTATCCTGCCCTCGTCGCCCACAAGGTATGCGGGAACGTCTTTAGAAATTTGGGTGGTGAGGTTGAGCCCCTTTTCATCCGCCTTGATCTTCAGGAGCGCCTTGATGCTTTTCAGGGTTTGGGAGGGTGAGAATCGCCGCATCTCGAGCCGCATCTCACCGGCTTCGATCTTGGAAACATCGAGGATGTCGTTGATGATGGCCAGAAGCGCATCTGCCGAGCTGGAAATTACCTCGGTATACTCCTTCTGGAGGGGGGTGATATCTTCCTGGAGCAGTATGGCCGCCATGCCCATGATCCCGTTCATGGGGGTGCGGATCTCGTGGCTCATGTTTGCCAGGAACTCGCTTTTTGCCAGGTTTGCCTGTTCTGCTTTTTGGGCCATGATCCGGATCCTGCGGTTGGACTCCTCAAGCGCCAGGGTTCGTTCCTCCACCCGTTTTTCCAGGTCCTGATTGAGCCGCTGCAGTTGGCTCTCCGCTGTCCTGCGTTTTGCCAGTTCCAGGTCAAGGGCGTTTGAGAGTCGGTAGGTCCGAAGGGCGATGGTGACAAGTGAGATGAGTTTTTGGGCCGTCATCTCGGTCTTGGCGTTGTAGGTGTCGATCTGGTAGCGGGACACCACATCAGATTCGGGAGCCTGGCCCGGCTGGCCGGTGCGGATGGCGATCTGGACCAGATTGTTTTCCATGGTTTCCCTGACATGATGGACCAGGTCGAGGCCTGCGCTCTCGGTCTCCATGACCACGTCAACCATGAGCAGGGCCGTATCCGGGTTTTTTTCAAGAAGATCCACGGCCTGGCTGCTTGAATAGGCGTTGAGGAAAGCAATGCCCCTGTTGTCAAAGGTGAAGTCGCTAAGAACCGTGGTCGTGATATCATGGACATCAGGCTCATCATCGATGATCATGATTTTCCACGGATCTGCAGAGAGATCCTGTGCCGAACCATTGACATCCTCTTTGGCAAAAACGAGATCGCTGTTTCCCATTGCTCTTATTTCGCTTTTTTGGTTTGTCGTCATAAGGTTCCGGTATCTGCCACCAGGGCTTATGCTTGCCTCCCTTCAAAAGGGAGGTGGATGATGAATCTGCTTCGGGTCAATTGGCTGATCGGGCTTGGGATCCCGGGAATGATGAATGGCGGAATTGTCGATCCAAAACCAATTTCGCTTAAATTTCGCGCTGATTCACCCTGTGCCTTTTTTTACCTTTGCCGGATTCCATCCGGATCAAACCGGCAGGCTGGGAATTATTTTGACGCTTTGATTCCAGTGGCAACGGGTTGGACGTTTCATTGACATGGCGCCTATTTCTTTTTGCGGGGGGCCGGCTTGTAAAAAGGCGCGTAGTCGTTGTACTCGGTGGTTCCGCCTCCCCTGATGTTGCCCCGGTCCCGATTGGTCGAATACTGCCAGTTCGCTCCGGTTTTTTTGTTCTGTTTGTGTTTTGCATATCCCGGATAGTCGTTCCTGTTTCCCGGGTGTACCCAGTTGGGGTTTGGAAGGTTTTTCTCTTTCCCGTTATCCTTTGCAAACAGTTGTGGAGAGGGGAAAAGAATCAAACAGATCATCAGCACGAATGCTCGTTTTACAAAATAATTGTACATGGTTTTGCCATAAAGATTAGGGTTGTCGATGGAATCACAGTTTCAAGGATAGACCTAATATGGATGAATTGCAAGATTTTGATTCCACCGATAACGTTGCTTTCATCCCTGTTTGCTTGTTTATGGACTTGACTAACCCTTTTGGTTCGGCTTATTCTTGCTTCTAAAATTTCATCTGGATTGACAATAACCGGCATGGCCGGAGCATGGTCTTTGTGCTTCGGCCCCAACGATAAATGAAACTTCACTGATGATATCGCTTTCATCGGAGTTTCATATAAACCCCATGACTATTCTAAGGAGCGGAAAAGAACAATGACATTCCCGGATTGTAGACAGGAGCTTAAGATAGGCGACAACCGTTACACCATGCACGATATCACGATGCTGGAGAAAAAAGGCATTGCCGATATCCAACGGCTTCCCTTTTCCATCAGGGTCCTGCTTGAAAATCTGTTGCGGCACATGGATGGGACCCTGGTCAAGGAGGCGGATGTCATGGCCGTGGCCAACTGGGGAAAGGGAGCGCCTGCCATGATTCCCTTTCATCCCGCCCGGGTGCTGATGCAGGATTTTACCGGGGTGCCTGCGGTGGTGGATCTTGCCGTGATGCGGGATGCCGTGGTGGCTGCCAATGGCGATCCCGAAGCCATCAACCCCCTGGTGCCGGTGGATCTTGTCATTGACCATTCGGTTCAGGTGGATATCCATGGACAAACGGATGCCGTCACCCTGAATGTCGAAAAAGAGTACCAGAGAAACGATGAGCGCTACAAGCTTTTGAAGTGGGCCCAGAAAAGTTTTGATAATTTCCGGGTTGTGCCCCCGGGTTCCGGTATCTGCCACCAGGTCAATCTTGAGCACCTGGCAGATGTGGTTCATGTGAACACTGAAACAGGTACGGCCTATCCGGACACCCTGGTGGGAACCGACTCCCACACCACCATGATCAACGGCCTGGGCGTCCTCGGCTGGGGGGTCGGCGGCATTGAGGCCGAGGCCGTCATGCTGGGGCAGCCCTATTTCATGACCCTTCCCGAGGTGGTGGGGGTGAAGCTGACCGGCACCCTTACCCCAGGGGTGACAGCCACTGATCTTGTCCTCCAGGTGACCCAGACCCTGAGAGCGGAGAATGTGGTGGAGAAGTTCGTGGAGTTCACAGGACCGGGCATGGCCAACCTTTCCCTTACGGACCGGGCCACCCTGGCCAACATGGCGCCTGAATACGGTGCCACCATGGGATTCTTTCCCGTGGACGGGAAGACCATTGACTACCTTAAGCTCACCAACAGGAACAAGAGTGCGGAAATCGCCGAGGCGTTCTGCCGCACCTCCCAGCTCTTTGCAACCGGGGAGGAGGACATTGACTTTACCCGGATGGTTGAGATCGATCTCGCAACGGTCGTGGCTTCCATTGCCGGCCCCTTGCAGCCTAAAGATAGAATCTCCCTTTCCAGGGTTAAGGAAAGCCTTGCCAGGAAGACGGATGCCGAGCCCGGCAAACAGCCGGGAGCCGAGGCACTTACCGACCACAGCATCGTTATTGCCGCCATCACTTCCTGCACCAACACCTCCAACCCCTATGTTATGCTGGGGGCGGGCCTTGTTGCAAAACGTGCCGTTGAAAAGGGGTTGAAGATTCCCTCTTTTGTCAAAACCTCCCTGTCTCCCGGTTCCAGGGTGGTGGTGGATTACCTTGATGATGCCGGCCTCATGCCCTCTTTTGAGGCACTGGGATTTCATGTGGCAGGATTTGGCTGCATGACCTGCATCGGTAACTCCGGTCCCCTGGCTCCCGAGGTGGAAAAGGCCATCCAGGAGAATGACCTTAATGTCGCTTCCGTGCTGTCCGGCAACCGGAACTTTGAGGCCCGGATCCACCAGAGCATCCGGTCCAACTATCTGATGTCGCCCATGCTTGTGGTGGTTTACGCCCTGGCAGGCACCCTGGACATCGATCTTGAATCAGAGCCCCTGGCCCACACCCCGGAAGGCAAGCCCGTGTTCATGGCCGACATCTGGCCCGACGCCAAAGAGATCGAAGCCCTGGTTGCCAACCATGTGAAAGAAGCGTTCTTTGAGAACCAGTATGCCAATGTCTTTTCAGGGGATCAATTGTGGCAGGCGCTTTCCGTGGAAGAGAGCAAGACCTTTGCCTGGGATCCTGATTCCCTTTATATCCGAAAGCCGCCGTTCTTTGACGGGTTTACCCGTGAGTTGCCCCAGCTGGGAGATATTGCAGACGCAAGGACCCTCCTGCTCCTGGGACATTCCGTGACCACGGATCATATCTCTCCTGCCGGGGCCATTCCTGAAACCTATCCCGGGGGGCGGTATTTGATCGAGAACGGTGTGAAACCCGAAGCGTTCAATTCCTACGGCTCCAGAAGAGGAAACCACGAGGTGATGATGCGGGGAACCTTTGGCAACATCCGCATTCGGAACCGTCTGGTGGATGACCAGGGAAGCTTTACCCTGGTGTTTCCGGAAAAGGAGAGGGCGTATGTGTATGATGCGGCCATGGCCTACCAGGACCGGCGTGTGCCCCTGGTGATTCTGGGCGGCAGGGAGTATGGTACCGGTTCCTCCAGGGACTGGGCTGCCAAGGGAACCACGTTGCTGGGGGTCAAGGCGGTGATCTGTGAATCCTTTGAGCGGATCCACAGGAGTAATCTCGTGGGCATGGGGGTGCTTCCCCTGGTGCTCAAGCAGGGCTCCTTTGAATCGCTGGGCATTGACGGGTCCGAGCAGTTCGAGATCCGGGATCTTGACAAGATGACGCCCAAGTGTGCGCTTCGTGTCCGGGCGAAAAGGGAGGACGGCACAGATGTTGAGTTTGAGGTCATCTCCCGGCTGGATACCGATGTGGAGCTTGGCTACTACCGGAACGGCGGCATACTCCAGTATGTCCTGCGTCAGATCATCGCCGCTTAACCCATAAATGGGGATCGCCCCATGACCCATCAAGGGCAGATTTTAAATCTGCCCTTGATGGATGTTTCGTTTCAGTAGTAAAGATTCCCTTCCCCCTGCTGATACTTGTATGACTGAGAACAAGCGCCATGACCACGGTACCTGTTCCAAAAACTGCCCAACCCACCCCATATTCGCCGCCCGTTCGTCTAATCCGGTTATTTCGTTTTGTTCCGTTCCGCTATCTCTTTTTTGCGAATCGTGTTTTCTCTAGTAGTTTATTGTTTTTTTGGAGTTATAGTTGTTTTGTTTTTCTGGTTTATCAGGTGGTTAAGGCGTGTTGGGGGTGTCCAACCCTTTTTCAGCATGTTATTTGCCATGGCGAAGCGCATTCTCCGGGATGACAATCCGCGGAGACTATGTAAAACAAATGTAAAATGGCCTTTGTATCCTTGTTATTCCCTATCAAAGAGACTATCTGTACTCGGATCGTTGTTCTCTTGCCGGATGGCACTTTCTGAGATAAGAATTCTCCTCCTGACGGATCCTCTTAAAATCAAAGTGTAAACTATTTTTGAGGTGACATGGAGGATGTTTGTTTCGGCAGGGAAGAAGAGACCTTTGTAATCACGTTTTCGCACAGTTACTTTTTGGGCTGTAGGAAATAGTAGATAGAATAACCGGATCTTTGCGGTTTTTCATTATAGATATTTAATTTTAAGAGCGGATGGATTTTTGGGATATGGGTTCAAATAAATCTTACAATATGGCTGATCTGAATGTGAAATTACAGGAAACCCCCATTGCGGTAGTCGGGGTATCGGCATTGTTTCCTGATGCTGCCAATATGGGCGAATACTGGAACAACATTGTGGATGAGGTGGATTCCATTATCGATGTTCCGGCGTCCAGGTGGAATATCGATGATTATTATGATCCCGATCCAAAGGCCCCGGATAAATCCTACTGTAAGCGTGGCGGATTCATACCCGATATCGATTTCAATCCCATGGAGTTTGGCCTGCCCCCCAATATCCTGGAAGTCACCGACGTGTCCCAGCTCCTGGCCCTGGTGGTGGCCCGGGACCTGCTGAAAGACGCCGGATACGGAGACGAAAACGCCTATGACCGGGGAAAAATCGGTATCACCCTTGGTGTGGGCGGCGGGCAGAAACTGGTGGTTCCGCTCAACTCACGACTTCAGTCCCCCATCTGGAAGCGGGTGCTGACAAGCAGCGGCATCTCCGATGGAGAGGCCGATATCCTTATTGAAAAAATCAAGAAAGCCTACATCCCCTGGGAAGAGAACTCCTTTCCGGGAATGCTGGGGAACGTCATTGCCGGCCGGGTGGCCAACCGACTGAACCTGGGGGGGACCAACTGCGTACTGGATGCCGCCTGTGCCGGCTCCCTTGCCGGTGTGAAAATGGCCATCAGCGACCTGTTGGAAAGGCGAAGTGAAATGATGATCACAGGGGGGGTGGATACGGATAACTCCCCGTTTATGTATCTGTGCTTCAGCAAGACCCCTGCGTTTTCAAAAGATGACACCGTCAAGACCTTTGATGCCGACTCCAAAGGAATGCTGGTTGGAGAAGGCGTGGGGATGATCTTACTGAAGCGGCTGGAGGATGCCGAGCGGGATGGTGACCATATCTATTCCGTGATCCGCGGCATGGGCACCTCCAGTGACGGTAAGTTCAAAAGTATCTATGCGCCAAGACCCGAGGGCCAGGCAAAGGCATTGCGGCAGACCTATGAGATCGCAGGCTACGGACCTGAAACCGTTGGCCTGCTGGAAGCCCACGGCACCGGGACATCGGCCGGTGACAATGCGGAGTTTAAAGCGTTGAGACAGGTATTTGGTGCGGCGACTGACAACAGGCAGTATATTGCCATTGGCAGTGTGAAGTCCCAGATCGGGCACACGAAATCCGCTGCCGGATCTGCAGGACTCATCAAGGCGATCCTTGCCCTGCAGCACAAGGTCCTTCCGGCCACCATCAACGTGAAAACGCCCCATCCGGACATGGAGATCGAAACCACACCCTTTTATGTGAACACCGAGACAAGACCCTGGTTTCCAGCGGAAGCAGGGCATCCCAGACGGGCCAGTGTCAGCGCCTTTGGATTCGGGGGAACCAACTTCCACGTGACCCTGGAAGAGTATGACCATGGGGATCAGGAATCCCTGCGGCTTCACCGAACGCCCCACATGGTGGTGGTAACCGGGAAAGATACGGATGCGCTCCTTGCCACCTGCCGAAGCCTGAAATATGGCTTGGGTGGGGAGGCCAGGGAGCTGGCCTTTTACAACCTGGTGACGGATCATGCCATGGCGCCTGTGGAGACAACGCTTGCCCGGATCGGATTCGTGGTCAAGGATGCTGAAGAAGCGGACGCCTTGCTTTCGGCGGCCATGGCTAAGCTTGAAAAAACAGGGGATGGGGAAAGCTGGAATCACCCCAAGGGTATCTTCTATCGGAAAACCGGTATGGACACGGAAGGGAAGGTGGTTGCCCTCTTTTCCGGCCAGGGATCCCAGTATGTGAACATGGGCAGGGACGTGGCCATGAACTTTCCGGAGATGATGGACAGTTTCTCGGACATGGACGAGCTCTTTGTTGAAAAGGGTGGGAAACGGTTGACTGACACGGTTTTTCCCATCCCGAAGTTCAGCGCGGAAGACCGGAAACAAGACGACGCCGCACTCCAGAACACCGAGTTTGCCCAGCCCGCCATCGGAACCCTCTCCTCGGGCATGTACAAGATCTTTAAAAATGCCGGCCTGACCATTGATTTTTCCGCCGGTCACAGCTTTGGTGAACTCACGGCCCTGTATGCGGCCGGGGTTATGGAAGAGAAGGATTTTTATTTCCTGGCCCGGGCCCGGGGTAAGGCCATGGCGGCACCTGACGATGGGGATTTTGATGCGGGTACCATGCTGGCAGTCATGGGGGATGTTGCAGGGCTTGAAGCGGATCTCAAGGCGTTTCCCGGCGTTTCCATGGCAAACCACAACTCCGGTAAACAGGTGGTTGTGGCAGGTCCCTGTGATGCCATTGCAAAAGCCGCAGCAGGTCTCAAGGACAAGGGATATAAAACCATACCCCTACCCGTATCTGCCGCGTTCCATACTTCCCTTGTGGGACACGCCCAGGAACCCTTTGCAAGGGCCATTGGAGAGGTGAGTGTCAAGACGCCTTCCATTCCCGTGTATTCCAACACCACATCGGAAAAATATCCCGATGATCCGGAAGAGATCCGGAAAATTCTGGAAAACCATATTTTAAATCCCGTTCGCTTCAAGGAGGAGATCGAAAATATCCACGGTGCAGGCGGCCGGATTTTTGTGGAGTTCGGTCCCAAGAATGTCCTGGCAAAGCTGGCGGACACTATCCTGGAAGACCGGGATCACATGGTGGTGGCGGTGAATGCCGGTGCCAAAGGATCCGCTGATTTGCAGATGAGGAAAGCCGCTGTTCAGTTGTGCGTGGCCGGTTGTGCGCTCAACCACATCGATCCAATGGGGAAAAATCTGTCCCGGCCGGAAGAGAAAAAGCCGGGCATCATGAACATCCCCATCAGCGGTAGCAATTATGTCAGTGAAAAAACAAAAAAAGCCTATGAAGACGCCCTGAATGACGGTTTCAAAGTCAGCCAGGCCAAGACGGTGACCCGCACGGTTGAGGTGCCCGTGGAAAAGGTGGTGACGGTGGTTAAGGAGGTGCCGGTGTACCGGGACCCACTGCCCACGGAAGTCAAAAGTACAGCGGTCTCCAAGGTCAACCCGACGGCAACACCCGTTGTGAAAGGTAAGAATGTTATGGCAAAAAAGATGGCACATCCGGAACCGGAACATGACGATATCTCCAGGGGTATTGAAACGTTTTTCAGGCATCAGAGCGAAATTCTTTCCGTTCATTCAAAATATATAGATAACGCCGGAGACTATACCCGTTCCTTCCATGACCTGATGAACAGCCAGTTCAGGATGATCAAGGAAAATCCCGGCATGCAGATCCCCGACAGTATCGGCAAGAGCATGGAGATGTTTCATCTTCACCATGGGGAAACCCTGCATGTCCATGGGGATTACCTGAAAACCAGTGCAACGGCGTCGGCATCTGTGCTGGAATTGACACGGAGCGGGTTTGTTGAAGGGGCTTCCGTTTCTGGAAGGGCGGCTCGGATTCCCGGGGCCATGCTTCCATCAGAGCCGGCAACTGCTTTTGTCCAGCCCACCGAGTACCCGACCGAGCATCCGCCCGAGTATCAGGCAGAACATATGGCCGAGCAGCCCACCGTTCAGGTGGCAGCGCCGGTGGCTCCTGTGGTTCAGAAGACCGTCACTGCCGTTGCTCCCGAACTTGCGAAACCCCGGCAAGAACCTTCCAACGTGTACATCCCCGATCATGTATTGGAACAGGCTGATGCCGTTAACGTGTCTGCTGTCCCAGCCCCTGCCCGGGACGTTCCGGCAATGGATATCCAAGGCGCCATGCTTTCCATCGTGTCTGAGAAAACAGGATATCCCGTTGAGATGCTGGAGATGGACATGGACATGGAAGCAGACCTGGGAATTGATTCCATCAAGCGGGTGGAGATCCTGGCGGCGGTCACCGAAACCTTCCCTGAACTGCCGCCGGTGAATCCCGATGAACTTGCGGGTTTGAAAACCCTGGGTGAGATTGCGGAAAAACTGAAGGAAAATGCGCCCACGCCCACTTCTGCTTCTTCGCCTGCCTCTGTATCTACCTCTGCTTCCGTTCCCGGCACACCTGCCGGGGTTGCCGAGACAGCAACACCCCCTGGTTTTGATGCTGAAAAACTCACCTCGGTCATGCTTGGTGTTGTGTCTGAAAAAACCGGTTACCCGGAAGAGATGCTGGAACTTGACATGGACATGGAAGCGGACCTTGGCATTGATTCCATCAAGCGGGTGGAGATCCTTGCGGCGGTTACCGAAGCGTTCCCTGAACTGCCCCAGACAAATCCGGATGAACTTGCGGAATTGAAAACCCTGGGCCAGATTGTAGACAAACTTTTTGAAGCAGTGCCTGGTGCAAGTAGTACTCCGGCATCTGAAGCAGCTCCTGGATCAAGCAGAACACCGACATCAGCTTCTGGGGAGGAAACATCCGCCAATGCCCATGATCTAAGCAGTCTCACAACGCTTATGTTATCCGTGGTGTCTGAGAAAACCGGTTACCCGGAAGAGATGCTGGCGCTTGACATGGATATGGAAGCGGACCTTGGCATTGATTCCATCAAGCGGGTGGAAATCCTGGCAGCGGTTACCGAAGCATTTCCTGAACTGCCCCAGGCAAACCCGGACGAGCTTGCGGAACTCAAAACCCTGGGACAGATTATTGATAATTTCCAGGGTGGGTTGGCACCCGCTGAAACCCAAGCAAAATTTCAGAGGGGAGCAGCACACGCTGAAACTCAAGCAAAAACCCCTGGCAATCCCCAGGGTGATGCGCCTGCTGTTGTGGATATTAAGACCATTACCGATTCCATGTTGAACGTGGTGTCTGAGAAAACCGGTTATCCGGTGGAGATGCTGGAACTTGACATGGATATGGAAGCGGAGCTGGGGATTGATTCCATCAAGCGGGTGGAGATCCTGGGTGCGGTCACGGAAATGCATCCTGAACTTCCCCCGGTGAATCCCGAAGAGCTGTCGGAACTGAAAACCCTTGGGGCGATTGTAAACAAGATGGCAGCGGCCGGATCCCCGGGGAAGGAAACTGCCGTCCCTGGGGGGCAGCAATCTTCCGAAAATGTTTCTGAAAATGTCTCCGAAGATGGGACCGCTGTTGAATCCTCCACAGCCCCAAAAAGAAGTGTGGCGCGCCTTGTGAGCCTCACCCAACCGGATCATCTGGCGTTTAAGATGGCTGAAGGCGAGATCTGCCTGATCCAGGATGACGGCACCGAAGTGACGGCCAGGCTGGTGGAGAAGCTGGGTGCCAGGGGCATGAAGACCGTTGTCATGGGCTTTCCCGAGGCCTTGGTTCCCGGGAACGGATCCCTTTCCAAGGGGACATCACGGCTGGTGCTTGCCGACATGGCAGAGGAAACCCTGGTGGAGGCCATTGCCCAAGTTGAGGAAAAATTCGGCAGGATCGGCGGATTCGTCCACGTGTCTCCGGGCCCTGACAAAGAAAACATGACAGACGTGGTTTACTCGGAAAAAGAGAAAGCACTGCTCCAGCATGTGTTTCTTACCGCCAAGCATATCAAGAAAAGCATTACCGAATCAAAGGGCGGCCGTCCCTTTTTTGTTACCGTTGCCAGAATGGACGGTCAGCTGGGACTTTCGGGCCAGGGATACGGCATTGTGTCCGGTGGTCTGTCTGGTCTCACCAAGACCCTGAACCTGGAATGGAAGCATGTGTTCTGCCGGGCCGTTGACGTGGCTGCAAGCCTTGATTCGGAAGCTGGGGCCCTGGCCATTGAAAAGGAGATCTTTGATCCAGACGGACGGGTGGCAGAAACCGCAGTGGGCAAAGCGGGGAGGTTTACCCTTGCCCCGGTGGAAGCAGCCCCGGAGTTTGAGAGCAAAAATAACGAGATCACCAAGGATTCCGTTTTTCTGGTCAGCGGCGGCGCCAAGGGGGTGACAGCGAAATGTGCCCTTAAGCTTGCTGAAGATACCGGATGCAAGTTCATTCTCATGGGCCGTTCCGAATTTGAAGAAAATGGTGAGCCTGCCTGGGCCATAGGCATTACCGGGGAAGCGGATTTGAAAAAAGCCGTGATGGGCGAGTTAAAGTCCAGGGGAGAAAAACCCACCCCCAAAGCGGTCAGTGCCATGGTGTGGCCGGTCATGGCCGCCCGTGAGATCGAACTGTCCTTGAAAGGCCTGAAGAACGCCGGTGCCCAGGCCGTATATATCTCAGCAGATGTGACGGATCGGGAAGCCATCAAATCCCAGCTGTCGGCAGCAACCGAAAAACTGGGCCCCGTGACCGGCATCATCCACGGTGCAGGCGTGCTGGCAGATCGGTTCATCGAAGAGAAAACCGTGGCGGATTTCACGGCGGTCTTTGCCACCAAGATCAACGGTCTGGCAGCCATGCTCTCCTGTGTGGATGAATCCCGGTTGAAACACCTGGCCTTGTTCTCTTCTGCTGCTGGATTTTTCGGCAATGAGGGGCAGTCTGATTATGCTGTTGCCAACGAGATTCTCAACAAGACCGCATACCGGTTCAGGAACAAATATCCCGAGTGCCATGTGAACGCCTTTGGCTGGGGCCCTTGGGATGGTGGAATGGTCACCCCCGCGCTCAAGCGAATGTTTGAAAGCAAGGGGGTGGACGTGATCTGTCTTGACGGCGGTGCAAAGTTGTTCTCCCAAGAGATGCAAATGATGGAATGCTTTCCCCAGGTGCTGGTGGGCAGCTCCATGGTTTACAAGGCAGACGCTTCCGGAAATGAGTCCGCAGAATTTACGATCACAACACGACTGGCCCTGGAGGATAACAATTTCCTTTACGATCATTTCATCGGAGGAACCCCGGTGCTTCCCACGGTCTGCGCCACAAGCTGGATGGCAGAGGCCTGCGAGAAGCTGAACCCGGGTTTTAAATTTTTCCGTTGCCGTAACTACAACCTCTACAAGGGGATTGTTTTTGACGGCACCCAGGCGTTGGAATATCAGGTACACATGCAGGGGGTTGGAGACCAAGGGGATGGAAAGCCCGGGTTTGACGTTCGGGTGACATCCGTAAAAAAGGGAAAGACCGTGAACCATTACGGGGCTCAAATTATCCTTACCAATGATATCCCCGTGGCAGAGGTGCTTAGTGGCGTTAATCTGGCCGAAACCCATGTGAGTGACGGTGCAACATACTATGGGAACGGCACCCTGTTCCATGGGCCCAATTTCCAGGCCATCGAACGGATACTCAACATCAATGAAGACGGCATGACCATGGAGTGCCGGATCCCCGAAATCCCGGTAAAGGATCAGGGGCAGTTCCCCGTGGGAACCTTCAACCCCTATGCTGCGGATGTTCAGTTCCAGAGCATACTGGTCTGGGTGCGGGAGTTCATGGATGCAGGGTCCCTGCCGTCCAAGGCGAAAGATGCCGTTCACTTTGCAAATGTTCCCGTGGACAGGAAATTCTATGTGACCCTGAACATTGTAAAAAAGAGTGACGCAAGCGTGACCGCTGATATCATCACCCATGATAAAGCCGGACGGATTTTCACCCAGGTGAAAGGCGCAGAGGTTACCGTCAGTAAACAGCTTAACTCGCTTTTCGTAAAGGCGGCGGTATAAGGGCTGCATGAAACTATCAAGTGAACTGGCCCTGGTGGGCCTGGATATGGCAGTCGGGCAGGGCAGCGGCTCTGCCCGGTTGCACCGGATGATATATGACGGGCTTGCTCCTGGGACCGACAAATCAGCGGACCCTGCCGGCGTTGCCCGATTGCTCCTGGCTGCAAAGGCGGACATGAAGGGAGTGGGTGCCGGGGATTCCTTTTCAGATGCTGCTTTGGTGACGGTTGAAGGAGAAACCTTACCGGGTTTCAGCCTGGATGCAGGCCAGGCGTTTTCCCCGGATACGACCCCGAATACGACGTGGGATACGACCTGGGATTTTCAGGCCATGGCCCGGGAAACCAGTTGCCAAAAGGCCCTTGAACGGTCGGGTCGGATGCTCAGGTATGAAGGGGTTTCAACGGTTTTTTTGGTGGCATCCGGATGCGCCGTGGTTCTCAAGACCGAAACACGGGCCCGGGAGGACGGGGATAGAATCTATGCCCTGATCCAGGGGGCATTTGAAGATCCGGAAACGATAGCGTATCTGGATATTGTGGACGATGCTTCCGGGAACGTTTTCTCCGGGTTCCCTGGGGAGGATCCCCGGTCCGGGGTTTTCTTTAGGGGAGAATCCGCCCAGGAAGAATCCGCCCAGGGGGAGTGCGCCCAGGAAGAATCTGCCCAGGAAAAATTCGATCAGGAAGATTCCGCTCAGCAAGAGTGCGCCTTGGGTTTTTCAGGATCTGTTATGGAAGGCGTGTTGAAATCCGCCCTCTGCCTGTACCACCGGTTTATTCCCCAGGCGGTGGTCCCCCGGGAGATTTCATTCTCCTGGGACGACGCTCCCTTTTACCTGCCCATGGCTTCCAGAACCTGGTTTACGGAACCCCGGGCGCCTGTTCGAAAAGCCCTGGTTTCTGAAAAGGGCGGGGCCCAGGTATTTCTCTCTGAAGACCACACGGTCTCCCGCCGGGTGGGACGTTACCTTGGAAACACGCCCCCCTATCTTTTTCCGGTTGGGGGATCTTCCCGGGAAGATCTGAAACAACGCCTCGACGCTTTTTCAACCCAACTGGCAGAATGCACGGATCTGAAGCGCTGTGCGGCGGACCGCCATGCGTCCTTTGTGAAAGAGGGGTGTCTGTTTACGGCCGTCATGGTGGGGGCCACCGGGGATGATGTGGGGCGTGAGGTGGGTGTCATGGTCCGTGCCCTTGATAACGCATTTGTGAAAAACCAGGAAATCCGGACCCCCGGGGGAAGCTATTTTACCCCGCAACCCATGGGCACCGACGGAAAGGTGGTGTTTGTCTACCCGGGTGTGGGAAGCGCTTACACCGGTTTGGGACAGGATCTTTTCAGCATGTTCCCCGGCGTCTTTGATGCCTTTGGCGGACTTGTGCCAAATGTCGGGGAGCATCTCATGGAGCGGTTGTTTTATCCCAGGTCCAGCCGGGACCTGACCGATGATGAAATGAAAACCATGGACCGAAAGCTCCGGGCGGATATCATGAAGATCTCCCGGTGTGGCATGAGCTGGTCGGTGATCTACACCATGATCCTTGCGGGATATTTCGGGCTTGTCCCGGATTCTGCCATGGGGTACAGCATGGGGGAAGCCTCCATGATGGCCTCCATGATGGTTTGGAAAAACCCGGCGGATCTTGGGGTGCTCATGAAAAAAAGCGATCTCTTCAGCCGGGCCTTGAGCGGTGAACTTACGGCGGTCCGTGATGATTGGAATTTACCGGAAGCTGTTGCCCATGAAAATGGGCAGATCTGGGAATCCTATACCCTGCTGGCGGACCGTACCCTAGTGGAAAAAGCTGTGGAAAAGGAAGACCGGGTTTACATCACCCTGATCAACACCGACCGGGAAGTGGTTATTGCAGGGGATCCGGACGCCTGCATCCGGGTTGCGGAAAACCTAGGGTGCCGATATTTTCCATTAAGGCTGGATCTTGCCATTCACAGTGGGCCGGCCCACCGGGTCTATGATGGGCTGGTGGAACTCTACGACCTGGAACTGGGTGATAAATCACCTGTGAAATTTTACTCTTCGTCCTGCTACCTGCCTGTTCCCATTCGGAGACGCTCCGTGGCCCACAGCATTGCAAAGGCGTTTTGTGACACCGTGGATTTCCCCAGGCTGGTGAACAAAGTATATGACGACGGCGGCCGGATCTTTATCGAGGTGGGGCCCCGCCAGACCTGTTGCCAGTGGATTTCGGAAAATTTGAAGGACAAACCCCATGTGACCGTTCCCCTGAATATCAAGGGCGTCGGGGACAAGAGTGCCCTGGTTCGGGCCATGGCCCAGCTGGTCAGCCATGGGGTAACCATGGATATTTCGTGTTTATTCAAATTTTAAGCATAAAAGCCATTGGGAAAGGTTTCAGTCCATGGGTAAAATTTCAGCCCATGGGGACGGATCTCAGCCCATTGATTAATAACAACGAATTGGATCGTTAATATATATGATCGCAGTGATAGGGATCTCCTGCCTCCTACCAGGGGCAAACAATTGTAAGCAATACTGGCAGAATCTTCTGGATGGAAAGAACACAAAATCCACAGCATCCGTAAATGAGTTTGGGGTGGATCCCACCGCCTACTTTGCAGAAAAAAAAGGCACCACTGACAGGTCCTATTGCATGGAGGGCGGGTTTGTCCGGGATTTTCAGTTTGATCCGGAAGGGTATGCCCTTTCTTCGGATTATCTCACCTCCCTGGATGATCTTCACAAGTGGGTATTGTATGTGTCCCGGGAAGCACTCAAGGACAGCGGGTATGAAGGAAAAACCGAGGCCTTGAAAAACTGCGGTGTGGTTCTGGGGAACCTCTCTTTTCCCACGCGTACGTCAAACCGTCTTTGCCTGCCCCTCTACCACAGTGCGCTGGAGGAAAGCATCCGGAAGAACAAGGGGTTTGAAAATTTCAAGCTCCCGCCCCATGCACCACCCATTGCCGGTGACCTGTCCGTGGACAACATGATGATATCGGGATTTCCCGCAGGTCTAATCGCCCGGGCAATGGAACTCAAGGGAACCAGCCTGGCCCTTGATGCGGCATGCTCTTCATCCATCTACTCCATGAAAATTGCCTGTGATTATCTCATGAACGGCAAAGCAGACATGATGCTGGCCGGTGCGGTCAGCTGCGCAGATCCCTTTTTCATCAGCATGGGATTTTCTATTTTCCAGGCCTATCCCAACATTCCTGAATCATCCCCCCTGGACAGATCTTCCCGGGGTCTCATTGCCGGGGAAGGGGCGGGTATGTTTGTCCTTAAACGCCTGGAGGATGCCCTTCGGGACGG
Source organism: Desulfobacterium sp. (assembly GCA_016342325.1). Lineage (GTDB taxonomy): Bacteria > Desulfobacterota > Desulfobacteria > Desulfobacterales > Desulfobacteraceae > Desulforapulum. The sequence continues at coordinate 51,139 of JAEINR010000004.1, forward strand.
GGACAATATCTATTCTGTGATCCGGGGGGTGGGGCTTTCCAATGACGGACGGGGGCAGTCGGTGCTTTCCCCAAGCTCCGACGGACAGAATCTTGCCTTTGAGCGGGCCTACGAGAATGCCAAGGTTTCACCCGGAGAGGTCTCCTTCATCGAATGCCATGCCACGGGAACGCCCCTGGGAGACAAGGTGGAGCTGGACTCCATGGATATCTTCTTTGGCAAGCACGGGGCGTCTCCCCATGTGGGGTCGTCCAAGTCCAATGTGGGGCATCTGCTTACGGCTGCAGGCATGTCCGGCATGATCAAGACGATCATGGCCATGGACCACGGCCTGCTTCCGGGCACCATCGGTATCAAAGAGCCCCAGAGCTCAAAAAATAACGTGATCTCCCAGCGCCAGATCCCGACAAAGACCATTCCCTGGCCGGAAAGCCGTGAAAACGGTGTTCGTCATGCCGCCGTGAGCGGGTTTGGATTCGGGGGCACCAACGCCCATATCGTGTTCGAACACCGGGACGACTATTCAAAAATGATGGGCAACGGAAAACAAGGGGAGAACACCGCCAAGGTGATCAATCTCTTTGAAGAGAAGAAAAGCCGTGGGGCGTCGTCTGATTCATCCATGGCCATCATTGGAATGGACGCCCTGTTCGGATCCTCCGGAGACATTACGGAATTTCACAGGACTGTTTATGAGGGACTCCAGCTGTTCAGAACCCTTCCAGATGAACGATGGAAGGGGATGGAAAAATGTGAATCCCTGTTGAAACAATACGGTTTCAAGGATGGAAAGGCACCCCTTGGGGCCTATGTCGAGAAATTCGACATCGATTTTCTGGGATTTAGGATTCCACCCAACAAGGACGACCGCCTGATTCCCCAACAGCTGATCACCCTTAAGGTGGCGGACCGGGCCCTGAAAGACGCGGGCATAAAGGAAGGCACCAACACAGGGGTGCTGGTGGCCATGGGAAGCGAGCTCTCCCTCCATCAGTTCCGTGGACGGGTGAACCTCACCACCCAGCTTGATCAAGGGTTTCCTGAAGACTATCCCGGACTTTCCCCAGAGGAGAGAAAAACCCTTAAGGATAACATCAAGCTGGGGGTCCACGGCATTGCCCAGGTGAATCAGTACACCAGTTTCATCGGAAACATCATGGCCTCCCGGATCTCTTCGGTGTGGGATTTTTCCGGTCCATCCCACAGTATCTCTTCGGAAGAAAATTCCGTATTCAAGGCCCTGGACGTCGCCCAAATGATGCTGGACAGCCGTGAAGTAGATACCGTGGTGGTGGCCGCCGTAGACCTTGCCGGGGGCATGGAGAACATTCTCCTGAGAAACCTGAAAAACCCGATGAACACCGGTGCGTCCACCATGGGCTTTGACGCCGGGGTCAACGGATGGATGGTGGGGGAGGGGGCAGGCGCCCTGGTGCTGAAACGCCGGGACCATGCCCTTAAGGATAAAGATCGGATCTATGCCACTGTTAATTCCCTGGCGTTTGCCCAGGGCACGGACGAAGATGCCGTGGCCCGGGCCTCGGAAAAAGCCGCCAAAGCGGCGGGCATCTCCCTTACGGACGTGGGATACCTGGAGGTGTTTGCAAGCGGCATCGAATCCCAGGACAGGGCGGAGATCGCCGGACTCACCCGGACCTATGGCGGACAGGATGAAACACTTAAATGCGCCATCGGAAGCGTGAAGGCCAATATCGGCCACACCTTTGCCGCTTCCGGAATGGCGGGGCTCATCAAGACCGCCCTGTGCCTCTTTAACCGGTTTATTCCGGCCACACCGGGTTGGACAGGTCCCAAATATTTGAAAAAATGGCAGGAGAGCCCTTTTTTCGTACCCACGACTTCCCGCACCTGGTTTGATGACGGGCAAAGGGATGTGCGGGTGGCGGCCTTGAGCGGCCTGGGGGACGACGGATCCTGTGCCCATCTGATCCTTTCGGATGAGCCCGGCCAGGAGCGACGGAGCAACGATTATCTGGCCCAAATGCCCCTGTCCATGTTCCCTGTAACCGGAAATACCGAACAGGAGATTCAACAGGGACTGGACAGTCTGGCCAGGGCCCTGGAGGCTGAACCCATATTGCCAAAGGTGGCCAGTGCGTTCCATCAGAAATTTCTTGAAAACCAGACCGGTGCTTTCCGGGCCGCCATCATCGGCATGAAGCGCAGTGGGGTGTTTGATGAGATAGATCTTGCACGGAAAGAGATCCCGGAAGCGTTTAAAAATAATAGGGATTGGCGTTCGGATACGGGCAGTTTTTTTACGGCCCGACCCATGGGGGACAAGGCAAAGGTCGCCTTTGTATACCCCGGAGGACTCAACTCCTATGTGGCCATGGGACGGAACCTGTTCCAATTGTTTCCCGAGCTCTATGACAAGGCCGGGAATTATACCTCCCGCATGGGGGATGTGGTGGGATGCGATTTGATCAATCCCAAAAGCATGGTCTCTCCGTCCCTGGAAAAGGGGGAGGATATGGGGGAGAAGCTGTTTGATACGCCGTCAGCCATGTTTGAAAGCGGCATGATGTCCTCGGTGCTCTATACGGACATCATCAGGGACAGTTTTAAAATCCGCCCGGACCAGGCCCTGGGATACAGCATGGGCGAGGTGTCCATGCTTTTTGCCCTGGGGGTCTGGGACGATATGGACGGTCTCCAGGACAAGTTCAATGGGTCCCCCCTTATTAAACAGCGCCTCAGGGGATCGGTGGAGGATCTCATCGGCCCATTCGATCCCAATGAATCAACGGGAAAGATCTGGTACAGCTACAGCTTGAATGCCACCCCGGAAGCGGTTCGACGGGCCCTTGCAAAGGACAGTGAAATTTCCAAGGGGCGGGCGGCCTACCTGATTTTTGTCAACACCCCCAACGAGGTGGTGATCGCAGGGTATGACCAGGCGTGCAAGCGGGTGATAAAGGCGCTGAAATGCAACTATTTCGAGGTGCCGGTGTCGGACGTGATCCACAGCGAACTTGTGAAGAACGATTATGAGGAGCTCTTTAAAATTCATAGGCTTCCTGTAAAGAAGGTGGAGAATATCGATTTCTACTCTGCCTTTAATTTTGCCCCCATTGTTCTTGACTCCGATTGCGTGGCCCGGAACATTGCCGATATCTACTCCCATGAGATCGATTTCCAGAAGCTTGTGGAAACATCCCATGGAGAAGGCGGCCGGATCTTTATCGAGCTCGGGCCCCGGGACAATTGCACTGGATGGATTCGGGAAATCCTGGACGGTAAGGATCACCTGGCCGTGTCCGTGGGCCGCAAGGACGGTGAAGAAAATCTATCCATCATCCAGGCCCTTGCCCAACTGTTTTGCCACCAAATTGAGATGGACATCTCCCCCTTGTTTATTGATGAGGGACTTAAACAGGTCTCAAAGCGGCTTTTGGTGAAATCCATTAAGCTGGGGGGGGCGGACCTTGACAGCCAGGTAAACAGTGTGGAAAACCAGGCCCTCTTTAGCAAGATGACCGCTCCTGGTGCCACCGTTGCAACACCCAAGGAATCCAAGCCAAGCAAGCCAACCCAAAAAACCAAGAATCAGGAAGAAAGGTCGACTGTTTTGAATACCCAAGCCAACACCGATATACCGGAACATGCCCGGAAACAGGACGCCATTGTTACGGCAGAGAGCGTTAATGGAAAGGCCGGCGAACTTGATCTGCCCGGCAAAAACAATGGGAGGCCCAACGAACTTGATCTGTTCAGCAAAAACATCTCCCTTCTCAGCCGGGCCCATGACGGGTTTCTTGACAACAGACACCAGGGGGCTACCCACCTCAAAGGGATGATTGAACACCAGATCGCCATGGCAGGGAGGAAAGGAGCTGCCGGGCCTGTTTTAGACAATCTTGACACGCCCCGGGCCAGTGTGACCGGTGGCATGGATGCGATAGCTCCTGCCAACACGCCTGTCCGGGTGCCTCGGCAGCTGGATGCGCAACCTGCCAGGGATGTGCCAACGCCTGCCCAAACGCCCAAGGCGATCTGGGACCATGGGGATCTCCTGGAGTTTGCCGAGGGAGATATTGCCAAGGTGTTTGGTGACGAATATGCCATCATCGACACCTACAGCCGCCGGGTGCGCCTGCCCATGGAAGACTACCTCCTGGTGACCCGGGTTACGGAACTGGATGCTGTCTGCGGGGAGTTCAAACCCTCCACCATGACCACGGAATATGATATTCCCATGGATTCCCCCCTGACCATCGACGGTCAGATTCCCTGGGCGGTCTCCGTGGAGTCAGGACAGTGCGATCTGCTTCTGATTAGTTACATGGGCATCGATTTCCAGTGCAAGGGAGAGCGGGTGTACCGGTTGCTGGACTGCACCCTGACCTTTATGGAAAATATTGCCATGGAAGGGGAGACCCTGCGGTACGATATCAGCATCAACTCCTTTGCCAAGAGCGGGGATAGCCTGCTCTTCTTCTTCAGTTACAGGTGTTTTGTTGAAGATCGCCTGGTGCTCAAGATGGATGGCGGCTGCGCTGGTTTCTTTACCGAGGGAGAACTGGATGCCGGAAAGGGGATTGTTTACCTGGAGGAGGAGATAAGGAAGCGGGGCGAAATCAAGAAGCAAACCTTCACCCCGTTCCTGACCTGCCCGAAAACATCTTTCCAGCATGAAGAGCTGCTGGACATCATACAGGGAAACCGTGCGGCCTGCTTTGGAGAGGCCTATGGCCAAGAGGGACTCAACCCCTCCCTGCGGTTTGCCTCGGAAAAAATGCTCATGATCGACCGGATTCCCATGGTGGATATCCAGGGCGGGCCCTGGGGCCTGGGGTGCGTTACCGGGGAAAAGATCCTGGATCCCGACCACTGGTACTTTCCCTGTCACTTTAAGGATGACCAGGTCATGGCCGGATCACTCATGGCCGAAGGCTGCGGACAGCTGCTTCAATTCTTCCTGCTTTATATGGGCATGCACACCCGGACAACGGACGCACGATTCCAGCCCATCCCAAACCTGCCCCAAAAGGTCCGGTGCCGTGGACAGGTGGTTCCCCAGCATGGTGTGCTCAAATACAGGCTTGAGATCACAAAGATCGGACTTGATCCCCACCCCTACTCCATCGCCAACATCGATATTTTGCTCAACGATCGAATTGTGGTGGACTTCAAAGATTTAGGCGTGCAGCTGGTTGAAAAAACGAGAGGGGATAAATATAAGCTTGATCCGTCCCTGATGGCGTTGGCCCTGGTCGAGAAGACCCGGGTGGCGGCTGTGCCAGAGAAGCCCGCTGGGAAATCCCGGGATGACATCGCCCTCTACAACCCGTTTCACATGGCGCATTTTGCCACGGGAACCATTTCCGAGTGTTTTGGTCCGGATTTCAGGATCTACGACAACCGGGTGGCCCCCCGTACCCCCAACGGCGACCTCCAGCTCACCACCCGGGTCATGGAGGTCGTTGGGGAGCGCCATGATTTCAAGAAGCCCGCCTATTGCGTGGCGGAGTATGATGTGCCCGAGAATGCCTGGTATTACACCAACAACGCCCATGGCGGGGTGATGCCCTATTCTGTGATCATGGAAATTGCTTTACAGCCCTGCGGATTTATCTCTGCCTGCATGGGCACCACGCTTCTCTCCCCGGATACGGATTTTTATTTCAGGAACCTCGACGGTGCAGGCCACCTTCACCAAGACCTGGATCTCCGGGGCAAGACCATTGTTAACACGTCCACACTCTTGAGCACCGTGTTCATGGGCAACACCATCATCCAATCCTTTACCTTTGAAATGACAGTGGACGGCATGGTGTATTATTCCGGCACTGCCGTGTTTGGATATTTTGTGGCGTCGGCCCTGACCGATCAAGTGGGATTGGATAAGGGGATCGACAACCATCCCCTGACAGCGCAAAAGTACTTGAAAAATGCGGCCGTGGATTATATTGATCTACAGGACGCCCATGTCCGGGAACGATACTATCAGGGGGCGGAAGCAAAACCTTTTTACAGGCTTTGCGGCCCCCAGCTGGACTTTCTCACAAAGGTGCGCATCGTTCCCACGGGGGGAGAGAACGGGCTTGGGTATATCTATGCGGACAGGCCCATTGACGAGACGGACTGGTTCTTCAAGTGTCATTTCTTCCAGGATCCGGTCATGCCGGGTTCCCTGGGGGTCGAGTCGGTGATGCAGGCCCTCCAGGTGTTTGCCCTGCACCAGGATCTTGGCGCCCGGTTTGACTGTCCCCGGTTTACCCAGATCGAGGGGAACATTGCATGGAAATACAGGGGACAGATCAATCCGGACATCGACGCCATGTCCATCGAGGTTCACATCACCAAGGTGGAAGAAACCGATGATAAGGTGACGGTGGTGGGCACTGCCAGCCTGTGGAAAGACAGGATCAGGATTTATGAGGTGGCGGACATTGCCATCGTGATCGAGGAAGGAACACCTGTCGCCTGAAGACCCCATGCCGGTGGACGAAGCAAACCATGGGGATAAAAAAACAGGGGGACAGATTTCAAATTTGCCCCCGGATACCAACGCCTTTGAAAGGAACGTATAACTTATGTCTGCAAGTGGTTTAAGTTTATCAAATTCATATAGTGATCAAAACCTGGGATGGATGGTTGAGCAAGCAGATATTGTCAACGATATTGAATCTGTCCGTAACGTACTTCTGGACATGGGCCAGCCTTGTTTTATCGCAGAAAATGGGAATGGCCTGGGCATTTCCAACAGCCGGGAAGCGGGTGCGGCAGTGTCCGGAAACGTGGCCGCCTTTGCCCCTGCCTACGGCCCGGGTCTCCTGGGGGATCAGGAGTTCAGAAAGGACCATGGGACAAAATACAGCTATTATGGCGGCGCCATGGCCAACGGCATTGCCTCGGAAGAGATGGTGATCGCCCTGGGCCGGGCCGGATACCTTGGGTCCTTTGGGGCCGGGGGACTGGTGCCCTCCCGCATTGAGGCGGCCATTTTGCGGGTACAGAAAGAGCTCCCCAAGGGGCCCTATGCCTTTAACTTCATCCACAGCCCAAGTGAACCGGCCCTGGAGCGGGGGGCTGTGGACCTGTATTTGAAATACGGGGTGCCCTGTGTGGAGGCGGCCGCCTTTATAGATCTCACGGAAAATATTGTCTATTATCGTGTGGCCGGTCTCAAGCGCGGCCCGGACGGAGAGATTGTCATGGGCAATCGCATCATTGCCAAGATCTCCCGCCGTGAGGTGGCTATAAAATTCATGGCGCCCCCTCCGGAAAAGATGGTGGCCCAACTCCTCTCAAAGGGCTTGATAACCCCGGACCAGGCGGAGATGGCCAAGCAGGTGCCCATGGCCGACGACATCACGGCCGAGGCCGATTCCGGTGGACACACGGACAATCGCCCCATGGTTTCCCTGTTGCCGTCCATCATTGCCCTTCGAAATGAGGTACAGGCCAAATATAAGTACAAGGAAAACCTGCGTGTGGGGGTTGGCGGAGGAATCGGCACTCCGGAGGCAGCCCTTGCGGCCTTTGCCATGGGCGCGGCCTATGTGGTCACCGGTTCCGTGAACCAGGCCTGCCTGGAATCCGGCGCAAGCCCACACACCAAAAAACTTCTGGCCCAGGCGGACATGGCTGATGTGACCATGGCACCAGCCTCGGACATGTTCGAAATGGGGGTAAAACTCCAGGTGCTCAAACGAGGCACTCTGTTCGCCATGCGGGGGCAGAAACTCTACAACCTTTATAATGCCTATAACTCCATTGAGGAGATACCTGCAGCCGAGCGTCTGAAGATCGAGAAACAGATTTTCAGGCGGAACCTGGACGAGATCTGGAAAGACACGGTGTCGTTTTTCAAGGAGCGGGATCCCCTGCAGATCGACCGGGCCATGGAGAATCCCAAGAAAAAGATGGCCCTGATTTTCAGGTGGTACCTGGGGCTTGCCTCCCGTTGGTCCAACATTGGTGAAAAGGGGCGGGAGATGGATTACCAGATCTGGTGTGGACCCTGCATGGGTGCCTTCAACAACTGGACCGCCGGCACATACCTGGAACAGCCGGAAAACCGGAACGTGGTGGATGTGGCCTCCCACCTGATGGCTGGCGCGGCCTACCTGTTCCGAATCCAGACCCTCCGGAGCCAGGGGGTTCAGGTCTCTCCCGGGCTGACCCAGTATATTCCCCAAAACAGAATGGTCTATTGCTCTGGTCAGGCCAATTGATACCACGACTTATTAATAAGGGTAAGGTTGGTATCATGTCATTTGACTGGCACTATAGGATGTAAAATTGTATTACGGAATGCCCTATAAAAATTTAATTTAAGCCATGGGGACAGACGTTAAGCATGGGGATAGATTTGAAATCTGTCCCTGATACGTAACTCTGTCCCCGATAGGATACAGAGGTTGTTATGGAGTCAAAGATGTATCATTTCCCCGTGCAGATCTATTATGAAGATACGGATCATTCAGGTGTTGTTTACCATGCCAATTACCTGAAATATTTTGAACGGGCCAGGGAAGAGGTGATCGGAAGTGAAAAACTGGCAGCCATGTGGAATGACCAAAAATTAGGGTTTGCCGTTTATAAACTCGATATTCAGTACAACGAGGGGGCAGAGTTCGGCGATGTGCTGGATATCAGAACCTCTTTTAAAAAAGAGGGCGATTACCGGGTTGTCTGGAGACAGGAAGCCTGGAGAAAAGACGGCAAAAAAGCGGCTGTTGCAGCCAATATTCATCTTGTGTGTGTCAGCAGTGAGAAGAAACTGCTTAAAATCCCGAACCTTGATCTGTTTACCTGAAATTAAAGGTTGGTATGTTTTTTTGGGCGCAGCGCTTCAATTCGTGCCAAATAACCAGCATGGCCGGAGCATGGTGTTTGTGCTTCGTCCCCAACGAAAAATGGGTCGAAGACGCGGATTCAACGTCACTGAATACATCGCTTTGACCGGAGTTTCATATAAAATCCAGAGGTTTTTCCGGCACGTGTCCTGTAATAGCAGTATTTGACGAAGGTAATTTCAAGTGTTATTGTATGTGTAATCATGCTGATAAAAAAGGTGGTATTATGCGAATAAAAAATTATTTATCTTCAACAAATCTTGCTAAGAACACTGCGGCAACACTCAGCTCCATTGAGGCCGGTGATACGGATAAGATCATTATCCTTAAGAATAATACCCCCAAGGCCATTCTGATATCCATTGACGCTTACGAGGCAATGGAGGAAGAAATAGAAGATCTTCGCCTGACAGCCCTTGCACTGTCACGGATGCAAAATTTTGATCCCAGCGAGAGCATTTCCCACGAAGAGATGATGAAGAAATATGCAAAATGAAATGGGAAATCGTTTATCACAAAGATGTGGATGAAGACCTGAAAAGTGTGGGGCCTGCCGCTGCAAGAAGAATTGTCAGAACCATCGATAAAAAGCTTGCCTATGAACCGGAAAAATTTGGCGCACCACTGTCCCATAATCTCAAAGATTTTCGAAAGTTGAGAATTGGTGATTTCAGGGTCGTTTATCAAGTGGCTCATAAAAAGGTAATCATTTTTGTTTTGGCTGTTGGACCAAGGCGTGATAAGGAAATATATCGATCAGCCTCAGATCGACTGTGAATGGTACCCTCCTGAATTCAAAAAAGCGGCTGTTGCAGCCAATATTCATCTTGTGTGTGTCAGTCGTGGAGAAAAAAACTGCTTAAAATCCCGGATCTTAAGTCGTTTTTATGAAATGGAATGGGGTGGTGTTAATGCAACGTAACATTGCATTTTGCAATTCTTGATGTTATGTTAATGGGTAAGAACACTTGAGGAGGTGACGATAATGCCAACCGCAGTACGAATTACCGACGATTTGGTTCGGGATGCAAAAATATTTAGTAAAATTGAAAAACGGTCATTAACCGGTCAGATTGAACATTGGGCAAGGATTGGAAAATGTGCTGAAGAAAATCCCGATTTAACCTATAGTCTGATTAAGGAGATGCTTATCGGCCTTGCAGAGCTGGAACAAGGTGAATCCTCAGAGTATAATTTTGGATAATCGTTAATGAAAATTTTTCAATCCCGATCATTTGAACGAAAAGTTAAAAAATTCAGCAAACCTGAAAAGACGGTGCTTGACAAGCAAATTCGAAAGATTGCCGGAAATGCATCTGTTGGTGTAGAAAAAAAAGGCGATCTCCGTGGTGTATACGTTTATAAGTTCAAAATAAAAAGCATCCAATATTTGATTGCATACCGTTTCATTGGAGAAGATCTTGAATTAATAATGATCGGCCCCCATGAAAATTATTATCGTGAATTAAAAACCTACCTCAAAACAAGATAAACGAAGTCAACCGGTCTCCAACGTCGGATCATATAAGGCTGACGGACCAGGGGCTCTTTTACCCTTACAAACTCAAATCCATTGACAAAACAGGGGGATGGCAATAGATAACAGGGTATGAGACTGAGACTGATCATTCTGGTTCTTGCCCTTCTTGCCTTTCTCTCGGCCTCCACAGGGGGCTGGCTCTACTACTATTCCCTGAAGCAGAGCGCCTTCCATGATGCGGAAAATTATGCCAAAACACGGAGCGAGCTTCTCCAGCGGCAGCTCAACCTTTTCCTGTCCGAGCACATCCGGCCGGTCAGGGCCCTGGCCGGGCTGAAGGAGTTGCGGATGGTCCTTGAAAAGAGCGATCGCCAATCCATGGCCCAGGTCAACGCCATCCTGGACAACTTTGCCCTTTCCCTGGACCTTGACGCCTGCTATCTCATGGACCGCCACGGGATAACCGTGGCAAGCTCAAACCGGAACAAGCCCCGCAGCTTCGTGGGCCAAGATTTCTCCTTTCGTCCCTATTTCAAGAAGGCGATCCTCGGCCGCTCTGCCACCTACCTTGCCCTTGGCACCACCTCCAACCGGCGGGGGGTCTACTACAGCCATCCGGTCTATGAAAAGACGGGGGGCTCCATCCTGGGGGTTGCCGTGATAAAAACCTCGGTGGAGCTTGCCGAGTCCAAGCTCTTCACCGAATCCGAGGAGGTGCTCCTGGTGACGGATCCCAATGGAATGGTTTTTGTCTCCAACCGGGAGGACCTGCGGTTTAATTTTCTGTGGCAGCTGGATCCGGCAAAGATCGAGGAGATCAAGGGAACCAAACAGTTTGGCAACGGTCCCTGGCCCTGGGCCGGCTTTCAACGCCAGGAGAACGGTAACGTCAAGGACCGGGCCGGCACCGACTATCTCTTCTCCGCCCTGGAACTGGACAGCCATCCTGGATGGAAGATCATCCACCTCAGTGATTTAAGGGAGATTGCAAAGCACCTTGCCGACCCGTTCATGAAGGTGGCCGGCAAGGTGATCCTCATTGTCTCGATTTTGATCGGTATCTCGGTGCTCATACTCTACAACATGGCGCTCAAGGAGATCCTGAGGCGGAAAACCGCTGAAAAGGAACTGCGGTTAAGCGAAGAGCGGTACCGGGATATCTACCACAAGACACCGGTGATGCTCCACTCCATCGATACCACCGGGAAAATCATCCGGGTGAGCGACTACTGGCTCGAAAAAATGGGGTACACCCGGGATGAGGTTATCGGCCGGGACCTCACCGGCTTCTACTCCGCGGCGTCCCGGCGCTATGCCGAGACGATTATTTTGCCTAAATTCTTCAGGACCGGGGTGTGTACGGATGTCCCCTACACCTATGTGAAGAAGAACAAGCAGACCATTGACACCCTTCTTTCCTGCTATGGCGTGAGGGATGAGCGCAACCGGGTGGTGCGCTCCCTTGCCGTGAGCGTGGATGTCACGGAAAAGAACCAGGTCCAGAAAGCCCTTGAAAAGGCGACCCAAAAGCTATCCACCTACTCCATGGATCTTGAGCGCCGGGTGGAAAAGCGGACCGTTGAACTGAAAAAGGCGGAGGAGAAGCTTAGAAGGCTCTCAGGAAGGATCATGGAGGCCCACGAGATTGAGCGGGGGGCGCTTGCAAGGGAACTCCACGACCATCTGGGACAAGTGCTGACGGCCCTTCGCATGGATGCCGTATGGATCGGGAACTTCCTTGCCAAAAGGGATGAAGATGCCGCTGTACGGGCCGACCGGATCTGTTCCCTGATCGACGACACCATCGGCGATGTCAGGGAGATGGCCTTCAGGCTCCGGCCCGGGGTGCTGGACGACCTGGGACTTGAGGAGGCCCTGGAGTCGTTGACCGGGGATTTTGAAAAGCGATCGGAGATCACCTGTCTGTTCCAGAGCACCGCCATTCCGCCCATGGATGATACCCTTGCCACTGCCCTTTACAGGATCGCCCAGGAAGCGTTGACCAATGCCATGCGCCATTCAAGCGCCTCCGTGGTGGGGGTGGCGCTGGCCATGGAGGCAGGCAGACTTGTGCTGACAATAAAGGACAATGGAACCGGCTTTGCCTTTGACGACATTAATGAAGCCTCGGGGTTTGGGCTGGCAGGCATGCAGGAGAGGGCGACCCTGGCCGGGGGATCCCTTGATATTTCATCGAAACAAGGCTGGGGAACCCAGGTGTGCTGCAGGGTTCAAATGGGGGACGCATAGATGGTGACACTTGAATGGTTTTGTCGATCATGGTTTTCAGATCAAACTCGAGTTCTAATGGGGGACGTATATATAAATGTTTACACTCGAATGGAGTGTCCTGCCGGTTTTAATGAAAACAGGCTCAATTCATATGCGAGGAATTATAAATCATGATTAGGGTGTTGCTTGCGGATGACCACAAAATCGTTAGGGAGGGGTTGAGGCGCATCATTGAAGAGAGCGGAGAGATGGTGGTGGTGGCCGAGGCCGAAGACGGGAACCAGGCCATTGAGAGGGCCCTTGATACCACGGCCCATGTGGCGGTGGTGGATATCTCCATGCCAGGGGTGGACGGCCTCGAGGTGACCGCCATGATCAAAGCCCATGTACCGGACTTGCCCGTCCTGATTCTCACCATGCACGACGAGGAGCAGTATGTGGTCAAGGCCGTTGAAATCGGTGCCATGGGCTATGTGACAAAGCAGTCGGCTCCGGAACAGCTGGTGGATGCCATCAAGAAGCTCCATTCCGGCGGCCGGTATCTCACGGAAAAAGCAAGCGAGGCCCTGGCGTTGAGGGTCGTTAGGGGGGACAGGTGCGGTTCCCTTGTCGACTCCCTTTCCATGCGGGAGCTCCAGGTGCTTCGAAAGCTTGCCCTTGGCCAAACAAATCATGAAATCGCCGACAGCTACAACATCAGCGTCAAGACCGTGGACACCTATCGGTCGAGGATTCTGAAGAAACTGAACTTGAGAAACAATGCCGAGCTCTCTCGGTTCGCCATCCGGAACCGGATCGTCGAATTGTAGATACTTTGCGAAACAGTGTTTAGCTTTGTGTGGGCGCCAAAGGGTGTGCTATCCTTTTTCAAGTCAGAAACCTATCAATGTATGGTGAAAATTAAACAAAAGGCATGCGGAGATTTACCATGGAAGAGAATAATTACACCTTTGAGTTTGGCGACCACGGCGAGACCACTGCAGTAGAAATCAAAGCTTGTGGATCCGATGTGTTACGGTACAACAATATCAGCAAGGGCACGGCCTTTACCGAACAGGAAAGACAAAAGCTTCATCTCTCGGGATTCCTTCCTCCCCGGGTAAAGGATCTTCAGTCCCAGGTGGCCTCATCCCTCAAGGTGATCGACAACAAGGAGAGTGATCTCGAGCGGTTCATTTATATCCGCAGCCTGTTTGACAGAAACGTCACCCTGGCCCATGCCGTCATCGCAAGCGATATCCCAAAATTTTTGAGCATCATCTACACCCCCACCGTGGGGCTTGCCTGTCAGCACTACTCCTCCATGTTCAGACGGGCCAACGGCATCCATTTTTATCCCGGCAACATCGACCAGGCCGAAGAGATTCTGAAGCGGTACTGCGATCGGGACATCCGGGTGGCCGTGGTCACCGACAACCAGGGCATCCTGGGCATCGGAGACCAGGGTGCCGGGGGGATTGCCATCTGCCTTGGTAAGCTCATGCTCTACACCCAGGGGGCGGGGATCGCTCCCTGGCACTGTTTGCCCATCTCCCTGGATGTGGGCACGGACAACCCGGAACTCCTGGCCGACGACAACTATCTTGGGTGGCAACATCCCCGGGTAAAGGGGGAAGACTACCTTGAATTCCTAGGCAAGTTCGCAAGGGCCTTTAAGGCGGTCTTTCCCAAGGCCCTGTGCCAGTGGGAGGATTTCTCAAAGCAGAACGCCTTTACCATACGGGATGTCTACCTCCACGATCTCATCTCCTTTAACGACGATATCCAGGGAACCGGCTCCATTGCCCTGGCAGGTATCCTGGCCGCCATGAAGGTCAAGAAGGAGAAATTCGTGGACCAGGTGTTTCTCATCCACGGGGCCGGGGCCGGCGGCATCGGCATTGCCGAACAGATCGAAACCGAGCTCATGGAAGAGGGGCTTGACACGGATGAGGCACGGAAACGGATTTTTACTCTGGACTCCCGGGGGGTGGTCACCACGGACCGTACCCTGGAACCCTATAAAGAGAAATTTGCCAAGGATCCCGCCACCCTTGGCTGGCTTAATTCTCCTGAAGACAACACCCTCATCAACGTGATCAAACATGAAAAAGTCACGGTGCTCATCGGCACCTCGGGCCAGCCCGGATGCTTCACAAGGGAGGTGGTGGTGGCGGTGGGCAAAAACAGCGACCGCCCTGTGATCCTGCCCTTGAGCAATCCCACCACCAAGACCGAGGCCCTGCCCCAGGATATCTACGACTGGACCGATGGCAGGGCCCTTGTTGCCACGGGAAGCCCCTTTCCGCCAGTGAAACACGGCAACCGGGAGATCCGCATCGGCCAGATGAACAATGCCTTTGTCTTTCCCGGGGTCGGGCTTGGGGTGGTGGCTTCCGGCGCCCTCGAGGTCCTGCCCACATTCTTCTCCGCCGCAGCCCATGCCGTTGCAGAGTATGTGACCGAGGAAGACCTCAAGGCCGGTATCCTCTGTCCTCCCCTGGATAAATTACGGGAGGTCTCCCTTAAGGTGGCCAAGTTTGTGGGGGCCGAGGCGATCCGGGGCGGGGTGACAAGCGAGTGCGTCTACAGCCGTTATAAGCATGCCAATGATCTGGAACGGTTGAACACGCTTATCCAGGGCATGTGCTGGAATCCCGAGTATCTTCCCATCCTCTGACAGGCTCTGGCGAATAAGGGCCCCTGGCGTGGGACGTTTTCTCCGTCCGGCCGGGGCCTTAAATTTTCTTTCCAAAGATTTTCCCCATAAACCAAGGGGGGGCAATGAAAAGATCCGTCAACGGAATAGACCTCTACTACGAGGATTGCGGCACAGGCCCTGCCATGATATTTGTCCATGGATTGGGGGAAAATGGCGACTCCTGGAAATACCAGGTGGCCTGTTTCAAGGCGGGCTTTCGAACCATCTCCATGGATCTGAGGGGGCACCATCGAAGTGAAGACGGAGAGTTGTCCATCACCATGGCGCTCTTTGCTTCGGACATCATCGCCCTCATGGATCTTCTGGAGATCGGCAGTGCCCATTTTGTGGGCTTGTCCATGGGAGGCTTGATCTGCCAGGAGCTGACCATAAACCACCAGCACCGGATGAAGACCATGACCCTGAGCGATGCCGCAGGGTTTTATCCTGAATCCATGTCCGGGCCAGGGCTTGAGGAGCGGTTAGCGATGCTCCGAACCCTGCCCATGGCGGAGATCGGAAGGCTGGTGGGGGAGGTGGCAACACGGCCCGATATTGACAAAGAGACCCTTGAGGATATTATCGGGATGTTTCAGCTGAACCGGAAAATACCCTATCTCCAAGCCACCCGGTCCACCATGACGGCGGATTACCGAAAGATCCATCACGCCATTGACATTCCTAGTCTTATCATGGTGGGGGCCCTGGATCTTGTTACCCCCATCGCGTTTTCCCAGTTTCTCAACAGGGCGATCCGACACTCCAAGATGACCATCATTCCCCATGCTGCCCACATGTCAAAGATCGAGAACCACCAGGACTATAACAAACGACTTGGGGAATTCCTTGCCCCCTATGAACCGGATGCCTTCAGGGCATTGTCTCTCAAGTAATTGTTTTTCCCCCCTCCTTGACAACCGCGGATATGATTCCCATTTTATTAGAAAGCGCGGCATCGTGTGTTCCACACTTATTCTAGTGCGAGTTGATGTTGTAAATCCGATTAAAAAGACTGAACTACACCCTTCTGCTGGTTTATTTACTTAGTTGCATGAAAATCCTCTACAGGATGCCCGATTCCTTAGGAGAAAAGGTTTTGCCTGTCCCTTTTTTTTGTACCAAAGGAGGTAACCCATGGAAGGACACAAACTCGATAAAAATATGGTATTTTATAACCCAGGACAACCGGGTGCGGTATTTACTTTTGCTGCATCTAATTTTGTAACCCCCGAATTGATCCAGAAGACCCGTGATCATCTGGAGTTTGAAACCGAAAACCAAATCGCTTTTGTCGAAGATCGCCGCACCAAAGAACGGATCGGTTGACGGAAAAAAAAAATAACCCATCGAACGGGACAGGCAATTTTCCCAGGAGATTATTAATTACGTTGGTTTATGGATGTTTGTTCTCGAAATAGCGCCTGTTTTATCCATTATGATAAGAAAAGGGCTCTATTCCTATACGAGGAGCAAAAATCCAGCCAGGAGCAGAAATCCAATGGTACAGAGCCAGGCCAGGACGTCACCCAATTGGGCATATACGGTGGTGACGCTTTTAACCGGTAGGTTTGAAACCATTATTTTCGCTTTGGTATTCCAATAATCTAAGGACGTCAGGGTCCTGCCCTGGTAATCAGCGGCAATGGAGAGTCCTTCTCCTGTTGTTTTAACCATTGAGCATCCGTTCTCAATGGCACGAAAAACCCCCATTTGACTGTGTAACGGGCTTACCGATTTCCAGCTTAAGGAGGGGATTAGCAGAAGCCCGGCTTTTTTATTCCCCGCTTGACGAACAAGGCCCGGATAATCCTGATCCGCACAAATCACCGATGCGATGTTACCAAATGGCGTGGCTATAACCGGAATAATCCCCTTGCCCGGGAGAATGGGTTCAAGGGGTGGGGCGGGTTTTGAACCCCTCCCCTCCATTTTCCCAGAAATAATTAGCAACCGAAGCAAACCAGGCGATTAAAAACGGTATCCCCCAAATTACGGTTGAATAAATCTTGGGTAACGGCTCTAAGCGCCGGAGCTGTTATACTCTTTTACCGATATGGTTATTTTGTACAGGAGGGTCAATACGAGCAGGCCCAGGGCGGTCACTCCGGCCGAGATGATCAATTCGTGGAAGGAGGGAACGTATTCGGTCACGTGGTGGAGGGGAGAGGGGACAAACCCGCCGGAGATCATGCCAAGGCCTTTATCTATCCAGGTTCCGGCAAAGACGAGAACGCAGGAGAAAAAGAGGGTTGTTTCATTGCTCCGGGTTATTGGTATGAGCAGCAGAACCACTGCCAGGACCATGGATGAAACCGATGCCCACATCCAGGGCACCAGGGCGCTGTGGCCGTGGAGACCTATATAAAGATATTTTAGATGGTCCATGTGCCCCGGGATCTTGGAATAGAACACAACAAACACCTCGCAGACGAGGAAGAAGAGATTTGCTAGGAGGCCGTAAGTGACGATGACGGCAAGGGATTGAATCGCTTCCTTGCCCGGATCAAACAGGGTCACCCTTCGGATAACCATGCACAGCAGGATTAACAGGGCAGGGCCTGCAGCAAAGGCCGAGGCAAGAAACCGTGGGGCAAGGATGGCCGTGAGCCAGAATCCCCTGCCGGGCAGTCCGCAGTAGATGAATGCCGTTACCGTGTGAATGGAAAACGCCATTGGAATGGAGAGGTAGATCAGCGGCTTTATCCAGGAAGGTGGGGCAACACCGTTTTTTTCGGCTTCAAGAACCTTCCAGCCGATGATGATGTTCAACGCCAGATAGCAGAACAGGACATTGCCGTCCCAAAAAAGCATTGACCAGGGGGTTGGATGGAAAAAGATGTTCAACGCCCGCATGGGCTGGCCCAGATGGATCAAGAGATATAAAAAGCACATGAGGATCGAGGCCACGGCCAGGAATTCTCCCAGGAGCGTGATTCGGCCGAATTTCTTGTAGTCATGGAGATAGTAGGGGAGGACAAGCATGACGCCTCCTGCCGCGACGCCTACAAAAAAGGTCATTTGGGCCGTGTAAAATCCCCAGGAGACATCCCGGCTCTGGCCAGTTACCATCAGTCCAAGATTCAGCTGCTCCCCATAGAAGAAGGCGCCCAGGCCTATGATCGAAACAAGGGATACCATCCATATCCAGTATCGTCTGCTACCCTTTAAAGCAAGATTAAGCATATTTCCTCCGTTTAACCTGATTCATGTTGAATAAAAACAGTTGTGGTCTGGAAGATATAGCGCTTAAGAGTAAATCCTGAGTAAATTCGGAACGAAATTTTTATATATTTTTTAGCTTCTTAACTCTGTCCGGGTTAGGGATCAGTCGGTTGAAGAGGGAAACCGTTTCCTTGCTCAAGGGGCAATCCATTGCCCTGGCCGTGGCTTTGCACCTGTCAAAGGCCCGGATGACCCCTGGGTTGTTTCCAAGGTTTGCGTAAAATTCCATTAATTTTCGATGGATCCGCTCATCAAAGGGGTCGGCCGTAAGGAATTTCTCCCCATATTTGATCCCCCCTGCATAATCCCTTTGGGCGTCATGAAAGTTCATGATGGCCCTGAGCAGGGAGAGGTGTTTTTCGTTCAGGTGTTCCCGTTCCCTGATGCACCAGTCGTCATAGGGGTTTTCCTCAAGAAACGGGCCTTTGTACAATGATTCCCCGGTTCGAAAGTGGTGAATCGAGGCGTCAGGGCTTTTGTCTGCGCTCTTTTCCCCGGCTGTGAACGCAACAAGAAAGTCTTCTACATCAATGGTGCCGCCCACCCCGGGATTGAGCCTGTAGGCATTGTTTCTTCTCTCAATATAGGCGGACGCGGCTTTGGGGGAGATGTCGGGTTCCAGTATCTTTCGAAGGGCGCTCATGGCCATGTTGAACCGTTTGCCTGTTTTTTTGATATCTTCCTCCGGCCACAGGAGTTCGATGAGCACATCCCGCTGGATAAATCCCATTTTCCGGTTGGCGGCAAGGTATTTGAAAATGGTCAGGGCTTTTGAGCTTTTCCATGCACCCGGCGGGATCTCCCTGTCTCCTTTCAGGACCTGGAACGTGCCGAACAGATGGATGGTCAGGCAAGGGGAGGGGGTATCCGGTGGGCCAGCCTGGCGATTTCCACCGGGGGGCGCCCCGGCCATGAGGGGGGTCATCCAGGGGCTTTCCTTTTGGACAAATCCATGGAACGCCTTCTCATCTGCCAGGGCCAACCCTTGCTTAAGGCGTTCCAAGGCCTTTTTTGTATGGTGGGTTTCCCACTGGCACCTTGCTTCCAGCATGAAATTTTTGAACAGATAAAAGCGTGCCTTTCTGACTTTTTCCCGGGAACGCCCTAACAGGTCCAGGGCTTTTTCAAAAGTGTTCTCTTTGATCAACAGATTGGCCATGCTGATCTCAAGTATGCCCTGGGTGAGGGTCAGATCGTAACCGTCGATGATCTCAAGGGCAGCGGTCAGATCTCTTTTGGCCTTGGGATGTTCGCCCCGGGCAAGGTGGATCCGGTGACGAACATCATATGCATTTGCAATGCCCCAGCGGTTGCCGGGACCGTCAAATATCCCAAGGCTTTTCCGGACGTGTTCCATGGCCTCCTCAAGCTTGCCAAGGCCCAGGGCGTTCTGGGCCCACGCAATATAGAGCCATCCTTTCTGGCTGTCCTGGAGTTCGATCCTTTCAGATACTTGGATGCCTTTTTCCGCATATTCATACCCCTGTTCATGGTTCCCCAGGAAGAAATCGGTTGCAGCGCACTGGTAATAGGTCAAGGGGAGACAGGCGTCGATCTTCAGCTCAAGAACCTGTTCCAGGAGCTTCAGGTTGAGCGCCTGGGACCGGTGAAAATCGCCGGTGATGTAATAACGGTATGCTATTGACAGGGTGATCAGGGCCGTTGCAACCCCCCGTTCATATTCGGGATAGTCTTGGATGACGGCCCTGGCCTGTTCCGTGTAGGCGTCGGCGGTCTCGATTTCTCCCAGCACCGCAGATAAAAAGATGAGGAAGGTCATGGTGATGATAAAGGTGGGGGAGGTTGCGTCGATCTCATCCAGCACCTGCTCCATGAGCAGCTTTGCCTCCCGGACATGGCCGGTGAAGTAGTATTGGGAGCCTAAATCCACCAGGCACTTGAGGGCGTTTTTCCGGGAGTGCTCCTTCTGAAAAAGCTTGCGGGCGGCCTTTAATCTGACGATGGCCTCCTGGGGGTTGCCGTAAAACGAGTGAAGCTTGGCCGTCATGAATAAAAGTTGGGCATGGGTTTGAATGATTTGTTCAGGAACCTTGTCCAGGCATTTACGAAGATAAAGGCTTTTGCCTTCCACCATAAAGCTGATCTCATGGTCGTAAAGCAGTTGTGCCGCCCGGTCAAAGGCCCTCCCGTCGATGTAGTGATCCAGGGCCTCGAGTATATTTTCCTTTTCCCATGCTTGGCCAATGCGGATGTGAAGCGCTTCGATCTCTTCTGGCCGGTATGTTTTGTGAAGCTTTTCCACGAGAAAGTCCCTTAACAGGTGGTGGTAGTGGAAGGATTTTTTTGCCCCATCCAGGGGAAAGGTCAACAGGTGATTTTCCACAAGCCCCAGGAGGAGTTCTTCGGCGTTGGTGATGTTCAGGATCCGGTTGCACAGCCTGACATCCATCATGGGTAAGAGGGCGGTCTTTACCATGAACGCCTTGACTTCCGTTGGCTGGGTCGCAAAGATATTTTCTTCAAGGTAGTTGAAAATATCCCCCTGGGAGCCCTTGAGGGTCATGGGGGTGGTTATGATCTCCTGGTTTTTCTTCAGGGCATAGCTGAAGAGGATCAGGCTTGCGGCCCATCCGCCTGTTTTTTGATGGATTTCGGACAGGGTCCCCCCATTGACCGCAAGCTTGTGCACCCCCCGGTAGAGACCTTTGATTTCAGTGGTGGTAAAGGCAAGATCTTTTTCGCCGATCTCCAGGAGCTCCTGCCTCACCCGCAGCCGTGACATTCGCAAGGGGGGCTCGGTACGGCTGACCATGACCAGATGAAGGTTACGGGGGAGTCGTTCAAGGATGAATTCCAGGGCTTGATTGATCTCTTGGTTGTCTTGAATCAGATGATAGTCATCAAGGACGATGATCGTTTCCCGGGTAACCGTGGTTTCAAGTTCTCGAATAAAACGGAAGAGAAATTCTTCCTGTTCCTTGGGGGAGGCGGCCCTGGCCAGGGCACCCATGAAGGAGGTGCCAAACCCGGGGTACGCTTGTTGGAGGCCGTGGACAAGGTAGGTCATGAATATCCCGAACTCCTTGTCAAAGGCGTCAAGTCGGTACCACAGCCGCCCATGGTCGGTTCCTTCCAGGGCATGGGCCACAAGGGTGGTTTTTCCATAGCCTGCCCCGGCCGTGACAAGGGCAAGTTTTAAATGGCGCATATCGTTGAAAAGGCAGGTCAGCCTGTCCCGGGGGAGAATCTTGGAAAGTTGCGGCGCTTGTAGTTTTGAACCTAACACATCCATGATGAAACTGTGTTCCTTGTGCCATGCTTGGTTAACGTGAAAACAGCCCGTCCCTCTTATAAGAAAACCATGGAATCATTGCAAGGAATATGTCCCCTGGAATCGGGTGTTGCTACCTGCTGTTGGGGTGGGTATCAAAAAAGATTGACATCTTTAAAAAAAACGTTTATTTCCCATTTTCAATTTTGATATTGGAGGAATTCGATCCATGCCTGTTGTATCTTTGCAAAACGTTTCTAAGACGTTTGAGAACCATGTTGTCATCGATAAACTCTCCCTGGACGTTTTTAAGGGGGAGTTCCTAACCCTGCTCGGTCCGTCGGGTTGCGGAAAAACCACGGTCCTAAGGATCATTGCCGGGCTTGAAACCTGCGATCAGGGCGGGATTCATATAGACGGGAAAGACCACACCCATGTCCCAGCCTGTGACCGGGACGTCAATACCGTTTTCCAGAGCTATGCCCTGTTTCCCCACATGACGGTGTTCGATAACATCGCCTTTGGTCTGAAACTGAAGAAGACAAAGCCCGGGGAAATCAAGCAACGGGTTGAGGAGACCCTGGCGCTTGTGAAGCTGTCCGGGTTAGGGCATCGCCGCATCCAGCAGCTCTCAGGAGGTCAGCAGCAGCGGGTGGCCATTGCCAGGGCCATCGTGAACCAACCCTTGATCCTGCTTTTGGATGAGCCCCTCAGCGCCCTGGATTACAAGCTTAGAAAGGAGATGCGCCTGGAGCTGAGACAGCTCCACAGAAAGCTTGGCATCACCTTTGTATTTGTCACCCATGACCAGGAGGAGGCCCTGACCCTTTCCGACCGGGTGGTGGTGATGAACAACGGCGCCATCGAGCAGATCGGCCCGCCCAAGGAGATCTACGAAGAGCCGCTAAATCGCTTTGTTGCCGAATTTGTAGGGGAGAGCAACCTGTTTGACGCAGAGGTAATAAAGACCTGGGGGGAAACCATGGATATCCGGGTTCAGGGGGTCTTAAAGACAGTGAAAAACCGGCGCGGGTTCCAGGCGGGCCAGAGGGTCAAGGTCCTGCTTCGTCCCGAGGACATGACCGTGGAATCCGGTAAACAGGCTTGTCTCCCCGGTTCTTTTCCGGGAAGGGTGGAGGAGATGATCTACAAAGGAACTACCGTGGAACTCATCATCCGCCTTGAAGACGGTAAACAGGTGGTCGTCCTGGAGTTCTTCAACGAAGATGCCGAGGATATTTCCTACGATATGGGTGAAGGGGTTTGCGTTTCCTGGATCGACGGCTGGGAGGTGGTCCTTCCCCATGAATGAGAACAAAGGCTTTAAGAACACTGCCATCACCGTCAACATGCTCTGGATATGCCTCTTTGTCCTGGTGCCCAACCTGATCGTGGTGGTGATCAGTTTTCTGGAACGGGATCCGGCTGGATTTTTCCGGTGGGAGCCGACGATCTCCCATTACATCGACCTGTTTGATCCGGTCAATGCCCGGGTTTTTACCCACTCCCTTAGCTATTCCTTCGGCACCACTCTTTTGACCCTGGCCGTTGGTTACCCCTTTGGCTGGTTCCTTTCCAGGGTGGGAAGGCGAAGGCGGCCCCTGCTGCTGATGCTGGTGATCGTTCCCTTTTGGACCAGTTCCCTCATCCGCACCTATGCATTGGTGATCCTCATGAAGGCCAATGGCGTGATCAACTCCCTTCTACTCACCCTTGGCCTGGTCAAGGGGCCAGTGTCGATACTCTACACCGATGTTGCG
This sequence comes from Desulfobacterium sp., assembly GCA_016342325.1. Taxonomy (GTDB): domain Bacteria; phylum Desulfobacterota; class Desulfobacteria; order Desulfobacterales; family Desulfobacteraceae; genus Desulforapulum. Next base: position 74,573 of record JAEINR010000004.1, read on the forward strand.
GTTTACGTGGGCTTGGTCTATTCCCTGCTTCCCTTTATGATTCTGCCCCTTTACGCGGTGCTGGAAAAGCTGGACACCCGGCTTCTGGAGGCGGCCCGGGATTTGGGTGCCACCCGTGTCCAGGTGTTCATGAAGGTGGTGCTGCCCTTGTCCCTTCCCGGGGTGATGGCCGGCTCGATCATGGTGTTTCTACCCTCCCTGGGGCTGTTTTACATCCCCGACCTGTTGGGCGGAGCCAAATCCATGCTGGTGGGCAATTTCATCAAGAATCAGTTCCTCACCTCGGGCAACTGGCCCTTTGGATCCGCGGCAAGCGTGTTCCTCATCCTGGTCATGGTCTCCATGATGGCGATCTATCTTCTTGTCATGAAACGCTTTAACCGGTCGGTGATGTCATGAAACGATGGATCGGTATCTCCTGGCTCACCGCGGTCTATGCCTTTCTTTACATACCGCTTCTCACCCTCATGGTCTACTCCTTCAACCAGGCCCGATTCACCACGGTGTGGAAGGGGTTCACCCTCAAGTGGTATGTCAAGCTCATGGCAAACCAGCAGCTTTTGGACGCCTTTTTCAACTCATTGACCGTGGCCCTTGTTGCAAGTGTCATCGCCACGGGGATCGGCACCCTGGGTGCCTTTGCCGTCAGTCACTACCGGTTTGCCGGTCGCAAGATCTTTTTCGGGCTGATTTATTCCGTGATGATGAGCCCGGACATCGTCATGGGGATCTCCCTTCTCATGCTCTTTGTCCTACTGGGCATGGAGACCGGCTTCCTGACCCTGCTTCTGGCCCACGTCACCTTTTGCCTGCCCTTTGTCATGGTCACGGTCCATGCCCGGATCAGAGGGTTTGATTCCATGGTGGTGGATGCCGCTCGGGATCTTGGCGCCGGAGAGTTCCAGATCTTTTTTCGGATCATCCTGCCCATGATTCTGCCCGCAGTCCTGGCCGGGTGGCTGCTCAGCTTCACCCTCTCCCTGGACGACGTGATCATCAGCTTTTTTGTGACGGGTCCTGCATTTGAGATCCTTCCCTTGAAAATATATTCCATGGTGCGTCTGGGGGTGAAGCCTGAGGTAAACGCCCTTTGCACCATTCTTTTTTTAATGACCCTGGCTGCCGTGACAGCGGCCCACTTTCTGACAAAGGAGAGAGAACAATGAAAAAATGGATGATCTTTATATGTATCCTGTTACTGCCGGCTGCGGTCCTGGCAGCCAAACCAAGTGTTTATGTCTACAACTGGACCGAGTACATGCCCGATGAGGTGCTGTCCGCCTTTCAAAAGGAGACCGGCATCAAGGTGGTCTATTCTACCTATGAGAGTAACGAATCCATGTATGCCAAGGTAAAGCTCGTCAAGGGCAAGGGGTATGACGTGGTCTTTCCCTCCACCTATTTTGTACACAAAATGCGGAACCAGGGCCTGCTCGCCCCCATTGACCGATCAAAGCTGACCAACTTCAAGCACCTGGATCCCATGCTTCTGGACAAGCCCTATGATCCGGGTAATCGCTACAGCATCCCCTATGTCTGGGGCTCCACCGCCCTTGCCTACAATGCCGACCATGTTACCCCCGGGCAGATGACCTCCTGGAAGGATCTGTGGCGACCGGAGTTGAAGAACCGCCTGGTCATGAACGACGATTTACGGGAGGTGTTCGGCATCGGACTGATCATAAACGGCTATTCCGTGAACGACACCAATCCTGACCACATCCGCACGGCCTTTGAGTCCGTAAAAAAGCTCATGCCCAACATCCGGGTCTTTTCCGGGGACTCCCCCAAGCAACCCCTCCTCAACCTTGAGGCCCATGCTGGCATGATTTGGAATGGGGAGGCCTACATGGCGGCCGAGGAGTACCCCGCCATCCGCTATGCCTATCCCAAAGAGGGAGCCATCTTCTGGGTGGATTCCATGGTTATTCCCAAGAATGCCAAGAACAAGGACGCGGCCCACAGGTTCATCGATTTCATCCTCAAACCTGAAATGGCCAAGCTGATCTGCGAGTATGTGGGCTATGCACCGGCCAACCGGACGGCCCTGGACCTCATGGACAGGTCGTTGAAGGACAATCCCATGATCTTCCCGGATCCCTCGGTGGTGAAAAAGGGGGAGTTCCAAATGGATGTGGGGGAGGCCATCCTGGTCTACGAGCGTTACTGGGAACGGCTCAAAACCGGCCTTTGATCTGGATAAACTCAAAAACATGAAAAAAAGGTTTGACAGATGCTTTGAATGCTGTTAGTTTCGCCTTGTTTTTCTGCTTCAGCAGCGTTTTTACTGCTTCAGCAGGGCCGTTAGCTCAATTGGTAGAGCAACTGACTCTTAATCAGTAGGTCCACGGTTCGATCCCGCGACGGCCCACCATTTTACAACAAGGTCAACAAGCGTTTTTTCAGCTTGTTGGCCTTTTTTGATTTTAAGACATGTTTCGTGCAGCCTTTTGTCGTTCAGTCAACCATCACCGACAACCGCCCGCGCCCCAGGAAAAAGGTCGAGACCCATGCAGAAATTAAGATATTTGACAGGCTATGCCGACCCGCTGACCGCCCAGGTCAGGCAACTTGTGGGTGAGCAGCGCCTGGGTGAGCTGCTTTTGAAGAAATGCCCCGTTGCCCATGATATCAAGACCGATAAGGCGTTGTACGATTATACGGTAGCCTTGAAGAACCGGTTTTTGCGCAAAGCCAACCCCTTAAGCAAGGTGATCTTCGACGGCAAGATTAACACTGTCCATGACGCTCTGGGGTTGCACTCCTTTGTCTCCCGGGTGCAAGGGAGCAAGCTCAAGGCCAAACACGAGATCCGCGTCAGCAAGATTTTCAAGATCGCCCCCCTGGAGTTCCTGGGGATGATCGTGGTGCACGAACTTGCACATCTTAAAAACAAGAACCACGGCAAGTCCTTTTACAGCCTCTGTGAGCACATGGAACCGAACTACCACCAGCTGGAGTTTGACCTGCGGCTCTACCTGACCCACCTTGACCTGTTCGGAGCGCTTTACTAACCCACCATCATGGCTGGGATTCATCCGGTGCCACCCATACAATATGGTCGCGGTTTACCCGTAACGTTTTATATTTGATGGTTTCCAAGGGGACGATTCGGTTTTCCATGGGTCCATGTTTGGGCATGGACATTTCCATTATGGGGGTGACGATTTGGCCAGTGTAAAAATGCCTTTGCAGATATCAACGGGGTCGTCAAGGATATCAGCAGCGACATTGAAGGAGACATGGTGATTGCGAGGGAAAGTGTCGAGGGCCTTTGGTCGTTCATCTGGAATTTATGAAGATGGATAATCTCCAATAAGCTTTGATTTTCCGAGCTTTATTTAATAATTAATTTAATATATATATATGACATATGCGGGTCTACTCGACATATTTTTGTTGATGGGGAGGCAGCGATGCAAATCGAAACCAATTTTTATACAATAGCTGTCTATACTAGTATCTGCCATGTTACTGTATATTCCTCCTGGGACGAAAGAGTAATGGAAGATTACATTAAACACCGAACAGGTGTTGTGTCTAATCTATACACTGGTAAAAAATGGGCGATTCTAATGGATATGCGGGAATGGACCCTACATGCCCCGGATGCCGAAAAAACAATAACCCAAATAATAAAAAGAACATTCTTCCAAAAGCCATCGAATTACGCTGTCATTGTTGGGAAGTCTGAAATAAAAAAATGGCAGGTCAATAAATCATTTACAGAAACTGACAAAGTCCATATCAAGTATTTTGAGACTCTCGATGAAGGGAAAAGCTGGCTGACATCGTTGGGATACAAAATGACACCATTGGACACACCAAAAAACGACCTATAATGCGATATTGCAAAATCATTTTTATACATTGGTACTCTATAAAATCATTTTTTATGATAACGACTTTAATCCGGAGGGGCTCCTACGATTGAAGTTGCATTTTACATGACGGTCATTTTTTGATTTAAAGGCTGCATGAAAATAAACGGCTCATCAAACCCATCAGCATTGACGCTTAGAGGCGAAGGCATTGGTGTTAATCAAGGCAGTGGGCATACCGCCAGCATTTTTCAACATGGTTTCCGCAAGGCTTGGAGAACATCGGCTAGGGCAATGATCCTGGCTTCAGGATTCAACCTGTTTGGGGTTTTGTTGCGGTTTGCGTGACCCTGGTACTCCCTGTTTTCTTTTGTGCGGTGCTGGAGAAGCTTGACACCCTGCTTTTGAAGGCGGCCCACAGGTTCATCGATTTCATCCCCAAGCCCGAAATGGTTATTCTGGTCTGCGAACGCTACGGGGAACGGCTTAAAGCCGGGCTTTGGTCCGGGTGAATTCAAAAAATATCAAAAACATGAAAAAAAGGTTTGCCAAATGCCTTTGTTGCTGTTAGATTCGCCTTGTTTTTCTGCTTCGGCAGGGCCGTTAGCTCAATTGGTAGAGCAACTGACTCTTAATCAGTAGGTCCACGGTTCGATCCCGCGACGGCCCACCATTTTACAACAAGGTCAACAAGCGTTCTTCAGCTTGTTGGCCTTTTTTGATATACGTCCTCAAGAATCGTGGGTGAAAATTCATCAGCCAGCTATCGCTTGGTTCAAGTTGTTTATCTACAGTCGTTTCTTGGTTTCTTCTTCATGACCGTAACTATTTCCGTTAATTTTTGTTCCATGATGAGTATGGGTTAATCAAGGCATTGGGCATACCGCCAGCATTTTCCAACATGGACTCCGGCCAGGGCCTGGAAAACATCGGCCACGGCAATGATCCTGGCTTCAGTGCTCAAGCCGTTTGGGGTCTTATGGAAAGGGTATCCTTCCCCGGACATACCTTCATGGTGAAAGGCCACCCATTGGGTTATTTCCTTAAACCCCTTGATTTTGTGCAGTATCTGGTAGCTTTCGAAACTGTGCCGCATCATGATCGCCATTTCGCCGTCGGTAAGGGGGCCTGGTTTGTCTAAAATGTCATCCGGGACATTCAGTTTGCCCAGATCATGGAGAAGTCCGGCAGCTTCAAGCATGTATATCACATCCTCGGAATAGCCAAGCAGACTGCCAAGGAATTTAGGCAGGCGAGCAACCCCCCGGGAATGTTCCATGGTAAAGGTGCTTTTCGCATCGACAATATCCGCAAAAATGGTCGCAACCTCCAACAACGTGTGCCCGTCAATCGCCTGTTCATCCGTCAGTCGTTCCATATCCATGAGGTAATAGGTCAGATGTTTGGTGTCCAGGGATAACCAGAAAAATTCCCTGGTGGCCAATTTGAGAAATATGTCAACCAGTTCTGGTTTGAAAAGAAAATGGGGTGCCGGGCCATGAGAATGTAAGCCTCCCCGTGCTGGGCAATCAAGGCATCGACCCGATCTGTCAAGTATATCAAATTCCTGATCAAAGCCAGGTCTGGATCCAGATGGGAGGGTAGGTCTTCCCAGTGGATATGATACGGTATCTTTCATATGCCCAGATGCAATCTCGTGTGTCAATCCTTTTTGGATTTAGAATGCCGGCCGAACTGTTATATTCAAGTCAATGGTGGTGTATGGCCGGGGCTTATGCCGGTGAATATCAGACTTTTTTACGAACGATATGAAATTTATAGAAGCTTGTTTTGTGGGTATCCGGCAAATGGTTTGACAAACAACCGGGAAACAGTAAGATAGTGTATTCCCGAATGGTAATTATAGCCCATAACCTATAATTAGCGGTGACTTAAAAAACATGATAGATCAGGAACATAGGTTCTCATCCCAAAATATCTGCAAAATTCTTGTGGCCCGGGGATTGATATCAAAGGAACAGGCAAGGGATGTTCTCCTGCGGGAGGCGGCGGCAACAAAGGCCCTGGAGGCGAAAAACGCAGAAAAGAAGCGGAGAGACTCCTCCGGGACCGTGATCGAGACCCCGGTCACCTTTGCCGATGTGCTGGTCGCCCTCAAGATAAAACTCATTTCCGACCCGGCCAAGACGCTGGATGAAGACACCATCTATGAGGCCATGGCCCAGGGGTTCGGCATGGTCTACAAGAAAATAGATCCGTTAAAGCTTGAACTGAACCTTGTGACAAAGACCATACCGCGATCCTTTGCCATGAAGCACCTGCTTTTGCCCCTGGAGATGGATGGGGACAGGCTTGTGGTTGCCACTTCCCATCTGTTCAACCAGGAAGCCATCGATGATGTGGAGCGGGTTACCAATCTAAAGGTGGTGCCCGTTATCAGCTCGAAATCCGATGTCATCCGGCTCATTGACGAGTTTTTCGGGTTTCGCCATTCCATTACGGCTGCGGAGGACCAGTTTTCAAGGACCGGGGTGGACCTGGGAAATCTTGAGCAGTATGTGAAGCTCAAGACGGTGGATGAGTTGCCCTCCACGGACCAGCACATCGTCAATGCCGTGAACCATCTTTTTGCCTACGCCTTTGAGCAGCGGTCAAGCGACATCCACATCGAGCCCAAGCGGGAGACGAGCCTTGTTCGGATGCGGATAGACGGGATGCTGCACACGGCGTTCAAGCTTCCGAAACAGGTCCACAACGCCGTGATCTCCCGGATAAAGACCCTGTCCCGGCTGGATATGGCCGAGAGACGAAGGCCCCAGGACGGTCGGATCAAGACGGTAAAAGGGGGCAAGGAGGTGGAGATCCGGGTCTCCACCATTCCCGTGGCATTTGGCGAAAAGGTGGTAATGCGGATCATGGATCCGGATGTGCTGTTCCAGGATCTTGGGATGCTGGGGCTCTCTGCCGGGGATCTTGAGCGGTTCAAGGGGATCGTCACCAGGCCCCATGGGATCGTTCTTGTGACAGGGCCCACGGGAAGCGGTAAATCCACCACCCTTTACTCGACCCTGAGGATGCTGTCCAGCCCCGAAGTGAACGTGGTCACCATTGAAGAGCCCATTGAGATGATCCACGAGGATTTTAACCAGATCTCGGTCCAGCCCGCCATCGGGGTCACCTTTGCATCGATCCTGAGGAACATTCTCCGCCAGGATCCCGATATCATCATGGTGGGGGAGATCCGGGATATAGAGACGGCCCAGAGTGCGGTTCAGGCGGCGCTTACCGGTCATCTGGTGCTGTCGACCCTTCATACCAATGATGCCGTCACCTCGGTGACACGGCTGCTGGATCTTGGGATTCCGCCTTTTTTGGTTCACTCCTCCCTGGTGGGGGTGGTGGCCCAGCGATTGGTGAGGAAGATCTGCTCCAATTGCAAGGGTGACCTGACCATGGATGCCGGGGAGCTTAAACAGATGGGGCTGGATCTCAATCTTGAGGGACCGGTGCCCCTCAAGCACGGCAAGGGGTGTGTCCAGTGCCGGAATACCGGTTACAAAGGACGCCAGGGTATTTTTGAGGTGCTTCCCTACTCGGAATCAATGAAGAAAATGACCTCGGATGACGCCAACATCCCCTCATTGAGAAAACGGGCCCAGATGGAGGGTCTCATCTCCTTGAGGGAGAACGCGGTCAAGGCCATGCTCGAGGGCAGGACTACCTACCAGGAAGTGCTCAGGGTCACCTTTGAGCAGTAATTGTTTTTCCTTATTTTATCTTTTGCAGCTTGTCCAGGGCCGTGTTCGGTCCTAGAAGAATCAGGACGTCGCTCTGCTTGATGATGAAATCCCCCGTGGGGATCATGGTGAGCCGCTCGGGCACGATCTCCTTGATGGCAATGGCCTGGATGCCGTAGTCATTGATCAGGTTGAGATGCTTGAGTTTCTTTCCCATGAAGCTGTTGGGCGGGGCAAACTCGATGATGCTGTATCCCTCTACAAATCGCATGTATTCAAGGATGTTGGGGTTATGGAGCCGCTCCGCAAGGGAGAGGGCCTGGTCCTTTTCCGGGAAGATCACCTCGGATGCGCCCACCTTATAAAGAAGGCGGCTGTGAATCTCTGAGATGGCCTTGGCAATGATCTGGTCCACCCCCAGGTCCTTGAGATTGAGGCAGGCAAGGGCGGAGGCCTCCATGATGGAACCGATGCAGACCACGGCGGCATCCACCTTGGCAACGCCCAGGGATTGAAGCACCTTGGCCTGGGTGGCATCTGCAACAACGGCCCGACTCACCTGATCCTTGACGGCCTGGACCTTGTCCTGGTCGATGTCGATGGCCAGCACCTCGTGGCCTTTTTCATAGAGGCTTGAGGCCAGAAAGTGGCCGAGGTTTCCAAGGCCGATGACAACAAATTGTTTCTTTGAATTCTTCATCCGATGATAAATTCCTCTTCTGCATAGGAGCGCTCCAGGCGCACGGGCCGGCTTACCGCCATGGCGATCAAGAGCGGGCCCAGTCTTCCCAGGAACATGATTGCGATAATGATTAATTTGCCGGGATCGGAGAGTCCCGGGGTGACCCCGGTGGACAACCCCACGGTGCCGAATGCGCTGACCACCTCAAACAAGAGTTCCAGGAACATTCCCCGGCTTTGGGTGTGGGGAAGGTCCCCAAGTTCTGTCATCAGCAACAGCATGGTGCCGGCACAGACGATGAGGGTGCTGATCAAAACAACGCTCACGGCCCTGCCCACGCTCCGGTCCGACAGGGATCGGCCAAACAGGTTGGGGCGTTTTTCTCCCTTGAGTCTTGACCGGCCAAGGGCCACCAGGGTGGAAAGGCAGGTGGTCTTGATGCCGCCCCCGCAGGAGCCCGGGGATGCCCCCACAAACATGAGCAGGATCATGAAAAAGAGGGTTTCATTGGCCATGCTCCCTAGGGTAAGGCTGTTGAACCCGGCAGTCCTTGCATTGACCGACAGGAACAGGGCGGCCACGATCCGCTCCAGCCATGGCAGTTTTCCAAGGGTGATGCGGGATTCCATGGCAAGGAAAACAAGGGTGCCGGCAACGAGCATGAACCCTGTCATGGAGAGAACCAGCTTGGAGTGGAGGCTCATGGGGGAGCGTCTTCTTTTTCTTGAGAGAAATCTATCCTTGAGTTCGGAAAGCACAGGGAACCCAATACCGCCGAAGATGATCAATGCGCAGATGGTCAGGTTGACCACAACGCTTGATTTATAAGCGGTGAAGCTGTCCGGAAACAGGGAAAAGCCTGCGTTGCAAAAGGCGCTGACCGAGTGGAATACAGAGAGGTAGACCGCCCTTGGAAGGGAGGAAGTGTTCATGAATCCCGTGAACAGGAGCAGGGCGCCCACGCCCTCCAGGGCCAAGGTAAAGAAGATGAGATCCCGGAGTATCTTTCCCGGGGGCCTGTCCTGGAACGGGGTGAAGCTCTCCTGGATGGCAGAGTGACCGGTGAAGCTCAGCCGTTTGCCTGAGAGCACAAGAAACAGGGTGGACAGGGTCATGATACCAAGGCCCCCGGTCTGGATCAACACCAGGAGCACCCCCTGGCCAAACAGGGTAAACGAGGAGCCCGTGTCTGTCACGGCAAGGCCTGTCACGCAGACCGAGGAGGTCGCCGTGAACAGGGCATCCACAACGCTGGGGCGGGTTTGAGTGGTTGCCTGGGGAAGGAGGAGCAGACAGGTGCCTGCAATGATCATTGCCAGGAAACCGAAAACCGTGGCAGGGCCGGGGGAGCCTAAAAAACGGCTGGCGATGGTGTATAAGCGCGATCGGGTCATGGGTCTTTGTGGGTTCACCTCCATGGTTAAAAACCACCGTTTTTAGTATGAACCCCGGCAATACACAAGATTTTTTTTTGTTTTGGCTTGTCCGGATTACGTACTCCGGTCTCAATTCAAGTGCAAACATCTATAACACGGTCAATTGACCTTGGCTCCCGGGGCAAATTCGTTGCTGGAGGATAGCACCAGAACCGTGGATGCGATCTTTTCCGTGTGAAGCACGATGACTTTTCCAATTCCAAGGTCTTTGATGCGGACCCGGCTATTGGATTTGTCGAATTCTCCCATCTCTTCAAACACGGTGTAGATCTGGCCCGGGGTGATGCCATGGTCACTTCCCCGGTTGATAAAAACGACCTTGTACTGGCCCAGGGCACCGTCGTTGTTCGCGGAGCAGAGTATCCTTGAGTCGATCATTTCCAGGCTTTCGGTGATATCGATGCGGGTGGGGCTCTTTTCAAAGGCTGCGATCAGGTCCCCCGTCCTGGTATGGCCAAATGATTTTGTGATGACGGCTGTGAGATAGCTGCCGTGGTCTTCTTTGACGGTGATGATGCCGGTGATGCGATGTTTAATCCCGGAGAATCGATCTTTGCCGTAACGGGTTGCCACAGGTTCGGTGGCGATGATCCGGTAGTCGTTTCCCACCACCATGGGGGTCTTTCCCATGGGATTGATGTAGAGGGTATCCCCGGTAGCCATCATTACCCTGTCGTCACGGGATCTGAGGACTTTTCCCAGGGGGACAATGGTCTTTTTGCGTATGAAACCCAGGCCGTCCATGGAGGGGTAGGAAAAAAAGGGGGTGACGACCGGGGCTTTAGCAGCGGTCTTTTGGGGGACAGGTGCTGGGATAGCGGGAAGGCTTGGCTGCTTTGCCAGGGGGTCGGTTAAAAAGATGCGGATCTTTTTCCCGGGATAGATCCAGTGGGGATTTTTTATCTTGTCGTTCATCTCCCACAGTCCGGGCCAGGTCCATTTGGCGTTGTAGAATCTTTGGGATAGATCCCACAGGGTGTCTCCCTTTTGGATCGTATAAAAGAAGCCGGTTTCATCCCCTGGCTCGACCTCGGCCAGGCTCCATGCTGTTGGGAAAAAACAGATGAGAATGACAACAGCCAAAAACGCGGAAAAGTTTCTTTTGTTCATTTCTTTGCCCCTTGAAAGTGTTGAATCCATCTGAATGTTGACTTTTATTAAAACGCCTGGTTAATAAAAAGTCAAGGAATACGGTGCTATAATCGTTTTAGGGCGTCGACTATGAAGCGAATCCCAGACCTTTAAAAAGCTTGGGGCAAGCATTGTTACCACAAAGTAGGATGATTGGTGGGTGAATCATTACTCTGAATAGGCGCCTGGCGTTAAAAGGTTTGAAATATTTCGCCATCTGGTATAATCTGCACCCCTGATGAGTAGAAAACGACCAAAGGAATTGATTAAATTACTTTATGTTTGCGGCCGGGAATCCGATGGGGTTGTAAAGCTCTTTTCCGGACACCAGGGGTGGGTGGTGATGACTTCCGACACCTTGTCCGATACCGTATCAACGGCCAGGGCCGGGAACCCGGATATCGTTGTCGTGGATATTGAATCGGTTGGTGTTGACGGAGCGGTTACAATGGTCTCCTCCCTCAGGGGAGCGGGCATTAATTCCATTGCCGCCGTGCTTGGATTGCTGGACCCGGAATCCGGTGACAAACAGCGATGTGAACTACTTGGGTCGGGGTTTGATGATCTTTTTAAAACGCCGTCCTGTGTTACGGAATTTGAGCTGAGAGCAGGAAAATATTTGGATAATAGGGAGTTGGAGCAGCGTTTTGCCTGGAAAACAGACAAGCTTGACAATGCCATGGCATTGCTCAAAAGGTTCAAGACCGAGCTTGGAAAGACCCGCAGGGCCTTTTCCAGGGAGAAGAGTCTGCTCCACAATTCGTTGAAACAGATCAACATGATGACCCGGGAACGGGACAGGCTAAGGGCTGAGGTTCAGGATCTTGGAGACCGGTTTCAGAAGAACACCAGGGGGATAGAGCAGATTCTGGGCAACATGATCGAGTCGAGGAACGAGTCAAACAAGGGGCACTCCAGACGGGTGGCCGACATTGCCATGGCTGTGGGCGACCGGATGGGGCTTAAGGAGATTGATAGGGAGACCCTTGGAACGGCGGCCCGGCTCCATGAAGTGGGTTTGCTGTTCATTCCCGATTCCATCTTTGCCAAAGAGGAAGGGGCGCTGACCGAGTATGACAGGGATCGCTTCAGGAAGGCCCCCGCATCAGGAGCTGCCTTTCTCAAGGGGTGTCCCGGTCTGGAACGGGCGGCCGACATCATTGGCCATCTCAATGAGAATGCGGATGGTTCCGGGTGGCCCAAGGGGCTGAAGCGACGATACATTCCACTGATGTCAAGGATCCTTGCCGGGGCAGATCTGCTGGATGATCTTGCTACCACGGAGCCCAGGCCTTGTGTGGACACGATTCCAGGTTTGCTTGAGGCGTTCTCGGGAGTCCGGCTCGATCCCAGGGTGGTCAACGTGCTTGAACACTATGTGCTCACCTGCATGAACGGCTATTCCACCACGGTCAAGGAGGTGGGGCTCCATCAACTTGAGCCTGGTATGACCATCGGTGCCGGTGTGTTTACGTACACCGGAACAAAGCTCTTCTCAGCAGGCGCTGTACTTACCCCGGAATCCATCACCATGTTGATGCGGTACAACAAAGAATATCCCCTGGCGGAAACGGTTTTTATAAAGGCGGAATAGAATGGATATAGCTTCGATTATCGGTATTTTTTCAGGTATTGGTTTTGTTTGCATCACAATTCTTCTCGGAAGCGGACTTGGGTTGTTCTGGAACCTTCCATCGGTAATGATCGTCGTTGGTGGTACCTTTGCCGCAACATTGATTGCCTATCCCCTGGCAGATTTTTTGAGCATCATTAAGGTGACCATGAAGGTGTTTCTCTTTAAAATCGAGAAACCCGCGGACATCATCGCCAACCTGGTGGAGATCTCCAACAAGGCCAGAAAGGGGGGGCTCCTCTCCATTGAAGGGGATATTGCCGACACCAGTGATCCCTATCTTGCCAAGGCGCTTCAGATGACGGTGGACGGGGTCAAGACCGCAGACATTGCCGCTGTCATGCAGAAGAAGATGACCCTCATCAAGAAAGAGCACAAGACAGGCTACTCCCTCTACTCGACCATGGGCGCGTTCGCGCCTGCCTTTGGCATGGTCGGCACCCTGATCGGACTGGTTCAGATGCTTGCCAACCTCGATGATCCCTCGACCATCGGACCCAAGATGGCCGTTGCCATGATCACCACCTTTTACGGATCGGTTATGGCCAACCTTTTTTTCCTTCCCATGGCCAATAAGCTTGAAGGCCGGAGCGGTGAGGAGATCGCCAACATGACCATCATCTACGAGGGCGTGATCTCCATCAGGGAAGGAGAGCACCCAAGACTCATGGAGGATAAGCTCAATGTCTATCTTGGCGAAGGGGCAAAGACGACTAGTGAGGATTAAGATGGAACCGCGATTTTTCATGAATGGCAAAGGCAGGATTTAAAATGGCTGAACAGAACACAGAAGATGATGCACCGGCCCTGGAAACTCCGCCGGATGACGATGGGGGCGATCAAAAAGCAGGTGCCCCCGCATGGATGGCCACCTTTGCAGATCTTGTCACCCTTCTCATGTGCTTTTTCGTGCTGCTCTTTGCCATGAGCACCACCCAGCAGGAGACCTTTAAGGAGTTGGTGGAGTCCCTAAGAAGCGCCCTTGGCGTCCAGAGCGTTCCCGAGACCGGTACCCGGGAGGGATTGACCATGCATGCGGTCCCGTCGGAAGAACCCACGGAATCCCAGAAGATCGATGAGCTGGGCGGCATGATCCAAAAGGAGATTGAGGAGATTGCAAGCGAGGTCCGGGAGCTGATCCTGTTCAATAAACTCGGAGGGCTTGTTAATGTATCTGAGTCTGAAACCGGGGTGGTGATCACCCTGTCCGATCTTTTGCTCTTTTCTCCGGGTGCGGCCGATCTTTCTGAAAAAGGGGCTGATATTCTGAGACAGGTGTCAAAGATTCTTGCCCAGCTTGCCTACCATGTCAAGGTAAAGGGGCATACGGACATCTCGCCCATCAGCACTGGGAGATATCCCTCCAACTGGGAGCTTTCCTCGAATCGGGCCGCAGCTGTTGTGAGGATTCTTGTCAAGTCCGGGGTGGAACCTAAGCTGATCTCAGCAGAAGGCTATGCCCAGTATCGCCCTGTGGCGACAAATGATACGGAAAAGGGCCGTGCCCAGAACCGCCGTGTGGAGATCATTTATGAGCGGGATGCCATTGCACGGACCTTTGCAGGAATGAAAACCTATTAACAACTGTTATAGTGCCGGTCAAATGACGTGATACCCACCCACCATTATTAATAAGTCGCGGTATCAATTGGCCTAGAGCTATAGCACCAATTTATTGATCCTTAATTGTAACGATACTGTCCAGTACCATGAACGTCCTGGATTGCGGATAGATATTTATGAAGTTGACCATAGATGAAATTGCCCGGCGCTTGGAATTGAACCTTGATACCCTGGAACGTTGGATCAGGCAGGGGCGGATCCCGGTAAAGAAACGGGGGGATCAGGGTGTTTTCAACGAACCTGAACTCAAGCGGTGGGCCGTGGCCCAACGCCGTACCTACACCGTTTCAACCCAGGGAAACAAAAACGAGCAGGATGGGCGCACCTGTATGCTCGCAACCGCCATGGAGCAGGGGGGTTGTTTTACCGGGGTCGGCGGATCGACCACGGAAACGGTTCTTAAGGCGTGCGTGGACCGGGTCCCCGGCCTTTCAACCGAGGTCTCCCAGGAACTCTACACCCAGCTTATGGCCAGGGAGGAGCTCATCTCAACCGGGGTGGGCAAGGGGATTGCCATTCCCCACCCGAGAAATCCACTGGATCAGGGGATTGAAACGCCCATGATCATCACCTGCTTCCTTGAAAAACCTGTTGATTTCAAGTCCATCGATGACCTGCCTGTGTTTGTGCTGTTTCTGCTGTTGAATCCCTCCATCGAAGACCACCTCACGCTACTGTCCCGACTTTCTTTTTGCCTCCGGGAAGCCTCTTTTGTGCGGTTCTTGAAAACGTGTTCAAATGAAGAGCAATTGCTCGACATGGTAAAAAAAATGGAAGCAACAATAGAAAGCAAGGGAATCTAGGCACAGACAATGAAAAAATTAATCTCCTGGCGCTATCCGGCCAGGCTTCCGTTTTTCCGCATGGACGACAGGCTTCTTCTCATCTCCATCGGCGTTATCGTAGGACTTTGCAGCGGCCTTGCCGCCATCGGACTCAACCGCTCCCTGATTTTTATGCTCGAGGGGCTTCACCATCTTCGCCATTTCTGGTGGGCATTTCTGCTTCCGGCCGCAGGTGCCATGGCATCCTCGATCTTTCTTGAGAAGATCATGAAAGAGGGGGCCGGCCACGGGGTGCCCGAGGTGATCTACAGCGTCTCCCGATATGGCGGACTGTTGCGGTTCCGGTCCAGTTTTTCACGGCTCATCTCCGCCTGCCTCACCATCGGCAGCGGCGGATCGGCTGGTCCGGAGGCCCCGGTTGTGATGAGCGGGGCCGCCATCGGTTCAACCATTGCCAGGTTTTTTTACCTAAACGACCGCCAGCGGACAACCCTGGTGGGATGCGGCGCCGCCGGCGCCATCGCCGGTATCTTCAACGCTCCCCTGACCGGTATCATCTTTACCATGGAGATCATCCTTGGGGAGTGGTCCATGGTCAATATCATTCCCATTGCCGTGGCTGCGGTGTCCGGTGCCGAGATATCCAGGATTCTCCAGGGCAATTCCATTGTGTTTGAGAGCAGCGGTTTTCACATCACCGGTGTTGACCTCTTTGCAAGCCTGGGGCTTGCCGTTGTGGCGTCCATTGCTTCGGTCCTGCTCACCAGAACCCTTCGACGGATGCACGGTGTCTCCGCCAAGGTCAAGGTGCCGATGTGGGTGAGGGCCGGCATTGGCGGATGTGCCGTGGGACTGTTGGGGTTTGTCGTGCCCGAGGCCATGGGGGAAGGGTATCACTCCATCCACGCCATGATCCAGGGGGTGTTCAAGGGCGGCATGGGAATCGCCGCCATCGCCTTTCTGGCCAAGATACTTGCCACCTCCCTGACCCTGGGCTGGGGCGGATCCGGGGGGATCTTTGCTCCCTGTCTTGTCATCGGCAGCTTTGCAGGCCTTGCTTTTCATCGTTTTATCCTGTTTACCTTTCCTTCGGCCATGCTGGTAAACGAGGGGTGTTTTGCCCTTTTGGGCATGGCCGGGATGATCAGCGGCATCCTCCAGGCGCCCTTGACCGGGATCTTTCTCATCCTGGAAATCACGGGCAGCTATGAAGTGATGCTTCCCTTGATCATTGTATCTGCCATCTCCACCACCATTACCCACTATTTTGAGCCTGCCTCCTTTTATCATAAAGATCTGAAGGAAAGGGGAGAGCTCCTGAGGCCGGGGACCGACTCCAGGGTGCTGGCCGATATCAGCATCCGGGAGGTGATCGAGCGGGACTGCATTGCCGTATCCCCCCACACGCTGCTCAGGGAGTTCCTTCAAACGGTAAAGCGCTCCACCCGGAACTACTTCCCGGTGGAGGATGATGAGACCGGCCGGTTCCTAGGAATGATCCGTTTAGAGCACATCCGGCCCTACCTTTTTAACTCGGTGATGTATGATTCCGTGTTCATAGAGCAGATCATGGATTCAAATCCGGAAACCATTCACTATGATGACAACCTTTCAAATGTTTTAGAAACAATGGATGCCAAACACTTGTTCAGCATGCCGGTGGTGAGCAACAACCGGTTTGTGGGCATGGTTTCCAAGGCAACCCTTCTGGATAAATACAGGGACGAACTCAACGTCCAGACATCCCAGTCTTTTTAGGAGAATTTATGGAGACAACTCTTTTTCATGTGTTCAGGAACACTCCCCTTGGAAGGGAGATACTCATGCAGTCGCTTTATTTCTGCAAACAGACCCGGGCCACCATCAATATTTACATTCCGGAATATACCAAGTTCCTCATGTATTATGAAAACGATGTGGTCCAGGTGGATCTTGACGACTCCTACCTGACCCAGCCCGAAACGGCAAAGGCCCATGCCGATGCCCTTGCCGCCGATGCCGGGATCAATCCCAGGTTCATCGGACCCATGAACTTCACCGCCTCGACCCTGCCCGACCTGCCCGTGGATTTCGACTTCATGTGCTGTCCCAGGAGCATCAGCGATCTTACCACCAAGATCACCCTTGGCCATATCGGTCCCAAGGTGAGACGGATCATCAATTCGGCCCGGTTTCCGGTGCTCATGCCCAGCTGCCAGTTCAAGGAGTGGCAGAGCATCATGGTTTTATTCGGGGGATCTGCCAATGCGGTCAAGGCCCTGAAGTTGGGCCTTCACTTGAGCAGGGTCACGGGAAAACCCCTGGACCTCTTTACCCAGGCTGGCAAATTATCCAAGGAACACTTTACCGGCATCCTGGAAGAGCGGGGGCTTGGCGACCAAGTCAAGGATGCTGTCAGGAAATGGTACTTTTTTGACCAGGGTAAGTTCGCGCATAATCTTTATGATGTGCCCCATAACGCCCTTGCCGTGATCGGCGCCTATGGCCACGGTCTTGTCAAGGAGGTGCTCTTTGGCAGCACCATGGAGATGGTCCAGACCACCCTGACCAACAATCTTCTCATCGCAGGACCCAACTATGTGATACCCCAGAGCTGACAGCGTGGCATGGCAAAAGGCTAAAACCGATCTTAACCGATGAAAGGGATAAAAATGAAGAAAACGTTTGTATTGATGCTTGTTTTACTCGCCGCTACCCTCATGCCTGGAATTGTATTTGCCGGAAGCAACAACCACTATGTCAACGGTGTGGAAGGCATTAAGGGAGCGTCTGTTCCTCCCCCGGGGGTCTATTACCGTATGTACAATGTCTTTTATGATGCCGATGATCTCATGGACAAGGACGGCAACGAACTGAACGTGGATTTTGATGTCACGGTTTTTGCCGTCGCCAACAGGTTCATCTGGGTGACGGACAAGAAATTTCTTGGCGCTGATTTTTTCGTATCTGCCATCCTTCCCCTTGTCAACACCGACATAAGCATCAACGCCCTTGGGGTGGATGACCGGGAGTTTGGCCTGGGAGACCTCTACATTGAACCCATGGGGCTTGCCTGGCACGGAGCCCGCTACGATGCAGCCACTAGCCTTTCTTTCTACCTTCCCACCGGTAGTTACGATAAGAACGATGCCGCCTCCCCGGGAAAGGGGTACTGGACCACCATGGCCACCCTGGGGGGAACCCTCTACCTTGACAGCGCAAAGACCTGGTCTGCGTCACTGCTTGGACGGTATGAAACCCATTCCGACCGGGACGATGACGATTTTACCCCTGGGGATGATTTTCATTTTGAGTGGGGCATCGGAAAATCCTTTGCAAAGGTTTGGGACGCAGGGGTTGTCGGATACTGTCAATGGCAGGTGACCGATGATTCAGGAGACGATGCCCGGAACAAGGATATCCATGACCGGGTTTATGCGGCAGGTCCTGAGGTGAGTGTCTTTGTGCCCCAGTTTAAGATGTTTCTCTCCTTGCGAAGCTTGTGGGAATTTGACGCAAAAGACAGGTCCGAAGGCAGTACCACCGCACTGACCCTGACAAAGATTTTCTAATCAGGTTTTTATCTTTGATTTTCGTGTTATTTTGCCAGGAGGATCATACGTGTCCAGGTTAAGATAAAACAAAGGGCCGGATTTTCATCTGAAAGTCCGGCCTTCACGTTTCTTTTCCAAGCCTGGGCTTCTTTCCTCTCCAGGCTCAATAATGACAATAAGCTAGGCCTGACCCCTGGGCAGGCAAATAATGAATTTTGTTCCCTTACCGGGGGCGGATTCAACGGCCATGGTGCCACCATGGTTTTCGGTGATGATAAAGTAGGAGACCGAGAGCCCAAGGCCCGTGCCAAGGCCTTCTGGCTTGGTGGTGAAAAAGGGTTCGAACACCCGTTTGCGAATGGCGTCAACCATGCCGGGACCATTGTCCTCGATCTCGATCCGGACCATATTGTTCTGTTTCTCAAAGGACAGCTTCAGCACAAAGCGGTTTTTGCCGCTGTTTTCCCTTTTTTTCTCCTCCTGCATGGCCTGGGCGCCGTTGGTGAGGATGTTGAGGAGTACCTGCTGGAGCTTGGATCTTTCGCATGCAATCGTTGGCAGGTTCTCCTGGTACTCTTTCACGATTTCTATCTGCCTGAAGTCGTATTTTTTTTTCAGGTTATAGTCGGTGGACGCAAGCGCAAGGGTTTTGTCTATGAGGTCAGCCATATCAACGGAGGAGCACTGGGCATCTCCGTTTCGGGCAAAGCTGAGCATGTTGTTGACGATCTGCGCCACCCTGGAACCCGATTCTTTTATGGCCGTTACCATGGGGGGAATCTCTCTTTCCTCCATGAAAGCGCGGATCGTTGCCATGGTGGTTCCGGCCTTGGCAGCAGCTGCAAGGTTGGCTGGCATGGTTTCGCTGGTAAGACGGTTGCCCATGACGCTTGCCGTCTGTATCATGCCGGCAAGGGGGTTGTTGATCTCGTGGGCCATGCCGGCGGCAAGTCCCCCCACGGAAAGCATCTTCTCCGACTGGATCATCATCTCTTCCATGCGCACTTGATCTGTGATGTCGTCGATGCGAAGCACTGCTCCCTCTACACCGTTGGCGATGAGGGGATAGATGGTCACATCATCGTAACGGAGGCCCTGTTTCGACGTCCTTGCTTTCTTTTTATCCTTTTGTATCTCCCGGGTTCTGATGCTCTCCTTTATTCTTTTCATATCCTGAGCCATCCGGGGAAACACGGTGGACAGGTCTTTTCCCCGGGCGTCAGCAGCCCCAATACCCGTTATGTTTTTTGCCGTCATGTTCCACTGGGTCACTTTTCCGTTGCTGTCCACGCCGATGAGCACCGACGGCATGGAGTCGATGATGTTGCTGAGTAACTTTTTGGTGCGGGAAAGCTCTCTTTCTGCCCGGTTCCGTGTTTCTATTTCATCTTTTAATTTTTTGTTATTGGTGGCAAGGTCGCCGATGAATCTCGCAAGCCCGGAATTATACGCCAGAATATTTTTTACTTTTTCTTTATGGAATCTTGGAACCCGATCCAGTGCGTTTAAATATTCTTTCAGATCATATCCCAGGTCTTTGGCCTGGGATATAAAAAAATCGCGTTCTGGAATTTCGTCTTCGTAAAAGAACTGACCAAGAAAAAGAGTGGCAACATGGATTTTATCAACAATAATGGGAATTCCGATATCCCTCATTCCATTTTTGCATGTGTATCCATGGGGGGTTCCGCTTTTGATGTGTTCCTTGATCTGGGTGTCGCTTTCAATGCACCGCTGTAGGCTTATGGGATTTTTGCGGTGAAAATTGACGCAGATATCCTGCCATCCGACCCCGGCAAAAATTTCACCATCAACAACATCAATTATTCCGGTGGGCATGCCGGTGGCTTTGAAATTTGAATCAACCATTTTCTGGATGTGATCGAAGTTTACCAAATCTGATAATTTCATTCTCTTCTCCGCCGGGAAGCCGGGTACAAGATCCCCATGGGGTATTTTATTAAAGAATTATGGACTCGGGGGAAATTTTATTCTGTGGGTACGATACCAGTAAATTAAGCGTTTTTCAACCCATTGGTGGACAATGGCGGGGCAGGGCACGCTCCCCTGGGCGTCTGTCTTGATCGAGATCCGATCAAGCAGACTTTATGGGTTCCCAGGGGGCATAATTTAAGGGATTAGCTTCTTAGCTCTGATTTTCGTGTTATTTTGGCAAGAAAATCAGATAACCTCTTTGGTTCTGGCTTGTCCAGATTAAGGTTTGGGAAAGATGTCGATCTTTTCCGCTGACATGAGTTTTACCAAACGGTTCATGGAGCTCAATATCATTTGCTGCTCCCACTCATCAAGGCTGGTGAACGCCTGGGTAAATTTTCCCTCAAGGGGAGGAGGGGCGTTCCTGAGGATGTCGATGCACTTTTCTGATGGGGATATCAGTACCCGGCGCTTGTCTGTCTGGCACCGGGTCTTGACGATGAGTCCTTTGTTCTCAAGCCTGTTGATGATATCGGTCACCGTTCCCTGGCTGAGGCTGATGCTTTTGGCAAGCTCTGAAACTGAGATCAGCTTGTGGGTGGTCACCTCTTTCAATATCACCAGTTGGGGGCCTGTCAGTCCACAGCGTTTATTCAGATGCTTTGAATAGAGATCAACGGCTTGGATCATTTTTCTCAGTAATATAAGGAGTTCTTTGCAGCGCTCTTCGTGTATGGGTTCCACTGTTTAGTTCACCGTATGAAAAATCGTAGAAAAGGCCCGCAAAAGGAATACGGGAACACATTCTTAATGGGTCGCTTTTATCCTAAATCCAGCGTTATGCCAACCGTTATTTTCGTGATGGCGATAATAATTAACCGCCCATTACGGAAAGTTCATCCGAAACAGTGGGTTGGGGGGTGTCAAAGAAAAACTTATCTTCCCCAAATGCCGGTCTCAGTTGATCCAGCCAGATGGCTTTGTCGTCATACTCGGCAAAGAAAGGCTGTTTTACCCATTCTGGATTTCTTGCCTGGACAAAGCTCAATATCATCACCTTTTTTCCATTGATTTCGGTGATGCCGTCCAGCTTTACCTTGCCTGGAGAGGCTGACATGCTGGGCCCCCGGACCGTTCGTGCGATTCCGCTCACATGGCTGTAGGCCTCCCTGTAGAGTTTCCAGGCCTTGACAAGGGGTAGGGAGAAATAGCTCTGGGCGCCGGTGTTGCGGGCAACAAACATGTAGTATGGAACGATACCAAGGTTTACCTGGGTTTTCCACATTTGGGACCATATGTCTGCTTCAGCATTGATCTTGTTCAGGACTGGGGACTGGCTCCGGATCACGGCGCCGGTTTTCCGGATTGCCGAGATCGCCCTTTCGCATGCTTCGGTTGAGAGTTCCCTTGGGTGGTTGATGTGGGACATGATGGAGAGGTGGATGCCGGCATCGGTTATTTTCTTGAATAGCTCGAGGAGCTCGGGTGAATCCCTGTCCGTTAAATAGCGGTAGGGCCAGAACGAGAGGGTCTTGGTGCCGATCCGGATGGTCTTGATGGTTGTGATTTTTGCATCGAGCAGGGCGTTGACGTAGATGGAGAAGAGCTTTGCGCTCATGATCATGGGGTCTCCACCGGTGAACAGGATGTCGGTCACTTCAGGATGCGCCTTGACGTAGCGGACCATGGTGTCTGCGTCTTTCGTGGCAAACCGTTGGCCTTCCATGCCCGTGAACTGGGGCCAACGGAAACAGAAGGTACAGTAGGCGTGGCAGGTCTGGCCCTGGGTGGGAAAGAAAAGTATGGTCTCCCGGTACTTGTGCTGGATGCCGTGGACCTTTTTATTGTCAAGCATGGGAACGTTCTTGTCCATCTGCCCTGCCGGATGGGGGTTCAATGAGAGGCGTATGCGGTTGGCCTCCATGGCTGTTTTCTCCACTGAAGCTCCGGAGTTGAGCAGGGTGGCCATGGTGTTGAACTGGTCCGGCGCGAGCATGGCCTTTTGGGGGAAATTGAGGATGAACATGGGGTCGTTCTCAAAATCGTCCCAGTTTATCAGCTCGTTGACCACGTAGTTGTTGGTCTTAAAGGGAAGAACGCTTCCCACGACGCGTATGTTAAAAAGCTGAGCGTCGCTCAGGCGGTTCAACCAGGGAATGCTTCCCAGGTTTTTGATGGTGTAGGGCTTGTAGTTCATAAGGACTCCCTATGTTTATGATGTGTCATTCATGTCTTTATCCAGGTTACAGCCCGAAATTGTAGCGGTCTTGGGCTGTCGTAGTAGAAGGAATTTGTATCGTGTCCAAACTAATCTTATATTTTTAGCATAAAATTAGTTTGGACACAATGGTTTTTTTTGGGTCCGAACGCGTACAGAGCGGCAATGTGTCTATTTCTAATAAGGTATTCCTAGTCTATACAATATATCATAGACTAGGTTGTCTGGTGAACATGGGCAAGTCGCTGCCAGGGACCGGGGCTTTTTGAAGGAGAAAGAACAGACCCGAAACGGGCCTGTTCTTGACAGGCTAATCGCTTGAGGTGGAGGGGTAGGTGGCGTCGAGTTTCGCGACTTCCCGGGCTACGATTTTTTTGAGAGCATCCTCGGGAGCATCCGGTTTCATTCCCTCGCAGGCGCGGGACATGGCGCTCCAGTTTTCCGGGTTTTTGACAATGGTCCGCAAAAAGGGCCAGGCCCTGCACATATAGGGTTTTACAGGATGGATGGTGCAGTTTTTGTCGAAAAAGATACAGCAGCCGTCATCGCCCTGGGTCAGCACCAGCCGGGTGCCGGATCGGTCGCAGTAGCGTGCCATAAACGTCCCGGTATCGCAATTGACAAAGTCTGCGATCCTTTTGACATCCGCCTCATCCACATAGGTTCCACCAAACCCGGAGCAGCACTCGCCGCACTGGGTGCAGTGGAAAATATCATCACTGGTTGTAAACTCAGATTCCACGTCGTCCCTCCATGGCCCGTTGCATGGTGACCTGATCCACATATTGAAGATCCCCGCCCATGGGAACTCCCGAGGCTATCCTGGTCACGTTCACGCCTTTTTTCTTCAGGTTGTCTGTAATGTACGAGGCGGTTGCCTCTCCTTCCACATCGGTTCCCGTGGCAATGATCACCTCGGTGACCGTCTTGGAAACCGCCCGGGAAAAGAGCTCTTTTATCCTCAGCTCATCCGGGCCGATGCCGTCCATGGGTGAGAGGGCTCCCCCCAGAATATGGTA
Organism: Desulfobacterium sp.; assembly: GCA_016342325.1. Taxonomy (GTDB): domain Bacteria; phylum Desulfobacterota; class Desulfobacteria; order Desulfobacterales; family Desulfobacteraceae; genus Desulforapulum. The sequence continues at coordinate 98,087 of JAEINR010000004.1, forward strand.
AAGACCCGAAAAAGCGCCTGACTTTTCTATGGCCACCATGTCTGTGGGATTTTCAACCACGCAGATGCTTGAGGGATCCCGGCTTGGATTACTGCAGATCCGGCATTCCTCCCGATCGCTCAGGGAAAAGCAGGTAGCGCAGAGCCTGACCCGTTTTTTTAGCTCCAAAATGTCGCTGGAAAGGGTCTGGGCCTCGTGGTTCGGGGCGTGCAGGATGTGGAGAGATAAACGCTCGGCCGTTCTCCTTCCTATCCCGGGAAGCCTGGACAGGCTTTTGATCAGGTTTAGAATGGATTCCGGATAATGGTTCACTGGGCTACATCATGCCTGGTATGTTCATGCCGCCGGTGAGTTTACCCATTTTGGAAGACACCATATCCTGGGATTTCTTCAGGGCGTCGTTGGTCGCGGCAAGGATAAGGTCCTGGAGCATTTCAATGTCTTCAGGATCGACCACTTCTTTTTCAAGGGTGATGGACTCGATCTTCTGACCGCCATTGGCGACGACCTTGACCATGCCCCCGCCTGCCGTGGCTTCCACGGTTTCTTTAGCGAGGTCTTCCTGCATCTTGAGCATTTTTTTCTGAAGCTTCTGGGCCTGCTTCATCATGGTGTTCATATTATTCATGGTTGGCTCCTTTAGTTCAATTTTACATCAACGACAGTGCCGCTGAACAGCTTGATTGCATCGGCCACAAGGGGGTGGTTCAATACTTCTTGTCTCAACTTTGCAGGGCTTTTCCCCTGTTCGCCGCTTTGTGGGGGGGCACAGTTGCCGACGATCTGCACCTTTAGTTTTTTCCCATAAAAGTCGTGGCAAATGGCCTCCAGTTCTGCCCGCTTGGATTCAATCCTGGAGCGTTCATAGGCCTTGCCATTGAATTCAATAACGATATCAGTATCTGAAATGTTTTGCAACCTGCCTTTGGAGAGGATCACTGACAGAACCGGCAGGGAGGTTGCAACTGTTTTCAAAAAAGTGTTCCAATCCCGGGATGGATTCCTGTTGGGAACAGCCGGGAGTGCCTGGCTTGGTGGTACGGGTTCCCGGGTGTCATAAACGGGTGTTGCCTGGGGTTCTGAAATCCGTGTATTTCGGTCATCTTGGTTTGGTGTTGCCAGTGAGTTCGGGTGCCGGATGGGAGGCGCCGGAGATCCGTGGGGCATTGTTGGTTCACAGGGCGCAGGCTGATGCACGGGCTGCGGTGCAGGCTGATGCACGGGCTGCTGTGCCCCAGGAAGGCTTGTTCTGGTCTGGGCCGGTTCCTGGAAGTTTGGATCGTCCAGGCGTTTAGCAAGGCTGTTCAGCCGCTCTATCATCTCATCGATTTCAATTCCAGGCCGTATCTGAACGATCTTGAGGAGCACCATCTCCACGGCTGTCTTTGTGTGGGACGAAAATTTTACCAATGACTCTTCGGTTAGAAGAATATTGAGGATCTGGTTGAGAAACGCCTGGGAGAGCGGGTTGGCAAGGGTGGCCATCCGTTCCCTGTCATGGTCTGAGATGTCGGTGGTGTTTTTTTCATTATTGCAGATCTTGATGACGGCAATGTTTCTGAAATGCCTGATAAGGGCGGCGTAGAAACGTTTCAGGTCAAGTCCCAGGTTGTGGACCCGGTTCACAAGGTCGAGAACGGTTGCCCCGTCGTTTTTGACCACCGCTTCTGCCAGGTCAAAGAAAATGGTCTTGTCGATGATTCCGAGGTTGTTCAGGATCTCTTCATGGGATATCTGTGCATGGTCGCTGCTGGAGAGTATTCTGTCCAGAAGGCTCAACGAGTCCCGCATGGATCCGTCAGCCTCGCCTGCCAGAAGATCGCAGCTTTCCTGGGTGAGGTGAAAATCCTCGGCCTCGCTCAGTTTTTTAAGATGGGCTGAAATATGGGGCAGGGTTATCCTTCCGAGATCGTGGCGCTGGCAACGGGAAAGGATGGTCACCGGGATCTTGTGGACTTCAGTGGTGGCAAATATGAAGAGAACGTGGTCCGGCGGTTCTTCCAGGGTCTTTAATAATGCATTAAAGGCGGCCGTGCTGAGCATGTGGACTTCGTCAATGATGTAGATCTTGAACTTGGAGGAGGATGGCATGTAGGTGACATTCTCTCGGAGTTCTCTGATCTGGTCCACGCTGTTGTTGGAGGCGCCGTCAATTTCGAACACATCGGCGGCATTGCCCGAGGTGATGCTGGTGCACGATTTGCATTGGTTGCAGGGAGAGGGGGTTGGGCCTTGGCTGCAGTTCATCGCTTTGGCGAGGATACGAGCGATGGTTGTCTTGCCTGTTCCTCTGGGACCGGTCAGTAAAATGGCATGGGCCACACGATCCGATGAGATGGCATTGGTCAGGGTGGTGGTGACATGGGCCTGTCCGATAACGTCTTCAAAGGATTGGGGTCTGTATTTAAGGGCTAGGACTCGGTATGACATTTTACCTGGATAGAAAAATAAGGATGGCGGAGAGAGAGAGATTCGAACTCTCGGTACCTTGCAGTACACACGCTTTCCAGGCGTGCACCTTCAGCCACTCGGTCATCTCTCCGCAGTAACAACGACTCAAATCTTATATATCGATTCGATTTCAGAGTCAAGCATTAAACATACAGTTCATCTCTTTTGTTGAATTTTTCTTTGAATCCTGGAGAAAGAGGGGAGGCAAGACCGTGAAACTCGGGTGTTGGTTCTTGATGCCCGTCAGGATCACGCGCTTTGCCGATCCGTCTATTTGGGTGTGGACAAAGCGTGCCGTTCCCGGCCCCATGCTGTTTTGCTCCATTCCCTGCATCAGCTCTCCCAGGCGGTCGGCCGGGAAGATGATGATGAAACGGCCGCCGGGGGTAAGAATCCGTGCTGTCGTTTCCAGAAGCCCTGCCAGGGTCAGCTCTATTTCATGGCGGGCAATGGCCTTTTGCGGGTCCGGGTTGATTCTGCCGCTCTTCTTTTTCTTGTAGGGCGGATTGGTGATCACAAGATCGACGCAACCGCCCAGGTCGGAAGGCCCAAGGGTGCGTATGTCTTTTGTGAGGATGGAAATCCTTCCGGATACCCTGTTCTCCGCCATGTTTTTCCGGGCAAGGGTTGCAAGCTCCTCCTGGAGCTCAATGCCGGTTATCCGGGTTTCGGGATATCTGTGGGACAGGATCAGGGGCATGATGCCGCAGCCGGTTCCAAGATCCACGATCCTTTCTCCTGGCTGGGGGGGTGCGTGGGCCGCAAGAATCACCGGATCCACGGAAAAACGGTAACCGTTTTCAGGCTGGGACACGCTGATGGCGTTGTTGAAAAAATGTTCAGTTGTGTAGGGCGGCAATTTTGAATCTAAGCTCTTTTATCAGGGGGCGTCCCAGGGCCAGGTTGAGGTTGGTGTGGAGATCCTGCTGGATGAACCTTAGCTGCTGGAGCCACACACTGCTTGAAACATGGACGATCAAGGTGCCGTCCCTAAAAGTGCCCGGCTTGGCGTTCTGGGCAACGCCTTCCCCCACGGCCTGGTCCCACAGGGCCCAGATTTGGGTCATGTCCGTGTCCGAACTTGGCCGGAAATTGTCAAGGGCCTTGTCCAGGATGTTACTGATGTGTGTGAGTTTCTTTTTTTTTTTCATGTCCCTATAAGTACCATCGACCCTGGCAGGGGTCAATGGGGCAATCCATGATAAAGCGTTTCATTGCCCAGAGATCTTGCCGGGATCTTGCCGGGCCCTGGGGCAGGGCCCGGCTGTTGTTTTTATTTGTATTGGGTTCGGATCACTTTTTTATCCAGTTTGCCAACCCCTGTTTTTGCAATGGTATCAACAAAGAAGATCTTGTCCGGGATCCCGTATTTGGGAAGGTTTCCCTGTTCGTGCTGGTCCACGAATGTCTGTTTCAGCTCATCCCCAAGGTCTTTGCCCTTGTATGCGTCCTGGAGCACCACAAGGACGATGGGTCGCTCCCCCCACTTGTCGTCGGGAATGCCGATGGCCGCAGCTTCGCTCACGGCAGGGTGTCGGCTGGCAATGTCCTCAAGTTCCAGGGACGAGACCCACTCGCCGCCGGTCTTGATCACATCCTTTAACCGGTCCGTTACCTTGAGATACCCTTCGGCATCGATGTTGCCTATGTCTCCGGTGTGGAGCCATCCGCCTTCCCACAGCTCTTCGCTCTTTTTCGGATTTTTCAGGTAGCCCTGGGTGAGCCAGGGAGTTCTGGCAACCACTTCCCCTGTCTGCACCCCGTCATGGGGAACTGGTTTTCCCATGGGATCGATGATCTCAAGATCCACGAGAGGAATGGGCAGGCCGGTCTTGCACCGGATGTCGATGAGCTTCTCCTCGTCCCAGTCAACCATGTGGGGCTTGATGTGGGCCACGGTGAGAAGGGGGCAGGTCTCGGACATGCCATAGGCGGAGTAGAGGTTGATATTTGCCTTGAGGGCCGCGGCGCACAGTCCCCTTGGAAGGGCTGATCCACCGATGACCACCTTCCAGGCCGACAGGTCCGTTGTTTCCATCACAGGCGAGTTGACCAGCATGTGGATGATGGTGGGAACGCAGTGGGAAAAAGTCACCTTTTCCGTGGTGACGAGCTTCAGGATCATAGGGGGCTCGTATTTTCCCGGATAGACCTGGCGGTTGCCGAGCATGGTGAACAGATAGGGCATGCCCCAGGCATGGACGTGGAACATGGGGGTCAGGGGCATGTAAACGTCCCCGGAGGTCATCACGGCCTGGGACTCGTAGGCGCACAACCCGGTCATGAGGCCAAAGGTGTGCAGCACGATCTGTCGGTGGCTGAAGTAGACGCCCTTGGGGTTGCCCGTGGTGCCGGAGGTGTAAAAGGTGGTCGCCATTGCGTTTTCATCGAAATCCGGAAAGTCGTAGGTCTCTTTCTGGTCGCAAAGCAGGGTCTCGTAGTCCGTTGCAAACTCGATGGCTGTTTTGGGATCTTCCCCGTTTTCCCGGATGAGGACGATCTTTTTCACGGTTTCGATCTTGTCCATGATGGGCTCAAGCAGGGGAACCAGTTCCGAATTGACCAGGATGACATCATCCTCAGCATGGTTGATGGTATAGAGGAGTTGTTCCGGGGAAAGGCGTATATGAACCGTGTGGAGCACAGCCCCCATCATGGGAACGGCAAAATAGCACTCAAGGTACCGGTGGCTGTCGTAGTCCATGACAGCCACGGTGTCTCCTTGTTTTACGCCGAGTTTCTCAAGACCGTGGGCAAGCTGTGCCACCCGCTTGTGAAAATCCCGGTAGGTGTATCGCATCTGGTCCCTGTAGATGATCTCCTGGTCCGGGGAACGCACAAGGGAGTTGCCCAAAAGACTCTTTATCAGTAACGGATAGGAATAGGCTGATTCGCTCTGCTCGATGATCTTTACACCCATAATCGGATTCTCCTCTATATAAGGTTAGTAAATCTTACCCCTTTCCCAAAGCAAAGTCGGTCTGGACTTCTCCTTTCAGAACATGGCGCCTGAAAACCTGGCGGGTCCGGTTCTGGTCCATCTCCTTGTATACAATGGGTTCTTCTCCAATGATCTCCACGGTGAGGTTGGGCTCGCTGCTGCACATGCCCAGGCAGCCTGCGGCCACGATCTTGATATCCCCTCTCTTTGATTCCGCCTTCTCCTCAAGAAGGGTGTTCATGACTTGCCTTGCCCCTGCCGCGATTCCGCAGGTTCCCATGTGGACCGTGAGTTTGGCGATGGTCTCTCCTCCCCTTAAGGCGGCGTCCTGGGAGGTTTTTTCCTTTATCTGTTTCAGATCTTCTACTGTAAGTTTTGCCATGGGGTTACTCCTTTCCCTGAATAAAGTCGTTTATGATCTCTTTTATCCGGGTGAGGACAAGGGGATTATCGAGCGCCAGGTCGTCAAGATCCTGCTTAAGCTCGGCCGTGTCCAGGTTGAAACTGTCCCGGAAAAGAATGTGATCATACTTTATACCAATATCTGGGAATCCTGCAATAAGAGTCGTGATTGTTTCTCCCATATTTCCCACAGGGGCCCTGTCCAGGTGGTCTGTCTCAAAGGTGGCCCAAAGGGTGGTGCCCTTGGATCTTTTGCTCTTGATTTCGAAATTGCCGTTGCACCGTTCTGCCGCGGCCTTGAACAGGGAGATGCCCATGCCCACCCGTCGGGTGGTTCGGGTGGTGACAAAGGGATCTGATACAGCAGCCACCATGTCAGGGGCCATGCCGCTTCCGTTGTCTGTGACAGTGATTTTGATGTGGGTGTCAAGGAAGGTTTCATCCACTTGGATGGTGATGCGGTCTGCCCCGGCCGTGATTCCGTTTTCGGCAAGGTCAAGGATGTGCAGTGACAGTTCCCTCAAAAATCAGACTCCTCTGAGTAAATGGTGCGTGTGTCCCATTTCTAGTGCCGAAATCATTGCCCGGACCGTGGGGTGTGTGATTTCGAACAGGGTGGCTCCTTGCCCGATCTCCTCCAGGCAGTGGGCGTCTGATGATACTATGCAAGGAATGGTTGTCTTGTCAAGGAAATGTTGTTCTTGTTTGTGAGTAAAAGTCCGAACCGTGACCTCTATACCGTCCAGGCCGAGATCCGTGGGAATGAAGCCCAGTTGGCTGAGGATGCTGTAGCTGGGGCGGTCGATGTGGGAGGCGATGGCCATGCCTCCTAGGCAATGGATCAGGTCCACCGCCTCTTTGACATTTAAATGGCAGGCCTGGATGAGGAGTTTTTCCTCCTCCCCCAGGACCAGATCCCGGCTGTCGGCAATGACCTGGTAACCGAATATTTCCGGGGTGTTGTTTTGTGTCAGTCCCTGGTAGACGATCTCTTGGATGGCTGTTGCCTGTTTGGGGGAGTCAAGAATTGCGAGGAGGTGGACCTCTTCCCTTGTGCAGATCTCGAGACCGGGCAGGACGGTGATGCCTTCTTTTTTACCTAGCGCCATCACCGAAGGGGCGTTTTTTGAGGAGTTATGATCGCAAACGGCTATGATGTCAAGGCCCTCGTCCCTGGCCCTTTGTATGATCTTGTTCGGGGTCATCTCCCACCCGGCGCAGGGTGAGAGGCAGGTGTGGATATGGAGGTCGGCTTTAAAGGGAGGGGGTCCCACCCTGGCCATGGTTAATCCGTGTCTGACCGGGCAAGGGCCCAGGCCAGGTCAAAGGCCGAGCGTTCCGAGAGAAACAGGGGGATTTTTTCCTGGTCGGCCGTGTCGCAGGTGGCCTTGTCCGGCGTGTTGCCGCAGGTGATGATGATTGCCGCCATCTCCTTGAGGACGGCAACGGCAACGATGTTCTGGTGGGCCTGGACCGTCAGCCAGACACAGTGTTCGGTTGCGTTTGCCATGACGTCGCTCAAGAGGTCGCCACAATATCCCCCTTGGATGGTTTGCCCAAGCCCTGCCTCTCCTGCCACCAGGACAAGGTCCAGTTGCTCTTTCAGATCTTTTACCTTCAACGCTATTCTCCTTTTGTATGGTCGTCACCGGTTTTTAAGGGGCTGCACTCGCTGATGGAGGCCCGTTCCCTGATCACGTCCTCGGCAAAGGTTTGGCAGTCGGGTGCGCCGCAGCCTGAGCAGTTATACCCGGGAAGTTGCTTTAGGATCTGGTTGACCCGTGTCAGGTCCTCGATGGAAAGGGGCTCTTTCCTCTGGCCAAAGAGTTTCTCCATTTTTGCGGAGGTGAGCGTGTCAAAGAACCGCTCTTCGGCATAGAGATCCTTCAGAAGATTGTCCCTGTGGCGCTCCTTTGATTTGGGGCGGTCCACATGCTGCTGCAGGTTGTTCTTTGCCACATACTTGTCAACGGCGCACAGGGAGCCGCCCACGCACCCCTCCCTGCAGGTTCTGAACTCGATGAAATCGTATTCTTTGAACAGGCCGAGCTCGATCTTTTCCAGGTACTCCAGGGTCTCGTTCATTCCCGATATGCACAGCTTGTTTTTGATGGTCGATTCCGCGGTCTCTCCGCCTGAAATTCCCCAGAGAAGGCTTTTCCCGGTTGGCGGCTCCTCAAACTCAAACACCGGCTCAAGGGTTTTGTCCAGAGGGGAGTTCTGGAGGGCTTTTATCTGTTTGTTCAGCTCTGCATAGATCTGGTTAATGCCGATGGCCCGGGTAATATAGGGAGACCCATGGGGCAAACTCAACCCCTTGGGGTTCATCTTGGTAGGGCAGGGGTTCAGGTAGAAAATGGAGATCGCCCTGAGATCGATTTTGTGGTGGTTTGCAATAAAGGCTGCCACATCCTTGACCATGACGGATACGGGTCTGAGCACCGGGTGGAGAAGATCGATAAGGCTTGGGAATCGGAAGGCGATGAGGCGCAGCACCACCGGGCACATGGTGGAGATGACCGGACGGCCTTCCGGAGGAGGGCCGAGGTTTATCAGGTGCTGTTCCGTGGCCCGCTTGAACATGGTGAAAAAGTAGGACATGTCCACTGTGTGTTTGAATCCCATTGCCTTGAGCCCCTTGAGAACCTCCCCAGGGGTGGCATCCCTGAATTGGGAGTAGAGAACCGGCGCCACGAAGATAATGGGAAATGGGGTGTGCTTGGATGACTGGGCCGGGATGGTGGTCGGGGTGATGCACCCCTGGGGGCAGACGTTGATGCACAGGCCGCATCCGATGCAGTTGTCCACCAGCAGCAGGCTTTTTCCCCCTTTGATGCGGATGGCCTTTGTGGGGCAGACCTTGGCGCAGTCACCGCATCCGGTGCAGTGTTGGCTGTTGAAGGCGACATAGCAGGGAAGATCCTTGCTGTTTTCCATCACCTTTCCCCCGTGGCGAATTCCATCCTGACGGTTGTCCCTTTCTCGGGTGTCGAACGTATCTCAAAGCGGTCTGCATTTTTCTTCATGTTGGGCAGTCCCATGCCGGCGCCGAACCCCATCTCCCTGAACTCGTCAAGGGCCGTGGAAAAGCCCTTCTCCATGGCCTGGTCAATGTCAGGGATGCCCGGCCCCTTGTCCGTGATTTTAATGATGATCATGGTGTTTGACAGCTCCAGGCGGATTTGGCCGTTTCTGGCGTGCATCACCACGTTCATCTCTCCCTCATAGCCGCATACGGCAACCCTGCGGATGATCTCCCGGGGGGTGTTCAGCGTTTTGAGGATGTTTTTTATCTCAATGGAGGGTTTGCCTGCATGGATAAAATCCCTGTGTTTAATGGGAAAGATTTTCACAAGACTGCCCATGGAATCTCCGGGTTATCGTCTGCCGTCAAGGCCTGTCAGTTCATGTTTGTAGAGTCGTCCGCTGGACACAAACATGGATAGGGAGGTCGTGAGAAGGGGAAGGTTTTCTTCCCTTGCAAGGTCGATCACTTCCTGTGATGGGACCTTGCCTCTGATGAGGATGATGGCGGTTACCCCTGCAACAGAAGCGGTTCTCACAATCTGTTGGGTCGCAAGCCCGGTGAGGATGAGGGAGCCATCCGAGTCTGCGGCCAGAATATCGCTCATGAGGTCGCTTGATCCCACCTTGAACACCTCTTTGGATGCGAATTCTTTGCCAACAAGGAACCGGGCATCGAGTATCATGGCAATTTCAGTAAGTTGCATACCTCAATTCTTAAGGTATGAATGGCATCAAGTCAATGAAAAAAGTCGGAATCCCCGGAAGAAGACCCTTTCCATGGCACTTCCGGAGTCCCGGGTGGCCGGGGCCTGATCCATTTGTGCTTAAACCTGGCATTTGCCCATGGGATCAGTTATAATCCCGGGTTTCATCGCCAGGGCCAAGGGGCCCGATCCGTGGGCTTCAATCATGGTGTGAGCCGGGGCATTAACAGTCAAAGGGGTGGTTTAAATTGAAATTCCTATTCTTAGAATCGTTTTTTGGCGGATCCCACAGGGACTTTGCCCTGGGTCTGACCCAAAGTTCAAGCCACGACATCGAGCTTGTCACTCTTCCCGCTAAATACTGGCGATGGCGGATGCGGGGGGCGGCCATGCTTTTCCACGAAATGGCAGGCGATCTTTCCCAATATGACGGCATCATCGCAACCGACATGATGAACTTGAGTGATTTCATGGCCCTGGCAGGGCCGGATCTGCCGCCGGTGCTTGCGTATTTCCATGAAAACCAGTTGTGTTATCCGGTCAATCCCGGGGTTTCCCAGGAGGGGCATTTCGGGTTTATCAATATGACCACCGCCCTTTGTGCTGATCAGGTGGTGTTTAACTCACGGTTTCAGATGGAGGGATTCTTGTCCGAGGTGGATCAAATGATCTCAACCATGCCCGATCGTAACCCTTTGTGGGTGGGCAAGACGATCCGGTCCAAATCCGAAGTGATCTATCCGGGCTGCCGTTTCCCGGCCAAATCCGTTGAAATCCGGAAACAGGAGGGGGCGGCACCCTTGATCGTCTGGAATCACCGGTGGGAGTATGATAAAAAACCCGATGATTTTTTCCGGGCGCTGGGAAAGATCAAGGAAAGGGGGATTCCCTTTCGCCTGGCCCTCCTGGGGGAGGGGGTTGCAAGGGTGCCAAAGGCATTTATCGAGGCCCGGGAGATGTTCAAGGAGGAGATTGTAGTGTTTGGCTATGCCCCGTCAAGGGAGGAATATTACGACTGGTTGGGCCAGGGGGACATCGTTGTGAGCACGGCCATCCAGGAGAATTTCGGCATCTCCGTTGTTGAGGCGGTCCGCATGGGCTGTATTCCCCTGTTGCCGGATCGGCTTGCCTACCCGGAAGTGATGCCCGAAGAACACCACGGCCGGATCCTCTACCAGGGCAAGGATGACCTGGTTGATAAACTGGCAGACCTGTTGCTTCATTGCGGTAGCCATGTAGAATTTGCAAGGACCCTGTCCCGGGCCATGGAACCTTACTCCTGGGATCGTGCCATCGAGCAGTATGACCGTAAACTCGACCGATTGGTCGATGAAGGACGAACCGCTCCGGGTCAAAAGTTTTCAAAGGAAGATTGACAATTTGTGACGGCTGTGAATAATGGGTAACTCAGAATAGAGTTCAATTCTAACCGGCATGGCCGGCGCATGGAATTTATGCTTTGGCCACAACGAAAAATGAAACTTCTCTGATTACATCGCTTTAGCCGGAGTTTCATATTAAATAAATATAAGAACAGTTAAGGCACGGCGTTAGCTTGGGGGCATTATGAAAACTAACACGCATCCCCATCATCCCGATATTACAGGGGAGATGTGGACCCGCATGGACGAGATTATCGCAAACGGCAAGGGCCAACCAGGTTCCTTAATTACGGTCCTTCGTGAATGTCAGGAGGTGGTTGGATATCTTCCCAGCGAACTTCTCAGCCATATTAGCCACGGGCTTGTGCTTCCCACAAGCCAGGTATTTGGTGTGGCCACCTTTTATTCTTTTTTCTCCCTCACGCCAAAGGGCCGTCACATCGTCCGGGTCTGCACCGGCACGGCTTGTTATGTCAAAGGCATCAAGGAAGCCATGGGACGCATAGACACTACTTTTGACCTGAAGGAGGGTGAGACCACTGAGGACAGGCGGTTCACCCTGGAGGGGGTCCGGTGCCTGGGCGCCTGTGGCCTTGCTCCGGTCATGGTCGTTGACAAGGACATTTACGGTGATGTGACCTCTAATAAGGTGATCAACATCCTCGAGAAATACGAATAGGGCACCACAAGGGAGAGAACCATGAACAAAATCAGAATGCAGCTCATGCTCTGCGGCGGTACCGGATGTGATTCAACCGGAAGTGAACGGGTAAGGGAAGCTCTCCTGCAGGAGATCCAAAAACAGGACCTGGCGGGAGAGGTCGAGATCGTGGTGACCGGATGTAACGGTTTTTGCGCGGTGGGCCCGGTTATGGTGGTTCAGCCCGAGGGGATCTTCTACCAGAAGATCAAGCCCGAGGATGCAGCCGAACTTGTGGAGGAGCACTTTCTCAAGGGCCGGCCGCTGAAACGCCTCTTTTATAAGGAACCCGGATCCAAGGATATCATTCCAAAGATGGATGACATTCCTTTCTTTTCAAGCCAGATGTTCCGCACCATGCGCAACAAGGGCCTCATCGATCCTGAGGTCATTGACGAGTATATTGCAAGGGACGGCTACTTTGCTGTGGCAAAGGCGTTGACCGAGATGACCCCGGACGGGATCGTTGACGAGATGCTGGCGTCCGGCCTCAGGGGCAGGGGCGGTGCCGGGTTTCCCGCCGGAATGAAATGGAAATTTGCTAAACAGGCCCAGGGGGATGTGAAGTATGTGCTCTGTAACGCAGATGAGGGGGACCCCGGGGCCTTCATGGACCGAAGCATCCTGGAGTCCGATCCCCATGCCGTACTCGAGGGGATGATCATTGCCGCCAAGGCCATCAATGCCCATAAGGGGTATATTTACTGTCGGAGCGAATATCCCCTGGCGGTTAAGCGACTGGACATCGCCATCTCCCAGGCAAAGGCGTATGGCCTTTTAGGTGAGGACATTCTTGGGTCGGGGTTTGATTTTGATATCGAGGTCTACCAGGGCGCAGGGGCTTTTGTGTGCGGAGAAGAGACCGCCCTCATGCGATCCATTGAGGGTAAGCGGGGCATGCCAAGGCCAAGGCCGCCCTTTCCCGCCCACAAGGGACTGTGGGAGAAGCCCACCATCCTCAACAACGTGGAGACCCTTGCCAACGTTCCCCAGATTATCCTCAAGGGAGGGGAGTGGTATGCAAGCGTGGGAACCGAAACCAGCAAAGGCACCAAGGTGTTTGCCCTGTCCGGTGATGTCAACAACATCGGGCTTGTGGAGATTCCCATGGGTACAAGCTTAAGGACCCTGGTTTATGACATCGGCGGCGGCGTTCCCAAGAAGCGCAAGTTCAAGGCGGTCCAGCTGGGCGGTCCCTCGGGGGGGTGTGTTCCTGAAGACTATCTCGACACCCCCATCGACTACGAGGCCATTGCCAAGGTGGGCGCCATCATGGGGTCCGGCGGTGCCATTGTCATGGACAACAGGACCTGCATGGTGGACATGGCCCGTTACTTCATGGATTTTATCCAGGATGAATCCTGCGGCAAATGCACCCCCTGCCGGGAGGGAACCAAGCAGATGCTCACGATCCTCGAGAATATCTGCAAGGGGAAGGGCCGGCCTGGGGACATCGAGCGCCTTCAGGAACTGGCCCATGTGGTGGGGCGAAGCAGTCTCTGTGGGCTTGGCCAGACCGCATCCAATCCAGTCCTGTCCACCCTTCGCTACTTCAGGGAGGAGTATGAGGCCCATATCGAACAAAAGGAATGTCCGGCCAAAATCTGCCCCGACCTGGTGCATTTTGAGGTGGTTCCCGATCTTTGTAAGCGGTGCGGGCTTTGCTTTAAGGATTGTCCTTCCGACGCCATCACCTGGAAGAAAAAAGAGGTGGCTGTCATTGATAAGGACAAGTGCATCAAGTGTATGTCCTGCTATGACAGGTGTAAGTTTGATGCCATATTGTAACATCTTTGGGGTCAGGCTTAGCTTATTGTCGTTACAATAAGCTAAGCCTGACCCCTTTTTTTATTCTTTTTTTATTTGCTCATATCGAGGAATTTTCGGGCAATCGCCTTAATGGGCTCGGGGATGGTGGCCGGGTCGTCAAAGGGGCGAATCCCTTTTCGGTCGGCCCCGATGATCTCCTCCATCTCCGGCAGAAAGCCAATGATCTCGAAATCCGAGAGGGACTCCCGGATCAGGGCCTCATCCTCAGCGTTCCGCACCCGGTTGCCCAGGACCACGATCTTCTTGATGCCGATGTCCTGGCCGAGCTGCCTGATTTTTTCTGCCGCCACCCGGCTTCTCTTGCCCGGGTTTACAACGGCGACCAGGGCGTCCACCGATCCCGAGGTGGCCCTTCCCAAATGTTCCACGCCTGCTTCCATGTCCATGATCACCACTTCATTCCGTGCAAGGACAAGGTGGTTCATGAGGGCCTTGAGAATGGTGCTTTCCGGGCAGATGCAGCCGGATCCCCCGCTCTGAACCGTGCCCATCACCAAGAGCTTTACCCCGTCCCGCTCCAGGGAAAAACGATCCGGGATGTCGTCCACCTTGGGATTGAGGGTGAAGAAACCGCCCATGGTGCCGGGTTTTGCCCCGGTGCGTTCGGCAATGAGGTCGGAGAGTTCCGCAACAGGGGTGATGGGGGTCTCCTCGGGAATGCCCAATCCTGCGGCAAGGTTTGCCACGGGGTCCGCATCAATGGCAATGACCCGGTTGTTATCCATGGCTGCAATGCTTCTCGCAAGAAGTGAAGTTATTGTGGTTTTTCCAACGCCGCCTTTACCGCCGATTGCAAGTTTTAAGCTCACTTTTCTACTCCCGAATCATGTGTTTACAAAATCTGATGGTTATAGCACCACGCATATGAATTGAACCCAGTTATTATTAAAAACAGCGGGTATCAATTTGATTGCGAACGTCCTTATTCCTGAAAAACAGGCATCAGCTACAGTTTTCCTTTGATGCAACTCTTGTGATCCATCAGATAGACCTCAAAGCCGTTCCCTTTGGCTGTGGTTACCAGGTCATCCTTGAGAATGGCCTGGATCTCGTATTTGTTGGCCATCATGTCCTTGGGCATGATGAGAAAACATTGCTGGGCTTCCTCCTTGCTAGTAAAAGCCGGGATGAACTCCTCTCCGCTGTCCGGGGCCTTGAACCCCATGAACTGTTCACCACCGGTTCCTGGATTCTGAACGACGATGTAGATCCACTTGTCTATGGCTGACTTGTCCGGTTGTACATTGGTTTCCATGAACGATCCTCGTGATGGCTATAAAAAGTTGTCTCTTTTTGTACTATACTCCCAAACGGTTTAATTGCAATCTTTAGCTTCTTAGCTCTGGTTTTCGTGTTATTTTGACAGGGTAATCAGACTTTTTTTGGGTGCTGGTTTGCCCAGGTTCGCATCTGATCTCTGAATCTTGTGTTTTTTTGGCAAAAGACCAGAAACGTTTTTCGGTCTGGCTTGTCCTGGTTGGGGTTTAACTAACAAAAAAACCCCTCCAAGGCAAGTGCCCTGAAGGGGTTTATGGTGCTCAGTTCAGCAATATGGCCTAGAGGTCAAGCCATGAGTCAGAGTAGAGGGTGTTGCCGAGGATGACGTTGACTGTCTTGGCATAATCCTGCATCTCTTTGTTAAGACTTGCCATGTCAGGCTGGTTGCCGTCCTGAATGCCGTAGATAAGCTCTACGATGTCCTGGCGCTCGCCCTTGGCAATGGCAGTGAGCTGGATGTCAAGGGGATCTGAAATAACAGACGCCATACCGTATTTCTGAAGCATGACCATGTAGGTCTGGTTCAGGATGGGACGGAGGTGGTTTGGGGGACCGTTGGAGATGTTGGAAAGTCCGCAGGTGCTCTTGACGCCTGGGGCCATGTCCTGGAGCATCTCCTGGAACACCATCAGGCTGATGGCCTGGGGCTGCTGGATGTTCACCGGTGTAACAATACCGTCCACCCAAATTTTCTCGTTGGGGATACCTGCCTCATTGGCAAAGTAGAGAAGCTCAACAGCAAGGGCCGCCCGCTCGTTCTCGTCCCTGGGAAGACCATCCGGTCCCCACATGAGGGCAACGAAATCTGCGTCATACTGGGCTGTCATGGGAACCATCCGCTCGTATCGCTCGGGACGGGCCATGATGGAGTTAACAATATGGGGTTTGTCAGCCGGTTTTGCGACCTTGAGGCCTGCTTCGATGGCGTCGATGTTGGAGGAGTCAAGGAGAAGAGGCATTCCCGGAACCGCTTCCTGGACAACCTGTACAACCCAGGGCATCAGCTCAGTACCGAATTTCTTTGCAGGTCCGAGGTTGATATCAATGTAATCCATGCCCTTCTCTTTTTGTTCGAGAACCTCTTTCTGGATGGGCTCAGGATTTCTCTTGGCAGGATCGGCCTCTTTGAATTCTTTTCCAATAACATTGGAAATTACGTTTAAGCTTTCTCCAAAAAGTATCATTTCATCTCCCTTGCAATAATTAGTTTCGAGTTGATTTAAGACATAAACTGAAATTTCAAAGGGGTCAAGCCAAAACGGCCAACCCCTTCGAACTTGGGGTACAACTAAGCTTTTGTTTTAAGAAAAGCAGGAAGATGGGCCGCTTCCCTGGGACCGACCGTGATGGTCCAGCCCGGGAGTTCCTCTTCAACATCACCGGCAATGGCAGCTGCATAGCCGGGAATGATCAGCTCAGTATGTTTTACTTTGTCCATGATGCCGCATTTCTTGGTAAACATGCCGACATCGTCACCGCCGAACTTGCCTGCCGCCCAGGCCGTGAGAACTGAGAGTCCCTCGGAATCCTTGATGAGCAGCCAGGTGGGTACCTTACTTGCCTCGATCTCGCCGGATACGATGAAGTAGGTGAGGGCAAAGTTGGTGGTAATAACAACCGGAGAGTTTTCATCCGGGTTGTTGATGGGGAATATACCCTCGGTGACCGTCATGGGCCGCTGGGGATCGGTGAAAATGTTGAGCCTTTCAAGGAGAAGGGGAAACAGGGATTCCGCCTTGAAGTCCGACATCACCACGATTCCGCCGTATTTGGCAACAAACATTCCTGCGATCAATGTCTCCATGTCAAGGTTGGAGGCCATCTCGCTGGGGAAGGTGATGGTGGGGAAGCCCAGGGCCTTGTTGCCGGCCTTGAGGGCGGCACGCCGGATGGCGACCTGATCTTCAAGGGCCTGTTTGATTTCTCGGGCACCTGAATCGATCACAAGATCCTTGAGTCCCATTCCGGTGAGTTTCTCGGTCAGGGGAATCAATGCTTCCACTGAATCTGCCTTGACGGCCAGGGGAAGATCGTTCTCCTTGGCAAGGGCGCCCATGGCATCAACATTGGCTTCGGTTGCGGCATAGAGGAGGGGGCGTTTAAATCCTGAGGCCTCGACACCGGCTGTCATGACAGCCATGTCCTCGGTCATGAGCACCAGGTTGAACTCGGATGTCTCAGCAATGATCTTTGCACAGGCGGCAAACTTGTCAGCGCCGGCTCCGGTATCTTTGAGGGCGATGAGTTCCGGTCTCAGGTTAAGACCTACACGCTCATACTGGAGGGCGTTGTATATTTTAAGATCCTTCTCAAGCTCGGCAGCATCGATGTCGGATTTTACCGTGCCGGCCAGGATGGTGGGGTTGAAAAAAGTCTTCTCATGCCTGTAGAGAACTGTCTCTCCACCTGCAGTTGTTTTTCTTACGCCCTGTCCAAGTGAAACAGGTCGGATGGGAGGGGCTGATGCCTCAGCTAATTTCTCCCTTGCTTCATCAGATACGTAGGGGCAGGCGTCCAGCTCAGCTTTGCCCGATGCCAGGTTCATGGCAAAGGCGAGGCAGGTTGGAACACCGCACTCCTTGCAGTTGGTCTTGGGAAGGAGTTTAAATATCTGTATACCGGTTAATGCCATTTTTTCACCTCTTTGTGTTTATAAATAGAGGCAGGCTGCAGCAATGGTTCTGGTGCTGCTCCAGCCTGCCTTTTGATACAATGAATACTTATCCGATCAGGGACTCCATGGTCAGTGCAGGATGTCCTTTTTCCTGGAGGAACGGCATGATCTCGTCCTCTGTGATGCCAACGGTCTCATCTGCGATCATGTCGTAGAGGCCCGGAACGCCCATTTCAGCACCCCGCGCTTCGATACGATCCTTGAGCTCCTCTTTGAGCATCTTGGGCATCCATACCATTCTCAAGAGACCACCATCGCCGAGGATGAACTTACCCTGGGTGATGTTGTGCTTGGAGTGGCCTACAAATCCCGGGGAGGATGCACCACCGCCCATGACGCCAGCCAGGGTGGTGAACTTCATTCCACAGGGAGTCTCTCCGGGATAATCCCGACCAACCGTCATCACGCCGTTGCATGTGGGCAGCATGGCAGCGATACACTCGCAGCAGCCGCAGGTGGTCATGGGATCAATTACCATGGAGTAGAAGTTGTAGTGGGTAACAGAACCCCTTGATGCCTTGTAGACAAAGTCGTTGACGCCCTTCCACTGGCCGAGCACCGGATCGATGCATTCGCCCTTTTCAATGGGCTGGTTCGGTCCTGTGGGGTTGATCTCAAAGGCGGCCTTGCAGTCCATCCAGTTGTAGGCGCCGCAGAGGCCGGTTCGCTCAGGACTTACCGAGCAGACATGGTTGGGGGCAAAACTCTGGCACAGGGAGCATGAGTAGTATGTCTCAACATCCTCATCCTTCATGTTGTCGACCCTGGAATCCCTTGTCAGGTATTCGGCCCTTGCCGTTGCTGTGATCTTGTCCACATCTTCTTTCTTGGTGTAGAGGGTGACCTGGACCTTGTCGACAATTTTTGTGAAATCCTGGTGGAACTTGGCGTGGAGAACCACACCGAGATCTTTGAGGGTGAACCCTTTGTCCATGGCTGCCTTGGAGATCCGGACCCAGGAAATGTCCCGCTGACCGATATGCATGATGCCCTGGATGTAGTTGATCAGATGATGGATCTGACGCTCCATGATGGGCTCAAAATCGCTCTGGAATTCCCGACCTGCGATCTCGACCATTATACCGAGGGGGAAGGTGTCTCCCACCTTGAGGTCTGACACGTCCGGACCGACAACGGTTACCTTGCCGTCTTCAATCTCGTTCATCTGGGCCATCTTCACAAGCTCTGTGCACTGGGTCTTTCCACCACCGCACTGGGCATGGAGATCAGCACCCCTGACCCGCTCGCCCTCAAATGCAGGACCAAAGGCACAGGGGATGGCGATGTCAGCCACGGTTACCTTGAGTCCCCTGACTTCGATGGATTTCTGGCAAATCTCATCATGGGGAATGTTGGTAACCACGTGCTCGTAGGTACAGATACCCGTGGGCAGGATCTCGGGGATGTCTGTGTCGGCAATGGTGGGGAAACCCCAGTTAACACAGCCGGCTGCAGCAACACCCCATTCGGTTCCGATATCGCCAAGTGCGTTAACAAAGGCGAAGATCCGCTCTTTGTTGTACATGAGGATCTTTTTATGGTCGCCCGGCTGAACACCACCGAAGGCCATGGCTGCCCTGTTGGCAAAACCCAAGGCAAATACGGAGGAACTGATGTCCGGACCAAAGGGAACGATACGGGTGTTCCAGCCCACCTGGACATCGGCCTCAAGGAGCTGCTCGATGACGGTCTGGCCGTTGTGGTTGGCGGCACAGAAGATATAGAGACTCTTCTTCTGGTAATCTTCCACGATCATCTTGGCAATTTCAGGACTGGGAGCGGCACCAACAATGGCTGCAAATCCCGGGGCGGAGCCGTCTACGAACTCAACACCCCTTTTTCTGAGGATGGTATCATCCGCAGGACCTGTCCAGAGCTTACCTGCCTCGACATCCGGATCTTCCTGGGCAATGTAGAAATCAGGCTCGTTCACGATCCGTAGCGCTTCTTTGATCTCGTAGGCGATGATACCCGCCATACCGGCATCAAGGAGTGGTCCAAGATAGGGAAGATGATTCTTTCCCTTTACATGGGGGGGAAGAAGACCCCTGGCAAAAGCGAGGGGTTTTTTGATATCTTCCAGGGTCTCAACCTTCATTCCGGTCAGGGAATAGATGACCGGAAGATAATAGGCTGTATTGGGAAATTGAACTTTTGTATCCGCATTAAAGGTGTTGAGGGCCTTCTGGTACATCCCTTCAACCTCTGATACTACTTTATATCCACCCTGAATAGCTGCGAATGCTATTAATTTTGACATGTGTTCCTCCTTCGTTGAGGATTTATCATTATTATTAGATTATGCTTCAATTCGCTGTACTGTGAGGCCTAGGCCTCCAGGGCCTGGCGGTCAGCCATGTCCATGAGCACCCTCTCTCTGGCCTTGTCAATGCCCAGTTCTTTACGCTTCTTGTCGATATGGGCGATCATCTTATGGGCATGCTTGATGGGATCGATTTCAAGGTCCCACTTGCCGCCGTAAATATTTTCAAGCTCCTCGGAGAGATAGTTGTGGAATACGGGCGCGCCAGCGGTGGGCAGTGTTACGCCGAATACCGTGTATACGCCGGATGACACAAAGTAGTGACCAATGGAGATCGCTTTTTCACTCATCCATTCAGGGGCGCTTCCAGCTACCGGAAGGTCGCAGATGTCATTGCCAAGACCGCCGGCCTTTACCACTTCGGTAGCTGCAAGGAGGATTCTTGAGTTATCAACACAGGAACCCAGGTGGAGGACCGGTGGAATACCGACAACCTCGCACACCTCGGCGAGACCCGGTCCGCAGTGAACGGCGGCAGCCTCGGGTGTCAGGAGTCCTTCCATGGCGCAGGCGATGGCGTTGCAGCCGGTGGTCAGTACGATGACATCGTTCTTGATCAGCTCTTTGACAACCTTGATGTGGCCGTCGTTGTGCTTGGTCCTTGCGTTGTTACAACCCACAACTCCGGCAATACCGCGGATGCGGCCGTTGATGATGTTGTCGTTCAGGGTGTAATAGGTGCCCCTGAAGGTTCCGCCCAGGTGATACTGGATGGATTCCACGCCAAATCCTGCGATCTGGGTGGCTTTCTGCTGGGGAATCATGACCTCTGTGGACCTGTTCTGGAAGTTGTCAATGGACATCTTCACGATGCGCTTTGCATCTTCAAGGGCATGGTGCTCGTCAAACTCGATGTGGATGACGTTGTCCTGCTCCATCTTGGCAATGGGGTGGGTGGTGATCAGCTTGGTATGGAAACATTTTGCAACATTGGCAAGGTTCTGCATGATGCACTGGATGTCTACAACCATGGCGTCACAGGCGCCGGTGATGATGGCAAGTTCCTGCTGGAGAAAGGTGGCTGCTGTGGGGATGCCGTGGCGCTGGAGGATCTCATTGGCGGTGCAGCAGATGCCGCCCAGCTGGATACCCTTGGCTCCTTTTTCCTTGGCATAGTCCAGCATCTCCTGGGACTGGGCTACAGCAACCAGGATCTCGGAGAGTACCGGCTCATGGCCGTGGACGATGATGTTGACGTGGTCCTCTTTCATGATGCCGAGGTTGGCCTCACTCTGGAGGGGATAGGGGGTGCCGAAGAGGACGTCCTGGAGATCGGTGGCCAGCATGGATCCGCCCCAGCCATCGGCCAGTGCTGCTCGGGTGCCCTGCTTGATCAGGTTCTTGTAGTCCTGGTCAACGCCCATGTGGGTACGGTGCATGATCTCAACGATCTCACGGTCGATGTTCCTGGGAAGCACGCCTTGTTTTTTCCATTTCTCATAAAGGGCCTCGGGGGCTCTCTTTAAATAGAGGAGCTCGCCTTCGGGTTTGCCCCATTCGGCAATGGCGACTTCAGCAACTTCCAGGGCGATCTCATCAATGTCCCTGTCCTTGGTCTCACCATCTTCTTCTATGGTTACGGCAACCCCAAGGTGGGGAGCCATGGCAATAAGTTTTTCCGTATCCTTGATCTTATAGGCTTCTGTCTCTTTTCTTGCTGCGGACATGAATACCTCGGCCACACAACGGCCGTGATCAGAGTGGGCAGCAGCGCCGCCGGCGATCATTCTGATGAAGTTTCTTGCAGCGATTGTATTGGCCGTGGCGCCGCAGAGACCTTTACGTGTGTCTTCTCCGTCAATGCCATCCTTGGGAAGTGGGAGTCTGCAAGGGCCCATGGAACAGTTTTTACAGCAGGTGCCCTGTAAGCCGATATTACAGGCTTTCATGTTGACTGCTCTGTCAAAAACCGTCTCGATGCCGAGCTCCTGGGCCCGGGCAATCATCTGCTGGGTTGCAACGTCGATGGTAGCTTCTAAAGGATCTGCCAGTTTGGGTGCCTTGGCTTTCTTGGCAACCGTTGCTTTCTTTATTTCTGCCATTAGAGGTTCCTCCTCCTATTGTGTGAATGATGTGCATAAAATATGGCAAACGTCATATTTTAAGTAATTTATGCTACATTTCTTCGATGGATTCTGTCGAGGCTCTCCAGGAGCTTGTCAAGCTCTGATTTCTGTACGGCCGAAGCTGTTACGGAAATTTTCTTTTTCTTTGGCGTGGCAGCACGTTTTGCCGCCTGCTCGGCCTTCTCCTGGGCTCTCTTTTCCCTCAATGCTTGTTCATCAGCTTCTCTTGCGGCCGCAGCATCGGCGGCTGCCATTTTCTCTGCCTCGATCTTGGCTTTCGCATCTGCTTCAGCCTTGGCTTTTGCGTCTGCAGCAGCTTTTGCCTTTGCATCTGCATCCGCTTTTGCCTTGGCTTCGGCGTCAGCCGTTGCCTTAGCTTCGGCTTCGACCTTTGCCTTGGCCGCTGCCTCAGGGTCTACGGGTGCCTCTGTTGCAAAAAGATCCTTGGGCTCATCTGCTGCAAAGAGATCCTTGGGTTCATCCGCTGCAAAGAGATCTATTGCCATTTTATTCCCCTTTCCTAAGAATTTAGTTTTTGAATAACCTGCTCCAGTGTCAACTTGTGCTGTTGGGCTGTGTGCTCAATATCTTCCTTGGAGCATCCCCGTTTCTGAAGAAGGGCGGCAAGGTCGATGCCAAGGCTTTTTGCGGCAGCTTCCACTGCATCGGCATTGTTAACGGGTGCAGCCTTGGATGCCTCTGGTGCGGCAGGTGCAGCCGCTTTATTGGGGGCTGCGGCTTTTTTGGCGGGAGCGGCTTTTTTAGCGGCTTCCATGGTTAGGTCTACTGCAGGAGCAAGGGCTGCAAAGTCGATCTCCACATCATCCAGCTGCTTTACGATGGGGGCCACATCCTGGGCGGAACCGCCGTCGGAGATGAGGTCGATAAATGCCTTTGCAAGCTTGATGGACTCGGGGTGGCGCATGATCAGGACGCTGGATCCGGCCATGAGGTAGGAAACCGCACCAACGGCCTCCATGAGGATGCCTCGACGCTCGGGGTCACCAAGCTCGGGCGCATCTTCAACGGTCTGTTTTGCTTCCTTGCATTTCCAGATCTCGTTTCCGAGGTTGTTGATCATGGGAAGCTGGAGTTTATCATCGCCCTGGGTCATGGCTGCCATGGTGAGCCGCTCCATGACGGAGTAGGAGTACTCCATGCCGTAGCCGAGACCGCCGGTGGTGGGGTCGACAAGGACCTTATCCAGGGGCATGCCAAGGTTTTCAAGCAGAATGTTGATCTGTTTTGCAAGGTTGACGTCGATGGGGGAGGATGAAATGATGCTGTGTCCGTAACCCATGGCTGCAGCGCCGATGCCCTTGTGGTTCTTCTCTTCAACCGGTCCCAGGATCAGGTTCTCGCCCTGGCACTCTTCTGCAATTTTTTTGAGAACGTCTTCATCTTTAGCAGGTGCTGTGCATCCCCAGACAATCAGGGGAACACTGATGGCGCCAAGGACCTTTTTTACGGTGGCGGCGGCATCTTCAGGACTTGCATCCTGGTCATTTGGATCGATGCTCTTGAGCTGGAGAACGATGAGGTCCGCTCCGTACTCGTCCACGCATTTTTTTGCCCAGGCTGCGGGATCCGTCACCACATCCTTGAACGGTGCGATGGCTGCCTCGGGCCACTCGGCGGGCTCTATGTCCCAGATCTCCATGGCAATGACAGGCTTGTTGGGCATCTCACCCTCAAACTGATAAAAAGGATAACTGGTTTGGCCACCTACAGTGATTGCAGAGTCACCTTTTCCAATTGAGATTCCTTTTATAGCTCCGGCATAGGATTCTTTCGTGATTTCAAATCCCACTTTTCCCTCCTCGTGATTTGTTGTTATTGGTTGCAGATTGGTTATTTAAGATATGATCAAATGAAAGATCATAGGAAAGGCAATGCATGAAAATCCAGACGCTGTCGACCAGCGTTGGAAGTTGGTTGGGTGAAGCGGATTTTAGAAGTGCTTTGGTATCGGTCATTTGCCCCTTTCAAAAACGTTGTGCGGGTCGTCAAATAAGTCAAGCTCCAATTCCACCGTAACATGAATTACAACCCGTAACCCCTTTTGTCAATAGTGGAGTCGATTAAAATCCTGTCGAAGGATAAATAATAAGTACGGTAGGCATGGGGGGATAATATGTGGTCGTTTTATTGAATGAATGTAATTTACTGAATGATAAAAAGTCGTTATCGAGAACAGTTGTCCCATGGGTGTTGAAGTCGGATCTTTTTTTATGGGAATCCCTAAATAACACTTGACTCCCACCCTCTATTATTGGATTATTCCCGGTGAAAAATGAGTAGGTGCTTAAATCAAATGATACGGTTACGTTCTAACAGGCTCATCCCCTGAGCCGCAATTATTTTAAAGGAGTTAACCATGGCATTAGATCCAACCAAACATGCAGACTGGGAAATAGCGCAGGACGCAGAGAAAGACATGCTTACCATCTACGAGATCGGAGAAAAACTTGGTCTCACCAAAGATGAGCTGCTTCCCCAGGGTCATTACATTGCGAAAATCGACTTTCGTGCAGTTCTTGAGCGACTCAAAGATAAACCCGACGGAAAGTACATCGACGTTACTGCGATCACCCCCACCCCCCTTGGTGAAGGAAAGTCTACATCCTCCATGGGTCTTGTCCAGGGTCTTGGCAAGCTAGGTAAAAACGTTTGCGCCGCCATTCGTCAGCCTTCCGGCGGACCCACAATGAATATCAAGGGTTCTGCCGCCGGCGGTGGTCTTGCCCAGTGCATCCCCCTGACTCCTTTTTCACTTGGTTTCACCGGCGATATCAATGCGATCATGAACGCCCACAACCTTGCAATGGTTGCGCTGACATCCCGCATGCAGCATGAGAGAAACTATACCGATGAGCAGCTCAATCGCCTCTCCGGTATGGAGCGCATCGATATCGATCCCACACGGGTCGAGATGGGTTGGATCATGGATTTCTGCTGCCAGTCCCTGAGAAACATCATCATCGGTATTGACGGCGTTAACGGTAAATCCGACGGTTTCATGATGAAGTCCAAGTTCGGTATTGCCGTATCTTCCGAGGTTATGGCAATTCTTGCCGTTGCCAAGGATCTTAAGGACATGCGTGAGAGGATGGGCAAGATCGTTGTTGCCTATACTAAGAAAGGTAAGCCCGTTACCACCGAGGATCTCCAGGTCGCCGGCGCCATGACCGCATGGATGGTTGAGGCCCTCAATCCCTCCCTCATGCAGACCCTGGAAGGCCAGCCCGTTATTGTCCATGCGGGTCCCTTTGCCAACATCGCCATCGGCCAGAGCTCCATCATCGCTGACAGGGTTGGTCTCAAACTTGCCGAGTACCACGTCACCGAGTCTGGATTTGGTGCGGATATCGGATTTGAGAAATTCTGGAACCTGAAGTGCCGCTTCTCCGGTCTCAAGCCCGATTGTGCTGTTGTTGTTGCCACTATCCGTGCCCTTAAATGCCACGGTGGCGCTCCTGTACCCGTACCTGGTAAGGCCATGCCTGAAGAGTACAGCACAGAGAACGTTGAGTGGGTTGCCAAGGGATGTGCCAACCTCATCCATCACATCGAAAACGTCAGAAAAGCCGGCATCAGCCCGGTTGTCTGCATCAACGCCTTTTACTCTGATACCGATGCCGAGATCGCAAAGGTTCGCGAGCTGAGTGAAAAAGCGGGTGCAAGGGTTGCTCTTTCCCGTCACTGGGAGAAGGGTGGCGACGGCGCCATCGAGTTTGCCGAGACCGTTATTGAGGCGTGTGAAGAGAAGAGCGACTTCAAGTTCCTCTATGAACTTGATATGCCCCTCAAGGAGCGGATCGAGCTCATTGCCAAGGAAGTTTACGGCGCAGACGGGGTTGATTACTCCAACGAAGCCAACACTGCCCTTGCCAGAATGCAGGCCGATCCCGAGATTTGCAAGCTGGGTATGTGCATGGTAAAAACCCATCTCTCCCTTTCCGACAACCCCGCTCTCAAGGGTGTTCCCACAGGCTGGAGACTCAACATCAGAGAGGTCCTCACCTATGGCGGCGCCGGATTCATCGTGCCCGTGGCTGGTACCATCAGCCTCATGCCCGGGACAGGATCCAACCCTGCATTCAAGCGTGTTGATGTTGATGTAGAGACCGGTAAGGTCGAAGGCGTATTCTAGTAGATCGTTAAATTCAAGCAGGGGAAAGGCACACCCGGTGATATGATCGGGGCAGCCTTTCCCCGTTGTGCTGTCAGAGGCACGGCTTTGCATATTAAGGAGGAAAGAAAATGACTGCAGAGATTATCAGCGGAACCGAGATACGTAAGGACATCCTTGCAGAGGTCAAGCAGGAAGTTGAAGAGATGAAGGCAAAGCACGGCAAGGTGCCGGGGCTTGTGACCATTCTTGTGGGTAGCAGCCCCGCTTCCATCAGCTATGTTACGCTCAAGGTTAAGACTGCCCTGAGCGTCGGTTTTAAAGAGATCCAGGACGATCAGCCCGATGACATTTCCGAAACAGATCTTTTGGCCCTGATCGACAAGTACAACAATGATCCTGAAATCCACGGTATCCTTGTTCAGCTCCCCCTTCCCAAACACATTGACGACAAAAAGGTTCTCAACGCCATCGATCCCGACAAGGATGTGGATGCCTTCCATCCCGTGAACGTCGGCCGTCTCATGATCGGCGGAGACGAGGCACGTTTCCTTCCCTGCACACCTGCAGGTATCCAGGAGATGATTGTTCGGTCCGGTACTGAAACTTCAGGCGCCGAGGTGGTTGTGGTCGGTCGTTCCAACATTGTTGGTAAACCCATCGCAATGATGATGGCCCAGAAGGGTGTGGGTGCAAACTCCACCGTGACCATCGTTCATACCCGCACCAAGGATCTTGCTGCCCACTGCAAGCGTGCCGATATTCTTATCGTGGCTGCAGGTGTTCCTGATCTTGTAAAACCCGAGTGGATCAAGCCCGGTTCAACCGTCATCGACGTCGGCGTCAACAGGGTCGGCATGAATGAGAAGACCGGCAAGGCCATCCTCAAGGGCGATGTCGATTATGACAAGGCAAAGGAGATCGCAGGTAAGATCACCCCCGTACCGGGTGGTGTCGGACCCATGACCATTGCCATGCTCATGAAGAACACCTTGAAATCCGCACAGTTTGCCATTGGCAAATAGCGGTTTTTAGTTTTTTCCAGGGATCGGGTTTTTCTGAACGGCTCCCGGGAATTTTGAGTTATTACTCTGGTCAGATCAATTGATACCGCTACCTACTAATAAAGGTAAGGTTGGCATCATGTCATTTGACCGGCACTATAGTAAAGCCGGAGAACAGTGTTAACTGTTTTTCGGCTTTTTTTGTTTCATTTTTTTTGCTGATTATCATTGCGTTTTTTTTGTATTGGTCTAACTTATAGGGCAGTTTAAGAGCCATAACTTATAAGGGAAGGAGAAATATATATATGCGCGTAGGAAATTTATACGGGAACCGGACAGAACCCATTGTTTCGTTTGAGTTCTTTCCTCCCAGGGACGACAAAGGCGAGGCTGGATTCTATACCGTTGTTGATGAGCTTGCGACCCTGGGTCCGGATTATATGTCCATGACGTTCGGGGCCGGCGGCTCAACCAGGGAAGGGTCCTATCAGGCGGTGAAGAAAATGATGGCAAAGGGGCTTCCCACAGTGGCCTATCTTGCCGGGTTCGGCCTTGCGCCGGCCGAGATTATCGAGGTGCTGGACCGGTACAAAGCCCTGGGGATTGAGACCATCTTCGTCATCCGGGGAGACGAACCGAGGAACGACGACTTCAAACCCCATGGGGACAGTTATTCCTATGCTTCGGATCTCCTCGGGTTTATTAGTGATCGCTACGACTTTGACCTGGGATGCGCAGGCTATCCCGAGGGCCATGTCCAGGCCGATAGCCTTGAAAAGGATATTGAGTACCTCAAGCTGAAACAGGATAGGGGGGCCGGGTATGTGGTTGCCCAGTACTTTTACGACAATGATTATTTCTTCTCCTATGTTGATCGGTGCAGGACTTCCGGGATAACCGTTCCCATCATCCCGGGCATCATGCCGATCTATACTGTCAAGCTGACCAATATGCTGTGTAAATTATGCGGGTCGTCCCTTCCCACCGGACTTAAAGAACGGCTGGATTCCCTTGCCTCGGCAGACGCCAAGACAGTTGCGGCCCTGGGGGTCGAGGTGGCCTTTGAGCAATGCAAGGATCTTCTGGTCCGGGGGGTGGACGGTCTTCATTTTTATACCATGAATCGATCCGGCTCAGTCACACGTATTGTTCAAGGTCTTAAGAAACAGGGGTTGCTCAAGTGAAAAAAAAAGGCCTAGGAGGTGGAACAGATGGCAGATAAATTGGATAAATTTCTCGATGATCTCCAGGAGAAGGTTTTTGACGAGGCAAGGGGGGTGCTTGGTGACAAGGGGTTTGATCGCTGGCAAAACCCGAGGTACCGGGGGAGGCTTCCCAATTATACTGTCCATGGCCATGCCCTGGGAGATTGCGGAGATTCCATGGATATCTACCTTAGGTTTGACAAGGACCGGGTGGCCGAGGCGTCCTACATGACGGACGGATGCGGTTCCAGTCAGGTGTGCGGTTCGTTTGCTGCGGAGATGAGCACGGGCAGGCGAGCTGAAGAGCTTGCCGACATCACAGGGGAAGTGATCCTTGAGAAACTGGGGGATGTGCCGGAAGATGATCAGCATTGTGCCTTCCTTGCCGCTGGAACCGTGCAGGAGGCGTTGCGGATTTACATGACCGGTGCTGCCGGGGATGAAGGAAAAGAGTAATGAGTGAAGGAAAAGAGTAATGAGTGAAGGAAAAGAGATAGTGACGGTGCAGGTAAATCTGGACATCACCGTTGAAGCCTTGAAGGCCGTTGTTGCAAATGCCAAGGCCGTTGCAGGTACGGACGCTGGGGGTGTGTATCGGGTCGACACCGCAGACAAGCTGGGGGAGATCATTTCCCGGTTTCTGGAGGGTCACGATTTTGAAGGTTTTGCAAAGGATTTGGAAAACTACAACTGATAGCAAACAAATGGAGATGTTATGAGTAAGATAATTGCACTGGCTGGCAAGGGTGGTGTTGGCAAAACAACTGTGGCTGCTCTTATTGTTCGTCATTTGGCAGAGACCGGACAGTCTCCGGTTCTTGCGGTGGATGCCGATCCCAACAGCAACCTGGGAGAGACCCTTGATATCGATGTTGAAAAAACCGTAGGAGACGTTAGGGAAGGATTTATGAAGGATCCCCAGGGGGTGCCCTCGGGCATGGACAAGATCGTCTACCTGGAGATGCTCATGAACCAGGTCCTTATCGAGCGGGAGGCCTTTGACCTTCTGGTGATGGGCCGTCAGGAGGGTCAGGGATGTTATTGCATGGTCAACAATATTCTCAACCGTTTCACCGAGGAGCTGGAGAAAAACTACAAATATCTGATGGTGGACAACGAGGCCGGCATGGAACACCTGAGTCGCCGCACCACCGGTAAGGTGGATATGCTGCTGTTGGTCACCGATTATGCCCTGCGGGGATTGAGGGCCGTGGAACGGATTCACGCGATGCTCCCAGAATTAAAGCTGAGCGTGGGGAAGGTGGGGCTTATCGTGAACCGTGCACCCAAGGAGCTTGGAAAGGCGTTCCTTGACGAGTGTGAAAAAATAGGAGTGCCTATTATCTGTACAATCCCGGATGACGGGGCGCTTCTTGAGTTTGACATGGAGCGGCGCTCTCTCATGGAGTTGCCCGGGGATTCCGCCGCAGTCCTGGCCGTGGATGGATTGATGAAAAAGGTTATCGAATCCATTCATTAGGCGTCGGGCCGTATTTCCTTGGCCGGGCTTGATCTCAATCCGCTGTTTGTTCATAATGGGGAATGTCGGTGGTTCATTTGATCATTAAAAATGAAGTCCGGGAGGTTTGATATTTCAACGATTTATCCCGTGATCTTGAGGGTGCCCCCCTTGGGTACCCTTTGCAAGGGGCGTCCAAGGGTGAAAGCCCTGGGCGATTATGCCCGGCAGAGCCTCCGGATTTCAGGCGAGAGATCCGGGTTTTATCCCGGGATGCTTCTAAAAGGTACTGCTGGAGAGCCCTTGCCATGTGGGGGCGTCCACTGGTCCATCTCCCATAAGCCTGAGTGTGTTGCAGGTGTGGTCTCCCATGTGCCTGGTGGGATCGACATTGAGCGGGTAAAGCCGGTTTCCGATAATCTGTTTAATAAAATATTAGCTCCGGAAGAGGCTGCCTGCTTTGGAGAAAGCGATCGGGTTGAAGCCTTTTTCAAAACCTTTACGGCCAAGGAGGCGGTGCTCAAAACCCATGGGGTCGGACTTGCCGGCCTGTCAAGGGTGCGGGTGGTTGCTGCGCCAACCCCACTGGTCACCCGCCTTGACTATCAAGGGGATGTTTGCACGGTGGCGCATTTTTGGGTGGACGGGCATATCGCTTCGGTGGTAAGGGAAGGGGTTGATGTTGTATGGGAATGTGTCCATGTGTCGCCAAGTTAACCATGGAATCACGGCCCGGGTGAGCCATGGAACCGGCTGCTCCTGGCGCTGCTAAGTTTAACCAGGAAGGAGGTAACAGATGCCTGAAGGAAAGGGTTTTACCATGAAAAATGGAGAAGGGGCATCCAGTCCCGGCCAGGGGATGCCCCCCGTGGATTTTTCCACCTTTATTCTCTCTCTTTATTCATCTGCCCTTGTTCAGCTCGGTGAGATGGAGGATCCCGCCACCGGGGCCAAGGGCAAGAATATGGATCTTGCCAAGCAGACCATTGATATGATCATCATGCTGGAGAAGAAGACCCGGGGAAACCTTGACAACGATGAAGTCAACCTCATGACGAGTCTTCTGCATGAGGTTAAGCTGGCTTTTGTCCGGGCAAAAGGGTGATGGAACAGGCTCTGTCCCCGGCAAAGATCAACCTGTTTCTCCATGTCACCGGCAAAAGAAGCGATGGGTATCACGAGCTCCACTCCCTGATGACCTGCCTTGATTTCGGTGACAGGCTCGAATTTGATTTCACAGGCTCCGGTGTGTCTGTTCGCTGTGACCACCCGGAGGTGCCCGATGATGACGCCAACCTGGTGCATCGGGCAGTTACCCTTTTTTTTGACGAGCTCTCAAAGGGTGGTGGGAAGACAAAGCCTGGGGTGCACGTCGTTATTGACAAGAAGATTCCGGTGGGGGCGGGGCTGGGGGGTGGAAGTTCCAATGCCGCAACCACCCTGTTGGTGCTGAATCGGCGGTTTGATTCTCCGTTTTCCTTAGATGGGCTCATGGCAATGGGGCTCAGGCTGGGTGCGGATGTTCCGTTTTTCATCCATGGGGGGCCTGCCTTTGCCCGGGGAGTGGGGGAAAAGCTCTCCCCTTGTGGTGCTCTGCTGCCTTACCATGTTGTTGTTTTCTTTCCTGGATTCAACGTTTCAACCCCCCTGGTTTATAAAAATGTAGATTTTGCATTGACAAAACAACAAAAATCTAATAATAATGCCCTGTTAAATAAGCATGAGATGGGCGAAATGCTCGATATCAGGGGGCTTCTGCATAATGACTTGGAAGAGGCGGCTTGCAGGGTTTATCCTGATATTCACTCTGTAAGAGAGGAGATGGCCGGTTTTTTTCCGGAAGGGTTGTTGATGTCCGGAAGCGGTTCATCTTTTTTTGCTCTTTTTTCCGACGGTTCAAGGGCTGAACAAGTCTATGATATCCTGACTGAAAAAAACATGGCAACTGATAAGCAAGTGTTTCTAACCTCATTTGCAGTGGCTGGAAACGGTCTGTAATAAGTTAGATTTAAATTTTTTGGGGCGTCGTCAAGCGGTAAGACACAGGATTTTGATTCCTGCATTCGGAGGTTCGAATCCTCCCGCCCCAGCCAGCAATAATTAAAACTACAAAAGAGAATTTATATGAACGGAATATCGGTTTTTTCAGGAAATTCTAATCCTGTACTTGCACAAAAGGTTTCCGAGTATCTTGCAAGGCCTCTGGGGAAAACCAAGCTGAATCGGTTCAGCGATGGTGAGATACAGGTGGAAATCCATGAGAACGTGAGGCGGAAGGAGGTTTTTGTCATCCAGTCCACCTGCGCTCCGGTGAATGATAACCTTGTCGAGCTTCTGCTGATGATCGATGCGTTAAAGCGCTCATCTGCCGCGCCTATAACAGCGGTGATCCCCTACTTTGGTTATGCCCGCCAGGACAAGAAGGTTGCACCAAGGGTTCCCATCAGTGCTAAGCTGATAGCCGATCTTCTGACCCATACCGGTGTCCACCGGATCATCACCTTAGATCTCCATGCCGGTCAGATCCAGGGGTTTTTCAATATTCCCGTGGATAACCTTTATGCAGCTCCGGTCATTCTCGAGCATATCAGGGATAACTTTGACGGGGAGCTTGTGGTTGTGTCTCCCGATGCCGGCGGCGTCGAGCGGGCCAGGGCGTTTGCAAAACGCCTCCACGCCGGGCTCGCCATCGTTGATAAGCGCAGGAGTGCACCAAACCAGGCAAAGGCCATGGCCATCATTGGAGATGTCGAGGGAAAGACCGCCATCATCCTGGATGACATGGTGGACACCGCAGGTACGCTTACTGAGGCAGCCGGTGTCATTGAGTCCAAGGGGGCCAAAGAGGTCCATGCCTGTTGCACTCACCCCGTCCTTTCCGGGCCGGCCGTGGGCAGGATTCAGGAATCATCATTAAAATCTCTTTTGGTAACAGATACGGTACCCCTGTCCCAGGAGGCCGAGCAGTGCGAAAAAATAGTAACAGTTTCAGTCGCAAGGCTCGTGAGTGAGGCGATCATACGCAGTTACAGGGGCGATTCTGTAAATTCCCTTTTTGTATAGACAACACAGTTATCAGACTGCATCACGATGCAGCTACGGAGGATAGAAATTTGGAACTATTAGATTTAAAAGCTGAAATCAGAACGACTAGGGGCAAGGGCGCCGCACGTCATCTTAGAAATAACGACGCCGTCCCGGCTGTCCTTTACGGAGCAAAGACCGAGCCTGTACCCATTTCGGTTCCCACTCCCGACCTTATCACCATGATAAGAATAAACGGGTCTTCCGGGCTCTTTATTAGTCTTGCCATCGCTGGTGATACAAAGCCCGTCAGGACCGTCATGCTCAAGGAGGTTCAGACGGACATCTATGGCCTCAATTATCTTCATGTGGATTTCCAGGAAGTTGACCTGGACGAGAAGATCACCATCACCGTCCCCGTGGAAGCCACAGGTGAGTCTATTGGTGTTAAGGCTGGAGGCCTTCTCCAGGTGATCCGCCGCGAACTGGATATCGTCTGCCGCCCCGGTGACATGCCCGAGACCATTGTGATCGATACCACGGATCTTGATGTGGGGGATTCCGTCCATGTTGCGGAGATCAACCTGGGTGCGGACATTGAGATCCCCCATGAGGTTGACTTCACCGTCCTCACCATCGTACCTCCTGGAGGCGGTGTTGAAGGGGATGAAGAGGGCCTTGAGGAAGACGAAACCCCAGAAGAGGCATCAGAATAGTAGGCTTTCTTTATGGCTGACAGCCGAATTTATATGGTGGCGGGTCTGGGCAATCCAGGTAATAAGTATGCCCAGACCCGCCACAACATTGGTTTTACCGTTGTTGATTCCCTTCTCAAACACAATTGTTTCCCTCCTGAAAAATCCCGCTTCGATGCTGACTACTCCAAGGGTGTGATCGATGGGCTTAATGTTGTCCTAATGAAACCCCAAGCCTATATGAATAGAAGTGGTCCTCCCGTTCAAAAACTTGCTTCTTATTTTAAAATTCACGTATCTGATATTATCGTTGTTCATGACGACCTTGACCTTGATTTCGGCAGGCTGCGCATTGCCGGCAACCGAGGGCACGGCGGTCATAACGGTATTCGTTCCATTATCGAGGTTCTGGGTACAAAAGCGTTCGTCCGGATCAGGGTCGGTGTAGGTCGTCCCCAGGGGCAGCACGATGTTACCGGACATGTCCTGGGCCGCTTTTCTTCGGAAGAGGCCGGGATGCTCGACACTGTTGTATCTCGTTCTGCCGAAGCCTGTGTCGCTGTGATGGACCAGGGGGCGACCGCTGCTATGAATGCGTATAACACCCGGGGTTGAAAGAACAAACTGTTTTTTTTAAACGGTTTTTCGATTGATTAAGGTGTGAGTATATGCTATATTGTTTAACTATGGCCATATTGTTTTCTAAAACAATCTAACAAAGAGAGTGGTGGTTTATATGGGGGAAGAAGCTAAGCAGGAAGATGTAGCCAAACCTTTGAAGAAAGAATTTCTGAAGGGCGATCTGGCTGTTTATCCGGCCCATGGCGTGGGATGTATTGAGTCCATTGAGACCAAAGAGATAAATGGCGAAAACATGAACTTTTACATGATGAAGATCGTTGACAACGGAATGGTCATCATGATTCCGACTGCCAACGTTGAATCTGTGGGGTTGAGGGAAATCATCCAGACGGAAGATATCCCCCAGGTGTATAAGATCATGCAGAAGAGGGGACTGGATCACGACAAGCAGACTTGGAACCGCAGGTATCGCGAATACATGGACAAGATCAAGACGGGGTCCATTTTCGACGTTGCCGAGGTGTTTCGGGATCTGTTTCAGCTCAAGCTTGAAAAGGATCTCTCCTTTGGTGAGAGAAAGTTACTTGATACCGCCCAGAACCTGTTGATCCAGGAGCTTTCAACGGCAAAGAACATGGATGAAGCGTCCATGATGACCGAAATAGAAGAACTATTTACCTAGAAAATCAATAACCACACAAAAAAGGCCACAGTTTTTATGACCGGTAGGCGATCAAACGTCTATCGGTTTTTTTTATTATGAAAATCGAAATCGAAATTTCAGACGAGGTGATGGGGGAACGACTGGATCAGGTTGCTGCTGCAGTATCGGGCGCCACCAGAGGCCGGGTTGTTGCGGCCATTAAGAAAGGCCTGATCCTGGTCTCCGGCCAGCCAAAGAAGCCGGGCTATCGGCTGAAGCCCGGGGAGGTCGTCTCCGGCAGGATTGAACCAACGGTCGAGTCTGCACCTTGCGCCGAATCTTTGCCCCTTGATATCCTTTTTGAGGATGACCATATCATTGTGGTGAACAAACCTGCCGGAATGGTGGTTCACCCGGCGCCGGGGAATCCTTCCAAAACCCTTGTCAATGCTTTGTTGTACCATTGCCCTCACCTGGAGCATCCCGGTGAAAAGGTGCCTGAAAGGGCGGGTATCGTCCATCGCCTGGATAAGGATACCAGCGGGGTGCTGGTCGCTGCAAAGAGCCGGCATGCCTTTGATTTCCTTCAAAAAGAGTTCAAGCAGCGGCGGGTTGTCAAACAGTATCTTGGTCTGGCCATTGGAAATCTAAAGGAGAGTTCCGGGCGGATTACCCTGCCCATCGGCCGCCATCCTACAAAGCGTAAAATCATGACCGTCAACACGGAAAGGGCCAGGCCTGCGGAAACACTTTGGCGGGTCCTTGGGCGGGTGGACGGCTATACCCTGGTGGATGTGGCGCTTAAAACCGGAAGGACCCACCAGATCCGGGTTCATTTTCGTGCCCTGGGGTTTCCCCTGGCAGGGGACACGGTGTACGGATTTCGCCGGAAAAAGTCAATTGCTGTGCCACGGCAAATGCTCCATGCCAGAACCCTGGGATTCAGGCATCCCTGGTCCGGACAACGGGTGGAATTTACCGCTCCCCTTCCCATGGATATGGCAGGGGTGCTTGAGAGGCTTGACATTCTCAAGCCCCTCTGATTGCCGGACAGGCTCTATTGTCAGGCGATGACATCCTCCTTTGACAACTCTACTATCTTTCCATCAAAGGTGATCACCGTAAAATTGCCTGCCTCATCCTTTGCCTTGACAATGCAGTCGATGACATCCCCTTCCTTGGGTTGGATCGAGCACTGCTCCCCCTCGGTCAGGGAGGTGATTTCGACAAATTTTCTCTCGGTGGTAAGCTTTCGGAACTGCTCTGACGCCTTTTCAAAGACAAGTATTCGGTTAAACTCTTCAGGATCGATGGCTTTTATCTGTTCTCTCAGATCAGCGATCATTGCCTTTTTCTCAGCTATGATCTTGACTGTTTTTTTCATTTCATCCGTGTCGGCAGACGGGATTGAAAAGAGAATCTGTTTTTGGATATCCATGTCCACTTCGATGTAATTTATCTTTTTTAGAATGTCCTGTACTTTTTGACCCATAGAATTTTCAGTCCATTTTATCGATTGATTTAAGTTTTACACCTGCCTGTAAATTTTAATCCGCGATTATACCCTGTCTTTGTAAAATTTTCCACGCCTATGTCGGATGAGGCCCAGCAAAACCGCCTGGAATAAAAAGAACATGGCCAGCAGGTGGAATCCGGTGAGGCCGGTGCAGTGTCTTTCCGGTGATGCCAGAATCAGTGGCCCTGAAAAAAATCCCATTCCCCATAAAAGATAAAAGGTTCCGGACACGGTTCCCTTCAGGGTGTCTCCCACGGCATCATTCAACCATGCCAGGGCTGACACGCAAAACACCCCGAGTCCGAAGCTTGCCAGAAACAGCCATGGATAGATCTCCCCACCCTGTCTTCCTGGAAACAGTCCCACTCCCATGGAAACCGCAATCAACCCGAAAACCATGGTCTTCCTGCGGCCGTGCCGGTCTGATAGGGGGCCGGTGATGACCTGGGACAGGCTGATGGCAATGTAGAAAAGCATGAAAAACCATCCGATTCCTGTCTGGGTGAACCCCTTGGTCTGGATCAGAAAGCCGGGGAGGACTGTGAGAAAGATGCCATAACCGGCTCCGTAAAGAATGATGCCGCTGAACACAGCCAGGGTGCCCGGATCTGTTATTAGAGATTTGAACGCCTTTGTATCCATGGGGTCTTCATGGTTTGAATGAATTTGGTCCGGATCTTCAACCGCAACAAGGATGAGGAACGCTCCCAGGATGCCTGACAGCGCAAAGAGCAGGAAAGGCTCGTTCTTTACCCAGTACGCTGAGACCAGGATCCCGGCAACGCTGCCAAGGGTGAGTCCCAGGTGGATGGCGGCGTTGTACAGGCCGATCACCTCTCCCTTGGATCCGGGGTAGTGGATGGATAGAAGGGCCGGGGCAAGGGACCACAACGGCGCCTCTCCGATTCCCTGGAGCATTCTTCCGAAAAAAATCATCTCCTGGGTGTTTGAAAAGCAGTAGAGGAGTCCTGAGGCTGAACAGGTCAGGTAGCCTGCCAGGAGAAAACGTCGGAATCCGAATCGGTCTGCCAAACGCCCCATGGGGAGTTGAAGCAGTACAAAGGAGATCGCAAAGGCCGAAGCCAGGTAGCCCACGGTTTTTAAAGAACCGGTGAGGGTGATGATCTTTTGGGGGAGCAGGGGGACGATCATTCCTACCCCGAACATGAATAGAAATACGGACAGGTTCAACGCAATGATGGATCTATGGTTTGCCATGATATATTCCGCCTTGGGTTGCAGATCCCCATGGGTTGTCCTGGAAAAGGCCCTGTATGTGCGGTTTTTTGGGAAACCGTATTTTGGGCGTAACCATGGTCTCTTCCTGAATCAGATCAGGGGATCGATTGGGGGTGCCGGGTGATAAAGGACTGCAAATTTTATAACTTGAACGAAATAGCTTGTTTTTTGGTCCAACTTATTTCATTTGCTGTCCTAACCTATAACAGCTAGCTGTTACAGGGCGGCGGAGGCAGGAACTGTTGTGCGTATGGCAACATAAGAATCCAATTCGGTTTGTTTTTCCCCGGGGGTCGGTCATTTTCAATCCCGGGGTGTTGTTTTAGCCGGAACCCGGGCCTGGAACGACCCGGATGGAGTTAAAGCCTTACCACGAATTGAGATTAAAAGACAAGGGTTGAAAAGTTTTCCCTTGACACGATCCAAGGCAACCATTAAGTAGGAAAAACAATTTCCATTGTTCGTAATGGTATGGAATGGTTAATCAAGGTGTTTTTTGGTCCTTTAAGAAATGATATCTGGGTATTTGTTACCATGGGTCACTATCGTTTGGCCATGGGAGATATAACCTAGCAAGAAGCTGTGATAAAAAGGGAGTTCAACCTGTTCATTAGGAGGCAGCTTTTTTGCTGCGCCAATCAAAGGAGACTCGTTCGATGACAGATAGTTTCATGGTGATAAACAACCGGGAGGTCCGTTTTGAACCGGGCCAGACCATCCTTGAGGTGGCCGGAGCCAATAATATCGAGATACCGACCCTGTGCCATCTCAAGGGAACCACCCCCACCGGCGCCTGTCGAATCTGTGTCGTGGAGGTGGAGGGTCCGGATAAGCTCGTTCCCTCCTGTGCCGAGCCTGCCAGGGTCGGCATGGTTGTTCAGACGGAATCTGCCGAGGTGATCAAGGCCAGGCGAAGCATCCTTCGGTTGATGCTCTCATCGGGAAATCACAATTGCGACATCAAGGATTATGACACCAAGGACTGGACCCAGGATCAGCTCAGGCTGCTTTCCGGGGAGACGCCCCAGGAACTCTGTCCTGCCTGGGGGGATTGCAAGCTCCAGGACCTTGCTTTCAAATATCAGGTCAAAGCGGTGGGCCAGCCCCTTTCCGAGTGCAAGTATCCCATGGAGACGGGCAATCCCCTGATCGTCAGGGATTTTTCCCGGTGTATTCTCTGCGGCCGTTGTGTCCAGGCCTGCCGGGAGGTTCAGGTAAACAATGCCATCGATTTTGGATACCGGGGGGCGGATGCTAAAATCATTGCCGGAACCGATGTCTCACTCAAGGATTCCGACTGCGTGTTTTGCGGGGAGTGCATCCAGGTCTGTCCTGTGGGGGCGCTTTTCGAGAAAAAGGCGAAGAACGGGGCCCGGCCCTGGGAGACGCAAAAAATAAGGACCACCTGTCCCTATTGCGGTGTGGGCTGCCAGCAGATTCTCCATGTCAAGGACGGCACCATCATGAAGGTGACCGGTGCCGAGGATGGTAAGCCCAACCTGGGTCGGCTCTGCGTTAAAGGCCGGTTCGGGTATGATTTTATCTATTCAAAGGAGCGGCTTAAAACCCCTTTGATTCGGGAGGGTGAGACCTTTAGGAGCGCTTCCTGGGACGAGGCCTTGAACCTTGTGGCCCACCGGTTCTCAAAGATCATTGATACCCATGGTCCGGATGCCCTGGCAGGCGTGAGCTGCGCCAGGAGTATCAACGAGGACTCCTATCAGATGCAGAAGTTGTTTCGCGCGGTGTTCAAGACCAACAATATTGACCATTGTGCCCGCACTTGACATGCTCCCACCGTCGCAGGTCTTGCGACAGCTTTTGGTTCAGGTGCAATGACAAACTCCTTTGGGGAGTTTTCCCGGGCAAAGATGTTTCTTGTGATCGGGTCCAATATGACCGAGGCCCATCCCGTGGCCGCCACATTTTTGAAGAATGCGGTGATGGACGGGGCCAAGCTCATTGTTGTAGATCCCCGGGCCCATGCCCTTACCCGGTTTGCCGACCTCCATGTGCCCATCCGGGTGGGCAGCGACATCGCCTTTATGAACGGGGTGATGAACGTGTTGATCAAGGAGGATCTCTATGACAAGGAATTTGTTAAAACCCGTACGGTTAACTTTGAAGAACTCAAACAGACCGTGCTCGCCTGTGAGCCCGAGGCCATGGCCGTCATCTGCGGCATCGAGCCCGGGGTCATCGTCAAAGCGGCCCGGATGCTTGCTGCTGTAAAGCCGGTAATGCTCTGCTACACCCTGGGGATCACCGAGCACACCTGCGGGCGAAACAATGTGGTTTCCACGGCCAACCTCCAAATGCTCCTTGGCAACATGGGCATGGAGTGTGGGGGTGTGAATCCCCTGAGGGGTCAGAACAACGTCCAGGGTGCCTGCGACATGGGGGCACTCCCCAATGTCTACCCCGGATACCAGCAGGTGATCAACGAGGAATCCCGGAAGAAATTCGGCACGTTCTGGGATGTGGGTAACCTGCCCGACAAAAACGGGCTCATGATCCCCCAGATGATGGACGGTCTGGTGGACAAGTCGGTTCGGGGGTTCTATATCTTTGGGGAGAACCTTGCCAACACCGAGCCTGACATCCGGAAGGTGGAGCATGAACTTGCCTCGGCTGAGTTCCTGGTGGTGCAGGACATCTTTCTCAACGAGACCACTCGGTTTGCCGACGTCGTCTTACCCGCCGCCGCCTGGAGTGAGAATGACGGCACGTTCACCAACAGTGAGCGCCGGGTGAGCCGGGTGAGAACGGCAAGTGTTCCCCCGGGGAAGGCCATGCCCAACTGGTGGATCTTCCGGGAGATTGCTAAACGCATGGGGCAGACCTGGGAATCTGTGAGTGCCCAGGAGATTTGGGACAACGAGATCTCCGTGCTTGCCCCGGCCCTTGGCGGCATCAAATACCATCGCATCGAAGGGGACGGCCTCCAATGGCCCTGTCCCACGGTTGAGCATCCGGGTACCCCGGTCCTGCATCAGAAAATCTTTACTTCAGGCAAGGGCAGCTTCACTCCGGTTACGTGGACGCCGCCGGCCGAGGTGCCCGATGATGCGTATCCCTTTGTGCTGAGTACGGGACGACGGCTCTATCACTATCACACCCGGACCCAGACAGGCCGGTGCGAAGGGCTTAATGACCTTTTAAGCGAGGAAACCGCAGATATCTCCCTCGGGGATGCCCAGCGCTTGGGGGTTGCTGACGGAGAAAGGGTGGTTGTGCGTTCCCGGCGGGGAAGGGTGGAGGTCAAGGCCAGGGTGACGGAGGAAGTGCCCAAGGGCATGGTGTGGATGGCGTTTCATTTCAGGGAAGGCAATGCAAACTGGCTGACCAATCCGGCCTTTGATCCGTTTACGTTGACGGCCGAGTACAAGGCCTGCGCTGTGAGTCTTGAAAAGGCGTAAGGCAATGACAAAAAGACCCGGTTCGTTGGGGCGAACCGGGTCTTTGACTAATCATCTATTTTTATATGAAACTAGGGTCAAAGCGATCTATTCAGTTTTCGTTGGGGTCGAAGCCCAAATACCATGCTCCGGCCATGTCGGTTATCAGGCGGCCCTTCGTATGGTTATGGCGCACACCTTAAATTCGGGAATCTTTGCAACCGGATCCACTTTGGCATTGGTCAGGCGGTTGGCCGCAGCCTTTGCAAAGTGGAAAGGAATGAACAGGGTGCCGTCCACAGCCTTGGACGAGATCTCAAGTTTTGCCTTGATCTTGCCCCTCCGGGAGAGGACATCCACCATGATACCGTCTTCAAAGCCAAGGCGTTGGGCGTCATTGGCGGAGATTTCCACAAAACACTCCGGGGACATGGTGTTGAGCCCCGGGCTCTTCATGGTCATGGTGCCGGTATGGTAGTGGTAGAGCACTCGGCCTGTGGTGAGCATGAAGGGGTAGTCCTTGTCCGGCAGCTCGGCCGGGGGTCTGTGGTCAATGGCATGGAACATGCCCTTGCCCCGGGTGAACTGTTTGGTGTGGAGGATGGGGGTACCCGGATGCTCAACCGTGGGGCAGGGCCAGTGGAGTCCCACGTTTTCGATTCTCTCCCAGGTGATGCCGGCATAGGAGGGGGTGACCGTGGTCATCTCTTCAAAGATGGCATTGCTGTTGGGGTAGTTCATGGGATAGCCCATGCGGGTGGCGATCTCACTGAGAATTCTCCAGTCATCCCTGGCAAAGCCTGGGGCTTCCACGGCTTTTCTCACCCGCTGCACCCTTCTTTCGGTGTTGGAGAAGGTGCCCTCTTTTTCGGCAAAGCAGAAGGCGGGCAGCACCACGTCCGCCATTTGAGCGGTCTCCGTGAGGAAAATATCCTGGACCACCATGAAGTCGAGATTTTCGATGGCCTTTTCCGCATGGTTGAGGTCCGGGTCGGACACCATGGGGTTTTCACCAACGATATAGAGGGCTTTGAGGGTTCCGCTATGAGCCCCTTCGATCATGTCGGTTGCGGTGAGGCCGGGCTTGGCCGGAAGATCGGTGACACCCCAGGTCTTTTCGAACTTGGCCCTGGCTGTGTCGTCGTCCACCTTCTGGTAGGCCGTGAGAACGTTGGGAAGACCGCCCATGTCGCAGGCGCCCTGGACGTTGTTCTGGCCCCTCAGGGGATTGACGCCCCCCCCGGGGATTCCCAGGTTACCGGTGAGCATGGAGAGGTTGGCCAGGGATTTGACGTTGTCGGTTCCAGTGGTGTGCTGGGTGATGCCCATGCAGTAAAGGATGCTTGCGTTCTTGGCCTTGGCAAAGGTTCTGGCCGTTTCTGTGATATCTGTTGCGCTGATCCCGGTGATGGCCTCCACATAGTCGGGGGTGTAGGTTTCAACGGTTTTTTTGAGTTCCTCAAATCCTTCACATCGTTTTTCGACAAAGGTCTTGTCAAAGAGGTTCTCCTTGATGATCACGTGCATGAGGCCGTTGATCCAGGCGATGTCCGTGCCAAGCTCCGGTCTCAGCCAGGTGTTTGCATGGTGGGCGAGCTTGATCCGTCTCGGATCGATGACAATGAGGGTGGTGCCCTTGAGGGCCGCCCTTTTAATAAAGGTGGAGAGTACAGGGTGATTTTCCGTGGTGTTGGATCCTGTGACCAGGATTACCTCCGCGGTTTCAATGTCGGCAATGGTGTTTGTCATTGCGCCGGAACCAAAAGCTGCAGCCAGACCGGCTACGGTGGAGGAATGTCACAGTCGGGCGCAATGGTCGACATTGTTTGTCTTGAGCACGGCCCTTGTGAACTTCTGGGCAATATAGTTTTCTTCATTGGTGACCCTTGCCGAGGTGAGCATCCCTATACTATCGGAACCGTGGTCTTTTTTGATTTGGGTGAGCGTGTTGGCAACAAGGTCCAGGGCTTCATCCCATGTGGCACCTTCGAGCTTGCCGTTCTTTCGTATCAGGGGCGAGGTGAGGCGCTCGGGGGAGCCGACAAAATCAAAACCGAACCGTCCCTTGACGCAGAGACTGCCGTTGTTGGGGGGGGTGTCGCCAGCACTGTTCACCTGGATGATCCGGTTGTT
The DNA here is from genome assembly GCA_016342325.1 of Desulfobacterium sp. Classification (GTDB taxonomy): domain Bacteria; phylum Desulfobacterota; class Desulfobacteria; order Desulfobacterales; family Desulfobacteraceae; genus Desulforapulum. Next base: position 140,895 of record JAEINR010000004.1, read on the forward strand.
CTGGACACTGAGTTCTATCTGGCAGCCGACCCCGCAGTAGGAGCAAGTGGTGCGTATCTTTTTTGTCTTGACGAAGCGCTCGGGCTTCATGGCATGTTCCGTGACAAGGGCGCCCACAGGGCAGACCTCGATGCACTCACCGCAGAAGACGCAGTCGGAGTCCTTGAGGGCCACATCTGTCCCGGCAATGATTTTTGTGTCTGCGCCCCGGTAGCCGAAGTCGATGGCGTTGTTCACCTGGATGTCCCTGCAGGCCTGGACACATCGACCACAGAGGATGCAACGGGAAAAATCCCTGATCATAAAGGGGTTGACCCGCTCCATGGGGTATTTGCTTTCGGACTGGGGAAGGCCCTGGGCCTTCACCTGGTAACGGTAGGCCAGATCCTGGAGTTTGCACTCGCCCCAGACCGGGCAGAGATCCTGGGTGCCGTCTACTTCAAGCACCTTGAGCTGGAACTGGGTCCAATCTTTTGTGTCAAAATCCCGGATGGCGCAGTTGTGGTGCCCGGAAGACAGCATCAGCCGGATGATGGATCTTCTAGCAGTTATTACTTCCTGGGACTCGCTGTAAACGACCATGTTGGCGGCGGCAGGCGTGGCACAGGAAGCGACAAGGTTCGGTGCCCCTTCAACTTCAACGACGCAGATTCGGCAAGCGCCCGTTGGGGTGGCTCCCTTGAGATGGCACAGGGTGGGGATGAAAATGTTGTTGCGATGGGCAACGTCCAGGATGGTCTCGCTGGGCTCAAAGGCGAAACGTTTGTTATCTATGGTGATATGAGTCTCATTTCCCATGGGGGTCCTCTCCAAAACTGTTGTTGCAAAGTTAACTCCAGAAATGAAATATAGGTACATGATTCCTTGGGCAATGTCAATGTGATCATCTCCTAAATTTTAATGATATCGTTGACATTTCCTCATTACCTGTTTATAAAAGTCGAGGACAATCTGGAAGCCCTATTAATATTGAACATGCGGAGGTAGCAATGCTTGAAGCGGTCTTTTTGATGGGTGGCCTAGGCCTCGTGATTGGCGGCGCCCTGGCCCTTGCGTCTAAAGTTTTTTATGTGTATGTGGATCCGCTGGTAGCGGCGGTTGATGATGTCCTTCCCGGAGCAAACTGTGGCGGTTGCGGGTTTCCCGGATGCACGCCAAACGCCCAGGCCATTGTTGACGGAAAATCTTCCCCCGACTCCTGTGTTGCGGCGGGGTCCGATGTGGCTGAAGCCATTGCGGGTCTCATGGGTGTCTCCATTGAGGCCAAGGAGCCGGAATTGGCCCTTCCCGGCTGCCATTATAGTATTGAAGATACGGATATCAAATATCTCTACGACGGACTGTCGGACTGCAGGGCAGCAGCCCTTGTTTCAGGCGGCATGAAGGTGTGCAGCATTGGCTGTCTCGGCCTTGGCACCTGTGTCAAGACCTGTCCCTTTGGCGCCTTGTCCATGGGGGCTGACGCCCTTCCCAAGGTGGACCAGGAAAAGTGCACCGGTTGCGGCGCCTGTGAACGGGCCTGTCCGAAAAATATCATACGCCTCACCTCGGTTACCCGCAGGATTATCAGCGAGTATACGGAAGACGAGTGCGTCACTCCCTGCCAGCGGGCGTGTCCCACGGGCCTTGATGTCCGTGAATATGTCCGGTTGATCCGGCACGGAGATCCCGAAGGCGCTGTCCAGGTGATCAAGGAGAGAAATCCCTTTCCGACTGTTATCGGACGAATCTGTCCTGCTTTGTGCGAAGTTGCCTGCAGGCGGCAATACCTGGATGAACCCGTTGCAATCAACCATTTAAAGCGATATGCCTGTGATATTGAGATGACCCTTGGCAAACGGGTCCAGCCCTATAAGGCCCCTGCCACGGGAAAACGAGTTGCGGTTATCGGCGGCGGCGTGGAGGGTCTTTCTACTGGTTTTTTCACGGCACGGCTGGGCCATGAACCAACGGTGTTCGAGGCCACAGCTCTGCTCGGCGGGCTCCTGCGGGTAGCGATCTCCGAGGACCGGCTCCCCCAGAATGTTCTGGATTGGGATATCGAAGGGGTGCTCGAGATGGGTGTCAAGACCCGGATGAGCGTTAAAGCAGGGCGTGATTTTACCATTCCATCCCTCTTAAAAGAGGGATTTGAGGCGGTCTTCACGGCCACCGGCGGCTGGGACAACCGGCTGGCCCGGGGGGATGTGGCTGAACGGGCCACGGTGTTCCCCGGTGGCTACCTGTTGATAGACCTGCTTCGCACCGACATTGAAAAAAGCGAACGGATTCCCTGCGGACGAAACGTGGTCATCGCCGGCGGCGGCATGATGATCCCCAACGCCGTCAAAATATGCAAGGAGCTGGGCGCCGAAACCATCACCGTGATTTCAAGGAAGCTTGCGGAGAATTCCTCCTTTGACAACGCAGCCCTTGCAGACATTCGCCAAACAGGGGCGTCGGTGCATTACAACACGGGCATCACCCGGCTTTATGGTGAAGAGGATCGCCTCACCCATATCGAATACACTGAATTTGATTCAGGAACAAAGCATATTCTCACGGCAGACACCCTGTTTCTGGCTTCGGGACGCTTTCCTGAACTGGTGTTTGTTCGCGCTGAAAAGCTGGACAAAGAGGATGAAGCCGGAGCCGACAGCCTTGCCCCATTGCGGTGGGAGGGGATCGAGATCTATAAGGAACCGGTCAACAGGCGTGAACACGGCCTCCTTTCCAAGGGGGATGTCATCAGCGGCTACAGTGCTGCGGTGGCAGCCATCAACGGCGGTCGTAAGGCCGCAGCCTCCATACACCATCTTATGTATGGGATTTCCCTTGAGTATCCGTCAAATCTGATAACAAAGCAGAGCGTTCTCCAGGGGATCAACCACCTTGAGGGCGTTCAAATCTCACCCAGGAACATCATGCCTGCGAAGGATATCACCAATCGTGGCAACGAGGAACTGTTCCAGGGATTCAGTGATGAGACCGCCATCAGTGAGGCGGAACGCTGCCTTCGGTGCGGGCTGATCTGCTATGAGCGATCCAAGCTTGAGGAAGGAAAAGAGGTTGTTGATTAATATACAATGGTAGTCTTTGTGAAGTATTTGGAGAAAAACCATGGGTGCTGAACGGATTCTGGTTGTGGACGATGAGGCCAGGGTGCTGGACAGCATTCAGTTTTTCCTTGCCAGGGAAGGTTACGATGTGGACAAGGCATCCTGCGGCACGGATGCCATTGCCCTGGTTCAGGAGAAGCGGTTTGATCTGATTCTTCTTGATGTCAGCATGCCCGGCATGGACGGTTTCGAGGTCATGGATCATGTCTTTGAAATTGATCCCGATCTCTTTGTGATCATGGTTACGGGGTATGCCACGGTTGAATCCGCAGTCAGGGCGCTGAAGCAGGGGGCCTATGATTATCTCAAGAAGCCCTTTGAGTATGCGGATCTGATCAAGACGGTGAAGAACGCCTTGAGCCAGAAACGACTGATCTTAGAGAATAGGACCGTTTCGGCCCGGCTGGAGGTGTCCGAGCGGCAGTACCGATACATGGTTAATAATTCCCCGGACCTCATCTACACCCTTGACGCCAATGGCTGCTTCTCCTTTGTGAACAGCGAGTTCGAGAAAGTGCTGGGATACAGCCAGGCGGAGATGTTCGGACGGCCATTCCAGGTCATCGTCCATCCCGGCGACCTGAAGGCGTGCGAGTGCGGGGCCATTGCCGGCACCCGGGAGTCGGAAGAGGGGGGGATCCTCCAGATTCGGTTGAAAAAGGCCGTAACCAAGCCGGGAAATAACGATTTTTACAGCGGTTTTATCTCGGTGGAACTCAAGGCCACGGCCATGTATTTTCCAGACGATGACGCCAATGAAGAGGTGTTTATCGGTACCTACGGGGTTGCCAGGGATATGACCGAGCGCATCAACCTCCAGGAACAGCTCCACCAGGCCCAGAAGATGGAGGCCATCGGAACCCTGGCAGGTGGGATCGCCCACGACTTCAACAACATTCTCATGGGGATTCAGGGTTACGCCTCCCTGGTGAGGACCACCCTGGATCCGGCAACCCCCGAGTACAGAAAGCTTGGCTGTGTGGATGACTATGTGAATTCAGGTTCGGATATGACCCGCCAGCTCCTGGGGTTTGCCCAGAAGAGCGACCATGAGCTCTGCCTTATCAATATCAACTACATCCTGAAGATGTCCGCCAAGATGTTCGGCAGGACCAAAAAGAGCATTGTCATCCGCCAGAACCTTCAAAAGGATCTCTGGAGTTCTGAGGTGGACGAGGGTCAGATCAAGCAGGTCCTCCTTAATCTCTATGTCAACGCCTGGCAGGCAATGCCCGGGGGCGGCCATATCTATATCAAGACTGAGAATGTCAACGTGGCTAAATCAAAGTTCGGGGAGCTCGGCCTGCCAAGGCCGGGACGCTACGTCAGGGCTTCCGTGACGGATTCGGGCATCGGCATGGACAAGGAGATCATGGAGAAAATCTTTGATCCCTTTTTCACCACCAAGGAGATGGGGGGGGGACCGGGTTGGGACTTGCCACGGCCTACGGTATCATCAAGAGCCACGGCGGTGCTTTCAGGGTGTTGAGTAAAATGGGGGAAGGCAGCTCATTTATTTTTTATCTGCCTGCCAAACAATCCAAGCTGGCCCATAAAAAGCGCGACATAGAGACCCCCGAGATTATCAGCGGCAGGGGAACCATTCTGCTTGTGGATGATGAGCAAGGGGTGATCGAGGTGTGCTCTGAGATGATAGAGAGCCTTGGCTACTCGGTCAAGGCCGTAACCAGCGGACTTGCGGCCGTGGATCTCATGAAGGAGAGGGGCGGGGACATCGATCTTGTTATCCTTGACATGGTAATGCCGGAGATGAATGGTTTTGAAACCTATGAACGGATTAAATCCATCGTTCCCGACGCCAAGGTGTTGATCTCCAGCGGTTACAGCAAAAGGGATGATCTTGTGGATATCCTTGACGCAAGCCTGGAGAATTTTATCCAGAAACCCTATGGCATGGCAATGCTGTCTGAAAAGATCAATACTGTGTTTGCTCTCTAATTATTGCTCTGGTCAGACCGAGTGATTCCGCTACTTATTAATAAGGGTGCGGCTCTTTTGCAACATACCTGACAACAGTTTTTAGTAGTCATAATGTTTCTCATTTTTGTGTTGGGATTAC
>JAEINR010000080.1 GCA_016342325.1 Desulfobacterium sp.
GCCGTTGATTTATGAAAAATACAGGGAAGAACGATGAAAAAACGAATGTGGTGGGTAGCATGCAGGTTCACTCTCTCACTCCCGGTGATCATGATGTTGTGGGCGGGTGATGCTGTCGGTGATGTTGAGCGTGCGGCGTTGGCGGTTCAGCGGTTTGTTTATTGTGGGAGGGTGTGATGATAATCGGAACATGCAGTATATGTGGTGGAGCTGTTGAAGTTCCCGACGTTTGGTATTCGGTTGACCCGGCGCCTGCTACCTGTAGGAGTTGTGGAGCGGTTAAGCGGGACCACGGGCCGGTGGTGGATATGAAGCCCGGCAAAGATTACCGGAAAGAGTGGCAGAGCATCATAAACCAGCAGATAAACGGGCGGGTGTGATGAAAAACCTATTCAGAACCATGGTGATAAACGCCTTTTGGGGTGGGGTTTGCGTAGGTATTTGCGTGGCTTTGGTTGTTGATAGCACCTGGGGAGCACCGAAGGGGATGGTGTGGTTGAGTAAGTTCATTCTTGGCGGGTGGTCGGTGGTTTGTTGGGTTCGATTCCTCCGCAAATATAGAGCTTTTTTGAGCCGCTTTAATCTTGAGAAATGGGAATAGGAAAATGAACTGGCAAGCAGACGCAGTAAAAGCCCAAGAAGCAGTTAAGGCGCTGGTAGATGACGGCATGGAGCCAGACCAGGCTATTGAACAAGTGAAGCAATCAGAGGTTTGTAATTGCCGTCGACCCATGCGGTGGAACGGCAAGTTGTGGGTTTGTGACGGGTGCAAGAATTCGAGGTTTCCGGGGAGAATGGCGGGATGATAAGAAGCTGCGGCGAGTGCGGAAAGAGGGGAACGGAAGAGTGTAAGAATCCTGATCAATGCGTCCAAGGGGGCTATGAAGATTTCAAGGACCCCCATGATGATCATTCGAAATTTTGTGAGCTTTGTGGGAAGAGGTTGACCAGGCCGTGGAGTAAGAAAGAATCAAACGAGTGTTGGAGAAGGCCTTTGCAATGTTCCTCTTGCGGCATTGTTGGTGATCTTGAAATTCAGTATGTGTCCCGGGTTCGAAACGGGCAAGTTAATTAAAAATCCTTCCTGAAACCCCGGGCAATCCCCGGGGTTTTTCATTCTTTCAGCTATCCCCGATCTATCTAAAAAATCTTTCTATCTTGGATTAAGAAATCCAAGCCGCCGTTTTGTTGCGCTCAATCGGAACCCGCGCGACAATGAGTCATACAGTAGGAGTGCAGTATGTCCCATGAGATCGAGACAACCGAGGAATTTGAGGAGCGCGGCGAGACTATCGAGCCTTTGCCGTGCTCTGAGGATCGGGAGAGGAATCATGTGAGACCTAAGGGTGTGGCGATGGGTGAGGGGTGTTATTGGGTGACTTGCAGGGAGCGAGACTGATGGCGAAGCGGGTTAATTGGGACTACATAAAACCGATGTATTGTGCAGGTTCGATGTCGAACTGCGAGATCGCCCGGCAGTACGAATCCGACCACGCCGACTCCGAAGAGTGGAAAGCCACAATTACCGAAGCCTCCATCCGAAAACGTGCTAAGTCCAAGAAATGGCAGCGGAATATTGCCGACAAAGTCCAGGCTCAGATTAAAGAAAATTTGGTACGAGAGGAAGTTCGAGACTCGAACCTATCCGAACCAGAACTCATCAAAGCAGCTGCTGAGAAACCTACTCAAGTTCGGTTGCTCCAGAGGGGTAGAGCTAAAAACCTTGCCGAGATCGGGGATAAGCTGACGGCGGAACTTACGGCGGAGCTCAGTTATGACCCTGCGGAGAGCGAAGAGGGGAAACCCCGAGACAAGATGGGGCTTGGGCATATGGCTCAGATCTTCAGCACTTTGGTTGGGGCTCGGGACCGGTTGCAGAAGATGGAGAGCACTGCCTTTGGTCTTGATGAGCCGGAAGCCGAATCTTTGATGCGTAAACAGATGGCCCTTGCCGAGGTTTTCAAGATGCTGCCCGCTAATGTCCAGGAAGAAATCCGTAAGAAAGCGGCAGCTAAGGTGAATGTCAGTGATTGATGTCGTCTCCTCAATAGTGGACTCCTTTCCGCCTGAGATGATTCTCGCGGCTCTCAATGATCCTGGTGTCGATCTTGAAATGGTCGGATACCAGCAGGACCCGGTTGGGTTTTGTGAGGAAAAGTTCGGTGAGGCCTACACTGACGATGTCAAAGTGATGATGGAAAGCGTGCGGGATAATGTGGTCACCATTGCCAAGTCTGCCAATGCTACCGGCAAATCCCATGCGGCCGCCCGGGTTGCGATGTGGTTCTACAAAACTCATCCAGGAGCCCAGGTTTATACCGCTGCCGCCCCACCTATGTCGAATCTCAAAAAGATCCTTTGGGGTGAGCTCGGATCAATTAAACATAAGCACCCGGAAGTCATGACCGGGGATACCTGCACTTCCCTTAATATTCAGCGTGGGGAGCTTGAGTTTGTTACGGGTGTTGCGATTCCTTCCAGCGGATCGGAGTCGGACCGGGAGGCGAAGTTTTCAGGGAAGCATGCACCTTACATGCTCTTTATTTTTGATGAGGGTGATGCCATCCCCGACGCCTGTTACAAGGGTACTGAGTCGTGCATGACCGGCGGGCATGTCCGTATGCTTATCATGTTCAACCCCCGGGCGGCTGCCGGTGCTCCTTACCGGAAAGAAAAAGACGGCACAGCCAACGTTGTTGAGATGACTGCCTTCAATCACCCGAATGTTATTGAGGGTTATGATGTTATCCCCGGGGCCGTGAGTCGTGAGGTTACGGTTCGAAGGATCAACGAGTGGTGCCGGCCACTTCATCCCGATGAGACTTATTCCGAATACACCTGCTTCACCCTTCCTGATTTCCTTGTTGATGCTCAAGCAAAGAGGACTGGCGACAATTCTCTTTATCGTCCCCTGGCGGCTGGCATCTATCGGATTATTAATCCGGAATTCTCTTATATGGTCCTTGGGCGGTACCCGGCACAAAGCGAAACTCAGTTAATCAGTATCGAGTGGATTGATCAGGCTCGGCTCAGGTACGATCAATATGTGGCTATCCATGGCGAAGTTCCCCCTGTCGGATGCAGAGGTATCATGGGGGTTGATGTGGCAGAATTCGGGCGAGACAAGAATACTCTCGCCTGCCGTTACGGTGGGTTCGTTCCTCCATTGAAATCTTGGGAAGGGGTTGACCCCACTGTTACGGCCACAAAGGCTGCGGCTGAATACATCCGGCTTGGGAACATCGACCAGGCCAACGTTGATGGAACCGGTATTGGGGCCGGGGTTGCCCAGGGGATGAGGAATTACCGGAAGAAGATTGTTGCTTATTCACTGAAGGTTGCCAGTAAACCAACGGTGAAGGCTTTCCTCAATGGTCTTGAGCTTGGGGAGTTTGGAATAATGCGGGATCAGCTCTATTGGTCGTTTCGAGAGTGGCTGCGGACCGATGACACAGCCATGTTGCCGCCTGACGTCAATCTGATCAAGCAGGCCCTTTGTCCCACCTACGACACAAGTACGGGCAAAGTCAAAGTCATGGCCAAGGATGATATGAAAAAGCTCCTTGGCGGAGAGTCACCGGATGAGTTTGAGGCTGTTGTCTATACTTTTGCCCCTCCTGGGAAGCTGAAAGGGATGGATCTCCGATGAAACCGCTCTTCAAAAAAGTCCTCACTGGCGACCCCATTGTCAACGAGCATGTCGCCCTGGTCACTGGCCAAAAATGGCACGTCAGGCCTTATTACTGGCAACACCGGGAGACGGGTGAGGAATACAACTATGTTACAGGGGGCGTTGTTTGGCCCCCGGGCTTTGGAATCGATGGTTATGCCTTCACTGTGGGAGTCCAGGCCGGAGACACTTTGGCTTTTCAGTGCTTGGAAGAGATCGAGACTGAGGACAATGTGGAGCTTTTTCGGTGGTGCATAGAGTGCCAAGAGTCTTACGGCTGTAAACAGGACACAGATCTCCTGCCCTGGTGGTACGGCGACCCCGCGCGGCTGATGTCGCTCACGAATGAGAAGAATATTCAGGAAGACAAGAGAAAGAACCGGCTTGTCATCACGCCACCGCCTGATTTCACGGAAAAGGATTCCTTCCAGACTTATTTCTCACGCCTGGCCGTGTCGCTTATGGCCGGCACCAAAACACTTTGGCTTAATGACTGCCAGCAACTCACAAATCATGTCACGGCGTTCAGCATGGGTGGAGGGGTCGAGAAGGATGATCCCGTCATTAATTGCGCAGGATGGACCGTCCACGCTCTGCTGTCCTATGAGCCATGGAAAACCACTACCAAAAAGAAGCGGATCGGGGAGAACAGTTTTGAAGAGAGGGCTTTTGGTTTTGAGAAGAAATTCGGAAAGCGGGTGGGGGAGATGAGATGAGCGAACAAATGATTCAAAATCTATACACGCTCGGTTACGGCTTACTCGTCCTTATATCTGTAGGGATGGGGTTTCTTATGGGTAGACAGACCCAGGACCGGCCCGTGAAGATCTTAAAACCAAAGAAGAAGGCCAAGAAGATCAAGGCACAGGAGTTTAATCTGAGATGACAGTCATAATCTGCGACATATGCAAACAGCCCATAGCTACCATTGACCGCAAAACGGTCCATGCTCCTATCACTGGCGATCAGCTTCATAGCCCCATGCCCAAGGCCGGGGTCCCTGCACTGATCCCTGATTATGTGGATTGGGTGAACATGCGATGCGTTCGGTGCCATAAGAGACCGTTTATCAATGACTACATCCTGACCACGGACAAGTTTGAGAAAATCGAACTCAAGAAAAAATCAGCGCCCAAGCCAAAAGAGAGAGGTCCGAAGAGTGGAAAGTAGCGCAGGAGCACAAGGCGTAGACTCGGAAGAGAAGGAAGTGGAGCACGAGATGCCCGAGTTTCAGACTGAACTCCTGCCGCCCGAGGGTGATCCGGCTGTTGCTGATACAGTCACGGAACGGGCGAACGAATGTTTGCAGTACCGCAAAGACCAGGGGAAAGATTCCGAATGGAACCGATACCACGATTACCGGCGCACGAAGCACTGGAAGAACGACCCAGAAAGGAAACTCCTGACTGCAAATCTGCTCGCGACTCATCACCAGCAGACAGTTAATGGGCTGACTGACAATTCCCCGACATTTAACGTGGTGCCGGCGGGTCCTCTTAATGGCGATGCAAAAGAGGTACTTGCTCCGGTACGACATACTCTCACGCATTTTTGGAGTAACCAAGAACAGCAGCATATCCTCGAAGAGTCGGTGTTTAACTCGAATCTGTATGGCTGTGTCGCTGAACGTGGCGTGTTTAATCCTAGGATTAATTTCCCACAAGGTGACGTTGAGTTTGAGTCATTTGACCCCTTTTACTTTGCCCTGTACCCGGTCAACGTCAAGAAACTTGAGAAGGCTATGGCGGTATTCTTCTTTGTCCCCATGTCGATTTTTGAAGCACGGCGGACCTGGCCCCATGCCGCTGATAAGATAGTCTGTGATTCGGATGCGTTTACACAGATCGGGGACGATCGTGAAAACAATCAGATCGCAAAAAAGGGGAACACCCGGCTGACGTGGCTGTCAAATGCGGTCCGCTGGCTGGCTGGATCCTCCCCGAGCGAAGACAGTTCCGATATGGTCATGATCACAGAGATGTGGGTTTATGACTATTCCCAGGGTGAGGGCGGGCAGCCCATCTATACCGGCAATATTCGCCGGGTGCGTGTATGTAGCGGGGATGTGCTCCTCGACGACATGGACAACCCGGCGATCAACCCGAATTTAGAACTTGAGGTTCAGCAACGGCAATATTGCTATTCTCATTTCCCTGTTTCGGTCAATCCATCGGTCACTGACCCTGATTCGTATTGGGGAATTCCGGATTACGAGAGGCTTTCAACGCTGTGTCTTGAGCTGGATAAGACCCTGGTTCAGCTGACCCAGGCGAAGGACCAGGCCACAAGGTCGGTGCTGGTCAATCCCAAGGATTCAGGTGTAGACCCGGATGATATCGACGATTACCCGGGCCAGCTGCGCCCTGCAAATTATATCGTGGCTCAGGGCCTGAGATACATGGAAAACGCTCCGGTGGACGCCAATGTCTTGCAGGCAATGTCGATTTACAAAGACTTTTTCAACGAGGTGGGCGGTTCCTTTTCTGATGTGATGCAGGGGCAGAAAGGCGGTTCGGAAGTCATCGCGGCCAAGGCCATCGCCCTTCTCCTGGAGCAACAGTCAAGGATGCTCAAGGGGCAGGCTCGGAATCTCCATAAGATGCTGCGGGAGCGTGGGCGGATCTGGTTGTCCCTTGCACAGAGCTTTTACACCGAAACGCGATGGATCACAGCTCAAATTGACGGGCAAGACCAGAGTATTGAGGTTACCCCTCAAAAACTCCAGGTGCCGGCAAATGTGATGATTGTTGCCGGGTCCACAATGCCGGTTTCCGATATTCAGCGCAGAGACGAGATGATGGGTTTGGCCAAGGGTGGATTTGTCGATCAAAAGGCCGTGTTGACCGCATTCAACGTGCCGGATGCCGAGGACATTATCAAGCGGATGCAGGCAGGCCCCCTGGGTGAGTTCCTGAGCAAGCTCAAGATGATCGGGGTGCCTGATCCTATCCTCCAGGTGTTCCAGAAAATAGGACAAGAGAAACCGGAGAAGGTCGAGCAGGCAATCAAGGCCGGGGAAGTTCAGCCTTTTGCCCATATGATCCAGGCTTTGCAGGGGCAGTTTGAAACCCCACCTGATCCCGAGATGGTGAAAGCTGAGAATGACCGGATGGAGCTGGAGGCCAAGATCCAGGAGATAAATGCCAAGACCGTTAAGGAGCAGGCCGACGCCCGGCTGGTCGAGGAGAAAATTCTTACGGAGCGGTTTGATCGGCTGGTCAAGGCCAAGGGTGTTGAGTTCGACACCACTAAGCTTGACGCTGACCTGGCAAATGAGGCTGAACGGTTGAAATTGAGCCGGGCTGAACTGGTCTTGAAAGCCCGAGGTGAGAAGGAAGGCCGAGAGCTGGAGGGGTTCAAGGCTGTGGCTGATCATGCGGTCAAGAAAGAGCAGGTGAAACACTCACAACAGAAACATGATGGACCGTACCGGGAGCGGGGTATGAAGTCCAATAATCAGGGGGATTGATCGTGCCAATTTATGATTACCAGTGCCAAAAATGCCAAGCCATCGAGGAGGTCTTCACTTTGATGAATTACCGCCCCGCCGAAGTCAAGTGTCAAGTCTGCGGAGGCAAGGCAACCCAGATTATCACCATGAGAGAGGCCAGCGCCCCGGTTGACCCTGGGTGGATTCGCTCGGTGACTGAGGTGGTGGACAAGGATCTAGAGGCCCCGGCTCACTGCAAGGAGTTTCTGCGACACCCGACCCGGGCAAATTACAAGGCCTGGATGGATGGTGAGGGGCTGCGGCCCATGGACCCTGCGGAGAAGCCGCACCGGAAGCCCACGGAGAAAGAGGAGACGGCCCGGAAGGATCGGGTTAAGGATAGGCTTTGCCGGGAAATGATGAAGGATGAACGGGTGGAGGTGGGTGGGTGACCACACAGCAGGGCGACCACGTTGCTGAGGCTCTGACTTTTGTCCACAGCGTGGTTATTGCTGACGATGTTAACGGAGGCCGGAAACTGATTCAAACACCCTCTGTCTCCCCGATGGGGAAATAACCCTTTACCAGGAGAAACACCATGACAATAGAAACCAACGACGCTAACAACGGCGAACCTACAGGGGATGCCGAAGTCTCAAGCTCGTCACTTGAAGATGTATTTGAAACCCCAGATGATGATGGTCTGTTTGCCACTCATGACTTTGGTGTGGATGAGCCCGAGATCGACCTTGAACCCGGCGCAGGTGAAGAGGAAGATGAGGGCGGGAAGTCAGAAGGCGACTCCGAAGAGGCGGAGCAGAATACCTCAAAGGACCAGATTCAGAAGCCATTCCACGAAGAGCCCCGCTTTCAGGAGATAGTCAAGAATCAGCGGGAGACCGAGGCCGCCTTGGATGCGGCCAACAAACGCCTTGCTGAATTTGATGCCCGAGACAGGGCAAGAGAAGAAGCGAGGCAGAAGGCACAGCAGAAAGCCAACGAACCGGAGCTTGACGATGAAGACCTGGCAGACATGATGCTGAATGACCCCAAGGGTTTCCAGGATCTCATCACCAAGCAGGTACGGGCAAACCTGAAAGCAGAGGCAGAAGCAGAAAAGGTGGCGGCAGATCTGAGAACCCGGGAGCAGAAGGCGGCCAACGCTACGAAAGAGCGGTTTGAAACGTTCTTTGCGGACAAAGAAGAGCTTGTCGCCCCGATGCTGGCCGATGGAAGCATGGAAAAGTTTCTCCGGGAACATCCCGGGTCAGATCCGATCCATGCGTTCTATGCGCTGTCTGAAAAAAGCCGGGTAGACACTGCCATCGCCAAGGAAAGAAAACAATGGGAGGCTGACTTGAAGGCGAAGGGCAGATTTACCCCTGCTTCAGGTGGGGGGAGTAAGGCCCGGTCAAATTCAGACGACCCTCCCGAATTCAAAAACCCTGAAAAACATGGAGGGGTTAAAGCCGTACTCACGAAGTACTTTTAACCCCAAAGGAGCACAATGGGAGCATCAGTTTCGCAGCTTGAGGCTGCAACCAAAAACTATTACAAGCTGGAAGGTAAAAAGGCTTATGACCTGTTCTTCCTGCATTCTTTTCTTTTCGAATGGCTGTTCAAGAAACGGAAAGGCAAAGCGTACACCAAGGTTCCCGGCGGCAAGCGGATTGAGATCCCTTTGCGGTACGACGGGAACAAGGCCGGGTTCTACACCGCCGGTGGAATTCTTGAGTCCGACAAACGGGAAGCCATCACGGATGTCTTTTTTGATCCGAAGCATGCTTACGCAAACGCCACCTTGCTCAGGATTCACCTTATGGAAAACTCCAGCAAGGCCCAGATTGTCAACCTGCTTGTAGAGGAGCTTGAGGGGGCCATGAACTCCCTTGGGAAACTTCTCTCACAGAGCCAGTTTGACGAGACCGGTGGTGCCGCTGACAGGCTCACCGGGTGGGGTGCATGTTGTAACAGTGACATGGATTCCAAGTACGGAATGTACTCCGCTAACGACATCGTGTCCGTTGACGGAACCAAGGTGTGGACCGGCAATTGTAACACCGATGAGACCATCGTCTCCCTGGCACATATCAGAAAACAGAAATCAGCCGCCCGGTATGGGCAGTGGCGGAAAAAGCAGCCTGACATGCTGTGCACCACCCAGGAGATCTACGATTACATCAAGGAGATCCTTCAGACACAGCAGCTTTTTACCGGCAATGACTCCGGCGAGAAGTGCAAGCCTGTAGCAGCCGGTTACATCGGTGTCCACTTTGAAGGTTCGGATATCAATCCCGATGACTTCATGCCTGACAATAATATGTACTACCTCAACTCCGACCACATTGGGGCTGCCATCTATCCCGAGGGCGACTTTAAGCGGTCTCCGTGGGAGTATATCCAGGGTTCAGGCCGGGATAAGACCTGCAAGTTTTTCTTTGACGGTAACCAGATCTGCACCAACAGACGGGCGCAGAATCGTGACAGCAACCTCAAGATTGCAGGATAAGGAGCAACCATGAGAAACCAGAAATACCAGATGTTTCAGCATGAGTTCCTTGTGACGTCCTCCAAGGAAAAAGAGGTTCTTGGAACGATGCGGGTGGATGACAAGGGCAATAAGTACGTTATGGCCAAAGCGGGAGCAACCGCTCTTGCGGCTGGAAAGATTACCGTGGCCGCGTCCATTCCAGCCACGGTCATCAACAAGGCTGGAACCGCCCACAGTGCACAAGCCGAGACCCTTACTCTCACAATCGCGAGCGCCACCTTTGCCCAAGATTATTTCAAAGGTGGGCAGCTCCATATCAACGATGGTGACGGGGAAGGTCACAGATATAATATTATTGGCAGTTCTCCGGTGACAGCGGGGGCCAAGATATATATCACCCTGGACGAAGGTCTCCGGGAGGCCATGACCACAAGTTCCGAGTTCTCTCTCATCCCGTCGCCTTTCCAGGGGACCTTGATTTCAGCGGTGGAAGAATCCAGACCCACAGGTATCCCCATTATGGATGTGCCGGCAGGTCATTATTACTGGTCGCAGATGTCCGGGGATGCCCTTTGCCTGATGGATGGCGCCAACGCGGTGGGCTCAACCCTTACCCTTGGCAGTGTCGCTGGGTCGGTCACAAAGCTCGTCGGAGTTGTGGCAACCACTACGGCCACGCTCACCATGCCCGCTATCGGGTATATGGGGCCAACGGTTGGCGTTGACACCGAATACAAACCCATTGTTCTTACACTGATGTAAGACAGAATCGGGAGGGGGAAACCCCTCCTCTTTCAAAGGAGAAAAATGGCTTTTACCGTAGGAACAAACACAAATCTCACATGGAGCCCGGGCAAACGACGGGTGACCGGAACCTTTTCCGGGGGTGCTCCAACAGCCGGAGAGATCACCGTGGGGCAGTTGAGCAACATCAAATACGCATCTGTTACCGGGGCAAGTGATATTTCTGTTTCCGGGAACGTTATCACCGTAACCAGTGCGGCCACCGCCGGGTTCTGGGAGGCAGAGGGGATCTGATGTCAAAAGCAGCCGATATTCTAAACGCTATTAAGCACCGTTTGCCAGGGCAGATACCCAATCTATACCCGACCCTCAATAATGCGGTTCGGGCGATTGCAAAGCGGCTGCACCACAACGATTCAACCCTGGTCCGGGGGGAGCTCACCGTCAACGTTACGGCTGGAGCTTCCTCCGGCGACCTTCCGGATGATTTCTGGGGACTCATGGGCCGACCCTACATCGAAGGGCAAATGGACACCCTCGCACCGGTGCCGGATCAGGAAACAGAATTGCAATACGCTCAGCCGTCAACCCCTCAATGGTATCGGCTGACCAATCTGTCCGCGATCAAGCTGATCCCCGGGAGTAGTGCGGCAGCCGTCTTGAAAGGTGCTTATTTCCAGAGGCCTACCAAAATCACAGGGCCGACCAGTCCGATTCCTTACAATGAGCTTTTCGACGATGCTATCCAGGAGGCCCTGGTTCATCTCCACGGGACAGGGAATACCACCGGGAACCCCAACGACGTTCAGATGCTTGAAAACTACCTCTACCCTATTGTTGATGCCGTCTCGGGAACAATCGAGAAGGCAGCACCTAAACGGATACGGAAATCCAATCCGATAAATGGGAGACTTAACCGCTGATGGCAGCCATCAATCAAACAGCTTTGCAGATTATTGAAAACTCCATTATTCGGGCCATAGATGAAGACAAAACCCGATGTGAGAACCCTCAGGCCTTGATTTTTCTGAATAAGGCCTACGATTACATTCATAAGCAGTTAATCAAAAATAACAGCGAGATCAACACGGTTACTGTTCCCGTTCCCTTGGGCGGCGCTGTTCAGGAATACCCCCTTGTTACTTACCTGGAAAATTTTTGGTGTATGGCTGAAGAAGGGGTTTATATTGGCACCGAACCTTTGGCCCCTCTCACTATCCGGGACAAGGTCCGGGCCGGGGGAGACCTCACGAATGACCCCCCCACAGCTTATTATGTGACCCCTGATTCTCTCGGGTTGGTGCCGGTGCCGTCTTCACAATGTGTTACAAATAATCCCACTATTTATTGCCGATATTACCCTCAAAACGCACCCTTGGAACTGGGTAGCCTCATGCCCTGGTCCGGTATCTTCAATGAACCCATGTCAACCTTCATGACTAATATTGCCCTACTGAAAGGGAAAGGTCGAACCAACGAAATCACAGCCCTTTATAACGCCCTTGAAGGGGAAGCCATGGCAATCGCAGCCAAGCGGGTGCCGGTATGATCGAAGTTGTAAAACCGGCCGACCCGGTTGATGACGAGATCTTCAGCTTTGTGAAATTCCCCTACGGAATAAACAAGGCTGTTTCGTCCTCGATGCTCCAACCGGAAGAGCTGTCTGATTGCGTGGATTTCATCAACAAGAAAGGCAAGTTGATCAGCCGGCCGGCCCTGGTCCGAGCTTCGACGGTTGCTATAACCGGGAGCGTCCAGGCGGTTGAGAATGCCGTGGTGGGAGGCGTTAATCAAACCATCGTTGGTGGTGCGGATGGGAAGATCTACTACATGAATGGCACCGTTCCTACCCTTATAGGTTCGTGCGAGGGGATCCCTTTCTTGGTCCCCTTCTTGGATGCGTGTCTTATCTGCGATGGATCGCACCTGAAATTTGTCAAGGATACCACTGCGGTTAGAATCGCCTATGATACCGGAGACGGCGGGGTTCAGTACGACAATATGGCAGGAACCCAAGATGGCGGCTTGCGGTTGAATGGGACAAGCGCCCGGGTTGGTGTTGATTTTACCAGCGAAACATGGACCAGCGGATACACCATCCCTCCAACACAAATCGAAGCCTATCTGAAAAGGACCGGGGCGGCTGCCGGGGTGATCACGGCCAGGGTTCGACTGAAGAGCGACGATTCAATCCTTTGTGAGAAGACCCTCACCCAGGATGCCGGGGATATTTCGGAGTCCGGAGAGCTGGTCACGGTTATTTTTGATACGGTGACCACGGAAATGGAACCTGCCACAGGGTATTATGCGGAGTTCGAGTTCACTGGCACATCTTCGGCTTACATTGAACTTATGTGCACCGCAGTTGCCAGCGGCGGCCACGGGGCTCACTTCACCACTGTATGGGTTGCAGACCTCAACCTGGATCCGGTGATGCAGGTTCGCCCCGGCCTTCCCCCGAAGTGCTCCCATGGGTGTGTTGCGGACCGGCGCCCCGAGCTTGCCGGGGACCCGGACAACCCCGGGTGGACCTGGAGCGGGAATTACACCTATCTTGATTTTTCCTCGGAAAACATCGGCAAAGTTGGTGGTGGACACATCGGTGCCGTGGACAATAACCGGAACTCCTTTGAGGTAGGGGCGATAAACAGCCTCTACGGAAAACTTTTCTCCTTCGGGAAAGAGGATCAGCCGTTTCTTTCCAGGAGAGAGGGCGAATCCCCGGTTGATTTCAGTTACCCGGCCATGTTCCACCAAAACTGGACCACGCACCGAACCTTGATAAATACCAAGAACGATTTGTTCTTTGCTTCCGAGGACGGCGTGGGCTCCCTTCAGGGCGTTGTTGCATACGGTGATATTCGGTCGTTCTCAGAAAGCGATAGAATCGAACCTATCATTGAAAGGCATTGGGATTCAGCCACAGCCTTTGCTGGGTACGACCCGGCTTATGGTCAATATCTCCTCTACCTTCCTTCCTATGGAAAGATCCTTGTTTGTCACACCCGGAGTCCCTTTAGGTCTGGAGACTCGGACCGGATAGAATACCCGTGGGGAGAGTATTCCTGCCCGGTTACGCCTTCGTGTTTTGGGAAATTCGGAAACAGTTTTGCAACCGGTGGAGCGGACGGATATCTCTACAAAAACGACCCCACCGCTATCAAGGATCTCGAAACGGAAAGCAGGGAGCCGTTTTTCGTTACCAGATTCAAAGATATTCTTTTCAGCAAGGCCGAACTGAACGAATTTCAACCCATGGCCCATGCCGACCTGGGAGCAACGCTTGAGGTATCCATTTTTAAGGAGCGTCAAGAAGTTGTTCCTTGTCTCACATTCCCCGTAACGCTGTCTGTTTTTGACGGCCTCCTGATCGAAGATGCGACCTTCCTTGTGGAGGATGCCATATTTCCTGTTGATGGCTCTCAAACGTCGCTGGGCCGGGTTCTGAATATAGAAGCAAGCAGCGTCAAGGTAAAAGTACAGGTCAAAAATATCCGCTCTGGAGAGGTCCTTGTGGATGGCGGCCTTATAAAATATACACCGATTCCGCATTAGGAGAGCAGATGAAAGACGTTAATAACTTCATGGGAGATTACACCTCCTGGATTAATAGTACTCCAGCCGGGACAGCTTCCAATTGGGCCAATGGTGTCCTAACGAACACCGGGGGTGCAGGGTCATACATGGGGAATAACTGGGCTGACCAGGGGTTGAACCCTATAACTTTTAACGCTCAGACCAACCCCATGGACCTCGCCCGGATCTCGCCCGACATCAAAAACCAGTGGGACTCATCTTATGGCGCAGGGTGGGAAGCCACGGTGAACGAGGCGTTTGACGGAAAGAAGAGTTATAACATTCCAACTCCAGACGAGGAGCTTTTTAGGCCCGATCTTTTCCCGGAATCAGGCAGCACGTCGGGTCTTAGCAAGGAGGTGATTGATCAGATTATGGGCCTTGTTATGCCTGGATTTGAAACATCCCTTAAAGACATGCCGGCCAACATTGAGAGATACGTCCAGGGGGCCAAAGATTCAGCGGAATCCGAAGGCAAACAGGTTCTTGATCGAAATCAGAACGATGTGGTCGCACAGATGATACAGAAAGGCATGATCGGAAGTGATGTGGCCTCCGACGCCCTTGGGCAAAGCCAGGCCGCCGTCGCAAAAGATGTTTCCGACAAAGCCTATGATGCAGAAATGAAGGGCGCTCAGTTACAGATGACTATCCCTCAGATTCTCACACAGGTGGCAAATCTCGGCAAGAGTTCAGAAAGCTACAGTAAAGACGAGGGGGTGCCGTACCGGGATCTACTCGCTGACTTTGTTTCAATGATGAATTAGGAGAAGCCAGTGGCAGAAGAAAAACAAGTTTATGCAGGTCGCCTTGTCAGCGAGTGCATTCTAGAGCTTTTGCAGATAGACCTTGCGAAGCTTTACGCCGGGCTGAATGAGCTGATTGCCGGTCGAATGGGGATGGGTTCCCTTGCACTCAAACAGGCCGCGCAGGATGCAATCATTTCATCCATTGCGGCTGGATCAGGGGTTATAATCTCGGCAGATGATCAGACCGTTGGCGGGCTCGAAGGTAAAGCCGTTCCGGGGTACGGCTTGAAGATGGTCGTCCTGGATCCCGGGGCAGCCGAATCTCTCCAGTTTGCCCTTGGTGACACCTACGATACTATATGGATCGGTGCTGGGGGGATGACCCCTTGCATAACCAATGGAGCCGCTCCGAAAGCTACAGAATATACCGTAAATAAAATAAACCTCGATGTCCTCACTTTTGACAGTGGCGCAACGGAAGAAAGAGCCCAGGTGACATTCACGATGCCGGAAAGATGGGACCGTGGACCGGTTAAGGTTCGGGCTTTTTGGTCAAATGCCCCAGGAGCGTCTCCCGGGAATACGGTTGAATGGGGGTTTAAGGCTGCAGCTATTACCGATGGGGAAGCCCTTGATAAGACTCTTGGAACACCTGTTTATATCTCCACGCCTCTCTTGATCGACGGGGGATTAGAGATCTCCGCCCCCTCCTCGGAATTAACTGTGGGTGGCACAGTCCATTTGGGAGATATGATCCAGTGGGAAATATTCCGGAATACCAGCGGAGCCGATACAATGCTTCAGGACGCCTATCTGATCGGGTTTGAAATCCAGTGCAAGCTCACTGGTGAGGTGGCCGACTGGTGAGACTTTTCTTAGGCAGAAAGCATTTCAGGTACAAAGTTCCGGCAGGGCTGATCATTTTCACCCGGTCGGCCATCCCCGAGGGGTGGGAAAGTTTCGCGTCCGCCAACAACAGAATGATAATCGGTGCTGGGGGTACGTACCTCCCAGGGAATAGCGGCGGAGGCAATAACCCGGTAACGTACTCCGGCAGCACTGGAGCGGGCGGAATCCATGGTGGTGGCGTGAATGACAGGTTCCCATTGAATGGCGGTGGAACGTTTACCTACATATGGGATGCACTTACAGGTTCCCATCAACACGCATATGTATCCGCTATTTTTATCCCTGAGAAGGACACACTTTCCTTAATTAAGGCCCAAAAAGCCTGTCACGAAATACCCGCAGGAGGGATTGTCCTCAGCTCGAAAAATCAAGCCGGGCTTGACAATATCTTTACCGGGGAAAATTACCTCGGGGTTTCCGCTATTCCAGGGCATGTAAACAGATCGGCATATCTTCCGCTTGCATCCGCTGGAGAACATACGCATAGGGGTGGAACTTCAACTAGGACCGGCACAGCTCAGTGGTATAACGAATACGAGCAGTCAGGTGGCGGGCATAGCGATGTGTTGCAATTATCTGTAACAGACCAACTAAAAACATTTTTGCTATCCATATGGGAATCAGCGGCAACAGCATTCGACCCATTGGAGGGAATGATTGCAATGTGGGAGTCAAATATCCCCCCGGTTGGCTGGGATCTGTGTACTGGAGAGAACGGAACCGTTGACTTGAGGGATTGCTTTGTAAGGGGTTGCATCGGCGGGCATGAGGCGATTGCCTCAAGCGGAGACAACACCGTAGATATAGGGGCTTTGAACGGGACAGTTACACACTCGGCCCCTCATAACCACTTAAGTCAAAGCAGACCTACCACCCTGATCGGGATGAGCGACCAGCACCATGGAGATAATGACTGGTCCCATTCCCACTCGTACAGCCTGCCAGCTCAAACCAATGTCCCATGGCTCCCGCCATACTACGCCCTGAATTTTATCCAAAGGAGATTATGATGTTTGATAGATTCAATTCGTTGCTTGCTACGAAGTTGCCTTATCGGTTTCGGATGGGGTTGGTTGTCGGTTATGATGATCAAGATAATAATGGCGATACTGAAGGGTTTGGGGGGGGATCCGATGATGGAAACGATGCTGGAGCTGGGAATCGTGGAGATGGGCCTTCTGGTGGTGGCACAGGTGGTGGTACTGGTGGTGGTGGTGGTGGTGGTCAATTCAACCTTGGGATTTCAGGTCCTCAAAGTCATGTTGACGAGGATGGTAATTTTACTGGTGTTGTAGATGCCGATCTGAGTATCGCAGAAAAAACACTTGCGAATTTAAAAACAAACCTATCTATAGGATGGGGCAAGCTTAAAGACAAAAGTCTCTTATCTAAAATAGGAATAGGGCTCACCGTGGCAAGCACCCCAACGGTTGCGGCAATCACAGCAGTGGCGTTAGGGCTTAAGTCTCTTGCTCAAGCATTGGATGACCCGGGTCTTTCAGATGACGAAAAGAAAGACGTGAAAGAAGGCGTTAACAACTTCAACAATCTACGAGGGGAGGAGCAAGAGCAAGCGGTTAGCGACTTCCAAACACTTGCTGGAGCAGACGACGATAGTGGCGTAGAGATAGATTCAGAAGAGGGGACACCTGTAGGCACGACCGACTTCAACGCAGACCTTTGGCGAGACGTGATGGGCACTGTCTATCCTAATTACACCCCGAAAGAACCAGCCAATACCGACGACAACGCCAACCAGCTCCTCGATAACGAAGGCGATGCGGTGAATATTGACGAAACCGGGAACGTGGTTGACCCCGTGAAGGTTGTTGATCCCGGCGAGCAGACACCAGAAGCAACCACCCAGAGCCTCAAGGATTTGATATTCGACAGCGCCGCTCATACGAAAAAAGCAGGGGAAACATACCAGGACACCATCCAGGGCGCAACCGACAAACAAAACGGAACCCTTGATTCCCTCATTGAACAGTTTGCCACAGGAACCGGCATGGGGAAGCCTGTTTCTTTCAAAGTCATGGGGCAGGATATTTCTTTTGTTCCTGGAGTCAACAGGCGTTCAGCGGAAACAGTTGGCGGTTGGGGTCAGCAGGGGTTCGATAATACGACAAACACAGCCGGGCGAACTTTAGGGGCGGCCACATTAACTGACCCATCCAACGCAGGAAAGGAATATTTCAACAAAATATACCAGCTTGCAAGAGATGCGGATGAGCGAAAGTATAGAGACGAGGCTCTGAGCAAAGGTCTTGCTATCAATCAGCAGAGAGTTGATCAGAACGAAGGGTCAACGGTAGGCGATATCAAGCAGGTCGTCGGAACTGCGGGTGGGATTATGGATCTCCTAAATTCCGGCAGAGAAGGGGGGTGGTGGTAATGAGCTTTTTCCCAAAAGGTAGAACCTCCGGCACTCTTGGCGGAGAACTTTCAAACCTTGCCAGTAAAATCAAAGCCAACAGAGTGGCGGAGCGGGTTGACGAGTTAGGTCCGAGTTTTCTCCAAATGGGAGATTACACCGAGAAGGGTATTTCAAGCTGGATATCCAAGAATGATGTCACAACTGATGAATTGAAGGCCATGAAGCCGATTATCCAGCAGTATCGGGAATCTTTTGATCGGTCCGCGAACCAGGCCCGGCAAGTCAAGAATGATAAATGGGTTTCTGATAGGCGCACCCGGCAGGGCGTTTTAGACGGTCAGGCCGACGCGGATCGGATCGCAAACCAGGCCCGGCAGAAGGTAGCGGACGACCGAGTGGCAGAAACCTACGATTACAACAAGGGGCAGCGCGGAAAGGTAAGCTCCCTGGATCAGCTCAAGATGCTTGTGGAAAAAAACAAGCTGGCAAAATTGCAAAACGGCGGCACCCCGAGCGTAAAAGACCAGCAGTTCCAAGCCGAAAACGCCATGAAAGACCTTTCTTCTCGGCTTTCCGGGATGGGGGTTCAGGTTGACCCGGATACAGGATCTTTCACAATTCCCGTTAACAAGGAAGGTCAGCCTGACCCGCAGATGTTGAAGATGATTGGTCGGTCTGGGTTTAACTTCACCACGGGTAAGCGGGTTATGACTAAAGATAAATGGGGGTCAAATAACGATTATGGCATTCAGGTTCACCTTGGCTCGTACAAAGGGAGCGGCCAGGGCCAGGGGCAACCAATTGTTTCCGGGCAGGGGCCGGCACCAGCCGCATCGAGCTTTGCAGCGCCCGCACCTTCAGGGGGAGCGCCGGCACCAGGGGAAAAACGGGTGGCGGCGGCTGATTTTCTCAACAAGAGCCCGCATCAGGTCCAGGAGGAGACCAGGAACCAACCCGTCGCGCAGTCGACCTCTACCGGAACGGCAGTAAAGGAAGTGGATCCGGCTATCCTTGAAAATATCAGAAAGGTACAACTCAGGACACTAAAAGACAATCGCGGCATGCCCCAGTATTACGCATTCTTGCCAGACAAAAGAGAACCAGTGATGGTTTCTGAGGAACAGTACCGAGCCTTGGAGAAAATGCAGAACCCTGCTCGTCCTCAAGCAAAGTGGCAGGGAGGGATATTCAACCCGAATAAATCTGAGCAAGCAGAAGGAAGTTCTCCGAAAAATGCAGACATCGATTCCATTCTGAAATCCATCCAAGAAATAACACAGAGAAGTTTATGAAATACGACTACGCAGGAGCCAAAACCGCAGGGATCCAAGATTCAGAGATTTCAGACCTACTCGCCCAGGAAAAACCCGACTATGACCTTGAGGGAGCCAGGGCCGCCGGAGTTGACGAGGGAGAGATCGCCCGGTTGCTGTCCGGGGTCGATGAAACGGAATGGCAGCGGCAAGAGGGTCTTGCCCGGGAGCGCCAGTTCAACCTTGAGACCAAGGGAGATACGGTCCGTGGGCTCGAAAGCGGCCTTGATGCTACACAGGGGTCTTTCTATGGCGCTACTGGCCTTGCCGGTTCTCTCCTGAAAAAAATAGGTGCGGAGAAAGTCGGTCAATCCATCCAAGATTGGGGAATGGAAGGCTATAAGCGCAATGTGGATGAGGCTTTTGTTAACCCGACCTTGAAACTTGGAGATATTGAAGGTCCGGGTTCTGCCGTAGATTGGGCGCAAGGCGTGTTTGGTTCCCTTTTCCCTTCCATGGTTACCGCCGCCGCAGGAACTCTTACGGGGGCCGGGGTGGCCGGAGTTGCAGCAAAGACCGTTTTCAAGAAAGCTATCAAGGAAATGGCGGAGGAAGGCGTCAAGAGGCAGATTGCAAGCGGGGTTATCAAGGCAGAATTGAAAGATGCGGCCATGGCCAAACTTTCAAACGCCATCACCAAAAAAGCCATGAACGTTGCCGGAAAATCCGGAATGGGCGCAGCGGTCCTCCCAATGGAAGCTGGATCCAACTATGCGGACCTCCTCGAAACCCATGGTATTGATGCTCCTTTATCCTCCCTTGGATTTGGGGTCCTGGCAACCGCCCTGGAATACACCGGGGGTAACGCAAGGCTCATTGATGAATTTATCGGGGCGGTAACCCGGGGTGAAGGCCGAACGATCAAAAAGGCCGCCCTGGAGATCTTGAAAGGGAGTTCAGAGGAAGCCTTGCAGGAGTCCGGGCAGGAAGTGTTCTCCATCTTAAATACCGTGGTGAACACCGACGAGCAGTTCCTCACCAAGAAAAATATGGGCCAGCTTTTTGAAGCTGCGGCAGCCGGGGCCATGGGCGGCATGGGGGGTGGTGTCGTATCTCAAGCAAACAGCTTGCTTCGCCCCGAAGATGCGGCCAGCACCGACCCTGCCATTTCCGATGCGGCCGACGAACAAAACAAAGCAGAAATAGAAGAAATCATAGACGCCGGGGATTCATCTTCAGCGACCGCTTCGGTTCCTCCTCCACCGGAGCAGACGGTCGCGACTCCCCCGGGGGCCGAGCAAGTCCTGGCATCCTCCCCAGGACTTGCTCCTCCTCCCCCCGTGAGTGAGCCGGTAGTTATGGAGCAGGCTATTCCCGAACCTGCCCCGATCCCCGAAAAGGGCGAGATGGTGCCGGGGGCTCCGGTGGTGAATGAAGCCGAAGCCATGGCGAACCTGTACGCCCAGGAGGAGGTATACCAGCAGGAGCAGCAAGACGAGGTTGACCGGTTGAGTGCGGAAGATCAAGAGTTTGCTGCCCTGCAAGCTCAGTTTGCCGAACAAGTCGAGGCCACCCAGGATGAGGTTGTGCTCCCTGATCCGGATTTGATCAAAGCAGACCTTGAAGAGATCCGGGCAGAAGCCGAAAAGACTAAGGGCGACCCCCTGCCGTTCGATGATCTGCCGGATATCGGGCAGCCTGCCGGGACCAAGCCGGGACCAAGCCGGGACCAAGCCGGGACCAAGCCCACCGAAGGAGAAAAAGCCAAATCTCAAGCCGGAATAGACGACCTCGAAAGCCGAATCGACAACCTGAGTGAGGCGATCAAGGCCGACATGGAAACCGTGAAGAGTGAGCCGGAACCAAAGAAGCTCGCCCAGGGCGACGCTGTCCGCTGGCAAAACAAAAAGAAGAAAGAATTCACCGGTAAGCTCCTGCAACGGGTAGGCAAGTCGTGGATTATCGAGAAACTTGACGGCAAAAAGGCTAGGATGGGAGAGAAGGGGTTGACCCTGATTGACCCGGGAAAGTCAAAAAGTACCCTGGGGGTCAAACCGGAAAAACAACCCGGATCGACACCTCAAGATATTCAAACCGCCGCTCACAAAATAGCCGGCGCCTGGAGTACCCGGGTTATGATTTCAGACCTCCGTAAATCATTTCCCAATACCTCCCGCGAAGAGTTCGACGCCAAGCTCAAGAAGATGCAGAGCAACGGGGAATTGCAAATCTACCCCCTGGACGATCCCAGGGAGCATACTTCGGAGAATGTGGAGGGCGGGATTCAATTTGGGGGACAGACGAACCATATTGTTTATGTTCCTGAGCCTGTCAAGCAGCCGTCAAAAAAGAAAGTTGAGCCGGAGCAGGCAGTTAAGGCTCCGAACGCACCCAAAGTAAGTTCGGAATCAAAAGATATCACCACCAACGCCGGAACCCCCTATAAATACGAAAGCGGGGCCAAGCTGGCCATTAAGAAAGCCAAGACCGAGGAGACCCATGAGCCGGTTCAGGTTGATGGTGGTTGGATTGGGCGAGCGAAGGTTTCGGGACAAAAAGCCAAACCTTCGGACATCCCCGGAAAACCTTCGGAGCAACCCGCCACAAAAATAGAAGATTTCGGGGAAAAAATAGGCGGTGCAAGAAAGGATTACGCCACATCTCTTGAGGACGCAAAGAATCTCGATACCGCAACACACCCGCTGTCAAAAACGTTCCCTGAACCCAAGTATGACGACCTACTTAAAAAAAGCGTTGACCCCTATATTGTCGGTGCCATCCGAGCCATGCGGGACGAGATCCCGAACAAGCCAAGGCAGTCGTGGAAGTTAAAAGAATGGTCAAGACAGGTTGAATTGCTGCGGTCAACTTCTGAAAAGCTTTTAAATGATCGACTCGGCCAAGATAAATTCAAAGGCAGGGTCTTAGATTCCCCAGGAATCCCCGGTATTATCGGGGGTAGAGCAAAGCTTTATTCTATTGTCGGCCACGGTAAATCTTTGAAGGGTGTCACTCTGGCTAAACACCATTACGCTGTCTACAAAGGGGAAAAGAATGTCACAAAATGGACAGTCGAAAAGAAAGCCAAAGCAACGGGCTGGTCAAACTGGCCCAGAGTGCTCGCCGAAGGCAAGACTGAGCAAGAAGCCATAGACAACTTTGTCAAAAACTATGAGAGCTTTAAAGGGGAAGGGAGGGGCGGGAAGAAGGTCAAATTTCAGCTCTACACCTATAGAAAAGATCCCGGCAAAAAATGGATAGGCAAAAAAGTAGGCCGCAATACCCTTGACCTCAAGAGCTTCAACACCACAGAAGAGGCAAAGGGATATCTCGAAAATAATTACGATGACCTCGTTGATCTCCTCAAAAAAGCCAAATACACCCCTGATGTCCGCCGCAAATCCAATGAGGAACGGGTCGGCACTGATTACCGGGGAGGTAAAGATGTAACCCCTGAAATGTTCAGCGATGCTTTTGGATTCAGAGGGGTAGAATTCGGCAACTGGGTGTCCAAGACCAAAGAACGGCAGATGTCGTTGAATAACGCTTTCGATGCCCTTTCTGACCTTGCCGATATTTTGGGTATCCCCACAAAAGCAATTTCCCTCAACGGGGAGCTCGGGCTTGCTTTTGGCGCAAGAGGAAGCGGTGGAAAGAATGCCGCCGCCGCCCATTACGAACCCGGCAAGGTCGTGATCAACCTCACCAAGAAAGAAGGCGCGGGCTCCCTTGCTCATGAATGGTGGCATGCCCTGGACAACTATTTTTCCAGGAGCAGGAACTATCCAGGAGACTTCCTCTCCGAAAGGCCGATTCAGTTAGGGAAAGACAAACAGATCCGGCAAGAAATGGTTGATGCCTTCAAGGGCATTGTCACCGCATATAAAGCAACGGAGATCGAAAATAGATCCGCAAAGCTGGATAGAAAGCGATCAAAGCCTTATTGGAATACGGGTGCGGAATTATCGGCAAGGGTTTTCGAGAGCTACACGATTGATAAGCTCGCAGAGCAGGGCCATTCAAATGATTATCTTGCCAACATCGTTGATGAGCTTGGGTTCACCACTGATATGGCAGAGAATATGTTTAATGATGATTTCTCCGCCAGGGATTTTTATCCATACCTGACCGATTCCGAAAAGGTAAAAGTCAATGATGCCTTTGGTCGGTTTTTTAAGGCGATCAAGGTCAAGAAGACCGATAAGGGGGAGGCGCTTTACTCTACCCGCCCCATCCCCCCCGGGCAAGCAGTAACCCTCCAAGACATCCAAAATCGATTCAAAGGCCAAACCGTCACCCTCAACGATGACGGATCAGTATCAGTCCGCCTCAAGAACGGCGCAGGGCTCAAAATCAAGAGCGTCCACCAGGTGGCCGAGGGCCGATATCTCTACACGATGGACGCCGGGAAAATGGACCAAGCCGGGGTTATTGCCGGAAAATATCAGAACAACGAAATCGAACTCGTAGAAGGTGTGGCTGACGGCAAGACCATGGATCATGAGGTGGAGCATTGGCTGGAAGATATCGGACTGATCACCAAAACCGACCAAGCCGCCATGGATGCCAGAATCCGTCTCCTGGACTCAAAGGACAAGCTCGGGTTCAAGCTCGTCAAAGACCAGAGGGAAAACCGGGCGAACTTCCTGTCAAAATACCTTGCAGACCGGGAACAGTTCCGGGGAACAACGGTGGGCCGAACCCTCCAAAAGATCGCCGATTTTCTGGATGCCGTGTTGCACCTGGGCCAGGCTTCGGTCCGGGGGATTGCTCGGGAGGTTGAGAGTGGGCGGGTTTACGATCGGCCGGCGGGTACGGCGAAGGATGGTGGGATCCAGTATTCCACAGTAGACCCCGACACAACCCCATACGACGAAGAGATTAAACTCTCCTTCAACACCGCAAAAGACTTCCTGACAGGAGTTTTCAAGAACCGCAAAGATAAAGGCAAGAACTACAAGGACGATCTGTCCGCAGCAGCCTTAACCTTTGGCTCACCTCTCCACAATGCCGACAAAATGGGCGGTGCCTTTGGCCGCCTGTACAACTTCATTCGCCAGGGCCCAGACATCAAGTTCATGAAGCAAAACGACCTCTGGAAGGAAGGCGACCATTCCATGCTTTCCGATATCTCCGAGCTTGAGAAGAAAAGTAAAATCGAATACGCCCGGGTAAAGAAATATCTCCGCCACAACGACATCAACCAGATCGGCCCCAAAGTCATGCAAGAAGGCGACAAGTGGGTCGCCTGGACAGAAAAGAACACCGCAGGCAAAAGAACCGGTATCGGCACTTTCGAGAAAGAACATGAGGCTCGGATTACCGCCATCAACCACGAAGTCGATAATTCCGGATTTTCCGATGCAGGTAAAGCCGCACTCCGATCATTCCGCAAGATCGCCCTGAACAACTACTATCATTTTGCGGAAGGCATGGAAGATGTCATAAAAAAATATGACCAAGCCGGGATGCCTCTCCCTCAAATCACAATGCCCACACAAGACGGTTTTGTGAAAGTCTCCCTTGAAGTCGCCCAGAAGATGCTCGGGGACCACACCGGGTATTATTTCCCTAGGCTCCGGCAAAGCGGAGAGTGGCAGCTGTTCGCCAAGAAAAAAGGTAAGTCCAATATCAACCGGTACTTTGACTCCAAGAAGAAGATGGACGGGTTCCGCAATATTTACGAGAAAAAAGGTTACACGGTGACCGCCGAAAAAGTAGGCCTGCTTTCCGAGGATGTATTTCAATCCCTGTCTCCCCTCCTTGCCCAGGAGGCGGTATTCAACCGAGCCTTGGAAGGTGTCAAATCAGAGCACAAATACCGAACCCTGGAAGATCTCGGGTTAAAGATGGCGGTCAGAAAGGGTCAGGTAGTCGTAGAGGGGTCAAGGCTCCAAGATTGGATGGATGCTCCCATGGAAGCCCTTGGAGGGAAATATGACCCCAAGCTTGACGAGAAGGGGTTCATGCCGAGGTACACCTTTGAAAACCAGCCTGAAAACCTGAAAGAGTTTGAAGAGAGGGTCACCAAGGCCCTGATGGAAAGCTCCGGGATGCAGCACAATATCGAGCTTGAGTTCGCCAAGGCCTTTGTCAAGGAATACGACGCCGTTTTAAAATCTCACGGTTCCCGGGCTCGGATGATCGGCAGAAGCGAAGCAAAGGGGCTTGACGTTGCCCAGGGGTATGAAACGGATCCCCACATCGCCATTGCTCAACTCTCCCAGGCAACCGCCGGAGGTTATGCCAAAAAACAGATTGCCGAAAACGGGATCAAGATCATCTCTGGCCAGGATATTTCTTGGCAGGAATTTAAGGCAAAGAACGGGGACGTTGCCGACCTTGAGAAGAAACTCGAAAGCGAAGATTTGTCAACCCCGGAACAGAAAGTGGATAAGAAAAAATTAAGGAGAGAACTTGGGGAACTTAGAAAAGGTTTGTGGTTACCTTTATCTCCCAATGAGCTTGAGAGGACGCAAAAAAGAATTTTCGAAGTGTCGCAGGAATTAAAACTGGGGGTCAACTGGCGCGATAAAACCAAGGCCCGGAAGATCAAACAGGAACTCGCCCAGAAAAAGGTAAGTCTCTGGCAGGAATGGCAAGCCATGGTCAAAGAAAGAAGAATCGATCCGGCCAGGCAAAATAAGATGTATGCGGACACCACGACCCTCCTGCAAGATATTCTCAAAAACGAAGAGGCAACGGACCGGCTTATCGGGGCGCTCAAGGGTGTTGCTGTTTGGCAGTACCTTGGATTTAGAGTTTCTTCTCCTGCGGTCAATATGACCAACATGGTAATGGCTGTACCTGCAGTCATGAGTTCAAGAGGGGGCGTTCCTCTCCATAAGGCCCTGGTCCACGTCGGAAAAGCAGGAAAGCAACTCCTCGATCACAGGCGAGGTAAAGCCACGGGTGAAGTTAAGCAAGTGTTCGACGAGATCAGCGAACGCGGTTGGGATGAGCCAAAATTCAACCGCGAGGCTTTCGACGCCCTTCAATCCCGCCTTGGCAAAGGCTGGTCCTGGCTCCTCGAAAAATCAATGTGGATGTTCGGCGTTACCGAGAAGATAAACCGGGCAACGTCAATTTCGGCGGCCTACTTCGCCATGAAGGAGCAGAACACGGGCAAATGGGACCACGAAAAGATGATGGAAAAGGCGAAGGATATTTCCGATCATGCCCATGGTGAATACGGGAAAGCGAACCGGCCCTACCATATGCGGGGAAAGAATGTGGGAGCCCGGGTTCTCCAAATGAGTTACGTGTTTCAGACCTTCAGCCACAACTACATTCAGGAAATGGCCGCCATGGGGCTCAAGAAAAAAGATTACGGGGCTGCCCTTTGGATGGCTCTCTCTCCTGCCGTCATCGGTGGAATCGGTGCGACCGTCCCCATAGGTATTGCCAAGGCCATTTCAAATGCCTTTGGTGGTGATGACCCGGAAGAAATGGTTATCTCCGCTGTAAAGCAATTGCTCGGGGAGGATTCAGAAACCTTCATGCGGTACGGGGCCGCCGGACTTGTCGGGGTCTCTCTGAAAGGCTCTCTTGCTCAACGGTTTGGAGTTCCTGAAAAGTTCGTTGATATCTTCGGGGCTCCAGGGGCGGTTGTCGGGGATGTTTTCGAGGGTGTGGACAATATTACCAAGGGGTTTTATCGGGAGGGGTTCGAAAAGATGGCTCCTGCTTTTGCTCAGAACATCTCAAGGGGCCTACGGGAAAACTCCGAAGGTGTCACCACAAGGTCCGGCTCCCCGGTGTTCTGGGGGAACGATCCACTCAAGGCCGACACCATCGATATGGTCATGCGGTTTCTGTCTTTCAATCCCGTTGGGATCGCCGGAAAAAGAGAAGTTCAATGGAAGGAGTACCTGAAACAAAACCGGTTCAAGGGAAAGAAAAGCGACATCAACAAGCGGTTCAAAAGGTTTTATTCTAAACCACAGAGAGAGCGTTCGAAAAAGGATTATGTCGACCTCATGGCCGATGTCCGGGATTTCAACGAAACTATCAAGAGAAAAGGGCTTGGCCGGATAGTGAGTCCAATCACCAATAAGTCAATAAAGGCTTCACTCCGAAGCCTCAAGCCGAGAAAATCGGAAAGGGAAAGATAATGGATAGAAAACCACTGCCTACAGTTAACGGAAAAACAGTTGCCGCTGGAACGGAAAACGAAACATTCTGGGCAGAAATAGGGGCCGGAACAGACACGACATCCGGGTGGGATAAGCTCGTGGTGCCGAGCGGCGTGGAATATAAAAATTGCCGGATTTCCGTCCGGGCGGAAACCGACACAGCTGCTCTCACAGAGGACCCAATAACTTTTCTGTTTTCGAGTAACTCGGATGGTGCCGGGGCTACCATAGCTTACGGCGGACTGATCCCTGGAGCAGCAAAGAAAGAAGGCGATACAATCGGGTATCTGAAGCAGGGCACAGTGGGCCGAAAAGTAGCTATCCTGGTGCTGTCATGATGAAACCAAAAGGCAACTTAATGTGGGATAAAGTGGAATTTGGGGGGATGCGATGA
This sequence comes from Desulfobacterium sp., assembly GCA_016342325.1. Classification (GTDB taxonomy): domain Bacteria; phylum Desulfobacterota; class Desulfobacteria; order Desulfobacterales; family Desulfobacteraceae; genus Desulforapulum. The sequence continues at coordinate 27,729 of JAEINR010000080.1, forward strand.
CCGGGATTTTTTCCATAGGCAAGGGCATGTTCGGCGGCCCC
>JAEINR010000081.1 GCA_016342325.1 Desulfobacterium sp.
TACCCGGTATTGGGCAAGTATAGGAGTTATACACTATTTTTGCTTTTTCCGCCGCGTAGCGGCTTCGTCCAACAATGCAGATGACCCGGCTGAGAACGAAGACCGCCTTGATTATGGGGTGGGCGCCGTGACCTCGCTATTGGGAGCGGTAGACCTTGCCGTGAATCCGTTGACCGCCCATTCCGCAGCAGAGAAATTAAGGGGCTATAAAGGGACACAACCGGATTCTCTACAAGCGCAATTGGCCTATGCCAAAAATCTCCTCAGGGCCGGCGCCCAAAGGGAGAAAAAACGCAAATCCTGGCAGTCCCATCTCATTGCCGGGGCAGTTAACGCCCTGGCCGGTATTGTTGTTGCTGCCGACGGCGGACGGGGAGGGGACGGCCTGGTCACCTTTGCCAGCGGAATGCTGGTCGCCGAGTTTCAGATTTTCACCATGCCCACCCGGTCCATTGACGCCCTTAAGGCGTATGACAACCGGTTCAACGGCAAATCCGTTTCCGGTCGGACACCCCATGGGAAAGGGATGCTGGACAATTTATATGTATCGGCAGGTCCGACCAGCATTTGTTTTACCTATCCGTTTTAGACCGGAGAATAACATCTTAAACACCACCAGGGAGGATCTATGAAGCGATTGTTAATGGGTATGGCAATACTTGTATCTGCATTTCTGGGAGCTGCGGATGCCTTGGCCAACATCGACAACCTGTCCAACATGAGTGTGGAGTGGATGCGGACCGGTAACCGTAATGCGGCCACAGACCGGGCCGACGCGGTGATTTATAACCCCGGCGGTATCACCGAACTTGACGACGGCATTGCCGTCAACCTGGGGAACCAGAGCATGCGGCGCCGGCCCAGCCATTCCTTTGACCTGGGGGCCGGAGCCGGTGAAAAAAGTTTTGAACAGGATGGGGACGATCTGTTTTTGCCCAACCTTTATGCCGCATACAACCGGGACCGATGGGCCCTGTGGGGGGGATTTTATATTCCCGGGGGCGGTGCGGTGGTGGACTACCCCCAGGGGAGTTTTACCACCCAGCTGCTGGGCACCGGCATGCTCGGGAGCACCACCATGGTCAACGGCACCATTCCTGCCACCATCACCGGATTTTCCGGGGACTGGCTTGACGCCGAATCCATTTATATGACCGTGACCCTGGGGGGCACCTACAAGCTCAACGACTGGGTCTCCGTTGCCGCGGGAATGCGGTATATCGATGCTGAAACATCTATTAAAGCCGGCATGACTGCCCAGCTCAATGTGGGGGGCACCTCGGTATCCAACCCCGTTAACGTGGACTATGAGCAAATGGCCTATGGTGCCGGCATTATTATTGGCGCGGATTTTTTCCCCACGGACAAGATGAATATCGGCATTCAGTACCAGTCCAAGGTGGAACTGGATTTTGAAATCGAGGTCAACCAGGATGATACCGGCATGTTCATGGCGCAAAACGGGACCGAAACCCCCAGGGATTTACCCGCCATGCTGGGCCTGGGTTTGGGATATGACCTTACCGACAAAATTTACCTGGAAACCAATTACAGCTACTGGTTCCAGGAGGATGCCGATTGGGGAGAAGACCCGTCGGGCCGGGATATTTCAGACATGGCCGGGGACACCCAGTCTTTTGGCCTCACCGGGACCTACAAATGGACCGATTTCATTTCAACCAGCCTGGGCGCCGTGTATACGGATTTTCTGTGGAATGACCGCAACGGATATTACATGGCCAATATCGGTTCCTATGAAGTGCTTTACACCGATAACTGGCAGGTATGCGGGGGTATCTCCTGGCAGATCAACAAAAAACTGGAGGTGAACCTGGCCCTTGCCCGGACCATCTGGGATGACGCCGACCTGGTTTACACCCATCCGGCCCTCGGCGGTGTGACCATTAAAACGGAAAACGAGTCAACCATTCTGTCCTTTGGCATGAATCTCACGTTCTAGTTTTTTATCGACGTTCGCACTCGAATGAATACCGTCCGCCTCCCCATATGGCGTTCATGGGGAGGCGGGTCCCATGGCCCCATTTAGCCGGTTGAATCACGGCTTGACTCCCTGGCCATATATCTGTTCAATCATCGGATTTACAACCGCAGTCGGCAAATGTTTTCCACTGCGGCCTGGATTACCCCGATCAGTTTTTGTTCATCCATGCCGGAATAGGTATCCATGGGCATGGCATTCTCGTCCCCCAGCAGGACCATGAGTTCGTTTTCAAAAGTAAAGGCGGCCTCGGACAGGTCCTCCCCGGGGATAATCCCCTTGGCCAGGTCCTCCTCCAGGTTTGTTTTCGACACCTCTTCCGCAGTCATCAGATACAGTTTTGCCGGGGGGTGGGGAGTATTCGCTGCCGGTTTCTGGTTTTTCGGGTCATGATCCGCCATTGCCTTGAGCCGGGGAACCAGTTCCCCGGCCTTTAGAATCAGGGGATGGGTATCGTCGCATCCCCTAAAATTAAGTTCCATGGCCATGTCTGTGATCAGGTCCATGGCCCGGGCAATGGTATCTAATTTGTCCGTCATTTTTCCTCCGCATGTTTTAAAAATTGAGGTAACTTTCAAGCATCACCATCTCTTAAGTACAGGGCTGCAAGTTGAGGTTACGCGAGAGGCATACCTTAACATATGTTCCGGGTTTTTATCCATTTGAATCATGGCTTGACTCCCTGGCCGCCAAGATTACCGGCGATTCCCTGAGCAGTATCCCAAGGGTCATGTTCACCAGTACCAGCCCCAGGAATGTCACCATGGCGGGCCCGACCCCGGCCAGATTCATGAAAAGGATAAATAAAATACCCGAAACCTGGCCCGTGAATAGCAATAATCCCTGGGACAGGGATTCCGGTGCTGGCCGGGTGATTTCCGCACAATACTGGAACCCCACAGGTGCACCTCCGCCCAGAAGGAAAAATCCCAGAATAAAAGAGGCCGCCAAAAGCAGGGTATAGTCCGTAAAAAAGGCAAGCCCTGCAATCCCCGGTATTGTCCCAGCCATGGCCAGGCAGATGAAGAATTTGCGTTTTTTGAATTTATCGGACAGAACCGGGAGAATCAGGGCGCCGATGATACCGGCGACCAGCATGATTCCGCCGATGATACCGGTCTGTTCGATGCTCAGTCCCTTGGCCTGGCAGATCTGGTCGATACAGGTGCTCACGGCATTAAAGACCCCCAGGCCGATGAAAAACAGGGGGAAAAGATATTTCATATCCCTTTGGTCTAAAATGGCTTTTACGTTTTCGCCCATGGTGAGCGGGTCAAGGCATTCAACAATTTCAGGAGGCGTGGGCGGTTTTTCCCGTATAAAAAGGATCAGGCAGAGTGCTCCGGCAGCAGAGACCATGCCATAGGTCATGAGCATCCCGCTTAAGTCATATTGGCCCGGGATCTCCGTTAAAATCATCAAGGGGGTCAGCACCATGACAATAATAATTCCCACAAACTGGGCAAGGGTGGCGATCCCCACGGCAAGGGCCCGTTCATCCACGGGAAACCAGTTCACAGCCACCTTGGTGGCGGCATTGAGGATAAAGGGCTGGGCCAGGGCCAGTCCGGTCTGGGCGATCACCACCATGTGGTAATCCTGGGGACGGATTCCCTTTATCAAGCCGAATATCCCCGTGAGCAGGGCACCGATCCTTAGTCCGGCTTTGATGCCGAACCGGTCGATGACCCAGGAGGCAGGTATGCAGACCAACAGGAAAACCCCCATGAAAATCAATGAAAGCAAATCGATTTCAAGGGCGGTCGCATTGTAGAAAATACGCGCTTCCCTGGCAATGGAAGCAAAGGTCAGCCACTGGATCTGAATAATGGCCGTGATTAAGGCGTAAACAAACAATACCATCCAACGATAGCCATATAGCCTGATCCCGGTTTTCTCCATGGATGCCTCCTTTTTTTTGGGGGTTAAAACTGACTGGTCAGTATAGTTATTGACCAAGTGAATCTTTGAAGTCAATAAAAAACTCAGAAATCCGGGGCGTTTAGGGAAACTTGATAGGGGGAAGAAGGATCGGGTTGGCTTGATTGGTTTCTTTAAAAGGGGAAATCATCCCCGGGTCCCATTCCTTTCTCAGGGGTTTTCTCTTCTTGTTTCTGAAAAAAAGGCGGGGCTGCCGTTTCGTGAACCCTGGCTGCCTCCACATAGATGGCCTTGGGATTGACCGGACAGACTTGCTGGCAGGCCCCACAGCCAATGCAGGCGTCGGGCTTCAGCCGGGGATGGTGGATATTGTTTTCCCTGATGGTGTGCACCGCATGGGTGGGACACACTTCCGCACAGGCCCCGCAATCCCTTTTATGGGTATGGACCAGGCATCTCTTCTCTTTGAACACCACCCTTGCGATCCGGGTGCGCTGTTTCTTTTCCAGGGAGAGGGGAAGAATGGCGCCGGAAGGGCAGACAAGGGTGCAGGCACGGCAGGTATAGGCACACCGGCTCCTGGTAAAATCAAGGCCGGGCTGGATGATACCAGCCATGCCATAATCAGTAAGCCCCGGCTGAATTACGTTTTCCGGGCACACACTGACACAGGCCAGGCATGCCACGCAGTTGCGGGAAAAATGTTCAACCCCCAGGGATCCCGGTGGTGTGACAGGAAAGGGCAGGGCAGGGGACTCCCAGGTTATTCTGGCCAGGGCCGTTCCCAGGGGCAGGCCCAGGGCCATGATACCGCCCCCGGCGGCAAGGGAGGTGAGGAGAAATTGTCGCTTCTGAACCCCTTTGTTCATTAGGGCTTGTGGCATTTCCTTGGCAGACAGGGCGGTTGCCCCCCGAACTGCAGGGCAAGATGAATGGGGCCGTCGGGTTTGGAGCGGTTCTCTGGTAGACAGTGCGGGTGCCCTGTAAGTGATCGCGTTTTCCGGGCACACGTCCATGCAGTCAAAGCAGGCGACGCAGCGTGCCAGATCAATGCTTCCGCCAACAGGATCCACACAGCCAGCCCTGCATATTCTTCCGCATTTTCCGCAGGCGGTGCATCGCTTTTCGTCAATGGAGAATCTGAACAGGGCCACCCTGGAGAAGAGGCTGAAAAATGCCCCCACCGGACACAGGGTGTTGCAGTAGAGCCTGCCGTGGTAAAAGGCCATGAAGGTCACCATGATCAACCAGGCATAGGTGATAAAGAACAGGGGCCATAAAACAGGGCCCGGAGTGACCGGCGTAAGGATGAAGAGATGAAAGTGCTCCGTCAAAGACACCAGCAGATTGTTCATCCCGGACAGCACCGCCAGGATCAGCAGGGTGCAGAATCGGCCAAAGATGGAAAAAGGGTCCAGAACATTTATAAGAATAAGGGACCCTGCGAAAAAGAGCAGGGCCGTGAGCATCAGTATGGCATACCATAAAAAGGGATAGCTCTTGGGGTGTTTCGGATAAATGCCTTTTCTTTTTCCATAACGCCGGGAAAGGAAGATCATCATATCCTGAAAAATGCCAAGGGGGCACAGCACGGCACAGTAAATCCGGCCAAACACCATGGACAGCAGGAGAAGCAACGTAAAGAGCAGGGTGGCTTTCATGCTCCCTGAAGCCAGGCCCACCAGGGACGTAAAAAATTGAAACCCGGCCACGGTTTGACCCAGGAACCCTGTTGTTGCCGGATGGACATCCATGAAAAAGAGGATGAACAAAACCATCATGACCGCTGCCGATATGGCACGGATCGTGGCTATTTTGATTTTCAGCGGCCGCCCTGGTTTTTCCCGAGTCGGTCTGTTTCGTACGTGTTCAGTCATCCGGTCAGGTTGATCTTGTCGATATTAAGACTTGAAAGATCCATGTTGCCGATACCGGTCCGATGGCCGTACAGGATGTAGTTGATCTCTTCGGGGTTTTTACCGAATATCCGGGCGGCAGCCGCATCAATGGCAACAATATCGCTGGAGAGCAGCAATGTCTTGCGGACCACCACATCATCCTTTCCTGCCCGGCTTGGGCCGTTGCGCAGGGTGACTCTGTAGCCGTCCATGACATTGAGATCCGGTTTTCTCACATGGCAGAAATCCGCAATACAGCGGTGCAAGCCGTTTAAATGATAATACCCCCTGTTCCATACCACGCCCATCTGGTTTTTCATGGCAAGGGTCAACCCGGATGAGGAGTGATGCTTGAGCACCGGCACATTGATATAGACATCCGACTCCAGAATCAGCTCATGCACCCTGGTGGATTTGAGGGTTTCGCCGTGGGGAACGTCGACTTTCTGGAAATATTTTTGATGGCTTCCCGGCACCATGATGCCCCCGGCTGATTTCACGGCAAATTCGATCCCGCTTTTTTCATAGCATTGGGGACCCTTATCCACGGCATGGTCAAACACATACACCTTTTTCGCCCCAACATCCACGCAGTGGGCCACGATGCGCTTTACCAGTTCCGGATGGGTGTTGGCGCCGGTTTCAGGCGGCCGGTTCCAGCCGATGTTGGGCTTGATCACAACGGTCTGACCCGGGTTTACAAAGCGCTGCATGCCGCCGGCACGGGCAATGGCCGCATCAAACATGGCGGCGGGTTCCCCATTTTTTACAGCCACAAGATCGGGCAGGGATCCAGGGATGACCTGTCCCCATAGGCTGTCGATGCCGCGAAAAATCAGGGTGCCGGCGGCAACGGTTGAGAAAGTAAGACTCTTTTTCAGGAATGATCTTCGGGTGTCACGGGTTTCCATGGTGCCTCCTTGAAGATGGATTCTCTTCCTTGATTGAAACGAAGCACATGAAAGATAACATATCCAAAGGCGTTTACAAAAAAAATAGTTCAATCTTTTGCAGCCCAGATGGTTGGAAAAGACTGATTGCCTTTTTACCCATGGTTTGATATCTCCTTTGCCTTAACCTCCACCTCTAAGTAGAAGGGACCCGGCATGCATGAAGCGTTAAACATTGATTTGGCCGCATTGATCAATAATCTGCCGGGTATGGCCTTTCGATGTTCCAATGACACGGATCTGACCATAGAGTATGCCAGCAGGGGATCAATCCCCCTCCTGGGATATGAGCCCGGTGAATTGATCCGAAACAAGGCATTCAGAAAGATTGTCCATGAAGAGGACCAGTGCAGGAACAAGGCGGTCCTCAATGGCCTTTCCATCTGGTCTCCCAAATATCTCTTAATTTACAGGATCCGTACGGCCCGGGGAGAGGATAAATGGGTCCGGGAAGAGGGACAGGCAATTTTTTCTAAGGATGGCGGTTTTAAAGCCATTGAGGGCCTTCTGACGGACATCACTGACCAGAAGTTGATCGAACTGGAACTTGAAAGAGAAAACAGTCGCCTCAAATCATCCATGGGGCAACGGTTTCGCCTGGAACGGCTCATTGGAAAAAGCGATGTGATGCAGGAGGTCTATGACCTGATCCTCAAGCTTGCCGCCAATGACGCTTCCGTGATCATCACCGGTGAGTCGGGTACGGGCAAGGAACTTGCTGCCCATGCCATCCACGCCCTGAGCGCCAGGAATCAGCATCCGTTGATTCCCGTCAACTGTGGCGCCATTCCGGAAAGCCTTCTGGAAAGGGAATTTTTTGGCCACAGCAAGGGATCTTTTTCCGGGGCCACAGCAGACAAGCCCGGCTACCTGGATCTTGCCGACGGGGGAACCCTGTTCCTTGATGAGGTGGGAGAAATTTCGTTAAACTTCCAGACAAAACTTCTCAGGAGCCTGGACGGCATCGGCCATACTCCCATTGGCGGACGATTACCCCGGACCTCCGACTTTCGTTTGATTACAGCCACCAACAGAGATTTAAAGGACCTGGTGCGCCAGGGAAAGATGCGGGAAGATTTTTTTTACCGGATCAATGTTGTCCCTTTGGAAATGCCTCCTTTGCGGGACCGCAGCGGGGACATCCCCCTGTTGATCGAGCACTTTCTGGAAAATCGCCAAAACCAAGATGCCATAAGGGATATCCCTCCCCACTTGCGGATGCAGTTGGAGACCTACTCCTGGCCCGGAAATGTAAGGGAATTGAAAAATGTCATTGATCGATATCTGACCCTTGGCAAATTACAGTTTGCAGATATTTTTCCCTCCATTGCCGGGAATCTCCCTGAAGAAGAAAATATGGAAGAAGGGCCCGGGCTCTTGCAGTCCGTGGAGAACCACGAACGCAAACAGATCATAAAGGCCCTGGCCCATTGTCGCTGGAAAAAAGGAGAGACGGCTGGGTATCTGGGAATTACCATGAGAACCCTCCAGCGGAAACTAAAAAAACACGATCTTAAATAAAGCCTCTTCCTCCAACCCGTGCCGGGTTAAATCTCCCTCTTTTCAGAACGACAAATGATGTCGTAAAATACGACCATCCTGTCGTATGTCTGTTTTTTATTTAATTTCAAATAGTTATGGTGGGTTGGGTTAGGCTTGGCGACAAAGGTGTCGTGTTGAAGAGTTGTGGTATACATTCATCAAGCAGGGGGGGCGTAAAATAAAAGCCTATGATAACAATGTGATAGGGTTAAAAACCGTGCTGTAAAATAAGCTGGTATGATTATTGAAATACTTCTCTTCAATTATGAGGGATTCGGTGTTTCCTTAGAACTCAGGTACCGGATTTTAAAAACTGGAAAAACCAACATTTTGATTTGTAAAAATCGGAATAGATCATTAATTGAAGAGGGAATAACATGCAGAAAAGAAATAAAAATGTGGTCATGATCATGTGCGACAGCCTCCAGTGGCACTACATGGGGTGCTATGGCGGCAAAGTCAAAACCCCCAATTTCGATCGTCTTGCCCGGGAAGGGGTTGTTCTGGACAACGTGTATTCCGAAGGTTTGCCCACCATACCGGTTCGACGGGCGCTTTTCACGGGGCGATACACCCTTCCCTACCGGGGATGGTCCCCCCTGGAACTGGACGACACCACCATTGCCGATATTCTGTGGCGGTACAGTGCCTACTCGGCCCTGATCACGGACACGGCCGTGATGCACCTTCCCAAGTATGGATACCAGAGGGGCTTTGATTATGTGTATAACCTCCGGGGCCACGACGACGACAACCACTACTATGCAGGCGACCCCCTCTACCATTTGAATATGGATGATTATCACAAGCCGGCCTATCGTACCGATGAAAACGGCGACCAGGTGGAAGAGATGTGGTCTGAATTTTCCAAGGACGAGATGAAGGGCTACCTTGCCCAGCGTCAGTACTGGAAAACCGATGCTGATCAGAATGTCGCCCAAATCGCCAAACAGTCCATTCGTTTTCTGGAAGAGGCAGATCGCAATAAGCCCTTTTTCCTGTGGATAGACAGCTTTGATCCCCATGAGCCCTGGGATGCCCCGTCCATCTATGACGACGACCTGAAATGCCCCTATGATCCGGACTATGACGGCCAGGAGATCTGGAATCCCGTCTCCACCTATGCGGACAACGTGTACACGGATCGGGAAATGGAGCATATCCGGGCCCTTTATGCGGAAAAAGTAACCAACGTGGACAAGTGGCTGGGCAAAGTCCTGGACAAGATCAGGACCCTTGGCCTTGAGAAAGACACCATGGTTGTGATGATGTCCGACCATGGGGAGCCCCTTGGAAACGGCGAACACGGCCACGGTATTGTCCGAAAGTGCCGACCATGGCCCTACGAAGAACTGGTCCATGTGCCCATGATCATCAAGGCGGACGGACTTACGGCCGGCACCCGCAAATCAGGCCTTGTCCAGAACATCGACATCACCCCCACCATGATGGAGTGGATGAATATTCCAAAGGAAGCCTGGATTGACATGCAGGGAAAAAGCCTGTGGCCCCTGCTAAAGGGTGAGGTCGATGATATTCGGGACTTTTTGATCACCGGTTTCTTTGGTCAGTCCTGGAGCATCATTAACAAGGATTGGTCCTACATACACTGGCTCAATCCCGTGGCCCTGGAAAATTCCGAAGCCGGTGGCAAAACCATGTTTGAAGTGTTTGACATCAAAGAGGGCGAGGTGTCCGAAGGCGTTGAAGATTCCCAGACCATGTTTGACAAGATCAAGGCCCAGCAGGATAACCAGTGGACCTGTGTTCCGGGATCCCTCACGGAAATGCCTGAAATGGATAGTCTTTTCGACCGCAAGAAGGATCCCTTTCAATTGGAAAACATCATCAAAGAAAATCCGGAAAAGGCCAGGGAACTCTATGACCAGTTGCGGGAATATATGCTTGAATTAAAGGCGGAATCCATCTACCCCGATATGGAATAATCTGGTAAAAGGGACGTTTCGCTCTCCCCGGCAGGGGACAGATTAAAATCTGTCCCCTGCCGGGTGCCCCTTGCCAGTGGGTGTTTTACATAAAAAGATCAGGAGAATCACAATGATAACAGAAATCCAGGACACCGAATTTGAAGCATCCATTGCTTCAGGGCTCAATATGGTTCTTTTTTACAAGGACAAATGCCCGTTCTGCAATGCCATGAAAAAAATATTGATCAAGTTTTCCGGCAGGCCCGCCGCTGCGGGAAAAGGAATCCGCTACTTTCAGATCAATCGGGAGACAAACCCCCAGACCACCGAGGCCCTTGGGGTGACCGGGATTCCTTCTTTATTCATCTACAGGGATGGGGAAAAAATAGCCGAAAAGAGCGGGGATGTAACCTATCGTCAGTTGGACAAAATGGTGGCCTGATTTGGAAAAAACCATGGAAAACAAATATGATATCATCATCCTGGGTGGGGGCATTGCCGGTTTGACAGCGGCCATCTACGCTGCCCGGGCCAACCTTAAAACAGTGGTCCTTGAGAAAAGCGTGTGCGGGGGGCTTGTCAACACCACCTACCTGATTGAGAATTTCCCTTCCCGGCCCGGGATCAGTGGTATGGATCTCATGGAAACGGTCCGGGACCAGGTGGCGGCCATGGGCGTTGAGATCCGCGAGGTGATTGAGGTGGACCGCCTGGATCTTGATGGCCCCATGAAGACCGTTGAGACCGACGAAGGGTGCCTGACCGCCCCGGTGGTCATTCTTGCCACAGGCAGAAGCCCCAGGAAACTGCCCCTGGATACCGAGTGTGAAGCGATTCACTATTGCGCCATATGTGACGGTTCCGCATACAAGGATAAAAACGTTCTTGTGGTGGGCGGCGGCAACAGCGGCATTGAGGAGTCCATGTATCTTTTGTCCCTTGGTGTGAAACACATTACGGTGATCGAACAGATGGATCGGCTCTTTGCATCGGACAAGGCCCAGAAGGATCTGTTGAAAAACAAGGGTCGGGTGGAGATTTTTACCTCCACCACCATTGACTCCCTTGAAGAGGAGAACGGCAGACTCAACGCCGTACACCTTTATGACTCAAAAAAGGAGGACCATTTTAAAAAAGAGATCCATGGTATTTTCGTGTACATGGGCCATGACACCCAGACTGAACTGTTCAAGGAACTCATCGCCTTGAATGACCGGGGGTATATTGAGGCAGGTGATAACATGACAACCTCCCTTGCCGGTGTCTTTGCCGCCGGTGACATTGTCCAGAAAAAATTCTGGCAAATCACCACGGCCATGAACGATGGGACCATTGCAGCGCTTAATGCGGCAGAATATATCCGGAACATGAACTGCGCAACCGACCCAGCGTAAAAACCTTTTAAAGGAAATATTATTATGTCAAATAATGCTATTCTCATGGACGTGGATCAACAGAAAAGCAATACAAACGGCCTCACCCGATTCCTTGGCAACTACGACCCGGTAATCTTCTTTGTGACCGCTGCCGTGACCTTGTTTGCAGTAGTCTATGGCTTTGTCTCCCCCAAGAGCTTTGACGCTGTTCTGTCAGGAATTCAGTCCTGGATCACCACCAAATTCAGCTGGTTTTTCATCCTTTCCGTGGCCATCTATCTGTTCATCATCCTTGGCATCGCCATGAGCAAATACGGCACGTTAAAGTTAGGCAAGGAGACGGACAAGCCGGAGTTTAGCTATTTTTCCTGGATTGCCATGTTGTTCAGCTGCGGTGTGGGGGTCGGGTATGCCTTTTGGGCCGTTGGTGAACCCATCATGCACTACATGAATACGCCCTATCTTGCGGAATCGGCCACCCCGGCGGCAAGACCCATCGCCATTCAGATCGGCATCATGCACTGGGGGATCCATGCCTGGGGCGTGTTTGCGCTAGTGGGCCTGGCCATTGCATTTCCCGCCTACCGCATGGGCAAACCCATGAACGTTTCCATCTCCTTGTACGGCCTTTTTGGAGACAGGATCATCAACAGTCCGCTGGGACGGTTCATTGAAATTCTGGCCGCCTTTGCCACCATTGCCGGGGTCAGCACGGCCCTTGGCCTGGGGATCATGAGCACCAACGCCGGCATCGAACATATCTTCGGCAGGGGCCTTGGCACCATGGGGCAATTGATATTCATGGCTGTTCTCATCGGCCTTTATATCCTGTCAGCCGTGTCAGGCATTGAAAAAGGGATCAAGAACCTGTCGACCATCAACGTGCTCATCGCCTTTTGCTGGGGCGCCTTTATTTTGATCAGCGGTCCGACCACCGAGCTTTTAAATCTCACCGTTCAGACGGCGGGCAGCTATATCAACAACTTCATATTTGCCACCTTCTGGACCGATGCAAATGCCACCAAGGGCCAATGGCTCAGCTGGTGGACCGTGTTTTACTGGGTCTGGTGGATCTCCTGGGGCCCCTTTTGCGGTGGGTTCCTTGCCCGGATTTCCAAGGGTAGAACCGTTCGCGAATTTGTCATTGGCGTGTGCGTGGTGCCGACCCTTGTGGCCATTGTCTGGTTCAGCATTGTGGGCGGTGCAGCCCAGCATGCCCAGATCTCAGGCGCTGCTGACCTTGTTGGTGCATTAAAGGCTGACATGGGATCCGGCATCTATGTGCTGCTCTCCACCTATCCCCTTGGATCTCTGATGGGCGTCGTCGTCTTTTTGAACCTGGTTATTTTCCTAATCACCTCTGCTGATTCAGCCTCCTTCTTTGTGGCCATGCAGATGTCCGGAGGAGAGACCGAACCCAGCACCCCCATGAAGCTCATCTGGGGAATCTTCATCGGATCCCTTGCCCTTGTTCTTCTGGGCAGCGGCGGATTGCAGGCCCTTCAAAAGGCGTCAATCATCGCAGGCGCTCCCTTTGCCGTTATCACCTTTCTGATGGCAGCCTCCCTGCTAAAGATGTTGAAAAAGGCCTATGACGCGCCAAAATAATAGGACGACATTAAAAAAATAAAATATTTCATGATGAATGGAGCACAAGTGTTAGAAAAAAAACAATTCGGCCATGCCGGCCTGTACGAGCAGATGCAGCAGGATGCCCTCATGCTCATCGAATCCTATGGTTTTTCAATTTCCACCAAAACCGCAGGGAAAATATTCAATGCCATGCCGTCGGACCAGGCGGCGTTGGTTAACTATAGCGAGGATATGGGCCGCATCTATATCCCGGCAGATACAATTGAGCTTTGCCTGGAACGCATCCGCCAGGATGTGGCGTTCTGGCCCAAGGGATTCGGTACAGGGGGCATGGCCGCCTACATTGTCGACGACACGGGCCCCCGTTCCCCTGTATCCGAAGATATGAAACGCTTGGCCACCCTATACGGGCAGACAGATCTGTTGACCAGCCTTCAATCCTCATTCAACGTGTGCAACAGTATCAAACGAAACGACATGGCCACCCGGGGCAGGGTGGAATGCCAGGCCATCGACGACATGATCGCCAGTGCCGACGGTAAACTCATCATGCCGACGGTTCTGTCCGATGCCGCCTATGATCATTTAAAGACGTATCAGGACAAGGGGCACAAGGTTGGAGCGGCCTTGAGCATCGTTTCCACCTACATGACCGTCAGTGACGAGATGGTGGACCCCTTTTTGAAAACAGTGACCCGGGGCTTGCCCTTTATCATGAACTCCATGCCCATTGGTGGATTGACAGGGCCCTACAGCATGACCGCCCTTGCCACCCTGGCCCAGGCCGAAGCACTTTTCGGCATGGTGCTCGGGCAGTTGATCACCCCGGGGATAAAATGCCTCAATTCAGCCATGCCCACCATTGCAGATATGAGCCAGAAAGATATGCCCATGATGTTTGGCAGCATTGCCAACACCATGATTAATATTCTGCTGGCAGAACTCAATATCTCCCTGGGAATCCCTTGCTGTCAGAGTTCCTGCAGTCACCACCGGGACAACCTGGATGACGCGGCTGAAGAGAGAAGTATCGAGATTTTCAATCTCATCAACCAGTATGATTATTTTATCATGCGGCATATGTTTGGTTTTTCAGCCCAGTTGAACGACTTCAAGATCGAAAACATGGAAAAGCAGATCGCCCTGTATAAAGAGGTGTTGGCACATCCGACCCCGGTGGATCTGCCGCTGCCGGCCCAATACGACGACCAGGGCATGGAAGCCATTTTCGAAGGCATGGACCGCCGGGATTTCCGGGTGCTTGATCATACGCTTCAAAATATCGGGATCTCGTTCACAAGATAAAGGATAAAAAAGATATGGCTAAAATAAATGAAATCAGAATCCTGGATCTGGATGCCGGTCGCCTGATGCTTGAGGAGAGTGTAGTCAAAGCGGCGGTACGCAAATCAAAGATAAAGGCCCGGGTTTCCATGATGGCAGACAACCTTGCCATCACCCGCCAGGGACTCATGGACAAGGTGCCGGTGCTCGAAATCAACGGTACCATCATCAGCCATTCCAAACCCCTGGTGCTGGCAGAGGTGATGACACTGTTCAAAGCGCTGTAAAAAACCACGGCTGCAATTTTCATTATGGACCCAGACTGCCCCGGACGGGTTATGGGTGTTCCCAGGTGAGCTGATACTCCCTTTACCTGGGAACACCTGTAAACCCATAATAAAAATTGCTGCATGGCGAAAATTCGCCATTTACCATTGTGGGTACACCCTATCTTGTTTTGATCCGGATTTATATATTTCCTTTTGCACAGAACAAAGGCCTGGGTGTCGGTTGTTTTGTCTTTAAATTCGGAACTATGAAAACTTGTTATTTTTCATTTGTAAATATTTGCCGGTCTTTTTCCCAGGCGGATTTAATTGACTCATATACCGCAAAAATTCCTCCCTGTATGCCTGCGACTTTGACAGGTTCTTTATCTCCAAAAAACAAAAACACCGTTGATATCAAATTACCCTTACCATCGTTGTCGTTTTTCAGGTTCACATCGATGATATCTGAGTATCTATAAGTTCTTCTTTTGAAAAAACTTTTAATGGTAACAGAATTTTCATCTACTGTAATCCTTTTGACTTCCCATGAATATCCTATGATGGATAACAAAACGAACCCGGCGAAACCCCACATGGTGTCAAATTGATCATCAACAAAAGAAGCAATTGCTCCACTCCCAAAGAAGACAACGGATGCAATGAAAAGTCCTCTAATAAACCATGAAGATACAAAATTATTTTCCAGGTTTGGATTATTTGAATCGCTTTTTTTTGATAGAATGATTTGGCAAAGGTTATCGAATCCAACTAATTGATAGTCGATCTTCAGTAATGTCTCTTCAAACCTGTTTCTTAAATCCATACGTTGGGAGAGAGGCCTTTCATGAATTGTATAAATATCATTCCAATGGATTGAGTGCTTCGAGTCATCTTTACCAATCACATGAATGGCTGAATCATCCACCATAATGGTATCATTTCTTCTTCGAAAGAAGTCATATACTATATGTGTAAACATGGACAGAAATAAAGATACAGGGAGGAAAATGAGCACCTTTGAAACATTCTTATATTCATAAAGAACAAAACCTGTTCCAATTATTGAAAGAGAACCGAAAAGCAGCACTGCTACTACCGATAGCCACCTATAAAATTTGGGATAATGGAATTGTTTCATAATATAATATAACTTAAAAATCACCGGTTTACCCGATGGGTTTTCTGGTTGAAATTAAGTGTTCCTGTACCAGGAATCCCTTATCTTGCCTCTTATTCAATGGCGCTCTTCCTTTTGGTCAGGAAATGCTGAATATCGCAAGGGTGATAAGCTGCTTTGCCAGATCATCCAGCCGGGTCGCCTGGGCTGCAAAATTATTTGCGAAATTTACCAGCAGCGTTTCATCTCTTTCCATTAAGGCGTGTCTCCAGTATGGGAAAAGTCAGGAAAACCAATGGAATGTCATATTTTAAGCAGGTGGACATTGATTCATTCGTTATCAAATATGATATGATTTGACAATCTATTTTATTAACAGCAGCGGATATTCAATGCGCTGCATGATAAACCGATAATTGTCTATTTATAGTGGCCCCCTTTTTGAAAACCGTGATCCGGGGCTTGCCCTTTATCATGAACTCCATGCCCATGATGTTTGGCAGCATTGCCATCACCCGCCAGGAATTCATGGACAAAGTGCCGGTGCTTGAGCTCAACGGTACCATCACCAGCCACTCCAAATCCCTGGTGCTGGCAGAGGTGATGATGCTCAAAGCCCTGTAAAAAGCCAAGGCTGCAATTTTCATTATGGACCCAGACTGCCCCGGACGGGTTATGGGTGTTCCCAGGTGAGCTGATACTCCCACCACACTGGCACCACTTCACCTGTAAAAATTAAGGTTGACAGATCCGTCTTTCTTTTTTATTAATGAATAAATGAAGAGATTGTTCATTTATTCAACCACGCAAAGCATGGGACCCATAATCCATGAAAAAAAAAGAATCACCAGAACTCATCCACGGAGCGGCACTGAAGATTTTTTCCAGGTTTGGCTTCAAAAAAACCACCATGGAAGATATCGCTAATGAACTGGATATGACCAAGGGCAACCTCTATCTCTATGCAAAGAATAAAAAAGCCCTGTACAGGGACATGGTCTCCTGGGCCCTGAGGCGGTGGCAGAACCGGGTGGCCAAAGCCGTAACCATGGAAGCCGATCCCAGAAAAAAAATTGAAGTGCTCTGCCTGAAGGCCATTGATTATCTGTCCGAGGACAAGGCGCTCCACAGACTCCTGGTGGATGACCCATCCATCTTCCCCATGTTCCCGGATAATGACCCCTTTGACGCCATTAACCAGGACTCCATTGCTATGATCCGGACCATCTTGATCCAGGGTATCCAAGAGAACCAATTCAGACCTGTGAACACAGATCAGGTCGCCCAGGTTCTCTTTCTCATCTATAAGGTGTTCATCATCCAGACCTATATCAAAGGCAATCAAACCCATATCCATGAAATGCTGTCGGAGACTATCGGCCTCATGACCCACGGCCTTTTTCTTCCGGCAGATTCCTAACCCCATCAAAAAGGAGGCATAAATGACAGCGTTGACTTATCTGAGTGGCCCATGGCGGGATGAGGTTGAAAAACGCCTGAAAGCAGACCTGAGCCCCGAAAAAATGAACTTCATCTCCTCGTCCATGTCCAACATCTACACCAATTGTCCGGACGGAAAAAACCATTTCCTGTTCTTCCAGTTTGAAGCGGGCATATTCAAGACCGTTCTCACAGGCACCCAGGAACCCCCAAAGGCAGAATTCAGGATCACCGGAGATTACCAGGTCTTTGCCAAAATTTCCCGGTCTGAACTGGGCTCCCAAAAAGCACTGATGACCGGCAAGCTGAAACTCAAAGGCAATATGATCAAAGCCCTGAAACTCGCTTCCGTGGCCGACCGCATCAACAAGGTGGTCGCCACCATTGACGCCCAATATTAGAGAGGAATATCCATGACACAGACAGATCCATATTTTATAAATTTTCCTTCCAGGATTCAGGGGATACAGGAAAAAATGGCAGCACAGAATATCGATTTTTATCTGGGTTCCAGGCTTCGAACCCTGTCCTGGGTCTCGGATGTATTCTGTCCCTGGCGAAGTTTTGTGGTCATTCCTGCCCAGGGAATGCCAGCCCTGTTCTCCTTTGTCATTGATGCGGCACGCATCGCCGATGAAACCTGGATTGATGAAGACCATGTGTTCGGCTTTGCCCCCATGGGCGGCCAGGACCAGATCGAACAGATTGCCGATTATATCAATGATCTGGCCCGGGGTAAAAAGGTGAGAATCGGTATTGAAAGCGGAATGTCCAACTACCTTCCTGAAGGCAATATCACCCAGTATGAGTATGAAAAATACAGCGCAGCCATTGCCAATTGTGAACTGGTCAATGCCCATACGATTATCGATTCCCTGGCCATGATCAAGGATGAGGGCACCATCAACCGGTTTAAAGAAGCGTCCCGGATTGTGGACATCGGCCATGAAGCCGTTTATGACGCCTTGAAAGACGGTGGCTGGAAGGGTATGACAGAAACCGAGATTGGCGGACTGGCCGGGTACGCCATGCGCAAGGCAGGCAGTGAATTTGAATGGTCTTTTACCGGGGGCAATGAAATTGCTTCAGGCTACCGCACAGGATACACCGGCGGTGCCTGTACCCCTGCCACCCGCAGGGAACTCCACCTGGGAGATCCTCTCATGGTGGACATCCACTCTATGTACAAACTGGGCCTGGGAGACCACTCCCACAATTATTTCATCGGTGGTGCCACAGACCGCCAGCGCTGGCATGCAGATAACTTTTTAAAAATAGTCACCCAAACCCTGGCCACTTACCGGGCCGGAATCAGCCCCTGCGACCTGGCCGAGAAGATGATGGATCTGGCGGAAGCAGGTGGGTTTTCAGACTATATGGTGCCGGGGTTTGAACATGGGATCGGCATGATGGGGGATGAGTGGAGAATCGGTCTCAATGACGGGCCCTTCCCCTATTGGACCAACCCGGAACACATCTACCAGGAAAATGAAGTCCTGATCTGCGCCATGCAGTATGCCTGTCCCGAAGAAGAAATCGGGTTCAGATATGAAAATCCCATTGTTCTCCACCAGGATCGGTGCGAAGCGTTGTCCAAATTCAGACTCTCGGTGGATGATATAGACTGATAAACCATGCCCTGGTCCACCTGGTCTGCCGATTTTGACTATTCTGACAGTGGGAGGACCATGGCTTTTTTTCATCCCCCCTTGATCAGGGCCGGGGCAGAAATGGCCGGCAGCACCGGGTCATACAAAAACATCACAATTCCGGGGTTTCGATCTCAATTCCCTGGTGTTCCAGAAAGGCGAAAAATCCAATGACCTTTTTGTCCATGAATGTCATGGTCACCGCCCCTTCCGGACAATTGTTCACACACCCCATACAGACAATACAATCATCGGTATTCACCACGGCCATTGCGGGATTCACTGCCCCGACCGGGCATTTATCCACGCAGATCCCACACTGAACACACCGCTTTGAATCAATGGTGTGTGTCCCCACCATAAGTTTGGTGCCGGAAACCATCGGAAAAGACCGCATGATTTCATCCAGTCCGAATTTTCTATCCGGTTCAATAAATTGACTGGTTTTGATTCCCTCCAGGACATCTGCGGCAAACCGGGCAACCCTTTGATAGGTCTCTTGATTCGGCAGGTGGCGGTACTTTAGAATGCGGGCCTCATTCCCCATGGACCAGGTTGGCGCAAAGGTTGACATATTTCCGAAGGAACGAATTCCCACCGGAACCCCGCCTTTTGCAGCCAGGCCCTGCAATAGGGTGCAGGCCGTATTATACTGATTATTTCCCGGGCCCCCGAAACTGGAATAAGCCGCAACCCCAGCACCGTCAATCCGATCAATCCCAGCGACCCATGATTTTAGAAAATCCGGTGCATCATAGTAGTGAACGGGAGATCCAGCCACAACCAGGTCAAAATCGGCCATGGACAATGCCTTTAATTGCCTGACATCACCGGAGATGACTGCCAGGCCGCTTTCTTCCAGAGCCCTGGCGATCACCTGCCCATACCGTTCCGTATGGCCGGTCTGACTATACCAGAATACCAGGGCGGTTTTAGGGTGCCGGCTTTTAAGAACAAAGGACTGGGGCGTTACCGGATCGGTTACGCATCCCGGGACAGACATCACGGCACAGGCTGTCACACATTTTTTTAAAAAAGATCGTCGGTTTTCCATTCTGTTTCCTGTTTAAGTCTAACCAAGTTCAGCTAAGTTCTCACCTACCGGTAAATTTATCAATATTTACATTTTTATTATTTGACATGTATCGATCATATCTGGTTTTTTTTCTTGTCAAGAATTTATGGCTAAAATAAATACAATCAGAATAATAGTCTGCCGTTTCAACCCTTTACGATTCCTTCCGATTGTTAAAAGAGTTATAATTTCAACGTCTTTTGCGGCACATCGTTCTCGTTTTCGCAGGTTTACGGGATTTAAAAGGCGAAAATTCGCCGTTTGTCGGCCGAGGTTCGCCGTTTGGCGGTCGGGATTCGGTTGAGTGTTTGTTGAATTTGATTCATTTTCCGACTGAACGCTCAATTTTTTCATCTCTCCTAAAAACTGATGCAACCCCCTGATCCAAAGGGTTACAGCTTTTTTCTGTTCCCCTCAAACCACCGAAATAACCCTCTATTCGGTCCAGTCTGCCACACGGTGGTATGGCTTTTGCTCCTGGTACAGTTAACTTTAACCCCTGGAGGAACATACCATGTCACCCCCTGAAATACTGAACAAACGATCCAAAATGCAGAACAGCGGTCTGGTTCTAGGTCCCGTGCTCTTTGTTGTTATCTGGATGATGAATCTGGACCCGGCGAACCCGGAAGTTACCCGGATGGCAGCCATCGCAGGGTTCATGGCGGTCATGTGGGTCACCGAAGCCATTCCCATGGCAGCCACCTCCCTTTTACCGGTTATACTCTACCCCCTCATGGGGATCATGGCGGGAAAATCCGCCGCCGCCGTTTACTTCAACAGCACCATCTTTCTTTTCATGGGGGGATTTCTCATTGCCCTGGCCATGGAGAAATGGAACCTTCACAAGCGCATTGCCCTGTTGACCGTGAAAACCATTGGTGGCGGCCCGGCCCGGATCGTGTTCGGGTTTATGATGGCATCTGCCTTTCTTTCCATGTGGATCTCCAACACCGCCACCGCAGTGATGATGCTGCCCATTGCCCTGTCCATTATCATGAAAATGGAAGAAACGTTTTCTGCAGAAGATACCAAGAGTTTTACCATGCCCCTGCTTCTCGGTATTGCCTACTCTGCTTCCATGGGCGGGGCTGCCACCCTGGTGGGCACTCCCCCCAACCTTGTTTTGACCCGGACCTTTGAGCAGCTCTTTCCCACGGCCCCGGCCATCTCCTTTGGCACCTGGATGCTCATGGCGCTGCCCCTGTCCTGTGTCATGATCATTATCATCTGGTTTCTCCTGACCCAGGTGTTCTATCGAACCCCTTCCCATGTCAAGGTGGATCCCTCGGTTATCGAGAACGAGTATAAACAGCTTGGCCCCATCTCTTCTGAAGAGAAAAAAGTGTTGATGGTGTTTGCCGCCACAGCCCTGCTCTGGATATTCAGAAAGGACCTCATCCTCGGGTTTACCGTTCTTCCGGGCTGGGGCTCCCTGATGCCCTTCCCAAAAATGGTGGATGACGGCACCGTGGCCATCACCATGGCCATGTTTCTCTTCTTTTTGCCCACCAAAACCAAAGGCGCGGAGAGCCCCACCCTCCTGGATTCCGAGGTGTTTAGCAAGCTTCCCTGGGGGATCATCCTCTTGTTCGGGGGCGGTTTTGCCCTGGCCAAAGGATTCCACGTATCCGGCCTGTCGGTATTTGTCGGGAGTAAGCTGCATATCCTGGAAGGGGCAAGCCCCGTTGCCATGATCGCAACGATCTGCACAACCCTGACTTTTTTGACGGAGCTGACCTCCAACACGGCCACCACCCAGATGATTCTGCCCATACTCTCCTCCCTGGCCGTGGCCATGAAGATTAATCCCCTGATGCTGCTCATTCCGGCCACCCTGTCTGCATCCTGCGCCTTTATGATGCCCATTGCCACTCCGCCCAACGCAATTGTCTTTAGCAGCGGACGAATCAAGATGTACGAAATGGTCAAGGCCGGTATTTTGATCAACTTCATCGGTGTGGCAGTCATCACCGGCATATTTTTAACCCTGGGTACCATGGCGTTTGCCATTTATCCCGCTGAGATTCCCCAGTGGGCCATGCTGGGCGCCAATTAGAGCTTAAACATCAGAACAACAAACATATAAATCAGCATAAGGATGGTTAAAAAAATGGAACGATTCAAGAAAGATGTGTTGAACTATCATTGTACCCCCGTCGCCGGTAAGATCCAGGTTATGCCTACTAAACCCTGCCAGACCGCGGAAGACCTCTCCATGGCCTATACCCCAGGGGTGGCACTGCCGGTCCTGGAGATAGCCGCCGATCCCGACACCGCAAGGCTGCACACCAGCCGCCAGAACCTGGTGGCCGTGGTCTCCAACGGTACTGCCATCCTCGGGCTCGGCAACCTCGGCGCCCTTGCCAGCAAGCCGGTCATGGAAGGAAAGGGGGTGTTGTTCAAACGATTTGCCGATGTGGACGTGTTTGACATCGAGCTTGACACGGAAGATCCCAAAAAGATCATAGACATTGTCAAAACCATGGAACCCACCTTTGGCGGCATCAACCTTGAAGACATCAAGGCCCCTGAGTGCTTTGAGATCGAAGAGACCCTCATCGATCTTTGCAACATTCCTGTTTTCCATGATGACCAGCACGGCACGGCCATCATCTGCGCCGCAGGCCTGGTCAATGCCCTTGAAATCACCGGCAAAAAAGCCGAAGAGATCAAGGTGGTCTTCAATGGTGCCGGTGCCGCCGGTATCTCCTGTGCCAAGCTCTTCATCTCCCTTGGCGTCAAGTATGAGAACCTTGCCATGTGCGACTCCAAAGGCGTCATCTATAAAGGCCGGGAACAGGGCATGAACAAGTACAAGGAGATCTTTGCCCTGGACACGGACCTGAGAACCCTTGAAGACGTGATGAAAGATTCCGATGTCTTCATCGGCGTGTCCCAGAAGGATGTGGTGACAGAAGGGATGCTGCTCTCCATGGCCAAGGACCCCATTGTGTTTGCCATGGCCAACCCGGATCCTGAGATCAGCTATGACCTTGCCATCGCCACCAGGGACGATCTCATCATGGCCACGGGCCGTTCCGACTTTCCCAACCAGATCAACAATGTCCTGGGCTTTCCCTACATCTTCCGGGGGGCGCTGGACGTGGGGGCCACCAAAATTTCAGAGGGCATGAAACTTGCCGCAGCCAAGGCCCTGGCCGCCCTGGCCAAGGAGCCGGTGCCGGAAGTCGTTAAGGATGCCTACAACGGCCAGGCGTTCACCTTTGGCAAGGATTACATTGTTCCCAAACCCTTTGATCCAAGGGTTATTGAATGGGAGTCCGTTGCCGTGGCCAAGGCCGCAGTTGAAGAGGGACTTGCCACCATCGCCATCGATGACTGGGATGCCTATGCCGCATCATTGAGAACCAGAATGGAGAAATTCTGGTGCCAACCCGACCTTAACTAATTCCTGACATCAGGCTTTAATTATACGGTCCGTTCGGCTGTTGAATCTTTGGTTTGCCGATGCGTTGCGCCGGTGCCATGATCAGCGGCATCAGCGGCATCAGCGGCACGGGCCGGACCCATAATTATGTCATAAAATTGAACGGTGTTCATGTATGCAGGAACCTCTCCGTTTTCGGAGAGGTGTGTAAAAATGTATTTTGATATTGAGTCGTGAATCGTCTCAACGTGTAACAGTTTTCCCTGGAGGTTCATTGATCAACATTAACGTATGACGGCTGATCATTCTTAGGACAGGATGTCTGTCGTCAAGGAGGATAGATGGAACGCTTGATAGTCAACGACCGAATCAGAACGAGCAGAATCCCGGCACGGCTGGACCTTGCCCAGAGCGGCACCGGCCTTGTGCTCGGGCTGTTCATGTGGGTTCACATGCTCCTGGTGGCAAGTATTCTGCTGGGAAAAGGCGCTTTTAACTTTGTGGCAAAAACCATGGAACTCTCGTTCCTTTCAGACACGGGACACGGATACCCCTCAGCCGTCTTTTTTGCGGTGCTGGGTGTGTTCTCCCTTTTTATTATCCATGCCGCCCTGGGGGTGAGGAAATTTCCCATCTCCTGGAAGCAGCACACCATCATACGCTCCCAGATGGGCATGATGAACCACAGTGACACGAATCTCTGGTACTGGCAGGTGGTCACGGGATTTATCATGTTTTTCCTGGGATCGGCTCATCTCTTTATCATGCTCACCCACCCCGGCCAGATCGATCCTTACCTCTCTGCAGACCGGGTTTTCTCTTCCACCATGTGGCCCCTCTATCTTGTGCTCCTGGTTTGCGTGGAACTCCACGGCACCATCGGCCTCTACAGGCTCTGCATGAAGTGGGGGTGGTTTGGGGGCAAGGATCCTGTCAAGTCCAGGGAAAAGCTCAAGATGATCAAGAACCGGGCCACGATCTTTTTTCTCGTCATCGGCTTGCTTGCCCTCCTGGTGTTCTTCATCATCGGATGGCGCCACAGCGATCGTGTGGGAGAACCCTACAACTCTGGGCACACCACGGTTGAAGCCCCGGCGATCACCGGGACCCAGCCGGAAGCGGTAACCGAAGTAGAGTCATCCGAGGCTGCCCCAGCCCTTTCTGGTGACCATGGGAAACCTGACGCGAATGATCATAGGACAGCAAACGAGGAGTAATCAATGAAAGTCATATATACGGATTCACTTGTCATTGGTGGCGGTCTTGCGGGTTTGCGCATCGCCATCGCATCAAGGCAGAGGGGCTATGATACCATTGTCCTTTCCCTCATGCCTGCAAAGCGTTCCCATTCTGCGGCGGCCCAGGGCGGCATGCAGGCAAGCCTTGGCGCAAGCATCAAGGGGGAGGGCGATAACGAAGAGGTCCATTTCGAAGACACGGTCAAGGGCAGCGACTGGGGGTGTGACCAGGACGTGGCCAGGATGTTCGTCAACACCGCCCCCAAGGCCATCCGCCAGCTCACTGCCTGGGGCGTTCCCTGGAGCCGGGTCAGAAAGGGCGACCGCCAGGTGGTGATCAACGGCAAGAAGGTGACCATCACCGAGAAGAACGAGGCCCACGGGCTGATCACCTCCCGGGATTTCGGGGGCACCAAGAAGTGGCGGACCTGCTTCACCAGTGACGGTACCGGCCACACCATGCTCTATGCCATGGACAACAAGGCCATTGAGCTCGGCATTCCCGTCCACGAAAGAAAGGAGGCCATCGCGCTGATCCACGAGGACGGGGTCTGCCACGGCGCCGTTGTCAGGGATCTTGTCACCGGCGAGCTCATCGCCTACGTGGCCAAGGCCACCACCATTGCCACCGGGGGCTACGGCCGTCTCTACGCCGTGTCCACCAATGCCGTCATCTCCGAGGGCATGGGAACGGCCATCGCCCTTGAGACAGGGGTGGCCACCCTTGGCAACATGGAGGCGGTCCAGTTTCATCCCACGGCCATCGTGCCCGTGGGCATCCTCACCACCGAAGGATGCCGGGGAGACGGCGGCCTGCTCCTGGACAAGGACGGCTACCGGTTCATGCCTGACTATGAGCCGGACAAGAAAGAGCTTGCCTCACGGGACGTGGTGTCCCGGCGCATGACCGAGCACATGAGAAAGGGCAAGGGCGTTTCGTCAAGGTACGGGGACCATCTTTGGCTGGACATCACCCTTCTTGGCAAAGAGCACATCAATAAAAACCTGAGGGAGGTCAAAGAGATCTGCGAATATTTCCTTGGGATTGATCCGGTCAAGGAGTTCATCCCGGTGAGACCCACCCAGCACTATTCCATGGGCGGGGTCAGAACCAAGGCCACGGGTGAGAGCCCGAACCTTAAGGGGCTCTTCTCTGCCGGGGAAGCCGCCTGCTGGGACATGCACGGATTCAACCGTCTGGGGGGAAACTCCGTTGCCGAGACCGTGGTGGCCGGCATGATCGTGGGCGAGTATGTGGCCGACCATTGTGCTGAAACCAGCCTCAACATCAACACAAAGCTCATGGAAAAGTTCATCAAGCGGGAGGAGAATAAGATTTTTGAGCTCCTGAACCGGGAATCCGGGGAAAATCCTTTTGAACTCAGGAAGGAGATGCAGGATATCATGATGGACAAGGTGGGCATCTTCAGGAACGGCGGAGATCTTGCAAAAGCCGTGGAGGAGCTCAAGGTGCTCAACCAGCGGGCAAGGAACATTGTTTTGCGAAACCGGATCTCCACCTCCAACCCGGAGCTTGTTGAGGCGATCCGGGTGCCCAAGATGATCCGCCTGGCCCTGTGTGTGGCCTATGGCGCCATGCTCAGAACCGAGAGCCGGGGCGCCCACGCCAGGGAAGACTTTCCTGAGCGGAACGACAAGGACTGGCTCAAGCGGACCCTCACCACCTGGTCTTCCGAGGACAACGATCTCCCTGAGGTCTCCTACGAGCCCCTGGACATCATGAAGATGGAGATGCCCCCCGGTTCCAGGGGGTACGGCGTTGACAACACCGTCCACCACCCGGACACGGAAAAGAGGATGGCCGATATCGAGGAGATTAAAACAGCCCATCCCGATGCAGACCGCTTTGAGATGCAGGAGCTGCTCAATCCCATTGAGATACCGGAAAAATTCAAAGGAAAGAACGAGCGCCTAGGGAGGGGTTTTAAATAATGAGTGACCAGGAGAGAACCTTAAAATTTCATATTCTACGATACAACCCCCAGATAGGGGGGGACACGCCCACCATGAAGACCTACGAGATAACAGAAGCGCCGGGCATGACCATCTTCATCGCCTTGAACGAGATCCGGGAGCAGCATGATCCTTCCATTCAGTTTGATTTTATCTGCCGGGCCGGAATTTGCGGCAGCTGCGCCATGGTCATCAACGGCCAGCCTGACCTTGCCTGCCGGACCCTCACCTCCAAGTTCCCGGAGGGGGAGATCAAGCTGCTGCCCCTGCCCGGGTTTGAGCTCATCGGGGATCTTTCCGTGAACACGGGTAAATTCATGCGTCAGATGAGCGAGCGGGTGGAGAGCTGGATCCATGACAAGTATGCGGAAAACGTGGACCTGCGCAAGCTCGAGGAGCGCATGGACCCGGACACGGCCGACGAGATCTACGAGCTCGAACGCTGTGTGGAGTGCGGCTGCTGCGTCTCGGCCTGCGCCACCAAGCGCATGCGGGAGGGGTTCCTCAGTGCCGTGGGCTTCATGCGCCTTGCCCGGTACGCCCTGGATCCCAGGGACAAGCGCTCGGACCAGGAGTTCTACGAGATCATGGGCGATGATGACGGGGTGTTCGGCTGCATGACCCTGCTGGGCTGCCAGGACTACTGTCCCAAGGATTTGCCCCACCAGACCCAGATTGCCTACCTGAGGCGTAGGATGGCAATGATCAACTGACAAGGGCAACGATTTTTACAGTAATCTCTTTTAATCCATAAACAACCCTGTTGACCCTGGGCAAGGCCGTTTGGCTTTGCCCCGGGTTTTACTTGAGTTGGCCTCGGTTAATAGCGCTACAGCTTCACTTCGTGCTATTAAATGTATGAGGTAAATCCCTTGACCTGTCCAAAATGTCAGGGAGCAATGAAAATAATGGGTTCTATCGAAGGCCTTGAAATAATAGAGATGATTTTACGACATCTTGGGCTTTGGGATATACGCAATCATGATCCACCGGCATCTGATTCTGTTCATATCTCTAAATTCGTTTATGATCATTCAGATTTCAGCAGTTATAGTTATAGTTTTATTTTATACTTGTGTTGACAAAAAGCAAC
>JAEINR010000082.1 GCA_016342325.1 Desulfobacterium sp.
AGTCACGCTATGGCTCAAACTAAAGAGACATAGGATCAGAAGCAAATTTTACGCCAACCGTTATTTGTGGCAATAGGGATTTGTGTTTGGGCATGGTGAACGTCAGGGTGACCGTTACGGGGGGGGCATCGCGAATTGATGAAGATGGATAATCTCCAATAAGCTACGCTTGTAGAGTTTTTTTCTGCAAAGATCATTCTTTTTTTTTCATTTTAATATACCAGTCGTTATCTCCATATAACTTGTCAGAACATTCAGGACACATGCCATGGCTGAATTTTACCTCAGAATGTTTTTGGATGTATCCCTCTATTTGATTCCAGTATCCTTTGTCATCCCTTATCTTTTTACAATTCGCACAGATCGGGACTAAACCACTTAGTACTTTAACCTTTTCAAGCGCATCCTGAAGATCTATAATTAGTCTTTCCTGGTTTTCCTCTGACTGCCTGCGCTCGGTGATGTCCTCGATAGCCAAAAGAATGATCTGCTCCTTGCTTATCCCCCGATTAATCTGGCGGGCATTCAAAAGCATTGTGCGTCTGCCGATGGTGGTAAAATCGTGTTCAACCTCGTAGTTGTCAAAGGTGGTCTTTTGGGGGAGGATTTTTTCCAGCAATTCCCGGAGTTTGGGTATATTCCACTGTTTATTACCTAGATCATAAATAAGCTGCCCCACGGTCTCTTCAGGTTTTACCTTGAAGAAGTTATAGAAGGAACGGCTGACGGTGACCACCCTGAGATCTTGATCCAAAGAAATCAAGGGTTCACGCACGGTGTTGATGACGCTGTCCGCAAATTCATGGGCTTCATCCGCGGCTTTTTTAATAACCTCCAGTTCTTTTCGCGTCGTTTCAAGGCCGACTTCTATCTCTCTGCGCTCGGTGATGTCCTCGATAACCAAAAGAATGATCTGCTTCTTGCTTATCCCCCGATCAATCTGGCGGGCATTCAAAAGCATTGTGCGTCTGCCGATGGTGGTAAAATCGTGTTCAATCTCATAGTTGTCAAGGATGGTCTTTTGGGGGAGGAGGTTTTTCAGCAATTCCCGCTGCTTGGGTATATCCCACTGTTTATTGCCCAGGTCATAAATAAGCTGCCCCACGGTCTCTTCAGGTTTTACCTTGAAGAAGTCATCGAAGGAACGGCTTGTTAGGATAACCTTCAGATCTGAATCCAACACCAAAAGGGGGTCACGTATTGTCTCTACGATATCTTTGAATATATCGTCCATCAGAACGTCAGGCATAGCGGTCTCCTTCTTAAAACGTGACTTTAACTTATATTGCTTGCATGATTAATGATTCTAAATTGTTCTCTCAAAGAGAACTTGCATACGTATTAATTGTTCAAAGGCTCATCAATTTAAATTGTATCTGTAATTTTTTATAGAACCACGTTACATTAAAAAGAATGATGATGCAAAAAAAACTGTAAATTTCAAACTTATTTTATAGTGTATAATGATGGTATTCGTGCGGGACCGGACCCAGTTCAAAAAAAATGATGACTTGTATTCATAGTCTCCGCTTTTTTTGGATTTAATCCAACTCCATCTATTGTGGTTGTACAGATTCAAGAGCTTCTGCACGCAATCAAACTTATTACATTAAAAAGTTGCGTCTGGTACAAAAGTTCAGCCATAAAGATTGAACATGCAATCTAATCTCCAATAAAATTTGATTTTAACACTCTTTTACAGGTATCGTATTGTTGATATGAATTCCTGGGTAAATAAATATTAAGGTGAAAGTACTTGAGAATAGCCTTTCCCCGGGTATGATCAAGGCGCTCCGCTCTGTACCTTGATCATGTCCGGGGTGCCCGGTAAACCGGTCGGACATTAAATGGCGGTAAATGGAAAGGGGATAAAATGAAATTTAGCTTCAATATGGAAGATGCGAGTCAGGTATTTGTGGGGGCATTTGCGCTCGCAGTGCCAATTTCCTTTACTGAAGAGGCATGGCGATTAGGAGAAACATTGCCTTTTTATAATTTAATTATGTTATTCATGCTCTCTGTACTATTCCTTACCGTTTTTACCTACCAAAGTGTGTTTCAGAGAGATGTTAAATCTCGTTTATCCGTATTCATTTTTCGTATAGTGGTAGCGTACTTAATGACAGCGTTAGTTGTTGGTTTGGTTTTACTGTGTTTGGATAAACTTCCTGTACTGGACGACCCTATAACATCCTTGAAACGCATTATAGTTATCACTATGCCAGCATCTATGGGTGCAATTGTTGTGGATAGTTTTGACAAAGAATGAACCAAAACCATTTAACAATTGCATTCACCAGACGGCAAGACGCGCGGCGGCGCTTACGCATTAACTTTGGGTGGGCCACTGATTCTTGATGTCTCTGAAAAATTTTCCCGGGTGAGCTCAAAAAACGTGGCGAGATAATCCTTGGAAAAGATGTCCAGGGCCGCTTCACCGGAGGAGGCACCCAGGATGTTGATCTTGGTGAATTTTTTCTCAAAATTCCTGATAATATCCTTTAAAAAATCCTTGTCATCGTCAACAACGAGGATTGATAATCTCAAATAAACATTTATTTCTGATTTGAAAAAAATCTAAATAAATGTTAGACAATTATATTGTCTCGTTGGCGATGTGCCTCCCAAAATGCGATACCTTTTTCTTGATAAGCCTGTTTTGATTTTACATGGTCATGTTCTGAACATGACATTTTTTTACAGTTCCAAATCATAATATAAATTTCCAGATATACTGAGACAAAAAGCCACGAGTTAATATTGATATTCAGGTGTTTATTAGGTAGTCAAATTATGATCCTGGTAGGTTGTTAACAATAAAAGAACAACATGTTAATCTCGACTGGAGGAATAAAATGAACAAAAAAACAAAACGAAGCATCTTTATAGCGTTTCTCCTTATTGTTTTCAATGGAACTCTCTATTTGGCCTTGGCTGACGATCATAAAGGAAAAAAATGGTATGAAAAAATTTTAAACCATGATGATCATGACGACCATAGTGGTAAACACGGGAAAAAAAAGCGTGAACGCCACAAAGACGATGATCACAATGAGAGATATCTAAAACAAGTCAACGACCCTATCTATAAAAACGTATGCGGGGGCTGTCATTTTGTATATCAGCCCGAGCTATTACCTTCAGCTTCTTGGATGGAAATACTTGCAAATTTAGATGATCATTTCGGAGAGTCTGTCGAACTGGATACCGATTCAAGCAAGACTATTTCAGGCTATCTAAAATCCCATAGTGCTGAAAACAGCTCGGCGAAACGTGCTGCTAAAATAATGAGAAGTTTGGGGGGACGAGTACCTTTGAGGATAACAGATATTCCATATATTAGAGAAAAACATCATGAACTCAGCTCAAATGTTCTCAAACGTGAATCTATTGGATCATTATCAAACTGTTCTGCATGTCATACGACTGCTGAAAAGGGAATTTATGAAGATGATAATGTAAAAATACCTAGATAATGTGGCTCGTTGCCACCTTGGGTGGCCTGGGTGGAGATGATCACCTCTCCCCCTGTTTCCTGGAGGGCATCAAAGGCGTTGAGCCAGATGTTTGTCAGGATTTGCTCCAGTATGGCGGCATCGCATTTAATGGGGGGCAGATCGTCCCCGAGTTTTGGGATCACCCGGATCTGCTTGGAAGCGGCCTGGGCTTTAAAAATCTGGATCGCCGCCCCAGCCACCTGGTTGATGCAACACCTATCTGAAATCACCAGTTTGGGCCGGGAGAGGTTGAGGTGATCCTGTACGATCTTCTGAACCGTCCGGGTCTGTCGCACGATCACATCAATGTCCTTGTTCCCCCCTTTATCCGCCACCGCATCCTTGACAAGATCCGTATAGCATTGAATCACCCCAAGGGGATTGTTGATCTCATGGGCGATGCCGGCGGCCAACTTACCGATGACGCCTGGGCGTTCTGCCTGTTGTATCCGGGGCATCATCTCTTTTTCCAGGGTGATTTCCCGGTTGCCATTGAACAGGCCGATGAGATCCGATTCCACCCCAGTGGGAGAAGAGGCCTTGTTCTGGGCATTCTTTGCCACCCGCCGGTAGTGGTAGGTGATATCATCCTTCACGCTCAGGCGGTCCATGATCTCCCTTGAAATATAGGAGAAGGACATGGCCTTGATCAGAAAACGGTCCTTGGGAAGCTCCTTGAATATTTCGGGGCTTAAAATGTATCCTTGACACCACACCCCTGCCAACTTGAGTTTGCACCTGCCGGGACAATCCACACCCGTTATTTGCAGAATAATTTCGATTTAGTGAATATTGTTCTTGATTTGTGATATGACAGTGTTTTTTTGTGATTTTTATGGGCCTGTACAGGTCTACATCTGATTTAGTTTTAATTCGAGGAAAATGGACGAATGAAGTTTACCTTAAAGACAAAGATGATACTGGCATTCATGTCGGTAGTGGCAATCTCCATTGCTGTAATCTGTACTCTCACCGGTATCAGACTCAGCCGCAACTCCCTTGAAACCTTCATGCAAAACTCCACTCAACAGCTTACCCAGATTGATGAAACCATGAATATCTTCATCAACGAGGCAAAGATGAATGCAGAGATGGTTTCCAAAAATCCCTTGTTGTCCGAAAATGATAACAGCATCACAACCTATGGGCACACCACCCGGGTTACTGCCATGACCCCCTTGGCAAAGGGCGGTAGTGAAGCCGAGATCTTTAAATTTTTCAGGCTGGTACATGAGGCCCATCCTGCATATGCGTCGGCCTTTTTCGGAACAGCATCTGGCGGATATCTGCAGTATCCCGCGTCTGACAGAAAGCCCGGTTACAACCCCACTGAGCGGGGGTGGTATAAGCTGGGTTTGACAGACCCGGATAAGGTGGTTCTTTCAGATGCATACAAGGCCAGCAACGGAGAGATCTCCATCTGTCTGCTGAAAGCGGTCAGGGGAACCGGGTATGAGGTGCTCGGTGTTGCCGGCATTGATATCAAACTTGATGGGTTGGCAGAGATGGTTTCACGGATGAAGCTCGGCAGGAGCGGATATCTGATTCTTGCCGACGGCAACAACAGGATCATGGTCAACCCCAATAACCCCGAGGAGAGCTTTAAGGAGATGACGGACAGCGGCATGGAATCCTATGTGGATATTGCCAAAGTCTCTTCGGGTCATGTAACGCAGGTGACCAACGGTGTCCGGTACGATGTAAATGTATATACTTCACCTGAGCTTGGGTGGAAATTCATCGGCGTGATCAAGCATGGGGAGATCATGGAGGGGGCCTACGCCATGATCTGGAATCTGGTCTTGATTGGCGGGATTCTTTTTGTTCTCTCGGCTGCTGCGGCCTTTTTCTTTGCAGGTTCCATCATCAAGCCCATAAACAGTGTCATTGGCGGTCTAAAGGATATTGCCCAGGGGGAAGGGGATCTGACCATGCGCCTTGAGGTAACCGGTAAAGATGAGATCGGTGAGCTGTCGTCCTGGTTCAACCTTTTCATGGAGAAGATCCATGGCATTCTCAAAGATGTGGCATCCAAATCCACTATCGTCGGGAATGCTTCTGTTGAGCTTTTAAGCATCTCACAGGAGATGTCATCTGCAGCCGATGGGACATCTGCCAAGGCCGATACCGTTGCAAGGGCCATGGAAGAGACCGATAGAAATATCACCTCCACAGCCGCTGCCGTGGAGCAGGCAGCCGCAAATATATCCATGGTTTCTGCAGCCACCGAGGAGATGACCTCCACCATAAATGAGATTGGTCGGAATTCTGAGAAATCAAGGGTGATCTCGCAAAAAGCGGTTGCCAGTGCCAGGGGTGCTTCGGAAAAGATGGGCCAGCTTGAAGCAGCAGCCAAAGATATCGGCAAAGTCACAGAGACCATCACCGATATATCTGAACAGACCAATCTTCTGGCGTTGAACGCTACCATCGAGGCTGCAAGGGCGGGTGAGGCCGGAAAGGGCTTTGCCGTTGTCGCAGGAGAGATCAAGGAGCTTTCAAGGCTGACGGCTGAAGCCACCAATGAGATCCGTGATAAAATAACAGGGGTCCAGACCGTAACCGATGAAGCGATCTCTGAAATCGGGGATGTCTCTAAAATAATCAATGATGTGAACGATATAACCCTTACCATTGCCACCGCAATTGAGGAGCAGACAGCGGCCACAAGTGAGATTGCAGGTAATGTCTCCCAGGCGTCGGAGGGGCTTTCCAGTGTAAATGAACACATGGCCCAGGTTTCTGCTGTAACAGGGGAAATCACAGCCGATATTGCCGATGTCAACGCTTCTTCCCATGGGATATCCCAGAGCAGCGGCCAGGTAAATTCCAGTGCGGACAACCTCTCTCTGCTGGGGAAAGAGCTTGCTCAACTGGTCGGAAAGTTTAGGCTTTAGAACAGACCGGCTTAGTCCTCCATTCAACACGATTCCATCCCCCAAGATGCCGGGGTGGAATCGTGTCTGCATCATGTTTGTCTGCATCGTTGACCCCCCCACCCCTGCCAACTCGAGTTTCCATAATCTGCTTTCTCTATGATCAAAAACCCAAATTCTAAAGGGTTGTATCAAAAATCTGCCGCCCGGCTGGGCCGGCTTGTCCAGATTAAGGGCTTGGGGCTCTAAGCTTGACAAACCATATACCACAATGTGATACTACCTTCCTGTGATGAAAAAGGAGGTAGTAATGAAAACGAATACGCTCGAAAACAAGGCTCACTGTACCCATGGTGTTCTTTGTTTTTTCCGGGATTTAAATGATTGCCATGCCAGGATGCTCTGGTGGGAATGGATGAATGCAAAAAGTAATCTTCCAAGGCCCTTTAAAGCACAACAACAAAGAGTGGTGAATCCTGGTGAATATGTTATAAATAAGGTACCATTTTCTCTATTTCGCAAACCCATCTTTATCCCGTTGGGAAATAAAAATTCGGAGGCAAGATGAGAAAACCCATGGCGTTCTTTTTGGCCGTAGTGCTTTTTTTAGGGCTCTTCCTTTCCGGTAAAGGAGAGAACCGGGCGGAGGCGGCGGAAACCTGGTCTGTGGAGGAACGCCTGGCCCGGGAGGTGGTCCTTCCCGACCTGTTAATCCTGGCATGGAAGCAAAATCCTTTGATTCAAAGTGCCCGGAGCCAATGGGAGATCTCAAAGGAGAGCTACAGGGTGAAGAGCGGCTTTCCCGATCCCATGATCAGTATCACCTATTTTTCGGAACCCATTGAGACCCGCCTGGGCCCCCAGGACTGGAGCCTTACGATTTCCCAACCGATTCCCTTCCCCGGAAAGCTTGGAAAAGCAGGTGATATCGAGGCCATGAATGGAAAAATCGCAGGGCTGAACCTGGATCTGACGGTTCGCAAAATCAATGCCGACCTTGCCGCGGGATTCCATGAACTTCTCTACGTCCAGCAGGCAAGGGAAGTGGCCCAACAGAGCGCAGGACTTCTGGATGAGCTGAGAAAGATCGGCGAAACCGCCCATGGAAGGGACCGGGCCACCCTGGTGGATGTGGTCAAGGCCCAGTCCCAGGTGGGTCAGATCCGGTACGATATCTTGCTCCTTGACGAACTTGCCCAGCGGGAGAAGAGCCGGATCAACGGGCTCCTGAATCGCCATCCCAACGCCCCCCTGGGACGGGCCGCAAGAACGGGCGTCCGTCGAACAGGGCTACCCCTGACGGAGATCTATACCCTTGCAGAAGAACGCAGCGAAACCATTCGCATGGCCAGGCTTTCGGTTGAAAAGGCGGAAATCGGGAGCGAACTTGCCTGGCTCGGCAATTTCCCGGACTTCAAGGTAGGTCTCTTTTATGCCGGTATTGGTGAGCCCGACGTGGCTTCACCCCCGGCAGATGCCGGGGACGATGCCCTGGGCATCCAGTTTGGCATGACCATTCCCCTCTGGATCGGAAAGAACAGTGGCCGCATGGCCCGGGCCCGGGCCATGGAGGAGAAGGCAAAAGCCGTGGAGGCGGCCGGAATCAACTCGGTTCGCACCGAAATCAGCAACCTCTGGTTCAAGCTCAAGAACGCCGAGCGGCTCATCATCCTGTACCGGGACGACCTGATTCCCCAGGCCATGGGGTCCCTTGTCACCGCAGAAACCTGGTTCCGGGAGGGTGAGGGCAGCTTTTCCGATTTTGTGGAGACCCAGAACACGGTTTATAATTTTCGGCTTTCCCTGGCCCGTGCCGGTGCGGACCACGGCAAGACCCTGGCACGGCTGGAGCAGCTCGTGGGCGCCTCCCTTTTAAATGAAAATGAGACGGAAGCCCGGGATGCAAGGATTGCGGACCTGGAAGAACGCAAGGCGTTTGAGGCGGCAAAAAGCCAGATCAAAGATGCCCGGACCCGCTGGGAAAAGGTGGCTGAAAAAGGAGAGGGGTTTATCTCCATTGCTCCTTCAAAGATCGCCTTTCTTGAGCCGGCCGCAGGGGACGAGGCGTTTGCCGCAGCCCGTCTGAACCAGGGCCTTTTGCTGAAATCCATGAAATCCCTGGAAACCCTTGAGATCCTCACCCTGCTCAGGAATCCGGCCATTCGGGGGGCAAAAAAGGATCTTCTGGGGGCGGTGCAAACCTTGACCCAGGTGGTGAACCTTGACGAAATTCTCCGGCAGTATGGGGCCTTTACCGAAGGGCTTTCCCTTCCCGTTGGCCCCATGAAGGGCAGGTCGTCGCCGAGCGGTAAATTTCCCTTTCCAGGGGTGACCGCCCTCAAGGGCAGGGTGGCTGATGCAACGGTGCGCCAGGCTGCCGAGAAACTCTCCATGGTCCGCAGGGATGCTGTCACCGCCGTCAGGAAAACATACTGGAACCTGATGTTCACGGCAGAGGCAAAACAGATTACCGCCGAAACCCTGGGGCTGTTCAACGATCTTCTTTCGGTGGCTGACACCCGGTATCGATCCGGGAAGACAAGCTTTCAGGACGTGAACAAGATCATCATCCAGACCCGGCTTTTGAACGAAGCCCTGATCACCCTCAAGGAAAAGGAACTGAACCTTCACGCCGGGCTTCTTGCCCTCCTTTTTCTGCCCCCGGATACCCCGGTTGCATCCATTGGGGGTAAGGTGCCGTCAAGGGCGATTCCGGGTCTTGACGCCCTTTATTCCCGGGCCATGGATCACCGCCAGGAGATCCGGCTTGTTTCGGCAAAACAGGCAAAGGTTGCTGGAATGCTGGAGCTGGCCGAGACCATGATTCTTCCCCCTTTTACCCAGAATCTTTCGTCCTACAGTGATATGGCCGTGGTCCAGGCCGGCAGCGCCGCCGTAAAGCCGGCCTTTCCCCAGGGCCCGAAACCAACCCCAAAACCCTGGTTTGGAACCAACGATGCCTGGCTGGCCCAGACCCGGCAGAAACTGTGGGCCCTTGGTGCAGCCCATGACGTGGCCGTGGCCAAGACCCGCCAAGAGGTCCGGTTGGCATGGTTTGAACTGGACCGGGCCATCCGGGAGGAGGCCCTCTACCGGGAGAGCATTGTGGGGCTTTCCAGGTCCACCCTGGACGTCTCCACCCGGGGGTATGAGGCGGGCAAGGTTTCCTTTGCCGACGTGATCCAGTCCTATGCCGGCTGGCTCAATGCCCGGATCTCACTGGCAAGGAAAAAAAGCGATATCGGTGTGGCCCGTGCAGGGATGGATGCTGCCGTGGGCCAGGATTCCGGCGACTGACTAACAAGCAATACCGGGTGAAACCATACTTGAAAGGGCAAGGAACATGGAGATAAAAACCAACATC
Source organism: Desulfobacterium sp. (assembly GCA_016342325.1). Classification (GTDB taxonomy): domain Bacteria; phylum Desulfobacterota; class Desulfobacteria; order Desulfobacterales; family Desulfobacteraceae; genus Desulforapulum. Next base: position 9,738 of record JAEINR010000082.1, read on the forward strand.
AGACCCATCATCATAACGGCTGTGATAACGGCCCTGGTCACGGCAGGCATCGGCATGGCCTGGTTTTTACTTATGGGCTATCACACTCCCCATCTTATCACCGTACCGGCTTCGGACAGCGGTGGGGTGGCTGTGACCAAACAACTCTACACCTGCGGCATGCACCCGTGGATCATCACCGAGGAGCCGGGGCTGTGTCCCATCTGCAACATGGAGCTGACCCCCAAGCGGGATGTTGACCTGGCCCCTTCAGGTGAGCCTGGGGAGAGGCAGGTCGTATACTGGCGGGCGCCCATGGATCCCACCGAGATCTACGAGGCACCGGGGAAAAGTAGGATGGGAATGGATCTTGTGCCTGTCTATGAGGACGAGCTGGTGGGGGGTGTGGAGATCAAGGTGGATCCGGTGACCGTGCATAATATGGGCATTCGCACCACCCGGGTTGAGGAAACTGACCTTGTGCATACCATCCGTACCTACGGCCATATCACCTATGACGAGACCTCCATGGTCAAGGTAAGCCCCAAGGTGGCCGGGTGGTACGACAAGCTCCATGTGAATTTCACCGGAGACGTGGTGGAAAAGGGCCAGCCCCTTTACGATATTTATTCGCCGGATCTTCTGGCCGCCCAGGAGGAGTACCTGTCCGCCCTGGGCAGTCCTTCCCGGAACCTGCTGGAATCGGCACGGAGCCGGCTTTCCTTTTTTGACCTTGCAGACACGGAGATCCTTGGTATTAAGGCTGCTGGACGGGCGAAACGTACCTTGACCATCCGTTCACCGGCAGACGGCGTGGTGATCGAGAAAAATGCGGTGGCGGGGGGATTTGTCAACGCCGGGACCACGGCTTATACCATTGTGGATCTCTCCCGGGTGTGGGTGGAGGCCCATATTTACGAATATGAAATGGAGATGATCGAAAAGGGGCTTGATGCCGAAATGACCCTTCCCTATCATCCGGGAAAGGTATGCAAGGGCAAGGTCACCTTTATCTATCCTTACATGGAACGGGGCACCCGGGATCTGGTGATTCGCCTGGAGTTTGAAAATCCTGATCTGACCCTGAAGCCGGACATGTTTGCCGAGGTTTTCATCCGGACAAAGGGAAAAGGACCGGGGCTCACCATTCCCTCAGAATCCGTGATTCGGTCGGGTACCCGCAACATCGTTTTTGTGGCAAAGGGAAATGGACGGTTCGCCCCCCGGGAAACGACGTTGGGCATCCCCGTTGACGGGGGCAGGGTCCATGTGATCACCGGCCTTGCCCCGGGGGAGACCGTGGTCACCTCGGGCCAGTTTCTTCTCGATTCCGAGTCCCGGCTCAAGGAGGCCGTGCGAAAGATGATGGACCCGGAGGTGCCTTCCCCTGAAGAGGAAAAAGAGGCCGAAGACGACTTCTTTGGGGATATGGAGAACGAATCATGATAAATAAAATTATCCGCTGGTCCATCAACAACCGGTTCATGGTGATCCTTGCCACCCTCTTTGTTATCGCGGGGGGCATTGTGGCCATGGTGAACATGCCGGTGGACGCCATTCCCGATCTGTCCGACGTGCAGGTGATCATTTATACGGAGTATGCGGGCCAGGCCCCCCAGGTGGTGGAGGAGCAGGTCACCTATCCTCTGACTACGGCCATGCTCAGCGTGCCCTTTGCCAAGGTAGTGCGGGGATACTCGTTCTTCGGGTTCTCCTTTGTGTACATCATCTTCGAGGACGGCACCGACCTCTACTGGGCCAGATCCAGGGTGCTGGAATACCTAAATTTCGTTGGCGGACGGCTTCCTTCCGGGGTCACGCCAAGTCTGGGTCCCGATGCCACCGGTGTTGGCTGGGTGTATGAGTACGTGCTCAAGGATACCACCGGGAAATACGACCTCGCCCAGCTCAGGAGTCTCCAGGACTGGTATCTTCGGTATGAGCTCACGGCCGTGCCCGGGGTGTCTGAGGTGGCCGGTATCGGCGGGTTTGTCAAGCAGTACCAGGTGGAGGTGGATCCCAACAAGCTGCTGGCCTATGATCTCTCCATCCGGAAGATCCGCCAGGCGATCCTGCGCTCGAACAACGATGTGGGCGGCAAGCTCGTGGAGATGGGGGAGACCGAGTTTATGGTGCGGGGTCTGGGCTATATCTCTTCCCTGGCGGATATCGGTAACATTGCCGTGGGTGTGGATAAGAAGGGAACCCCCATCCTGCTCAAGACCATCGCCAATATCCAGGTGGGGCCGGAATTGAGAAGGGGCATCCTGGACTGGAACGGAGAAGCGGAGGTGGTGGGGGGGATCGTTGTGATGCGCTACGGTGAGAACGCCCTGGAGGTGATCCGCCGGGTGAAGCAGCGCCTCAAGGAGCTGGAAACAGGGCTTCCCGAGGGCGTGGTGGTGGTGAGCGGCTATGACCGGTCCGGGCTGATACTCCGGGCCGTGAACACCCTGAAGACAAAGCTCATGGAGGAGCTCGCGGTGGTGGCCCTGATTTGCCTTGTCTTCCTGCTCCATTTCAGGTCGGCCTTTGTGGCCCTGTTCACCCTGCCGGTGGGGATTCTCATCTCGTTTCTCATCATGTACGCCATGGGCATCAATGCCAATATCATGAGCCTGGGCGGCATTGCCATCGCCATTGGTGTCATGGTGGACGCATCCGTTGTCATGGTGGAAAACGCCCACAAGCACCTGGAACGGGACCGGGGCAAAAAATCCCACATGGAGATCATCACCCTTGCATCCCAGGAGGTGGGGCCGGCATTGTTCTACAGCCTTTTGATCATCACCATATCGTTCTTTCCCGTGTTTACCTTGGGCGAGCAGTCGGGACGGATGTTCAAGCCCCTGGCCTACACCAAGACCTTTGCCATGGCCGCTTCTTCGGTTTTAGCGATTACCATCATCCCCGTGCTTATGACTTTTTTCATCCGGGAAAACACGTTGGATCCGGCCTTGCCCAAAAAGAGAAAGGCAAGAATCTGGATCACCTGGATGGGATCGCCCCCGGTGCTGGTGATCCTTGCAGGGATCCTGGGCGTGGATCTGCCGGATTGGAGCCTGGTGGCCGCCCTGATCCTTTCGGTGTTTATCTTTTTTTGCCTTGTGCCCCAGAAGATCATGCCCGAGGAGAAGAATCCCCTGAGCCGTTTTTTCATCCTCATCTACCGTCCAATGATCCGTCTGGTGCTCCGTTTTCGAAAGACCATGGTGGTCATCGCCATTCTGATCGTGGCCGTTACCTGGTACCCTTTTTCCCAGCTTGGCAGTGAGTTCATGCCGCCCCTGAACGAGGGGGACCTTCTCTACATGCCCACCACCCTTCCGGGTATCTCCATCACCAAGGCAAGGGAGCTGCTCCAGCAGACCGACAAGATTATCCAGCGATTTCCCGAGGTGCACCACACCCTGGGCAAGATCGGCCGGGCCGATACCCCTACGGATCCGGCCCCCCTTTCCATGATCGAAACCACCATTGTGCTCAGACCCGAGACGGAGCATGGGATGATTTTGGTGGACCGGTTCTTCTCCCATTGGCCGGGGTGGCTCAAGGCGCCGTTGACCTGGCTCTGGCCCGAAGAGAAAAAAGGAAAGATCATCCATGAGTGGCGGAAAAGGTCTGTGGAACGATTCTTTTCCGGGTGGCCCGGTTTTCTGAAGAAACCGCTTTCCCTGGTGTTTCCCCTGGAGCGGTACATAACCATCTCTGAACTCACGGACGAGCTTGACCGGGCGATCCAGTTCCCAGGGCTCACCAACGCATGGACCATGCCCATCCGGACCCGCATCGACATGCTCTCCACCGGCATCAAAACCCCGGTGGGCATCAAGCTTATGGGGCCTGATCTTGAAGTCCTCAGCACGATTGGGGAGAGGGTTGAGGCCGTGGTCCGGGATATCCCCGGCACCCTGTCGGCCTTTTCCGAACGGGTCACCGGCGGGAACTACCTGGATTTTTCCATCCGCAGGGATCATATCGCCCGGTACGGGCTGACCGTGGGAGACGTCCAGGATGTGATCATGACGGCCATCGGGGGGATGAACATCACCTATACCGTGGAGGGGCTGGAACGTTACCCGGTCAATCTGCGCTACAGCCGGGAACTCAGGGACGATATCGAGCAGCTCAAACGGGTGCTCGTGCCTGCCCCCACCGGCGCCCAGGTGCCCCTGGCCCAGCTGGCGGACATTTCCATCCACAAGGGCCCGGCCGGCATCAAGAGCGAAAACGCGAGACGCACGGCCTGGATCTACGTGGATATCCGGGGCGTGGACGTTGGGACCTACGTAAAAAACGCCATGGCGGTGGTGAACCAGGAGGTGGACATCCCTCCGGGGTACTCCATGGTCTGGTCGGGCCAGTTCGAATACATGGAAAAGGCGAGAAAGACCCTGAACCTCATCATCCCGGCCACCCTGGTGGTTATCTTCATCCTCCTCTACATCCACTTCAACAGTATCATCGAGGCGGGGATCGTCATGGCAAGCTTACCGTTTGCCCTGGTGGGGGGGATCTGGCTCCTCTATTTTCTGGATTACAACCTCTCCGTTGCCGTGATGGTCGGCTTCATTGCCCTTGCCGGGCTTGCCGCCGAAACCGGGGTGGTGATGCTGGTTTACCTGGACGGGGTGTTTGAACGAAGGATGCAAAAGGGGGAGATGATCACCACCCGGGATCTGGACGCAGCCATCATCGAAGGGGCCGTGGACAGGGTGCGGCCCAAGATCATGACCGTGGCCACCACCCTGATCGGGTTGCTTCCGGTTATGTGGGGCCACGAGGCCGGTTCCCAGGTGATGAAGCGGATCGCCGCCCCCATGGTCGGGGGACTCATTTCCTCCACCATTCTCACCCTGGTGATCATTCCGGCCGTTTACCGGATCTGGAAAAAGTGGGAGCTTGAGGGGAAAAGCCCCAAAAAATGAGCCGCCGGTTCCGGATCCCGGATATTGTTTAAAGTATCATCAACATATAATAAAAGGAGTAACACACCATGAAAAAACATATTGCACAGATCATCACCTTCCTGCTGGTACTTAGCATTGCCGCAGTTCTACCCGCCATGGACCACAGCAAGATGGGCCATGACATGGTCGAGGGAGGGGAGAAAGCCGCCCAGGACGCCATGGACCACAGCAAGATGGGCCATGACATGGTTGAGGGAGGGGAGAAAGCCGCCCAGGACGCCATGGACCACAGCAAGATGGGCCATGACATGGTTGAGGGAGGTAAGAAAGGCGTCCAGGACGTCATAGACCACAGTAAGATGGGCCATGATATGCCTGGAAAAGTAGACATGGGCAAAAAGTGGTTCCGGGAATCCCATGTCAAGGGCCATCACTTTACCTATGAACTCATCGATATGAGGGAAAAGATGAAGGGGATGCCGGGAATGAAAAATACCCATCATCTCATGGTCTATATCAAGGATGACCAGGGGAATAATCTTGGGAAAGCCAAGGTGGGCTACCTGATCAAGGGCCCCGGCAACCAGAGCCAGAAGGCCATGTGCATGGGTATGGGCGGTGGTTTTGGTTCCGATGTGAACCTGGGTACCCCCGGCACCTACGTGATCAAGACCAAGGTGGCTGCCGGCAAAACAAAGATCATGGATACCTTTGAGTATCAGATGGAATAGGCAATGCCCTAGGCGTCTGGCAAAACTTGATCCGGTGTCGCCCATGGCGGTGGCACCGGATCACCATGACTTATCCCCTCCGTATTCTCCCAAATCCGTTATCATTATAATAAAATAACGTTGACCTTCCCTCTATGGGGAAGGTTTATAAGTTTTGCTAACGATGACTATCCCCTTGGGGGAAGGTCTGATGTAAAAGTCGACTGGACGCAAAACTGGAAGAAATACAAGAAGGGGTTTTTGTGCAAGAAAAGAACATCGTAAATCAATTCAGCAGATATGTAATACCATCCATGCTGTCAATGGTCCTTGTTGGAATGTACAGCATCGTGGATGGATACTTTTTATGCCAGGCCATGGGTGATGATGGTCTGACTGCGATTAATCTGGCGTGGCCATTACTGGCTTTAATGACAGCTGTGGGTACGGGAATCGGAACCGGTGGCTCAATTATAATGTCAATCAGGAGCGGTGGGGGGGATGAAGCAGGTGCGTTAAGGGCTAAATCTGCCAGCCTGCTTCTTCTACTGCTGGTGTCAATTATACTCATGCCGGCTTATTTCCTCCTGATTGATGACGTTCTTCCTCTCCTGGGAGCAGAGGGCAATATCTACGAGTATGGATATAATTATATGCTTGTGATTACGTTTGGAACGCTTTTTCAGGTGATGGGCGCAGGACTTATTCCCGTTATTAAAAATATAGGTAAGCCCATATATTCCATGATAATTATGACCATCGGCATGGTTACGAATATCATATTAGATGCGTATTTTATGTTTGGATTGAAAATGGGGCTGGAAGGTATTGCGTTGGCGACCTGTATTGCCCAAGGCATTGTTGCCGTAATGGCAATTGTTCCCATCGTAAAATCAAAACTCAGCCCCAGATGGTATTCCTTTGAAAGAAAAACAATCGTGGAAATAATTCAAATAGGCATTCCACCGTTTGGAATGACCATCGCTCCTGCAATTGTGCTGATGCTGACGAATTTTCAATGCCTTAAATATGGTGGGAATGCAGCCGTAGCCGTATATACGGTTATGTCCTATGCCGCATATTTTGTTTATAGTATCATGCAGGGCCTTGCGGATGGTGTCCAGCCGCTCATAAGTTATTGTACGGGGGCAAAAGACCATAAAGGCCTTGTTAAAAACATCAGGAAAGCGTTTACTCTGGGGTTTTGCCTCAGTGGGATTTTCATGGTCGGTTTTTATTTGGCAAGGTATCGGTTCCCTATCATTTACGGGCTTTCCCATGAAGTCGCAATTGAATGCATGTCGGCAATGATCGCTGTTGCCGTTTCAGCCCCTTTTATTGTGGTTGCCAGAATCATGTCAGCCTATTTCTATGCCATGGATGATGGAAAAAACGCCTCAATACTTGTTTACGCTGACCCGTTTGTATTGACACCCTTATTTTTGATAACACTGCCCATGGTTATGGGAATTAACGGTATATGGTTTGCGTATCCGGCAACACAGATTGCGCTTACCCTGCTGGCCCTGGTGTTAACCAAAATGGGTGTATCCGGATTCTCCAAGCGATTTTACGCCGTAAATTCATGATGAAATTCTGAAGAATAAATGGTTCCCAATGAGTTTGTCCATGATTCCCTTTTTGCCTAGGCAGGGCAGGCGCTTTTCCAATGAAATTTCATCGTTTCTCAGGAACATGTGCACTGGAAACAGATATTTGAAATCCAGTTCAGCCAGGCGTCTGCCGGAACGGATCTGCTCTTGTCTGTCATGGAATATGGGAACCAGTCCCACCAGGTGGGGCTTCAGCAATGACAGGGCGCACCCGGAAAAAAGGGACCCCGTTTCCCGGTGCAGGTAGGCCGTGTGACCCGGCGTGTGACCCGGGGTGGGAATGGCCTTTATGCCATAAAGGTGGTCAAGTCTTGCACAACCGGCCTTGTCAAGGGGAATGAGGGGGCCGTTGGAAGGGGAGGGCAGCCGCCCGGGACGGTGGAGCACGGGCAGGTTCAGAAAGGGGTTCAGCCGCAATACCCGGACCCGCTGGGCCGTTAGCAGGGGCAGGTCTGCCTGGCCAATGAATATCTCCACATGGGATTCAGGTGCCAGGAGGTCCGTTATCTCAGCAATGCTGCCTGCATGGTCCCGGTGCCAGTGGCTAAGACAGATGGCCCGGATCGATCCCGGATCCAAGCCCGCCTTCTTTAGTGACGCGATAATTAATCGTCCGCTTCCCGGGCTTCCGGTATCAAAGAGGACGAGCCCGTTCTCTGTTTCCAGAACAAATACATGGGTGGGGAGCAGCCGGGTTCTAAAAAGAAAATTTGTTTTTATCGCAGAAACCGTTTCTGTGAGTCGCGTGAGGTTGTTTTTCATTGCAGATCCGCCTGGGAAATAAGTACCTGTGATGATGAAATTACGGATGCCTGGGCATCCGCTGAAATCTACGTTAGCCTGGTTACCGTTAACACAGGTTTTTATGGAAAACAAGGGTCAAACCGTGGTGGACCCTTGCCTGGATCTTCCCTTCCCTTGACTTCAATAATGCCTTCGGTTAGTCTCATCAAAAAATGATATTGTGGGTTGGGTAAAACACGGCGTATCATTCACAGGTGATGGTTCCCATGTCAACGACACTTTGGCTGTTTCTATGATTGTTCAGAAAATTAAAAATATCTCTCCGGGTGGCGTTCGAACATTTTTTTGTTCCGGCACAGGGGGTGTTATCTCCGGTTTGGAATCGGCAATGCAACCGGCGGGATCGGCGTTTAATCTTGTGTGCTGTTCCTGGGAAACCATTCCCTGCCTTGATGATATCTTGAACGACATTATCGACGCCCTTGCCGGCATGGCATTGAAGTTGTGGCCCGGGTGGTCCGGCACCCCGCCTGGAGAGGGCGGCTCCGGTAAATGGCTTGAACGAGCGGCACGCCTTTGCAGGGAGAATCACCCCCCGCTGCCCAAGGGGTTTTCGAAATCGATCCAGGTGCAACAATTGTCCGAAATCATGGGACCCGCTGGGCTGATTGTGGTTTTAGCCGTGGAGAACAATGGGGTGGATCAAGCAAACATTTTCAGTTTTGTCAAAGCGTGCCAGTGGGTGGCCAGCGAAAGTGCGGCCAGGGTCGCGGTACTGCTTCCCCCTGAATTCTCAGACCTGGAAGAGATCGAGGCCATCTCCTATGGTGCCGTCCGGCACCATGGACCTGACAAGGGGAAGGCTATATCCGCTTTGCCATGTGTAACCGTGTCCCCAAGCGCAACCTTGCTGCCCAGTGAAGCCTTGCCGCCCAGTGAAGCTGCGCCGCCATTCGAAAGCACCCTTTCCCCCGGGATATGGGAAAGAAAACCGGGCCGGGCAGATGAGAAAAAAGCGTCAATCCCCTTGCCGGAGCTGGGTGTTCCCCATCCCTTGAGCCAGGGAGAACAGCTTATGGCCGCAACCCTGGCAGGGGATCCTGAGCTGTCGGCCCTGTTTGAATTTAACCAAAAGGTGAGGACCCTTCACGGGCGGCACTATATCGTGGATCTATTGTGGAAAGCGGGCAAAGTCGTTGTGGAGATCGACGGATACACCTTCCATGGAACCCGCGCTGCATTTGCAAGCGACAGAAACAGAGACTATGAACTCATGATCAGCAGTTATCTTGTGTTAAGGATTCCCCATTGGGAAGTGATGGACGATCCTGATCGTGCCCTGGAAAAAATAAGAGATATCCTAGCATTCAGAAGAAAGGAAGGTCTGCATGGCGTTTAATCCTGATGTCACCCAGAAGCATGTGTTGTTTTCATTGCTGTTCACAGGCGATGAGCCGACCATGTCAAATACCACCCCCAAAATGAACCCCAAAAAGCGAAAAGCGCTTGTTGATGCGGGAATGATCCAGCTTGAAAAACGCGGGAGAGCCAGCCATGTATTGTTGACCGACAAGGCCTGGGCCTGGGCCTTTGAAGCCTTGGATCAAGAGCTCTCCGGTCGATTTAAACTCAACCCCAAGGCCCTTGAAGGGCTGCTTCGACGGTTAAAAACCTATATGGTGAAAAACGGTGTGGTCCTTGCGGAGCTCCTTGAATCCGATCAAGGGGTCCTGCCTGAACCGGCAAATATTGAGGTTCGGGTCCGTTCCGTTTACCATGAAATTGCGGGATCTCAATGGAATGTGAGGGTGCGCATTGCGGATCTTCGCGGGGCGCTTCCGGACGTCGGCCATGATGAGTTAAGCGCGGTCCTCCGCAGGATGCAACTCAGTGACGATTTTAACCTTGTGCTCTATCCCTATGATGATCCCCGGGAGATACGGCCCGAGGACAGTGCCGCAGCCGTGGAGATCGCCGGCCAGGAAAAACATATTCTCTACATGGGAGAGTAACAGATGTGGGAATTAGAGGCGCTCCGGGAGATCAATTTCGACTGGACCATGCATGTCAGGGGGATATGGACGGATTCCAGGTTCAGTTCTCCAAAGTTGAACAAAGCCCTCCGGGAGGACATCCTTGGTGAATTTGACCGGTTGAGAAAAACCGGGGAGGGGTTGTCCCCCCTTGGCAGGGTCATCCTGGGGCCTGCTGGCGCCGGGAAAACCCATTTTTTGGGAGAGCTGCGGCGGGAAATTTTCAACCGGTCGGCCGGGTTTGTCCTGGTTGACATGACCGATGTTAATGATTTCCTGGAAACGGTGGTGCTGGGTTATTTAAGTTCCCTCAGGCAGCCCTGTGGCGACGGAAGAACCCAGAGCCAGGCGGTTTACCACCATCTGGTAGGGAAATTCCTGGAGAAGGTCAATGTCACCATAGACAGGAAAAGGGTAACCCGGGAGCAATTTTTGAAGACGCTTCCCGGTTTAAATAAAAAAAAGCTGCTCCAGCTGAGAAATAAAATCATTGAAGTGATCCGTAAGAAATATCCCCGGGAAGCAGGGGAGTACATGGATGTTATCCGTGCCTTTCTGCTGTTTAACGCTGATGATTTCAGTGACAGTGACCTTGGGTATTTGTGGCTCCAGGGGCACAGGATCGATGAAGCTGACAGGCGAGCCTACGGATTCGGCCGGGATAAAGGAAAACACGGGGACATCATCAAGGGGCTGTCCTGGCTGATGAACTTAAGATCTCCGGTCCTCCTGGCCCTGGATCAGTTTGATGCCATTGTTGCCGAGCATTCCCTCAAGTGCAGCGACCAGTCCATGGATGCCGTTAATGATGAGCAAAGGAGATCCCTTGCCGTCATCGAGACAATCGCAGCCGGGCTCATGGCCTTGCGGGACATGACCTATGGGACCCTTACCGTTGGGGCCTGCCTTGAAGCCACATGGGAATTTATCCGAACCCGGGCATTGAAGTCAAGCACGGACCGGTTCAAGCCGCCCCTATTGCTGGGACCCATATCCAAGGGCGAGATCGCTGAAAAAATAATCGGTTCCCGCATGGCAGAGTCCTATGCAGGCATTCAATTTACGCCTCCCTATCCCACCTGGCCCATCAAGCCCGTTGCCTTTGACACGGCAAAGGAGCTGTTTCCCCGGGAGATCCTGAAACGGTGTGACCATTTCAGGCAGCGTTGCTTGAACACCAAAACCATTGTTGAACTGGAATCCTTTTTAGAACTTGTGGAATCCGAGGGGGGAGACCTGTTTTCCCCCGGCGCAGACGGGGTGTTCGACCGGACATTCAAGGATTGTTTTGCCAAGGCACCGGTCAGGGATATCCTGCATCCGGACAATGAGGATGATCTTTTGCGGTCCCTCATCCTGGTGGCCTGCAGTTGCCTGATCAAGGAGACCGTGATCCCGGACAATGTGGATGTGACCGTGGATACCCAATTTGCAGGGGGCACCTCCTACCGCACGCTGCACGCAAGGGTTTCCGTTATCTACAGGGACCAGGGTGACCGGGAGAGACATTTTTGCATCCGAGGACTTCAGAAACACAACAGCCGGTCCTTCCAGGCCCGGTTAAAGGCGGCCATTACAGAGTCGGGCATGGATTCCGGGTTTGCGTTCAGGCATCTTCTGATCCTCCGCCAGGGGGAGGCACCGTCAGGTTCCATCACCCTTGATCTTTTAAATACCTTTAACAGCGCCGGCGGCAGCCTTGGGCATCTGTCCGAGAATGAGGTGAGATCCCTCTGGGCATTGTCTGAGATGGAAAAAATGAAACAGCCGGGGTTTGAGGACTGGCTGTCCCGGGAAAAGAGGGTGTCAAAGATGGGGCATTTTGAGCGGCTCCTTGCCTGGATTACCGGTAACGTGCCCAAAAGCATGGGCGCGCTTCCGGCACAGCCCCAGGCAGCAACCACGCCTTCCCCCATGGCAAAGCCCTCTTCTCCCATGGCAAAGACCCAGCCTGAACAGCCCAAGGCCGAAAAACCGTTTTCCACCGTGGCAAAAACCGGCCCGGCCCAACCCAGCAATCCCAGAATCCCCATGGATCTGCCGGTGGGCGTCAGGGTCGTGGGCAGGTCGACCACCGGGGAAATTTCAATTCCAATACCGGCCCTGACCCGGCATACGGTCATTCTGGCCGGCAGCGGTTCCGGCAAGACCGTCCTTGTGAAACGGCTGGTGGAAGAGGCGGCCATCAAGGGCATTCCCTCCATCATTATCGATTGCGCCAACGATCTTGCAAGGTTGTCGGATCCATGGCCTGAACCCCCAACGGCCTGGGACAGCCAGGATATCATGGCGGCGGCAACCTATCATAAAAGGGCGGATGTGGTTGTCTGGACCCCGGGACGGGAAAAGGGGAACCCCCTTGTGTGTGAATCCCTTCCGGATATCTCGGGACTGAAGGGGGATCCGGATGAACTCAAACAGGTATTGAGAATGGTGTGGGCATCGTTAAAGGTGATCGCGGCCCCGGGAACTTCCGCTGCTGCCCAAAAGAAATCCGGGGTGCTTTCCTCGGCCCTGGATTATTTTGTCGATATCGGCTGGGGGGATCTGGACGGTTTTATCAATCTTCTTTCAGACCTTCCCGAAGAGGGCGGGGGAGGCATCACACGATCGGGAAAGCTTGCCCAGGAGATGGCCGACGCCCTGAAGGCCCGGGTGCAGACGGATCCAATGCTCAGCCAGTCCGGAACAGCCCTTGATCCGTCTGTCTTGTTTGGATTGGACCAACCCGCAAACAAAACCCGGATTTCGGTGTTAAGCCTTGTGGGGCTCACCGATCTGGAGAGCCAGCATCAATTCCTCAATCAGCTCTCCATTAACCTTTTTGCCTGGATAAAGAAAAATCCGGCAACCATCCGGGGACTTCTGGTCATTGATGAGGCCAAGGATTTTATCCCGGCCAACCGGTCCACCCTGTGCAGCCAGAGCATCATCCGCCTGTGCGCCCAGTCAAGGAAATATGGGCTGGGCCTTGTGTTTGCGACCCAGGAACCCAAAAGCATCGATCATAAGGTGATTTCCAATTGCTTAAACCAGTTTTACGGCAGGGCTAACTCCATTGCTGCCATTGACGCGGTCCGGGAACAGATTCGGTCAAGGGGCGGTGACGGAAAAGGGATTCCAACCCTTGAAAAAGGAGAGTTTTATTTGGGGACGGAAGTTATTAAAATACCGGTAAAAGTCAGAGTGCCCCTGTGCTTGAGCCATCATCCGGCCAATCCCCTGGTGGAAGAGGAGGTCCTTGAACGGGGCCGGGCATCCAGGAAAAAGATAGGAGATGCGAATGTTTGAGAAATTATTGGAAATGGCCTTTGTGGAAGATTTGAACCATGTGGGGGATGTCACAAGTGACGCCATATTTGATGAAGAAGAGGATCTTTATTGGCTGGTGGCAAGACAGGATGGGGTGCTTTGCGGTGTGGAATTCTTCACAAGTGCATTTCACTATATTGATGGGGCGTGTGAGGTGACCTTTTTATTTACCGACGGCCAGGCCTTGAAAAAGGGGGCCAAGGTGGCAAGCATCCGGGGCCGCATCGCCACCTTGCTCAAGGCGGAGCGGGTGGCACTGAATTTTATCGCCCACCTGAGCGGCATAGCCACCCAGACCCGTCTTTATGTGGACGCGGTCCAAGGCCATACAAAGATCCTTGATACAAGAAAGACCCTGCCCGGGTGGCGGGAGATGCAGAAATACGCGGTAAGGTGCGGGGGAGGAACCAACCACCGCATGGGACTCCACGACATGGTCATGATCAAGGACAACCACATTGATGGGGTGGGCGGGATCGCCCAGGCCGTTGACCGGGTCCGGGGAAAATGGAAGGACCGTTTTAAGGTGGAGGTGGAGACCCGAAACCTCCGGGAAGTTGAAGAAGCCCTGGAGGCAGGCGCAGATGTGATCATGCTGGACAACATGGACACGGCCGCCATGGCCCAGGCCGTGGACCTAATCCATGATCGGGTCCATGATCGGGTCAAAACAGAAGCCTCCGGTAATATGACCTTGGACAGGATCCCGGAGGTGTCAAAAACGGGAGTGGATTATATCTCGGTGGGGGCATTGACCCATAGTGTGACCGTGTTTGATTTTTCCCTGCGAAAGATGACCTGAGCCGGCCCGGCCGGAACCCAAAAAAATCAGAGCTAAGAAGCCAACTAATCGATTCAAAGGATAAATGCATGAAGCGTATAGATGAAGAGATCAGAAAGATGAAGGAGGAACTGGGGAGTTCCCTTGTGATCCCTGCCCACCACTATGAGATGGATGAAATCGTAGCGCTTGCGGATTTCCTGGGCGATTCCTATAAGCTTGCAAAGGATTGTTCCCAGACCGAAGCCGAATATATTGTGTTCGGGGGGGTCAGTTTCATGGCCGAGGGCGCGGCATTGCTGGCCAAGGCCCACCAGAAGGTGCTGCTTCCGGACCGGTCCGCCGGGTGCCCCATGGCGAAAATGATCGATGCCCAGCAAGCCGGTAAGGTCTATGATGAAATCTCAAAGCGTTGCGACCGGGAAATTATCCCCATGGTCTATATGAATTCCTATGCAGATATGAAGGCCTTCTGCGGCGCCCGGGGGGGGGCTGTGTGCACAAGTTCCAATTCAGTGAAGATCGTAAAACATTACCTGGATGCCGGCAAATCCGTGTTCTTTGCCCCGGATTACAATCTGGGGGTTAATACGGCCAATGCCCTGGGCATCAAAAAGGAGGAGTTGGTCACGGTCAAACGGGACTTGTCCCTGGAGGGGGGAGACCCGGCCACGGCAAAGATGTTCCTGTGGGACGGGTTCTGTTATGTGCATACCACATTTACCACGGCTGATGTGGAGCGGTTGCGCAAGCAATACCCCGATATTCGGATCATCGTCCATCCCGAGTGCGACGCTTCCCTTGTCGACATTTCAGACCATTCAGGATCCACCGCCATGATATACAACACGGTAAGGGACTCACCCCCTGGTACCACCTGGGGCATTGGCACGGAATACCGTTTTGTGGAAAGGATGGCAAAGGCGTTTCCGGACAAAACCATTGTGCCCCTCCGGGAGTCCATCTGCCGGGATATGAGTAAAATCACCCTGGAAAAGCTGGCCGCCTCCCTTCGCTCCGTAAGTAAATCTGCCCGGGGAGAGGACGTGGTCCTGGATTGCGTCACCGTTCCCGAGGAATATCAAAAAGACGCCAGGATCGCCTTACAGCGGATGATCGATATTGTTGAGGCAAAGATATGAGACATTTTTATGATGTTGCCGTGGTGGGTACCGGGATCGGCGGGCTCACTGCCGCCATCATGCTCAAGGAGAAGGGGCTTGACGTGGCCGTGTTCACCAAGGAAAATGCCGCCCATGAGACCGCCACCAACCTGGCCCAGGGCGGCATCATCGCCTGGCATGAAACCGATACCGCCAAACTGCTGGAGAACGATATCCTCATGGCAGGAGACGGCTGCAACAACCTTGATGCCGTGAAACTGATAGCTGACCAAGGGCCTTCACTGGTCTTTGATTTTCTTATCGATCAGGTTGGCATTGAATTTACCAAAACCCTGGAAGGAAAACTCGATTACACGGAAGAGGCGGCCCATTCCCAGCGGCGCATCCTCCATTTTGCCGATCGAACCGGAGAGCAAATACAGCAGGCCCTGGTGGCCTATGCCGAAAAGATCAACCTGCCCATTCTCAAGGGGTATACGTCCATCGATCTCATCACCAACAACCACCATTCCACCGACACCCAGGAGCGGTATCGCCCCTGTGAAGTGATGGGATTGTATGTGCTCAATAACAGCACTGGCCAGGTGGAGACCTTTTTTGCCCACAAGGTGATCCTGGCCACCGGCGGGCTTGGCAATATCTACCAGCACACCACCAATCCCCCGTCAGCCACGGGGGACGGCATGACCATGGCTTCCAGGGCAGGGGCGGATATCATCAATGCCGAGTTTGTTCAGTTCCATCCCACGGCCTTGTACCACCGGGATATCAAGCGGTTCCTCATTTCAGAGTCTTTGCGGGGTGAGGGCGCCCGGCTCATGGACCAGAACGGCCGCAGGTTCATGAAAGAATATTCTCCTTTGGGGGATCTTGCGCCCAGGGACGTGGTGGCCCGGGCCATCTACGAAGAGATGGGTAAAGCGGGAAAGGAGTTCATGCTGCTGGATATTGCCTCCTATTACCATGGCGAAATTCCCATCCCGGAACGATTTTCCAAGATTTACGCCACCTGCCTCAAAGGGGGCATCGACATCACCCGGGAGCCCATTCCGGTGGTGCCGGCCGCCCATTATTTCTGCGGGGGCATCAAGGTGGATGCCTGGGGACGATCCACCCGGCCCAACCTCTATGCCGTGGGAGAGATCAGCTGTACCGGGGTCCATGGCGCCAACCGGCTTGCTTCCACCTCGCTTCTGGAAGGACTGTTATGGGCCAGACAGGCCACGGACCACATCAAGTCCGATTTTAAGGAAATTTCCAAGGCCCGGTTGGCCGATATCCCTGACTGGGAGCCCCCGGAAGCGGTGGAAGAGTTTGACCCCCTGCTTTTTCAGCAGGATTGGAAGGTGATTCAGTTGACCATGTCCAATTATGCCGGCATTGTACGGAACAAAAAGGGGCTTGAACGGGCCCGTTCCGACCTGAACTACCATGCCCACCGAATTCTAAAGTTCTACAAATCCGCAAAAATGAGCCGGCAGGTGATCGAGCTTCGAAACGGGGTGGTCAATGGGTTCATCATTGTTAACGCGGCCATGCAGAATAAAAAATCCAGCGGATGCCACTACATCTCCTGATCTGCCAGGGCAGTAAACACAGCAACTGAAGTGTTTAATTAAACGGTGGATTATGGGAAAAAATAGAATGTGGAGGGGATTAACATGTATAGACTGTTTTTTAAGATGTTTATGCTGGGCTCGGTCTTCATATTATCGGTATTTGCTGTTACAGGCACGGGATTCACGAGTGACCGGGTATACCGCATCCATTGTGACAACACTCCGCCATATACGTTCTTAGAGGATGAGAGTACAAAAAACGTCAGCGGCTTATGGACGGAAATGGTGCGTGCTGTCCTGAAACGGATGGGAATTGAACATGAAAAGATCAGGATTTATCCATGGGCGAGAATTCTCCATGAAGGTGTTAGCGGAACCATTGACGGTGTGTTCGGTGCCCAGATAAATGAAGAGCGGCTGGGACAGATGCGGTTTCCGGAAGAGCCTCTGACGGAGGAAACCTGGGTGTTTTGGATAAGGAAATCGGATGTCGGGAGACTGAAATACACCTCGTTTGATGATCTGAAAGGACATAGCATCGGGCTTGTCAGGGGATATAACTATCCCAAGGCATTTAAGGCCTTTGTGCGAAAGGAACAGAATTTTGAAGATGTTTCGGAGGAACGGCAGAATTTTAAAAAGCTGGCCGCCGGACGAATTGATTACACTGTGTCTCTCCTGAATATCGGAACCTGGATTGCACGTAACGAAGGTTTTTTGGATCAGATTTATCCGCTCACCGAAAAAACACTGTTTACTTCCAAATTCTACGTTATGTTCAACAAAAAGAATATTTCCCAGGAATGGGTAGATAGATTATCGAAGGAACTTGTGTTGTACAAAAAAACAGCGGAATTCCGAACGCTTCTGGAAAAGTTCGGAATGCTTCCCCAATAGCCTGCCCCCTCAAATCGAAACTATCAGTAAAGTAAATGGGTGCGGCTCTTATGGAACAAAGTAAAACAGTTGTCAATAGAGGAACTCAGCATTGTCGGCACTGGTTTTAA
>JAEINR010000083.1 GCA_016342325.1 Desulfobacterium sp.
AAACTTATATCATTCTTAGCAAAAAGTCAATAACAATAGGGTTTTCAGCCCCTTATGTCAGGAGCTCTGAAATTAGAGAATCATTTAACGAAGGACCCATTTTTATTATGAAGAAGCAAATAAACCTGTTTGGTGATATCTGCCGGGTGATTACCGAATCAGCCCATCCCCGGAAAACCCTGGATACCATGGTTCATATGATCGCCGCACGGTTGGGGATTGATGTGTGCTCGGTGTACCTCATGGACGCATCTGAAACCCGTCTGGTTCTCCGGGCCACGGTGGGGTTGAGTCAGGACGCTGTGGACACGGTTCACATGGATGTCAGCGAGGGGTTGACCGGTCTGGTCATGGAAACCATGGCGCCGGTCTTTGCCCGGAATCCGTCCACCCATCCCCGGTACAAACATTTTGACGGAACCCGTGAGGAGAAGTACCGGACATTTTTGGGATTACCCCTGGTGTACCACCAAAAGCGGCTGGGGGTGATGGTCGTTCAGACCGTGGGTGGGGACGGCATCCAGGAGGGTGACATTCCTGTATTTACGGCCCTCAGCAGCCAGGTTGCGGCAACGGCAGCGTATACGGGTCTTCTTGAAAACGTCAAAAAAGGGGAGGGTGCCGGACCGATCCCAGGGAAAACAAAGGGGTCTGGAAAAAAGAATCTCCTCCAGGGGGTGCCGGTCTCCAGTGGATTTGCCGAAGGAGCAGCCCATTTCCTGGGAAAGCGGGTGGGTTTCGATCAGGTACCCCATGAAACCGCTGAAGATATTCCAACGGAAATCGCCCGCATTGAAAGTGCCTTTGAGAAATCCGAGGCTGAACTGCAAAGCCTTATGGGACAGGTCCGGGACCTTTCCACCCAGGATCAGGCGATCCTGGACACCCATTTGATGATGCTCCAGGACAACGCATTCAAGAAAAAGGTGAAAGACCATATCCAGGAGGGGTTGACCGCAGCATATGCCCTGAAAAAAATCGTGTTGAAACATGTGGATTTTTTCCGGGGGCTTGATGATCCTTACCTTCAGGACCGGGGCGCAGATATTGAGGACATCGGGAAGCGGGTGCTCCGTAATCTGTTCGGATTTCAAGGGGCCATTACCACCGCACTTGAGCGGCCCACCATCCTCGTGGCGTCGGATATCTCCCCCGTGGATGTGGTGGCCCTGAAGCAGGCGAACCTGAAAGGCATTCTGCTGTCCAAGGGCGGAAAAACGTCCCATGCCGTGATTCTGGCCAGGTCCTTTGAGATTCCCATGGTGATTGGTGTGAGCGCGGCCCTGGACACCATTAAACCGGAAGACCCCTTGATCCTGGACGGGAATTCCGGGCTGGTTTTTCGGAAACCCACCCGGGAAATCATTCAAGAGTATGCCCATCTCAAGGCGGAAAAGGCGAAACAGCATCAGGTGCTTTCGGCCTTAAAACCCCTTGCTTCAGAAACCCTTGACGGCCATGGGGTGCGACTGGGTGCCAATATCGGGCTTGTTTCCGATGTGGATCTGGCGGAAAAATACGGTGCCGATCACATCGGCCTTTACAGAACCGAGTTCCCTTTTCTGGTGTACGAAGATTTTCCTTCCGAAGCGGTGCAGCTTTCCCTTTACAAACAAGTGATTGATGCTGCCCGGGGGCGTTCCGTGACGATTCGGACC
Source organism: Desulfobacterium sp. (assembly GCA_016342325.1). GTDB lineage: Bacteria > Desulfobacterota > Desulfobacteria > Desulfobacterales > Desulfobacteraceae > Desulforapulum. The sequence continues at coordinate 1,659 of JAEINR010000083.1, forward strand.
CTGGATGTGGGGGGAGATAAGTTTTTGTCCTACCTGGATTATCCCAAAGAGAAGAACCCGTATCTGGGCTGGCGCTCGGTGCGGGTGCTCCTGGAACTGGACACTGTTTTTCGGACCCAGATGAGGGCGATCATGAGGGCCGCAGCCTTTGGTAAGGTAAAGCTTCTCTTTCCCATGATCTCTTCGGTTACGGAGATCCGGAAAATTCGCGCCATGATCGAGGAGGAAAAACAGGCCCTGGAAAAGACGGGGCACGCTTTTGACCCCGGCATTGAAATAGGGATCATGGTGGAAGTGCCCGCCGCCGTGACCATACTGGACCGTTTGCTTCGGTATGCGGACTTTGCGAGTATCGGATCCAATGACCTGATCCAGTATGCCCTGGCCGTGGATCGAAGCAATGAAAAGGTCGCGGCCCTGTACGACCCCCTGCATCCGGCGGTTATCTCCATGATATATGACGCTGTCACCACCTGCCGGCAAATGAACAAACCCGTCAGTATTTGCGGGGAGGCGGCTTCAAACCCCTTGTGTGCCTTTCTGTTCCTGGGGATGAAGGTTGACCGGCTCAGCATGAATCCGGCATCGCTTTTGATTGTCAAGAACCTGATTCGCAAGACCACTTTTAAGGATGCCCGGGAGGCCCTGGAGCGGGTGCTTGTGATGGAGGACTCCGGGGAGATTATTGCATTTCTGAAACAGTATCACCTACCCGAAGCCTCAGGGGATGACTGATCATGCATCATTTGATTCGCGGCTTTTACAAAAAAATCATCCACCCGGTGGATCCGGCATTTTTCATGACCGGGTATGCCGTAAAAGCGGTACTGGCCTGCGTTGTCGCCCTCTTTGTGGGCCTGGGGCTCCAGGTGCCCACGGGTCGTCTGCAATGGGGTGTTTTCGGTGCGTTTATTGTCATGCTGAGTCGTGCGGGAGACTCCTACCAGGAGCGTAAGCGTGTGGCCCTGCGGGTGATTTTTATTTCAGCGCTGCTGGTCCCCCTTTCCACCCTGGTGGGCAATACAGATTTCCTGAGGGAAGCCTATGTGTTCCTTCTCGCGTTTTTTGCGTTTTTTTGTGCGGTGCTCGGGCTGCCCGCTATGATCACGGGACTGGGGATTCTTTTGTTGAACCTTTTTGCCCTTGGGGACCCGGATACCCTGTCTGCCGGGGGAAACCGTGCCCTTCTGGTCATGATGGGGGGGGTGCTTGCCTATGCCGTCAACTTTTTCATCCTGCCGGTCTATCCCCGAAAGATTCTGGGGAAAGCCGGGCGGTCTGCCCTGACGGATCTGGGCGACTATTTTACAGCTGTGGCGGCAAGGATCGAGGAGAAGCACGCCCCTGAAGATGTTGAAAAGTTACAGGACCGGGCCCGTAAATCGGTCCGCCGATACCGGGAAATCATGGAAGCCATGAACATGGATCCCATGGCGGGACTGGATCGAGACCAAGGGCCCACGGCATTGTATGCCACACTTGTGCGGATACTGACTGCGGTGATCAACCTGAACCAAAACAGCCGGTTTGACAAAGAGAGCCCCTTGTATGACGGGGTGAGACAGGCCTTTGCCGCCATGGCCGCCGATGCCACCCTTTTTTTTGAGAGGCTTGCGCAAAACCAGTCAGGGGGGGAGCCCCTGGACCCGGCCCCCATGAACCGGGCGGTGGATCAACTGGAAAACAGGCTTCTGGAACTGGGTGCATACAAACGGGGGGACGCTGTCAGTGAGGAATTTCTTGAGATATGGGGCATTGTCCATGCCCTGCGCAACCTGGCCCAGGAACTTGAAACCATGATCGATTTGCGCATTGGCGAGGGGGTGTGACCATGAAAGACGCCATTGCAAAATTGCGTGGGGAACTCCGGGGTGATTCCGCTTTTTTCCGCCATGCCGTACGATCCGCCTTTGCCGTTGTTGCGGCCATTGCCGCCGCCCATCTCCTGAACCTGCACCACGGGATCTGGTTGCCCATCACCGTGGTGGTGATCATGCGCCCCTCCTTGGGCGGCACCATCCGCCACGGCTGGAGACGGGTTCTTGGGACCATTATCGGCGCAGGGGTAGGCATCGGCCTGCTGATTACGGCCGGTGCCCACCCCCATGTGCTCATCTCCCTGGCCCTGTTGCTCTTTCTGGTCACCTTTTTTTTAAAGCAGCATAACTACACCCTTTTCGTGGTGGCCCTGACAGCAACGGTGGTCATCATTCTGGGATTGACCATGCCCATGGGCTGGAAAATGGGTCTGGTGCGCATCGTTGATACCCTCATTGGTGCGGTCATCGGCCTGGGGGCTGCGTTTTTCATCTGGCCCCAGAAAGCCCGGGCCTCGTTAAAGAAACAGAACCATGACACCCTGATCGCCTTTGAAGACCACCTGGGCCTGCTCTCCAGCGCCTACCTGACCGGCCAGGCCAGGGAAGGGGAGATTATCCGCACCCGAATCCATGTGATTGACACCCTGACAAAATGTGAAGAGGTCTTTTTCGAAGCCTCGGCAGAACCCGGGATCCGTACGGAACAACGCCAGGCCCTCTCCCGCCTGCTCCGGATATTTTTCAGGATCCTCGATCTGCTCACCTCCCTGTCCACCATCATCCGGCGCGCCGGGGGAACGGTGCTTCCGGTTCTGTCCGAAGGTACGGAGAAACTGTTAACGTCCACCCGGGCAGAGATCACCTGGCTTGCGGCCTATGCACTGAACCTGGGGGATCTTGACCCCCGGCCCCCCAGGACTGCCATTCCCGAATTCCTCGAAACCATCCGTATCCTCAGGGCATCGGGGGAATTTGAAGATCTCCCCCTTGCACGGCGCAATAATATCTCCGCATTTATCTGGAATATCCGGGCCCTTGGAGAGGAACTTGACATGGCCTACGAACGAATTGTTGAATTAAGATACGGCCGGAAATCCCGAAACAAAGTCTTTTGATCCTGCCCCGTTTGTGGATACGGACACCCTGCCATCACTATTCCCAGGAGTTTATCAAGGGGATAGAATGGGCAGAGGATGAACAGGAAATTAAACACCTAAATTTAGTTGGACGAACAATAAAACCTCCCCAAATGATAGAATTGAGAGAGTGAGTGAGCTCGCCTGAAGGGCTCACTCACTCTCTCAATATCTATTCATTTAGAAAGGTACCAATGTATTAAGTTGCATGTTGGTTTCACATCAACAGGCAGTTCTGCCGTGTTTATCGGCAGAAACTGCTTGTTGTGTTTCCTATGGTTAGACTCAGAATCCCAATTAAATTATGAAAGAACGCTTCACTCCAGTCTTATTGCATGTTTCAGGATTGATGTATCCACAAGTTAGGAAGCCGTTTCCGGCCTTGATTATCAAAAGAGGTCTTTTCAACTCAAATCTCATTTTTTAACTGACTCACGACAATCTCTCCAATGTTCCCTGACCTGCCCCCTTTACTTGAAGCTATGAATCGCTATTTCATTTAACTGTTTATGTTAACAGGAACGGCAATGAGCAATTGATTCCATGATTTGGTTAATACCCTCTTCGGGACTGAGATTTTCGGTTAAAATTTCCGACATGATCTCAATAATTGGCGAATGTACGCCCAGTTGCCGCAAAAAATCCCGTGTTGGAATAATGGATGCGAAGCTTTCTATAGTCTTCTCTTTCGATATCAATGACATGGCGGAACGGATATCTTTCCCTGCCCTTAAATGTCTTACCACATTCTGGCCGGCTTCGAAATTTCGTGTGAAGCGAAAGAGATGGTAGTCGCTCATGACTCCGCCTCCAATGGGAACGGAACGAAAATTAAAAGGTATTTTCTGAAGCTGGCATGCCAGGCGTCGGAGTTTTTGGGGAAACTGAACTACAAATACCGCCTGTTCATATTCCGCAAGTCCCAGAGTGGCAATGGATGCGACACTGGAATTGCCATATATTTCACTGGCCATTCCCGTCGCAAGGGAATGAATATTTTTCATTGGTCCTGCCAGTCCCAATTTTCTGCGGTTTCTTGATTGGAGGGTTTTTAAACTGGATCCTCGAAATAATTCTGCAATCCGGGACGTATTATTCGACGGACCGGCCAGTTCCATAAGCATCGGGTCACCCATTCCCAAATCGAATGCCAGATTACCGCCTAGCCCCACGACCGAATTTATATGCAACACCTCATCGATTACTTCATGGGCAAATTTCTGACTCAAAACCTCCATTCCCTTGGAAACGGAGAAGGTCACACAGCTATCGAATGCGGTAAGGGGTACACCGGCGGATACGATTTCCTCCAAAGCCTCTCTGAGGGAATTGGATGATATGGCGGGGATAAAAAGTGTCTGGATTTTTCCTCGGAAATACTGTCGGAAATCGGAAAGGGAATAAAAAGAAACATTTTCGGGAAGCGCTATCCAGGCTGCGGCATCCGTATTACCGGATTGTCTTATTTTTTGCCCGAAAAATTTATCTACAATTCGGGAGGCTCTCGCCTCGGCGACTTTGGTCTCATCCCGCATAAGAAATAGGATTTGCCAATCTTTATATTTTGCCGCAAGTGTTTTGGCCAGAACCCAACCGAAATTGCCGCCTATAATCACAATCTGGGGATATTGGGGGAAGGTCTTCAAGGTAGTCTTTTTTGCATCCTTTCTTTACTCGTAAAATTTTAAGTGGTATCCGTTGTCAGTTGTATAAATTTTTTCAAATAGTTAGATGAATTAAATAATATTTTATCCTTTTATTATGTCTGCTTGAATTGATAAGCTTTTTGGCTTTTACAACGCCGGGCTAAGCTGACCCAAAAAGCTGAGTGGGACAGCGGTTGAAGCTACCAAAGACGTGGCCAGCTTTTTGGGGTCGGCTTTAGACGATTGTTACCCAGGTGGACGAAGGCAAAAAGTATTTAAAACCAAGATGTTTGATGCAAATTTACGAACAGTCCTTGCCGCTTGAACAAAAGCGCAAGGATTTTGAACACCCTTAAAATACCCACCAGCTTTCACGACAATTTCAGCCTTAAGTTCCAAGCCGACAGCCTGAAGAACTTGCTACACCCCTGCCAGAAACAGAGACAAACCAAAGAACCGAAAACGGTTGCCGAAGCGAGGGTGAACACCCTTAATTTCTTTTAAAAAGAAGGGTAACGTTAAGCTGAGTGGCGCGCCAATGAACTTAACGTCAGCGCCGCCAAAATTCTCCGCGTCCACTCAAGCGACTGGTTGTGCACCTTGCAAGTCACTTTTTTTTTTCGAAAATGATTCCAGGAGATTTCTTCTCATTTTTTCAGCATAAGGGTTAAATTACTGCAACCTCTTGAGACAGTGCGGCTTACATTAGTGAGCAGCACTTAACTTTTTTCGAACCGGTGCCGCGAACCTCAAAATTTATCGGTTCGACATCGTTCGCTGCGGTTCCGTCGATTTTCGGCAAATCATTTGTTGTGGAATCATTTATTTTCACAGTGGAACGGGATCTCTTTTCATTCAACAGAAGTCGCCCGATTCCAACGAGATTCCTATCCCTGAGGGTCAAATAGGCATGAGTAGTGACGGTCCACTCCCATCCGCAGATGCGGGCGAGGTCAGACCATTCTCTATGCTGCGGCTTAACCCGCGCTGCCACACAGGTTCGAAACTTGGCCTTTCGGTAGATATATCCTCCGTAGAGTAGCGGGCCCAATCCAGCGGGCGGTTCATCAATCATATTGACAGTGCTTGTGTGGTTGAGGTTAGCAATTTTTTCGGGATACAAATCGTACCAAGGACGATTTGTGTCTCCGTCCCACAGTTCGTCTTTCCCTCCCATGTTATCATATTGCTGCTGGTCGAAGTCGGTGGGAGTAATATAGGATATGTCCTCAATCTTGCTCTGGATGAATCCAAGCTGAATCGTGGTCGAGGCGGCAGCAGTGAGGTTGAGGTTCGTCGTTCCTTGGACTCCTTTCCCTACTAAGAGCAAGTCATATTCCTTGTGGTAGAATAAAGACAAATCCCCGTATTGCTGCAGGGTTGCGGTACCATTTACGGTCAATTCTGGATTTGTATCCAAAACCAGATTTGTAATCTGCGTCATTATCGTGCCTCCTTTCGGTTTCTTGCTGTCAAATATTTGCACGGGGAGGAGATAAAGCCCCTTTTTTCAAAAGTCTATCATTTCGTCTTCTCCTGCCCAAAATATGAAATTTTCATTTTTAATAAAAGACATTTATGCCAAAAAATCTTGAAGCTGATTCTTTGGTGCGCCAATGAACTTAACGTCAGCGCCGCCAAAATTCTCCGCGTCCACTCAGCGACTGGTTGTATGTTTCTGAGGGACGGAGTTAGTTTAGCAGCTTGAGTTGGCTTTAAGTTTATAAACTAACTCCGTCCCCCATATCCTTTAACGATATTATCAGAAACAATCCGATGCAAAAGAGTATTAGGGCAAATGGATAGACCATGATTGTCTTTTAATAGTTTATGGGTATAACCAATTATTCACCCGTTTTTTTTCCGAGTAGCATGTTGCTACTGCATGTTCAAGTAAGCCGCTACGCGGCAGATCCACATCCACCGATATTCGCTTCCATTCCAGTGTAATTTCTCCTATCACATTCAAGATGTTTTATCAAATCAGACACTTCCTGTAAACTTTGAGGGTTGGTTCTTTTTACCCTCAACAAAGGAGAAGTGTCATGATGAAAGACTATTATCAAAAATCCATGAGAGCCTTGAAACTTGCCGGGCTGAGTGACCGCACCCAGGAATGCTACACCCGTTCCGTTCGACAGATTGTAGATTTTTACAACAAAACACCCGATCTCATTTCTGAAGTTGAACTGGAAGACTACTTTCTTTACAGACAAAATAAGGATGAGTGGTCGGCAGGCACAATGCGCATTGCCTATTACGGCATCAAATTCTTTTTCAAAAATGTTCTCAAACGAGAGTGGCATGTTTTTACCTACATGAATGCCAAACGAGAAAAAAAGCTCCCCTGTGTCCTGAGCAGAGAAGAGGTTTTTGCCATACTGAATCATGTGACCTCTTTCCACAACTATGCCTACCTTTCCACTGTATATTCCTGTGGATTCAGGCTTTCTGAAGCCCTGGCCCTGCAAGTTTCCGATAATGACAGCCAAAGGATGATGATTCATGTCCACAGGGGAAAAGGGGCAAAGGATCGTTTTGTCCCGCTTCCTCAAAACACCCTTGACCTGCTGAGGCGTTACTGGGGCAGCCATAGAAACCCAAAACTATTATTTCCAGGCAGGGGCAGAGGCGCTAATGAAGCTCCTACTACCCAAAAGTCAATGTCCATCGAAGGAGTCCAGGGAGCCTTTCGCCGTGCAAAAGTTGCAGCCGGTATCAATAAACGGAGAGTTTCCATCCATACCTTGAGGCACTGCTATGCAACTCATTTACTGGAAGCCGGAACCAATCCCAGGCTTATTCAACGATACATGGGCCACAGTCGACTGGAGACCACCATGGTTTATTTCCACTTCACCCAGAAGGGGACTGAAGATGCTTATGAAATCATAGACAACTCCATGAAAGGATTTGACCGTGTACTCAATTAATGAAATCTTTCGGACCTTTGGCCCGGAGTATATGAACTCCTTTGGAGCATCCATGCCCAATGAACATCGCAAGGTCATTGATGCCATCATAAAATGCCGAACTGCGGCCTGTGGCATGGTGGTCTATGAATGTGTCGGGTGTGGCATCCTTCATTCGACATTCAGATCCTGTGGCAACCGCCACTGCCCAAAATGTCAGAACCATAAAATTAAATTGTGGGTAGGAAAGCAGATGAAGCGCCAACTGCCGGGCCACCACTTCATGATTACCTTTACCGTACCGGAACAGCTACGACGCTTCATCCGCAGCAACCAGCGAGCTGCCTATGCAGCCATGTTCAAAGCATCTTCCCAGACCCTAAAAAAACTCACCCCCGACCCCAAATATATCGGAGGTGATCTACCAGGTTTCTTCGGGGTACTTCACACCTGGGGTCGCCAGTTGCAGTACCATCCGCACATCCATTATATTGTCCCTGGTGGAGCGATATCAACGGATGCTGGCAGTTGGCACCCTTCAAGAATCGATTATTATCTGCCTGTGAGGCCCATGTCAAAGATATTCAGGGCAAAGTTCTGTGATGAAATGAAAAAAGCAGGCCTTTTGTCCAAGATACCTGCTGGCGTCTGGACGATTGACTGGAATGTGAACTGTCAGGCCATCGGCAGCAGCGAAAGCAGTATCAAATATCTTGCACCTTACGTCTTCAAGGTTGCCATATCTGATAGCCGCATCGTCAAAGTCGAAAACCGAGAGGTTTATTTTCAATACAAAAAAACCGGAAGTGAACGCTGGCGCACCATGAACCTTGATGCCAAGGAATTTATCCGACGCTTTCTCCAACATGTATTGCCCACAGGATTCATGAAAGTACGGTACTATGGTTTTTTAAACCCTTCATGTTCCATTTCTCTGGATCACGTTAAAAAGCTCTTGGAGAAGGCATATGACATCAAGTTTGTGGAGTCAGAACCAGTGCCTGAGACGATACCTCCAATCATTTGTTCCCATTGTGGCGGAACGCTCAAGTATTGCTATTCAGTACTTCCGTTTCAGATGATTCCACCGGACACCGGATAAAGGTTTGGATCAGGCTTTACTTGCATACCGTTCGTCAGAATCCCGCTTGTGCGGAACAGGAACTCTGCGTGTACTCTTAAAACAACAGGTGTATTTATCTACAAAATGTCAAAGAGCAGACTGACCAAGATCAGTTAAACCGCAATTGTTGCGATATTTAAGACCCTATCCTCCATCTCACTGGAGGTTGTCCCACTCCGGTGGGATGTCCCTCCTGAAAATCCCTAAGCAAAACCCTTATATGAAAATTCCAAACCGGGCTTCTTGAACAAAGGATTGGGATCGACCTTATCAGGTCGACACAATCCTAAAGGTTGAACAAAGGATTGGGATCGACCTTATCAGGTCGACACAATCCTAAAGGTTATCCGAAAGGGTTATGTATTAAATTACCCACAACGGGACTTATTTCAGATACACCCTGATCAAAAAGATAGCAAGTGGGTTACCAATAAAAAGCAACTTAATTGGAGAATAACCCTCTTGTTCAAAAAAACTCCCAAGACCGATAACCCCTACATCCAACAGACCCAGCCTCAACAGTCTTCTCTTGAGTCGCAAACACCACCGTACAATGCCGGCAACCCGTCGATCCGCCGACACCGCTCACGCTCCAAATCATCAACCGGATCCGCCTTAGCCCAGGTCTGAAACATCTTCTTATTCTTCTTACCAATGATTTTCCGGCCAGGATAAGCATCATTCCTGTAAAAATAGATCCAGACAATATCCCCACGGATCTCCGGCCGTGGCTTCGCTTTCCGATTCACAATCTCCATATCACAATCCCCAAACACCCTTGGCCCATGGCATAACTGTAATTTGATCGTAGGGCATTGACCTGGCCATTGGCCGGCACAAGGTCATAGAGGTCGGCTTGCATACCCAAGTATTGCATCTTTGCCCCCTTCCCAGAAAAAAAGCTCAGCGGATAGGGGGGATAGTCGGCTCATTCTTGGAACAATGTGCTTTTTTTGTGTAAAAATTCGGGATCAAAATCCAACTCGTTAGGCCATTGAATTGAATCGAAAGAGGTCCTTACCGCTTTAAATATCCCAATATTTTTCAATTCCGAGAATTTTCCCATTTCCAGATATGGGGAAACATCGAAAATACGCTGTTCTCCATTTTCAAACTTCAAGAGCAACCGATAATTTTCAAGTGGCTTTACATCCACAACTGATAAATACATATTCCCCTCCCAGATCACTTCAGAGGATCTATTTTGAAAGGCAATTCACCTTTCGACGCTAATTCCCAATTTGCCATGAGCTCCTCCTGATGTATTTCGGCCCATGCCACTGCCAATTTTGATTGTTTTTTGGGCAAGCTTCCCTCGGTTATTTCACAACTTCGGATGTCAATAATCGCCTTCGAACTTTGGTAATATGCATGAATGTGCGGTGGGTTGTGTTCACTTGGGGCACAGTACATCCTTATTATTATTCCAAAAAACATTGAAATCGTTGGCATTACAAAATCCCCTTCTTGTCATTATGTAAAAGTGTAATCATCACCCCTAAGCTTCCGCAAGCCATTTGTTTTCTGCCGAGACCATGGCCATGTAAAGACACCATTGGTGTCATATTATATCAAATCGACGGAAAATCACCACACCCAGATCAAATAACCCGCATCCCCAAGATCTCCCCGGTATATTCATTTAACGACTTCCCACAATTCGGGCAATGGAAGACTTGGGCGTCTTCGATCTTTCTGATGGGGTTGTTGCCGTATGGGGTTTGGTGTTCTGGCATGGTGTAGTCTTAGGAAAAGGATGTTTTGTAATGTATAAGCACGCGTTTTGAAATTTAAATTTATGAGATCTGTTTAACGAATAGGCTGAGAGGAACGCTATTTATGGTGCATCTTTCTCGAGCGACTTGTAGAATAGTACTTAACATCCAAGACCAATATCCCATTTATTTAAATAAACACAGAGTTCTGTCCAAAATTCATCTTTAATTTTCACATCATTTGCAATCTGCTCAAATGAAAAGTAGGAGTTACTTGGAATCTTATCATTGGATGGTGAAATTTTATAAGTTCTTACAGTAGTGTGAGATTTAAAGTTGCAGTTGTTTTCGATCATTTCATTCCGTAAAAACTCAAATTTAGAATCAATCCGTTTATAAGTACGGTAGGTTACACGTTTATTTATAAATTGGATTAGGTCGTTACATGTAACTGAAGACTTAATTTTTTCAAGATAGGAATCTTGCTTTGCATTATTAGATTCTGTATCTGTTTTGAGTTCTACAATACCAACTTGCTTATTTTGTGTATCAAAAATAGCATAGTCAAAAGCTACAGACTCCATTTCAGACAGGAAAATATTTGTTAAAAGGCTTTTTCGAACAGGGAATTCTGGAAATAAAAATGTAAAATTTGTTCCTTCATAGTGATTAATAATTTTCGTTATATATTCACTTAATATTACATCAAAGTGTCGTTCTAATTGAAACCTTGGAAAGTTTCGATAATAATCGAGTTTTTTTAATAAATGTTTCATATTACACTTAAATTATAATCAGTTTTTTCGGAATGACATGTTGCTGCCGTATGTTATCCAGAAGTCTTATGTATTTAATTACCCATAACGGAACTTATTTCAGATACAACATGATCAAAAAGATAGCAAGGGGGCTGCCATTAAAATCAAAGCTTATTGGAGATTAACCCTATTGTAGGTAAGCCAGTCCAACCAGGCATCCTGTAAGGTCGATTCTAATGGTGGACAGGATTTGACATAGCAAGTGTGACCGGAAACGTCATAGTTGCCCCCGTCCTAACTGGGGACGGGGGCATTCTCATGATTATGAACGGAGCAGATTGGCAGGTAATGCACGGCACCAGGGAAACCCGGACAGGGGATCCAGGTGGTCAAGGCCGGTCAGTTCATTTACGTTTGCCTGTTCCCAGCCGTGGGTCATTCTCAGGCAATCGAAACGCACCGTGTCCGTTACTCTGGCTGCAACCCTTACCTTGCCGAACCGGGTTGTCACCAGGACGGGGTCATTGGTTTTAATGCCAAGGGTTTCGGCTGCTTGGGGATGGATTTCCACAATGGGTTCAGGTTCTTTTTTAAGGTAGGATGTTGATACCCGGAATTGACTGTGCTGGTAGGGGACCACCCGGTCACCCGTACTGAGCCAGAAAGGAAAACTGGAATCGGTATGGAATGGGAGCTCAAAGGATTTAGCTGTCAATGCCCCTGCATCTGCTGCCATGGCTGCGGCTTCGGAGTAGTAATGCACTTTTGGGGAAATGTCTGACCCGATTTTGTGGCGGTCATCAGGGGCATAGGGCACAACAGAAGCCCGGTTGTTTTTAAGATCCTCCAACTGAACCGGGGTGTTGGCCAGCCTGTATTCAAGAGCCTGTTCATTGGTTTTCCAGGGGAAAAAAGATCCAAGGTCCAGTCCTTGGGCCAGCTTGAACATCCATTTCCATACCGGCCATCCCGGGCCTTTATCCTTGAGTGGCCGTACCAGCCCGAGATAGGGTTTGCCCACCCGCCCGTAATCATGGATCTCCATGCTGTCCAGGAAATCAGCCCCGGGCAGAATCAGATCTGCCTGCTTCGCCGTCGGAGTCATAAACATGTCGCAAACTGCGAGAAAATCAAGGGCGGCAAAGGCTTGTTTCTGGGTGGCGGCCCCGGGAAAGGTCAGTAAAGGGTTGGACCCTGCGATCACCATGGTCCGTATGGAATAGGGTTCACTCTCCATAATGGCCCTGGCCAGGTGCATGGCCTGGCCTTCTCCCCCCTGGTTCACAAACAAGGGGTTTTCCCCATGGCCAATGGGATTGCCCCGTTCAGGGTAACTTTCCTGGTTGGGCAATGGGTTCATGGCAAACGCCGTGGGCGAGGGGAATTGTCCCGGGTCAACAAGGGACTGGAGACAGGCCACTGCCCGGATGGTCTGCACCCCGTTGGGCTGGAGTTCAAGGCCAAGTCCTGCCTGGTTCCAGCAGGGTCGGTTGTTAAACATCATGGCTGCGGCCTGGGAAAACTCACTTTGGGTGATCCCTGTTCGTTTAAGGAGGTCCCCATGGCTGAGGCCATGGATATGATCCCTCAACTCCTTCCAGCCGGTTTCCCCGGAAGCATCCGGGTACAGGCCATGGGTCTCCATGGCTGATTTTAAGAATGCCAGGGCAAGGAAGCCATCGGAACCCGGGGTGATTCTCAGGTGGATGTCTGCCGCCATGGCGGTTTTGGTCCTGCTGGGATCGATGACAATGAGTTTCATCCCCTTTTTCAGGGATTTTTTAAGTTCCGTGAACATGTGCACCGAGGAGACGGCAAGGTTTCTTCCCCACAGGATGGCCACCTTGGCCCGGTTATGATCAAGCTTTGGAATGCCTCCAAGGGTGAGTTGGTTGCCCATTGCCAGGGCCCGTTGACACATGCTGCCGATGGAAAGATAATTGGGGGATCCAATGGCATGGGTCAAATGCTTCATGTATCCGCTGATTTCCTGGTGCTTAAGGGCCTCTCCCTTGAGAAAGGCAATGCTTTGGGCCCCGTATTCTTTTTGGGCATGGGCCAGTTTTTGAACCAATATCCCAACGGCATCGGCATATGAGATCTGCTGCCATTTATCTCCCTTTTTGAGAAGCGGTTGCCGAAGCCGTTGGTCCGAGCCCCAGATTTCATGGTAATGCGCCCCCCGGAAACAGATGAATCCCTTGCTCAAGGGGTGATCTGGGTTGCCCCTGATCTTAATGCCGCTTTTTGTCCGGGTGATCAATATTCCGCAGCTTCGCAGGCAGATGCGGCAGATGCTGGCTGTTGTGTTGTGCTCCATTGGAACTCTCCTTGGCTCATATTTTCGTGCTGTTTTGGACAAATAATCTGTGTTTCAGGGCGCCTGGCATGCCTGGTCCAGGTTTTTTGCAGAAAAACGCTTGGGTTCCGGCTTGTCCCGGTCAGGGATTAAACAAGTGGCAGGCCACTGACTGACCCTGTGCCTGCTCTTTTAAGGAAGGCTTCTGCCGGGAGCAGATATCCAGCCGCTCCCGGCATCGGTTGTAAAAACTGCATCCGGCCGGGGGCGCTGGGAAATCCCCTTCGGGCGTGTCCCATGCCATGGCCTTAAATGTTTGGTTTGGATCTGCAACAGGCACACTGGCAAGTAGTATTTTGGTGTAGGGATGCAATGGCCGGCGGTACAGGGTATTGCAATCGGCCACTTCCACAAGTTTGCCAAGGTACATCACCCCGATTCGATCCGATATATAATTCACCACCCCAAGGTCATGGGAAATAAACAGATAGGTGAGTCCCAGCTCTTTTTGCAGGTCCATGAGCAGATTTAAGATCTGGGCCTGGATGGAGACATCCAGGGCTGAAACCGCCTCATCCGCCACAATGAATTTCGGATCCAGGGCCAGGGCCCTTGCAATGGCAATGCGCTGTCTCTGGCCGCCGCTGAATTCAGCCGGATAACGGTCCATGGATGTTTGGCTCAACCCCACATAATCCATCAGCTCTCTGATCCGCTTGGCCCTGTTGGAGAAAGGATACCGGTGAATTTTTAAGGGTTCTTCAAGGATCTGTTCCAGGGACATCCTGGGGTTCAGTGATCCGTGGGGATTTTGAAAGATCATCTGGAGATTGCGGCGCAGGGGCAGCATCTGTTTTTCTGTCTTGGCAGTCAGTTCTTCCCCTTGATAGTATATTTTGCCCGACGTGGGGGGCATCAGGCGAACCAGCATCCTGCCTGTGGTGGATTTACCGCACCCGGATTCCCCCACCAGCCCAAAGGTCTCTCCTGTATTAATTGAAAAATCGATGCCGTCAACCGCCCGGATGATTTTTTTGGGACGGGGGAAAAAACCGCGCCTGACCACAAACTCCTTTTCCAGGGATTGGATGGTAATCAACGCGTTATTCATGGTCAGCTAAGCCCTCCTGGGGTGAAACACCGGACAAAATGACCGGGTTCCTGTTCCCTTAATTCCGGCTGCTTTACCTCACAAATTTTCTTTTTCCGGGGACATCGACCATGGAAGCTACAGCCCCTGACCGGATTAACGCTGTGCCGGGGCGGGGCCATGGCCTTGAGCCTGTCTTTTCGGCCTAGGATAGGTATTGAATCGAGCAACCCCCGGGTGTAGGGGTGCAGTGGCCCAGCGAAAATATCTTTTACCCGGCCTTTTTCAATGATGTTTCCCTCCAGCATGATGGCCAGGGAATGGCAAAATTGAGCAATGATCCCCAGGTCATGGGTGATGAGCAGGATTGGCGTCTTGGTGGTATGGTGCAATTGGCGCAGCAGCTGGAGGATCTGCGCCTGGATGGTTACATCCAGGGCGGTTGTGGGTTCATCTGCAATGAGCAGTTCCGGTTCCCCTGCCAGGGCAATGGCAATCATGATCCGCTGGCACATCCCGCCGCTGAGCTGATGGGGGTATTGTGGCGCAACGGATTCTGGTGATGAAATTTTAACCTGGCGCAACAGATCCAGGCTGAGGGCTCGGGCCCGGCGTTTAGTCATCTTTTTTCGGACCATGAAGACTTCCTGGATTTGCCGGCCCACGGTAAAGGCTGGATTCAACGACTGTAAGGGATCCTGAAAGATCATGGATATTCTTTGGGACTTGAAACGGTTGGTGTTCGGTATCGTTGGAAGCGGGGTTCCATTAAAAAAAATGTCCCCTTTGACAGATGTGTGCTTTGAATCGGCCAGCAGCCCTGCCAAGGCCATGGCGGTTACGGTTTTTCCTGAGCCTGATTCCCCTGCCAACCCCAGCACTTCCCCCTTTTCCATGGACAGGCTCAGGTTGTTGACGGCATTGACATTCCTTCCCTTATTTTTAAAGGATACCGTCAGGTTGCTGACCGTTAACAGGGGCTGGTTTTTTTCCATCAGTAAGCCTCCTGCTTTCCATACATAGTCCCCAGGGCATCCCCTAAAAGGGTCCATCCCAGGACAAAGGTGAATATGGCAACGGATGCATAGGCATAGGTATACCAATAATAGAAGGGGGCTCCGGGAATCCCGGAGATCCAGTTCCGGGAAAAATTAAGCATCTGCCCCCAGTCGGCAAACCCGGGTTCGGCTCCAATGCCCACAAAACTCAATGAGGCGGCAACCAGAACCATTCGTCCGATATTGATGGACATTAATATGATAATGGGAGAAAGGGCATTGGGGAGAACATGGCGGAAAAAAATTCCCATTGGGGAGGCCCCCATGTTCTTTGCTGCCAAGACAAACTCCTGCTCTTTGACCACCAGTACCTCACTGCGCATCATCCGGGCGTAGCGATGCCATCCAAAGACAATCAAGGCCAGGATAATTTTGTCCATGCCCTTGCCCCAAACCGTTGTCATGACAATGACGGCAATCAGGAAAGGAATCCCCATGAACAGGTCCACGATACGCATACAGACCCCATCCAGGATACCGCCGTAGTAGGCGCAAACACCCCCTGCCAGCGCCCCGATTGTGGCGGTGGCCAGAACCGTTACAAGCCCCAGGACCAGGGCGGTTCTGCTTCCCCAGATGATACCGTAAAAGATATCGTAGCCCCCGGATGTGGTTCCCCATGGGGATTGGCCATTTGGGGGGTTGGGAAGGGAGGAAAATCCGTGACGGACCATCATATAGGCGTTGTCAGGATCTTGGGGCGGTGCCAGCATCGGTGCCAGAATCGCAACACTGACCCAGAAAAGAACCAGAATAATACCTATTATGCCCGTGGGGTGCTGTACCAGGGCTTTTGCTTGCTTTTTCATCGGGAAATATCCAGGCGAATCTGTGGATTGAGAACCGTATATAAAATATCCACAATTAAATTGCTGATAATGATGATAACACTGACAGCAAGGCTTGCGGCAATGATTGCAGGGAAATCCAAGCCCTGGGCAGCCGTAACAATAAACATTCCCATGCCTGGAAAATTAAAAATGGTTTCCACAATGACGGATCCGCTGAGCAGCACCGGGATCCGCATACCCATGAAGGTGATAACCGGCAGCATGGCATTCCTGCGGACATGTCGGGTCATGACCTGCCTGTTGGAAAGACCCTTTAGCCGGGCTGTGGGCACATACCCCCTGGACAGGTTGTCCAGCAGGGAGGAGCGCATGAGCCGAACCGTGGCCGCAAGCCCCCCCAGGGAATAGGCCATTGAGGGCAGGATCAGGTGACTGAAGGCATCCATAAAGACATGGGGCTGCCCATTGAGCAGGCTGTCAACCAGGTGCAGACCGGTATACTTTACAAAGGCGGGGGCGTTCACAATATCGGTTGACAGCATTCCCAGTCTGCCAGGGGGGAGAAGATCAAAGGTCACATAAAAGAGGATCAGCAAAAACAGTCCCACCAAGAATTCCGGTATGGCCCCCCCCACAATGGTCAGCAGTCTAATACAATGGTCTGTAAACCGATTCTCTTTTTCCGCCGCCAGGGTGCCGAGATAAATCCCCCCGAAAAGCAGAATCACCTGTCCTGCAAAAAGCAATTCAATGGTTGCGGGAATCCGCAGTGCCAGGGCTTCTGAAATGGGCATCCGGGCTGAACTGGACCAGCCCAGGTTGCCCCTTAAAAGCTCTTTTACCCAATTGCCATACTGAACATAAAAGGGCTGATCCAATCCATACCGCTCTATCAGCTCCTCCAGGGACGCGCTCTGCAATGCATCGGAACTGCTCACAAAGACGGCCACCCGTTCCGAGGGACTTAAAAACAGAACAAGGGAGAAAATCATGAGGGAGAGGATAAACAGGGTCACTGGAATTCCAATGACCCGCTTGAAGATAAATATCGCCACAATAATTTGGGTATATGACCCTATTCCTTGTGGATCTGATAGTAATCCACAAGAAAGGGAAGGGCGGTCACCTCATACCCCTTTACCCACTCCCGCATGGCCACCTGGCCCAGAACCTGATAGTGAAAAATCGCCAGGGCATCCTCATGGGACAGGCGCTGCAGTTCATGGGACAACGCCGTTACCTTTTCATCATCAAAGGTCTTGGTCATGGCGTCGATCAAAGGATCATATTTTTCCCGGGCCAGATCAGAATACCCCTCTACCCTGGCATAGAAGTCCGTGGAGCCCATGTGGTAGGAAAGGGATGCATAGGGATGGCGATACCCGGGCAGTATGCCGAATATGGAGATGGGGATTTTCCTGTCATTGATGGCACCCACATAGGCCGCCCAGGGCAAAGAGGTCAGTTCCAGGTTGAATTTCGGATTGATCTGTTTCAGGTTGGCCTTCAGGATTTCAAGGGCACGCTGGCGGTGGGTGGAACCGGCGTTATAAGGGATCTTAAGGGTGAACCCTTTTTCCCAAACCTTTCCGCCATGGGCTTTTTTAAGGTGTTCCATGGCTTTTTCCAGGTCAAAGGCATACTGGGGAGTGTCAGGGTCGGCCGTGGGAAAACCGATGAGCACAGGTCCATAGGGTTTTCGTCCGGCTCCCAGCAGCACATCATTGATAAAGGTTTCATAATCAAAGGCATAGCAAAAGCCTTTCCTGACATCGGGATCACTGAAAAAGTCTTTTGGCGTACCTTTATTGCCAAGCATCCCATTGCCCAGGTATTTTTTCCCCTGCATATCAAAATTAAAGTTCATTTTGATCAGCTGGGAAGAGGGAATATCCTTTACCACCCGAATACCCTCATACCCTTGTACCTTTTGCAAATCAGGCAGGCCCAGGCAGAAGAAATCCACATCGCCTTGCTGGAGATATTGAACGGAAACCGTGTTGTCAGTGATCACCTGCCGTATCACCCGGCGAAGTTTTGCCGGGCCTTGCCAATAGGCATTAAATCTTTCAAGTATGAGTCTTTCCCCTTTTTGCCATGAGACCATTTTAAAGGGGCCTGTGCCCATCATTTTATCATGGAGGGCATTTTTATCCGCTGTAAGGGAAACATAATCCTTAACGGTCCGGGCGGTTCCGGGCCAGGCGCCCTGTTGGATACACCATTTTTTACTGAGGATGCCAAAGGCCATGCCGTTGTCCGCAATGATATCCAGAAACGGGGAAAAGGTTCTTTTCAGATGAAAGGTTACGGAATTGCCTTGAACGGTAATGGATGCGTCTATTGCATTATAGGCTGCTTCCAACCCTTTTTCCTTGATCAATTGCTGAAATGAACCCATTCCGGTCAGGGGCTTACACAGGTTTGATTTCGCCCCCACAATAATGGCCCGGGTAAAGGTGTATTTCACATCTTCCGGCAAGAGAAGGGTGTTGTCGTGAAATTGAACATTTTTCCGGATGGGAAAGGTGATGGTGGTCTTTCCATCATCCCGGATCCGGATTAATTGATTTTCCACGGTGGGCACCTGGGTGGACAGCCCGGGTTTGATTCCCTGTCCTGGCTTGTTAAAAAGCAGGGAATCATAGACATTATAGGCAATACACGTTGTTGCAGAACTCAGCATGGAATGAAGATCCAATGTCTCTATGCTGTTTCGGGTCGCTTCAATAAAGGTATCCGGATTCTTTATCTTACCGGATGTTGCTGTTTTGGAAATGCAATCGGTTACCGGACAAGTCATCAAAAAGAACAGGGAGAGTAAAATGGAACAGGTGCTTTTATGGGGTGTCATGGGCACTCCTTAGGTGTGATTCATAATAAAACAGGCTTTTATCCATTTACGGGGCATGTTGATCCGAACCTGTTTTCAATGGAAAAACCAGAAAACATGGTCCAAAACACCCAAGGGAGAGATATGAGAAACGGTGTGGCTTGTCAAAATGATAAACTCAATCATTTTGACGGAAATGATTGAGTTTATCAATAGAGAAAAATGTGATGGTTTCCCTTTTTTTACTAAAAGTCGAACTTTACCCCTGCCGTAACAATTGCCCCCGGGGAAATGGTGTCCCCGGATGAGAGGGATTTGGCAATCGGATATTCCTTGTCAAAGATGTTTTCTCCGTTTACGTACAGGGTGAACCGATCATAAAACCGCCGGGAAACCCCAATATCCATGGTCCAGTAATCTCCGGTTTCAAGGGTGTTTTCATTGTCATAGTAGATATCGGCATAGTAGTTGACCAGGAGGTTCAGGTTGATGGTCCCGGGATTCTGATACTGGATACCGAAATGGGCATTGTGGCGGGGCTCCTGGGGCAGGTAATTGTCTTCAAGGTCGGCGTTGTTTTCATCCGCTGCCACCTTGGAGATGTTGTAGGTGTAATTGGCAAACAGTTTCACCACCCTTGTGGGGGACCACTCAAGTTCGGTCTCAATGCCGTGGATATCCACCTCACTGATATTGTCCAGTTGGTAGTCATAACGGGTCTTGCCCCCGGAGATGGTGCCGGTGCCCATCAACCGGTCGCCGATGTAGTCCTTGGCAAAGGCCTGGTAAAAGGTCAATTTTCCCAGTACCGTATCAGTCAGATACCGCTCTGCGCCAATGTCATAGGACCATATCTCTTCGGGCTTGAGATCGGGATTGGCCATGCGGTAGTATTTGCCGCCGCTTCGCACATGGACCTTGTACAGCTCAAAAAGGCTCGGGGCCCTGAATCCTTTTCCCCCCGAGGCCCTCAGGGTTGTTTTTTGATCCGGATGAAAGGCAATGCCGATCTTGGGAGAAAAGCTTTCCTCCCGGTCTGTGTCATATCGATTGTCGTAGGCCGGCTTGCCAGCACTTGCCCGGGTGTCCCAGTTGCCGCCATCCGAGGTCTCGATCACATCAAATCGTCCCCCCAGGTTGACGATCAAATTGTCGTCAAGAAATTTCAGGTCAACATTGGCAAAGGGGGATATGACCATCTGGTTACCCTTGGCCCCTGCCATGCGGGAGCTTACCCCATAGTCATTCTCATAATCCCAGGAGGCCTTTTTAAACGCGGTGCCCAGGGTCAGGCTGGACCAGGACCCCAAATGAAGGGTGGATTGAAGATCTGCGCCCCAGGTGGTGGAGGGCATCTTCTCCTCCCTCAGGAGAGTGGTGTAGTTGTTTGAAGCCGTATCCTGGAAGGCTGTTTTGTCGGCCCGGTTCAGGTAGAGCAACCCTTTTATCTCTATGGTATCAAAGGTGTGAGAGTAGTTCAGCCAATATTGATCAAGATTGAGCTCATCATAGAAATACTCTCTGCCTTTGCCTGTCTCATGGTCGTAATAGAGGGCGGCCAGGGCAAGTTTTGACGAGGGCGTAATCGCATAGGTGGCCTTGCCAAGGATCTTGCCTGTTTCCCGGTGGCGTTTGATGTTGTAGGCAGCAGGCGTGTCTGTCATGTAAAACCCGTCGCTTTCTTCATAACCGCCCGCTACCATGACGCCCAGGTCCTTGATCGTCTGGCTGTGGAAGCCCGACCCGCTGTAAGTGTCGCCTGTGCCGGCCTCCCCCCGGAGGGTAGTCCGGCGTGTTTCTCCGGGTTCCCGGGTAATGATATGGATCACGCCCCCCAGTCCTTCGGAGCCGTAAAGGGCGGAACTTGGCCCCCGGACCACTTCGATCCGTTTAATGGTCTCCTTGGGAATGTGCCCCCAGGCCACCCAGGCGATGGCATTGTTGAAGTTGTCATTCTGGGGCACGCCGTCCACCAGGAACAACACTCTGTTGTTCCCGGCCCCCCGCATCTTGATCGGGCTGACGATGCCATTGGTCTGGAGACCGTAGTGACGGAAATTATAGAGTCCGGCCACGCTTCTGACGATATCTTCCACCCGCTCAAAGGGCGATGCCATGATCTCCTGGCTGGTGATCACCGTGACATCCTGGGGGGTATCAAATACCGGGGTTTCCGTACGGGTTGCCGAAATCACCACGGCGTCGAGACGATGAACCTTTGTTTGCGGCTCCCCGGCCCCGGCCCCTAGGGGGCATCCCAAGACCGCAATTGATAATAGTAAAACCAACCCTGTTGTTCCTTTCATCCAAATCCCCTTTTCTTGATGGTTTTTTGTTCAAACATCCTTGATCAAAGGCTGCCGGGGACCGTGGGCCATAAAAAAAAGGCCGCAAAGTCACCCTCCCCGTGGGGGAGCGCAGACCTTCGTGGCCTTATCTTCCATGTCCATTCAAATTCTCCGGTCGATATAGCGGAGAATCCGTGTTTACTTAAATCAAAATTTAAACCAAAGCAGCTTCTGCTGCAATTTTATAGGAATACCTATATGTGCGGTTTGATACTGTCAAGTTTTTTATATTTTCCTTTACAAAGAGTAGATTTCTTTCTATCGCATCCTGTTGAGATTGCAGTGTTTTCAGCTTTATTTGTTCTGATTGTAACGGATTTGGGGGAGGCTGTAGTTTGGGTCTCACAAAAGCCATGAAAATCATAGTCTGTTCGTATTCGAAATTGACAATATAGGACCAATGTGTTAGCTCTTTTTCGTAGATCCATCCATAATCCATCCATAATCCATCAGAATCTAAAGAAAAATATTTGCAATCGTTTCACCGTTTTTTCAAACAGAATTCGTATCCATAATTTAAAAGCCGATTTTCACGCCTGGGGCGTGTAGCGTATGAAACCGACTATTTAAAGGGAGTAGATTATGAAAAACAAGGCGTTGTTGCTGGTATTTATCTTTTCATTATTATTTTTTGGCTACGGGTGTCGACATAAAACGATTGTTTGTGATCAAATCCCGGATGCCGAGAACATGATTTTCCACAAAGATGGGACCCTGTTTGCCACCGGCGGTAATAACATATACAAAATAACCAAGAATAGTGACGGAAACTATGAATCCACAGAACTATTCAATGAACAAGCCTCTTTTGCCGGTATGACAATCCATGGGAATTTCCTATATGTTATTTACAGTAAAACAACGTTTGACATCGACTATCATGAAATAATCAAAGAATCGCTATCAGGAGGGCAGGCGTTCTCTGAAATTATTGACACCATTAAAAAGAAGATCATTGATAAAAAAATTTTTGTTGCGGATTTGGACAAAAATGAAATCGTTTTCACTGAATTTTGTACCCTTGAAGAGATGTTCATACCTAACGGCATGGCAGTAGATTCCAGTGGCAGATTATACGTAACAGATGAAACCTTTGTTCCATTTGGAAAAATTCTACGAATTTCAAAGAATCAAGGGGTGATTGAAAAAAAGATCTGGATGGATAATAAAAAGGGTGCCGTATCGCCAAATGGTATCATTATAAATGATGACATTTTATATTTTACCGACCTTGATCTATCCAACCCGCTATCTCCAAAAGCGATCGTAAAAAAAGTAGATATAAACAGATATGACACCGGTCAACCCGATGCCGCATCTGTGCTTTACAAAAGAACTGGTGGCATAACAGCCCCTTTTTCTTTATTTGACGACCTGACGTATGAAACACTCCTGGGGGTCCCGACAGTAATCGTAACCGATTACAATCATGGGTCCTTACTCTTTATCGACGCTGACAGTTCTACCGGCAAACCATATTACGAAACAAGCAAAGGGTTGTTTGCGTCACCGTCATCGGTAATCAGGGGAATGGGGCCGGATTTTTCAAGCGACCAGCTTATTGTAACGGAGAAGGGGATTTTAATCCTTGACCCCTATTCTGATTTCGGAAATAAAATTGTTTCCCTTGAAATGAAATAGCATTTATCCACACGACTCAAGTGTTCCACCTCTGGGTTCATGTACCGGAACACGAGTCGTGCGGGGGACTCCGGTATCTTAGGCAAAATCACGCTGACTGAATATGGGATTACGGGTTTCAAAATCGACAAACTTCTGGGAAACAGAAGCGCGTGTCCACCTGATTTTGTCATTTGCATTTTTGGGATTTTCAGAGTATGTAGTGGTCACGCTCAGTCTGTAAAACTTGATGATCCGTGGGTCATCATCCATGGCCAGAGCGATGCCTCTCAATATCCCCGGAGGGATGCCGATCATTTCAATATCGGGCTTCTTCATACCGCCCTGACCGGTCGTGGGGGGCATGTCCACACGCGGGAAATTGTTTCTGAAGATCCCTGGGTTGTGATTGTTTACCAGAGGCGAATCTATGGGACCCAAAAGGAGCGGATATGTCATTTGTCAAATCGTTTCTATTTGCCATGAAAGAAGCCCGGTACAACCCCATTGTTTTAATTCACAGTATATTGTACTCCGCCACAGTAAGCTATTTGCGACTCTTGAAAAATCTTGTTAAAATTGATTCCAAATGGTTTCGTACCCATACGAGTGAAACGTATCATGGCAAAGTGATACGCTTGGATGATGCATCAAAATTCATTACAATTAATAAGAACATTGAGCTGAGAGACTTGGAGCATGTGGTTCCTTATAAACACGCAAAAGACATTATTTTAAAAAACCCTCAAAATATCATCGCCTATGAATGTGCTTGCAGGGCGCAAAAAAAAGATGCCTGTAAACCAACAGATGTCTGCTTGGTTATTGGTGAGCCTTTTGCCGACCTGGTTCGGATGTTTCAACCGTTTCGCTCTCGAAGGATAACGCCGGATGAGGCCCTTCAAATTCTTAAAGAAGAGGATGAGAGGGGACACGTTCATACGGCATGGTTTAAAACAGCCATGCTGGATCGGTTTTATGCCATTTGTAATTGCTGCAAATGCTGCTGTCTGGGAATGAAATTCATGACTGAATACAACATGAACGTACTGCTTCCTTCGGGATACCTCGCTGTTGTCGGCGAGGATTGTGTGGGCTGTGGTGAATGTGCCAAATTTTGTCAATTCGATGCCATGGAAAAGATTTCATATGAGAAGAATGGCAAACAAAGAAAGCGGTGTAAAATTATCCTTGAAAGCTGCTTCGGATGCGGAATATGCGAGAGCAAATGTAAGAAAGAAGCCATTTCTCTAAGATTGGATACGGACAAGGGGATTCCACTGAATATTGAAGCGTTGGGTAACGCGCCCCTGGGGCGGCAATCCCACAAGCCTGGGGATGGAGAGAAATAGCCATGAATGACAATAATCTGTATCAACCCAGTGGGCAGTTTACCCGGAAACTGGAGAAAGTGAAGCAGTCCGATCCCCGGGGCTACAAACGTATCTGGCTGGTGATCCAACGCCTGCTGGTTAAACCGGAAGATGCCGACGGTAAGATGCATGGGGTTTACCAGGGCCGGTTCAAGAAATATGTTGGCAAACGGGATTACCGGCTCATCTATTATTGGTGTAAATTATGTAGAAAAGAGAACCGTCGTCAGGATAAAGCGTGTGATGATTGTGACGTCATCCCGGACAATAGCGTGCTTTTTTTTGACCTCTATCATAAAAGTGAAATGAAGAAGTTTAAAAAAAATACCTGAGGGAACCGGCTCTAAATGCTTAGATTGCGGTTATCACACAATTTCGTCCCTGATTCTTGGCGGCATACAGGGCATCATCGGCTTTTTTCAAAATGTTTTCAACGTTGTCTCCGTGATTGGGATAACCTGCGACCCCGATGCTGACCGTATAGGGAACACTTTTGTCCCCGCCTTCCTGGGAATGCCGGCTGATCTCATCCTTGAGCCGGGTTGCAAATTTTTCTGCCTGGGAACATTCCGTTTCCGGGAGGTATAGTGGACCCAGGTTTTAAGACAGCAGTTTAAGTTGTGCATAACGAATCCATCCGCCTAAGGTTTGAACAAA
>JAEINR010000084.1 GCA_016342325.1 Desulfobacterium sp.
TCAAGCGATCAAAAATGGGGAACAAAAACAGGAACAAACATTATAAGGGGATTGGGCTGATTTGCATCAGCCCAGTGCGAAACCGTGTCATTTTCTCTGCGATTAAAATATCGTAGATAATCCTTGACAAGATGCGATAAATCTTAGATAAGGAGCTATCTTTGGTGTGAGTGATGTTTGCGTTGGACATATTTTGCTGCCTGATCCCGGACGTTTATAGCGTGCATACCGCATCCGTTTACACATATGTTTATGTCGCAATCAGCTGGCTTTCACCGGCTTTTTTATATTTAGTATAGGAGATTCTTTATATGAACGATTTTCTTCAAAACCTTCGAGGAAATCAGAAGGACAACCGTGCTGCTGCAAAGACCCGTCGGGGCTTTGACAACAACCAGCAGCAGAACCAGCACTACAACAACCCACCTGCCCATTTTCATTCCAATAATACCTACCAGAATTCCAGGGTTGGCAATGGAAAACGTCCCATTCGGAGCAACCCGCAAAATCAGGTGGGTGACTCCCAGCCCGTGATGATCTCCTCAGAAGTCGTTGAAAATCTCACCGCCCTTGCCGAAACCATGCTCAAAAACCAGGAGTTCCTTGGCGCAGCCCAGGAAAGACTGGCCGCAGCCGAGGAACGCAAGGTTGACTTCCTGGCGGAGATTGCCGAGTACCTTCGGGTCATCGCAGCGCCTGGCCTCCAGGATGATGAGCGGTTCGAGGAGGAGCGCTATGCAAGGGAGGAGCGCGTTGAAGAAAGCTTTGACGAACCCGAATACGGGTGTGTTGAGGAAGTCGAGGCCGTGGCCGAGGTTACGGTTGAGCGCGAGGTTGAGGTTCCAAGGGTGGCGGAGACACCGGCGCCGGTAAAAAAACGCAGGGGCCGTAAGCCCAATGCCGTCAAACTGGCCGAGGCAAAAGCGGCTGCAGAGGCGTCCAGGGTGGAGCCGGTTAAGGTTCTCAAGCGCACCAAGGCCCAGAAGCTGAAGGCCGTCCAGAAGAGCACCGCCAAGACAGAGCTGCTCTCCAGGGACGCGGTTTTGAAGATCGTCAACGGCATGCGGGAAAAAGGTGCGACATTCGATCAGGTGGCACAACATCTGGTGGAGCTGGGACAGCCCACATTCTCAGGACGGGGCGAGTGGCATGCCCAGACCGTACACAGGCTCTGTAACAGTCAAAAAAAATAGTGTAGCTCCTCGAACATGAACCGATCCCATTGTTTATTATAATAGGTGATCCGGTCTTCGTTCGAGTGCAAATAGCGGTCATTACCCGGGTGCGTTCATCGTACCCGGGTTGTTTTTATTCCTTTTGGGAGATGGTCTCCATGTACTCTTTCCACTCAAGGGGCAACAGCTGGCGCTTCTTGGTGTTGCACTCCTTGCAGCAGGGCACCACATTGGACTTGACGGAACGTCCTCCCCTGGCGATGGGTACCAGGTGATCCATGGTCAGTTCTTTTGGGGGAAATTGAATGTTACAGTAGTAACAGACCCCCTGGGAACGTCGCCGCTTCCACCACTGGCTGCTGCGAAGGTCCCTTGCCTTTTGCCGTTCCCGTTTCTGGATATCCTCGTCAACAGCGATGAAAAAGTGGTCCATCCTAATATCCAAACTCCCTCAGGGTTTTTTCATCCCGGCTCCAGTTTTTTGTCACCCGGACAAAGAGCTTGAGCATCACCTTTGAGCCGGTCATCCGTTCGATGTCCCGCCGTGCCTTCTCCCCGATGGTCTTGAGCATCTGGCCGCCCTTTCCGATGATGATTCCCTTCTGGGAGTTGCGGTCCACATGGATGGTGGCATGGATCTCAATAAGCCGTTTCTTCTCTTTGAACGAGTCGACGGTGACGGCAATGGAGTAAGGGATTTCCATTCCGGTGAGCCTGAAAATCTTTTCCCGGATCATCTCAGAGGCAATGAACTTTTCCGACACGTCGGTGAGGGTGTCTTTGGGAAAGAGCCTGGGTCCTTTGGGCAGGCAGTGTTCCACTTCACGGAGCAGGTCCTCGGTCTGGGCACCGGTCTTGGCTGACACCGGGATCACTGCCTTGAAATCATACATGGCGGAGTAGTGGGCGATCAGGGGAAGGACCTCATTGCCCTTGATCAGGTCGGTCTTGTTCAGGGCGAGAACAACTGCCTTGTTTCGCTTTTCCAACTGTTCGATGATGATCGCTTCCGATTCCAGATCCCGGGATGTGACATCAATCATGAGAAGGATGGCGTCCACATCGTCCACGGCTGACAGGGCCTGGTCAACGATCTTTCTGTTGAGCAGGGACTTTGCCTTGTGGATACCCGGGGTGTCGATGAATATGACCTGGGCGTCGGGTCTTTCAACCATTCCCAGTATCCTGTCCCGGGTGGTTTGGGGTTTCTTGCTTGTGATGGATATCTTTTGTCCGAGCACGGTGTTGAGAAGGGTCGATTTTCCCGCATTGGGCGCCCCGGCAATGGCGATGAATCCTGCTCTGAAATTGCTGTCTTCTGTTGTTTTCATGGTGGGTATTGCTTCCTATTTTAAAGGGACGGATTTAATCTAAGGGGACAAATCTGAGGGGACGGATTTGAAATCTGTCCCCGAAATGATAATCTGTCCCCAATGCCATTATGGGTTGAGGAACGCTTCCAGTTCTTTCCAGACCCTGTCCCTGCCGAGCCGGGTTTTTGAGGAAAAGGGAATGAGTGTTTCCTTTTCCATGCCGAGGCTCTCTGCAATGGCTTTCAGGCGAACCTGCTGCTTTGTTTTGGACAGTTTGTCCGCCTTGGTCACCACAATGATATAGGGGACCCTGTGGGCCTCAAACCAGTCCACCAGGCCAAGCTCCTCTTTTCCCGGATCCCGTCGTATGTCGACCAGGAGCACCATGGCCATTAAGGTTTCCCGGACCGAGAGATACCGCTCCACCATGGGGCCCCACTGGGCCCGGATCTTTTTCGAGACCTTTGCATATCCGTATCCTGGAAGATCCACGATGGATATTTCGTTGTTGAGTGTGAAAAAGTTGATGAGCTGGGTGCAACCTGGTTTTGAGCTGGTCTTGACCAACTTCTTCCGGTTGAGCAAGGTGTTGATCAACGAGGATTTTCCCACATTGGACCGGCCTGCAAAGGCAAGCTCCGGGTACAGGGGGTCGGTGTACTCCCCTGGTTTGGTGGCGCTTTTGATGAACTCTGCTTCTTTGATGATCATTCTTTTGCCTTGAAGTACTTTTCCAGGCGGTTCAATCCCTTTTCAAGGTTTTCCATGGAATTTGCATAGGAGAACCTGAGATATCCCTCGCCGTTTTGTCCAAAATCGATTCCCGGGGTTACCCCCACATGGGCCTTGTCAAGGATATCCAGGGCAAGGGTATAGGAGTCGGTGGAGATATGTTTTGCATTGGCAAACACATAGAAGGCGCCGGTGGGCTCGTTGGTGATGCCAAGTCCCATTTCTTTCAGCCGTTTGATCATGTATTTACGGCGGCGGTCGTAGATCTTGCACATGGCCCGGGTCTCAGGTTCTGCCTGCTTAAGGGCCGCAGTGCCGGCGATCTGCATGAGGGAGTTGGCCGAGATGAAGAAGTTCTGCTGGAGCACCTGGAGGGGCCGCATGAAGTTTTCCGGGGCGATGAGGTAACCCAGTCTCAGGCCGGTCATGGCAAAGAGCTTTGAAAAGCCGTTGAACACAAAGGCGTGGTCCGTGTACTCCAGAATGGAGGGGGCCCTGCCCTCGTAGACAAGGCCGTGGTAAATTTCGTCCGATATCACCGGCAGCCCATGGGTGCGGGCAAGGGCTGTGATCTCGTCCATCCTTTTTCCGGGCATGACCGTTCCCGTGGGGTTGGACGGGGAGTTGATCATGATCCCCTTGGTCCGGTCCGTGATCTTCGCTTCAATGGCTTCAGGAGTGTAGTGGAACCCCTCTTCTTCAAATACCGGAACGGTCACGGGAACGCCTTGGGCAAACCGGATGAAGTTGGGATAGCAGGCGTAGTGGGGATCGGAGATAATGATCTCGTCTCCCGGGTTCACCAGGGCTGAGAACAGCAGCAGCATGGCCGGTGAGGTGCCTGAGGTGACGATGATCCGTGCGGGATCGACCTGTGCCCCGTAGTTATCCCGATAGTAGTCCGAGATGGCCCGTCTCAGCCGGATGTCCCCCAGGCTGTGGGTGTAGCCGGTCTCGTTACGGTCAAACCCTTCAATGGTGGCCGTCCGGATATATTCAGGGGTGTCCACGTCAGGTTCACCGATTTCCAGGTGAACCACATCAATGCCCACCGCCTCCATGCCATGGATCTTTTCAAGGATCTCCATGACGATGAAGGGGGTGATCTCTTCGGTCCGTTTTGCCGGTGATATCGGTTTCATTACAGTACCTTGTTCAGGGGGTATTCGATGATCCCTTCAGCGCCCTCTTTGATCAGGACGGGGATCAGGTCCCGGACTGCGCTCTGGTCAACAATGGTCTCCACGGAAAACCAGGTGGATTTATAAAGGGATGCAACCGTGGGGGCGTTGAGGCTGGGCAGCAGGGAGACGATTTTTTCGATGACGGTTTCGGGAACGTTCATCTTGATTCCCACAAGTTTGCCCGCCACAAGCGCGCTCTGGAGAAGCAGGGCGATCTGCTCTATCTTCTCTCGTTTGGCCTTGTCCTTCCATGCCGTTTTGTTGGCAATGAGCTGGGTGTTGGTCTGCATGATCTCGTGGATCACCTTGAGATTATGGGCCTTGATAGTGCTTTCGGTCTCGGTGATCTCTACGATGGCGTCGGCAAGGCCGGAGACGATCTTGGCCTCGGTGGCGCCCCAGGAGAACTTGACGTTAACGTCGATGTTGCGCTCCTTGAAGAACCGGCGGGTAAACTGGACAAGCTCGGTGGAGATGGTCTTGCCCTGGAGATCCTCCAGGCTGTTGATGGGGGAATCCCCTGCAACGGCAATGATCCACCTGGCTGGTTTCTCGCTCACCTTGGAGTAGATAAGGTCGGACACCACATGGACGTCGGATTCATGCTCGGCGATCCAGTCCTTGCCGGTGAGGCCAGCATCGATGACACCGCTCTCCACATTGATGGACATCTCCTGGGCCCGGCACAGGGCGCATTCGATGCTGTCGTCGTTGATGTCCGGGAAATAGCTCCGCCCGTTGACGTTGATCTTCCAGCCCGATCGCCTGAAAAGAGAGATGGTGGCATCCTGAAGGCTTCCCTTGGGTATTCCGAGTTTGAGCGTTTTCTTCATTATTTATATACCTTTTCCGGGTCAAATATTTTTTGTTCAACAATTACTGTGTCGCCGTTTTTGTCGGTTTTACGGAAAAAACAGCTCCTGTATCCAAGATGGCAGGCTGCGCCGCCAATTTGTTCCACCTTGAGGAGAACCGTATCGTTGTCGCAGTCGACCCTTATTTCTTTGACAACCTGGCGATTTCCCGAAGTCTCCCCTTTTTTCCAGAGGGTGTTCCTTGATCTGGAATAATAGGTGGCCATTCCCGATTCAAGCGTCTCCTTCCAGGCATGCGCGTTCATGTAGGCAAGCATCAGAACATCGCCTGTTTCATGATCCTGGGCAATGGCAGGGATCAGGCCGCCTGTTTTGTTGAAATCGAGTTCAAGCATTTTGGAGTCTCCTATCTGAATCATTTTAAAACTTAAATATTTAACTTTTTACCGGCTGGATGTCAAACTGTTTTTAAAGGGAGTGGCAATGGCAGGGGCGGTTCTTCATTTTTATTCCAACCGTGGGGTTGCACTTTTAGGCAGTCCGGGAGTGGGCAATCGGGTGATGTCGCCGCACTATCAACGTTCTTGCCATGTTGGGGTTTTTCTGTTAATTAAGATGCAGATTTGCGAGTTGATGCACCATTAAACAATTAATACATTCTCAATAGGTTGGCATGACAAAAAAGAAAAGCAAATCCCAGATCTTAATGAAACGGGAGAAGAAAAAAAAGCGGGGCGTGGTCTTCACGATCTTCAAATGGTTGCTTGTTCTGCTTTCCGGAGGGATGCTTCTCTCCATGGCAGGGGTTGCCGGACTTTACTTCTATATCAGCCGTGATCTGCCCAAGATCATTTCGCTTAAGGATTATACCCCCCCCATCGTCACCAATGTTTTTTCCGATGACGGCAGGAAGATCGGTGAGTTCTACAAGGAACGGCGGATTGTCATTCCCCTTACGGAGATGCCGGAAAATCTTAAGAACGCCTTTGTGTCTGCTGAGGATTCCAGGTTTAGGGAGCATCCCGGGGTGGACGTGCTGAGCATCTTCAGGGCCTTTATAAAAAATCTCAAGGCCGGGGCCATTGTCCAGGGTGGCAGCACCATCACCCAGCAGGTGACCAAGTCCTTTTTTCTGACGCCAGCCCGGACCTACGAGAGAAAAATTAAGGAGGCGATCCTTGCCTACCGCATAGACAAGACCTTCACCAAGGACGAGATTCTTTATCTCTATTTGAACCAGATATACCTGGGCCATGGGGCCTACGGGGTGGAGGCGGCCAGTGAAAATTACTTTGGCAAGCACGCCAAGGAGATGAATCTTTCAGAGTGTTCCATGCTGGCAGGGCTGCCCCAGGCGCCGAGCCGGTACTCCCCGTTCAGGCATTCGGAAAGGGCAAGGCAACGGCAGATTTACGTGTTGAATCGGATGAAAGAGGATGGCTATATCACCAATCTTGAGGCCACCGATGCCATCAACACCGAGCTTGACATCAAGCCTAGGAAGAACTGGTTCATCGAACGGGTGCCCTGCTACACCGAACATGTCCGGCGCTATGTGGAGGAGAAGTACGGCAAGGATGCCATCTACACCCAGGGACTCAGGATTTATACGGCCGTGGATATCGAACTCCAGAAGATCGCCCGGAAAGCCGTGGTCAAGGGGTTGAGGGATTTGGATCGGCGCCAGGGCTTCAGGGGGCCGGTCAAGCATCTCGCATTCCTGGAGGTGGAAGCGTTCTGCGAAAGTGTGGCAGCCACCATGGAGAACGGTGTGCCGGAGGCGGGCACCGTTTATCAGGGGGTTGTCGTGGATGTCACAGACGCGGCGGCCCATGTTCGGGTTGGCAACGTCCGGGGCGTGATTCCAGCGGCGGGGGTTGAGTGGGCAAGGCGCCCGGATTCGGAGGTGGCCTATTGGGAAAGCAAGATTAAATCCCCAAAATTGGTATTGGAGGCCGGGGATGTGGTCCTTGTGATGCCGGTGGAGTCGGTGGAATCGGTGGCGGATGATCAGGATCAGGAACTGCATTTCTCCCTGGAACAGGAACCCCTGGCCCAGGCAGCTCTTTTGAGTATCGAGGCCGAGACCGGTCAGGTCAAGGCGATGATCGGGGGCAGGGACTATCGGGACAGCCAGTTCAACCGGGCCATCCAGTCCCGGCGTCAGGCCGGCAGTTCCTTTAAGCCGGTGATCTTTGCCGCGGCCCTTGACAAAGGGTATACCGCGGCCACCATGATTATTGATAGTCCGGTGGTGTTCACGGATAAGCAGCGGGATTTTGTGTGGAAGCCCCACAACTACAAGGAAAAGTTCCACGGGCCCACCCTGCTTCGCTACGCCCTGATGAAATCCAGGAACGTTGTCACCGTTAAAATTCTCCAGGATATCGGGATCGACTATGTGATCGACTATGCAAGAAAGCTTGGCATCGCTTCCCATATCAACCGGGATCTCTCCATATCCCTGGGGTCGTCCGGGGTTTCCCTGCTTGAGATTGTCAATACCTATGCGGTTTTCTCCAACCTGGGCTACCGGGTCGATCCTGTGTTTATCACCCGGATAGAAGACAGGTACGGTAATGTGATCGAATCCTCCCAGCTCAAGCGGGAGAAGGTCATGGACATGAGCACCGCCTATATCATGACCAGTATGCTCGAGAGCGTTGTGAAATCAGGAACCGGCTGGCGGGCCAGGGCGTTGGGACGGCCTGCCGCAGGCAAGACAGGCACCACAAACAATCTTAATGACGCCTGGTTCCTTGGGTATACCCCCAGGTACACCACTGGCGTGTGGGTGGGGTATGACAACGAGCATTCCCTTGGAAAGGGTGAAACCGGCTCCAGGTCGGCAAGCCCCATCTGGCTCGATTACATGAAGGAAGCGCTGGCGGACAGGCCGGTTCGAACCTTTAATGTTCCCGAAGGGATCGTGTTTGCCAAGATAGATGCCAAGACGGGTTTGCTGCCCATCGAAGAGTCTGAAAAGACCCTGTTCGAGTGTTTTAAGGAGGGAACGGTTCCCACCATGAAGACCCCCAGGCCCGGGGTGGCAACTGAGCCGGACGACCTGTACAAGTCTGGCATATGAGGGGGGATGAACCCGGGGCAACCGGCTGACGTTTTCGCTTCACCTTTCCCCCCGGGGATGGGGGCTTAGCCTTGGTCAGTCCGGGAGTATTGCGACAGTGTCCGGGGCAAGGGAAGGGTCCCGGACGATGTTAACGTCGGCCAGGGGGTAGAGCGCTTTCAGGTGCTTCATGTTCTGGTTGTGGTCCCCCCGGAGCCGGGATTCCGATGAGGGGTGGACGCCCAGGGTGATGGCCTGGTTTGTTCTTGGGTCTGGGAGGGACGAAAGCTGGGCCAGGGTTTTGTCCAGCATCAATCTTGAAAATACCAGGTGGCCAAAGGCCGGGTGCCAGGGGCCGGCCACCATGGCCTCCCCATCCTGGAGAATCTCCGATGCCTGTAGTCCCATGCGGATCACAGGAATTGCGTTTTCTTCAAAAATCCGGTAGAGGGCCGCGACCAGATCCACGCAGTGGGTAAGCGTCATTGGCGTATACCTTCCCTGGGTATGCCATTGGTGGACCAGGCTATGCTTCAGCACCATCAGGGGATATATGCGGACAAATGCAGGCCTGAGGGCCGCCATTTTCCGGGCGGTTTCCATGGCCGTGGCGTCGGTGTCTCCGGGAAGTCCTACCATCATCTGCAATCCTGTTTCAATCCCGTAGTTCCTGAGGAGCCTTACTGCATTCTCAGTGTCCCTGGCCGTATGTCCTCGTCTGGCAGCTGAAAGGACTCGATCGTCCATGGATTGGACGCCCAGCTCCACGGTGGAGAGGGAAAACGGTGTGGTCATATCAAGGTTTTGGGGGGTGATGGTGTCCGGCCGGGTTGAACACCGGACGGTATCTATTTTCTTTTCGGTTACCAGTTCTTCTGCAATCTGGAGCAACCCCCGTGCCTCCTCCGGTGGAAGCCCCAGGAAGGTGCCTCCGAAAAAGGCGAGCTGCACCCGGTCCCGGTTTCCCCTGTAGGGAAGGTAGGTATCCACTTCCTGCCGAATCCTGTTTCGATCCGGCAGCATTGCCTGTTCATTTGTGATGATGGACTGATTGCAGAACGCACACTGGTGGGGGCATCCCCGGTGGGGAATGAAGATCGGTATCACCAGGGGTTTGGGACAGTCCGATCTCAACGGTTGCGTGTTCTAAGGCTTTTCAGGGCGTTCCGGGCGGCATCCTGTTCTGCTGCTTTTTTGCTTTTTCCGGATCCCAGGGATTCGATATTGTCAACATTGACCGTGATTGCAAAGGTCTTGTCGTGGTCCGGCCCGGACTCTTTCCGGATGGTGTAGCTGGGTGCCTTGTTTCCCTGTTCCTGGACATACTCTTGCAGCATGCTCTTGAAATCCTCAAGTTCCGGTGTGGCGTTGACGTGATCGAACTGGACGCTGAAGTGATTTTTCACCAGGGTATAGGTGGCATCGAATCCCGCATCCAGGTAGATGGCGGCCATCACCGCCTCAAAGGCGTCGGCAAGGATGGAGCTCTTCTCAGATCCCCTTGAGGCCCTTTCGCCTTTGCCAAGGAAGATGAACCGGCCCAGGTCGATTTTGCGGGCCATGGAAGCGAGTCCGGCTTCGCTCACAAGGCTGGCCCTTGCCTTGGAGAGGCTTCCCTCGTGTACATCCGGGTATTTTTCCATGAGCATCTGGCCGATGGTGAGGCCCAGGACCGCATCCCCCATGAACTCAAGGCGCTGATTGTCGACAACCGTCTTTTCCGGGAGCTCGTTCACATAGGAGCTGTGGCGCAGGGCTGTGTCGAGGAGGGATCTGTCGTTGAACTGATGTCCCAGGTTGTCCTCAAGGAGGTCGAGCCTGGGAGAGCCCTCTCTTAAGTCATCCACTTCCTTGATAAGGATCTGGTAAAGTGCGTCGTCAACATAGAGGTCTCCTCCGCCTGTTCCCATGGCGACCCCCTGTTTCATGCTGCCGTGGAAATCCGACCCGCCCGTTGCAAGAATTCCTTTTTGGCGGGCCATGTCGGCGAAGTAGGTGGTCTGTTTTTCCGAATGGTCGGTGTAGTAGACCTCGATGCCCCTGAGGCCCATCTTGACAAGATCGTTGACAAGGGAGTTAATGGAGGCGTTGTCACCGAGGGCAATGAGTCCTGGATGGGCCAGGACCGGAATACCCCCGGCGTTGAGGATGAGGTCGATGGCCTCCTGGCAGGTGAGCCTGTCCTTGTCCACATAGGCGGGTTTTCCCGCGGCAAGGAATTGGTCAAAGGCCTGTGCAAAGGAGTCGACAAAACCGCGATTTATCATGGCCTGGGCAATGTGGGGCCGGCCGGTCTGGCCTTGGCCGCAGAGCTGTTCCACCTCGTCAAGGGTGAGGTCAAAGCCAAGGGCGTTGAGTTTTTGGATGATCCTGGGATTTCGATCTGTCCTTGCCTGGGTGAGTCGTTCAAGGGCGAGGTTCAGGTGTCTGTCGTAGATACTGAAGCCATATCCAAGGATGTGGAAACTGCCGTTGCTTTCAAACCCAGGCAGGGGGTGGGCGCTTATTTCGATGCCCGTGATCAGTTCCAGGGATTGGGGTATCCCTGCTTCAGTGACCAAGCGCACACCCTCTGTTGTATCATGATCTGTGATGGCAATGGCGTTGATGCCTGTATCTACTGCCGTTTTTACGATCTCCCCAGGGGAGATCGATCCGTCTGACGCGGTGGAGTGGATGTGAAGATCTATCAATTAGGTTTCCTGTTAGATGCCAAGGGCTTTCTCAAGCACTTCTTCCCTTGTTTTGCAGTCGATGCATTGGGTTGTGACGGGCCTTGCCTTGAGCCTTGCGATGGAAACATCCTCGCCGCAGGATTCGCATAGTCCAAAGGTCCCGTCTTCGATTCGTTTGATTGCTTTTTTCACCTTTTTGATCAGTTTGTGCTCCCGGTCCCTGATTCTCAGCTCGAAGTTCCGGTTCGCCTCATGGGAGGCCCGGTCCGTCGGGTCTGCAAAATTCTCTTTTGGGACTGTCATGCCGGTTACTGTGGTGTCAGCATGGGAGAGCAGGTCAGTGAGTCGGTCAGCTAAAAGATTTTTAAAAAAACTCAGGTCTTTATCGTTCATTTTGTCCATCCTTTGCTTAGGGGTTACTACTGATCAAAATTTAAGTTGATTATTATACTCTGAAATCTTCTTTAATGTAAAGTGTAAAAATCTACTCTTTGCCTCCTTCCAATGCAGCATCCAGGTTAAATAGATGCCTGGCCACGCTTAGATATTGGGTGTCGTCCCTGTGCTCCCCCGTGTTCTTGAGAAAGAGGATGGGGTCGTGCATGATTTTTCGTGCAATGGCCCGGGTCATCCTTTTTACAGCGTCGGCCTCCTCCGGGGAGAGGGAATCCAATTTTGCGAGGGTCTTGTCTGTTTCCGCATCTGCAATGCACTCAAGCTTGTGTTTGATGTCTTTGATGGTGGGGACCACGGAAAGGCTGTTGAGCCACCAGCGGAATTTGATGACCGCCTCTTCCACCAGTCGCTCCCCCTTGAGCGCCTCCCGTTGCCGCTCGTCCAGGTTGTCGTTGACAAGGTTCTGGAGGTCGTCGATGTCATAGAGGTAGGCGTTGCTGATCCGGTTAATGGCCGGATCAAGGTCCCTTGGGACGGCAATGTCGATGAAGAAGAGCGGGCGATGCTTTCTCTGGCCCATGGCCTTTTTTACCTGGGGTTTGGTCAGGACAAACTCGGTGGCGCCGGTGGAGCTGATGATGATGTCCACATCCCCAAGAAAGGACTCCATCTCCTCGATTTTTACGGCCTGGCCATTGAACCTCGCAGCAAGGGATACGGCGTTTTCAAAGGTTCGGTTTGCCACGATGATGGTTTGCACCCCGTTTGAAATCAAGTGCTCCACGGCAAGCTCGGCCATCTCACCGGCGCCGATGAGCATGACGCTCCTTTTTCCAAGGTCGCTGAAGATTTTGTTGGCAAGCTCAACCGCGGCATAGGAGATGGAGACCGCATTGTCACCGATGCCGGTCTCCTTTCTTACCCGCTTGGCAATGCTGAACGCCTTGTGCATGAGCCGGTTGAGGATGGCCCCCGAGCCCTTGTTGGCAACCGTGTCTTTGTAGGCTTTTTTGACCTGGCCCAGGATCTGGGGCTCGCCCACGATCATGGAGTCCAGGCTTGACGCGACCCTGAACAGATGCTTTACGGCATCATCTCCTTCATGGATATAAAGGGCGTCCGTGAAGTCTGTGACCGGAATATCCTTGTGCTCAGAGAGGAACCGGATCACCGAATCTGTGGCGGTCTTGTCAGCCGGTACAAACAGGATTTCCATCCGGTTGCAGGTGGAGAAGATTAAGGCTTCCTTGACGGAGGCTTGTATTTGAAGTGTTTCAAGGGCGTCCCGGGTCTGGTCAGGTGCAAAAGCGAGGCACTCCCTCAGCTCTACGGGCGCTGTTTTATGGTTGAGTCCAATGAGGATGATTTCTGGCATGCGGTTCCTAACTATTTTGTAAAAACTTGATGATGCCCACCAATGAGGAGATTAACTCCTAAAAAGGTGAAGACGAGAACGGCAAATCCGACAATGGTCATGATGGCAGAGCGTTGACCTCTCCAGCCCGAGGTGAGGCGGCCGTGGAGGATGGCGGCGTAGACAAGCCAGGTCACGGCGGACCAGATCTCCTTGGGGTCCCAGCCCCAGAACCGTCCCCAGACCGACTTGGCATAGACAAGGCCTGTGATCAGACCCATGGTGAGCATGGTAAATCCTGTGATCAGGCATGAGTAACTGGTTGAGTCCAACAGATCCAGGGAGGGCAGGCGCTTATAAAAAAAGCCCCGTTTCTTCTCCTTGATCGCCCGCTCCTGGAGAAGATAAAGAATACCTGCCCCGCAGGCCAGGGCCAGGGCTGCCTCGCCTATAAAAATCAGGATGATGTGGGAGACGAGCCAGAAGCCTTTGAGGGTCGACTCGGCTGCCGGTTGGGTCTCCGGGAGAACCACGGCCACGGCCATCATGGCCAGCACCAGGGGGGCGGTGAAGATGCCCAGGATCTTAAGGTTGAACTTGAATTTCAGGACAATGAAGACCACGGCAAGGACCAGGGCGGCAATGGAGAGGTTCTGGTGGAGATTGTGAACCGGAAGGGTTCCCATGGCCCAGGTGTTGAGGCCCGTGGTTACGGCGTGGACAAGGGCTCCCAGGCACATGAGTCCAAAGGCTGCGTGTTGGAATTTCTCTTTTTGAACAAGCAGGTATAGGATGTAACCTGCCGTGCTCATAAAGTAGATGGCAGTGGTGATGATGAACAGAGCGTTTTGGCAGCTGGCCAGTGTCATTGGTTTCCTCTCTGGAAAAAGTTCCGGTATTCCTTGCCAAGGCGTTCAACAAGGAGATGGTCTATTTGTTCGCAGTCGTTTTTCTTTACCAGGTCGAACAATTCCCCGTTGATGAGTTCCCTGAAGATCTGCTTGTGCTCGTCCGGGGCGTGGCCCTGGGCCAGGAGCCGGGTCCTGATTCTACCCATGAGGAAGAGAAATGCCTGGTATTCCGGGCCAAACTGTTGTTCAAGGTCTTGTTTGATTTTTCTTGCAAAGGCCGGGCTGTTGCCCGATGTGGAGACCGCAATGGTGAGGTCTCCCCGGCTGACCACGGCAGGCACGATGAAATTGCTCTGTTCGGGAAGGTCGGCGCCGTTGAACAGGACCCGTCTCTCCCGGGCGTCATTGGCAATGGTCTGGTTGAGTTCCCGGTTGTCCGTTGCCCCGATGACCAGAAACATGCCGTCAAGATCCTTTCGCTGGTACGCTTTTCTTTTCAAACACAGGCTGGTGGGGCAGGAATCCCAGAGCGCCGGGTCAAAGTCCGGGCTTACCACGGTGACCCGGGCGCCGGACCGGGCAAGGGTCTCGGCTTTTCTGGCTCCGACTTTGCCACCGCCAACCACCAGGCAGTCCCTGTCATTTATATCAAGGTTCACAGGATAGTATTTCATGGTCATAAACAATCCCTTGTTTGCAAAAAAGGAATATTATATGTAAAGGGAACCAATTTATCAATATCTATTTGATGGGTGAAACCCTAAGCGGAAACGGTTATTATCTATTTGATGGGTGAAGCCCCAAGCGGAGGTGTTAAAGTGATCATCGATTGTCATACCCATATTTTTCCTGAGACCATCTGTTCCCAACGCAAAGCATGCTGCGCAAAAGAGGCGGCTTTTAAGCTGCTTTACGACTCCCCGAAATCCAAACTGGTGGGGGCCGGGGATCTGATCCATACCATGGACGATCAGGGGGTGGACGTCTCGGTTGTGTTTGGGTTCCCCTGGAAGAGCCCGGACCTTATTCGACTCAACAACGATTATATCATCGAGTCGGTGATGAAGTATCCCGACCGCTTGAGGGGGTTTGCCTGTTTCGACCTCTGCTGGGAAGGGGCGGCCCAGGAGACAGAGCGGTGCATGGACGCAGGTCTCTCCGGTGTGGGGGAGCTTGCCTTTTACCTTTCCGGTATCGATGCCCTTGCCCTTGATCGTCTGGCGCCCATCATGGAAATCTGCCGGGTCCGGGGCAATCTGCCCGTGATGGTCCATACCAACGAGCCCGTGGGGCACACCTATCCCGGCAAGACTCCCGTGACCCTGGAGCAGATCTACGCCCTTGCCGGGCGCTTCCCCGAGAACAACATCATACTGGCCCACTGGGGAGGCGGCATTCTTTTTTACAACCTCATGAAGCGGGAGACAAAGGCGGTATTGAAGAATATCTGGTTTGATACTGCGGCATCCCCGTTCCTCTATGATCCTGCCGTGTACCGAGTGGCCCTTGCCGCAGGCGTGCTGGACAAAGTGCTCCTGGGCAGCGACTACCCGCTTTTGAAACCTGGCCGCTATTTCAAGGACCTTGATGCGTCCGGGCTGCAGGTGGCCGAAAAACAACGGATCCTGGGGGGGAATGCCGCAGGCTTGCTGAACATACGGAACATACGGGGTCAGGCCTAGCTTATTGTCGTTATTTTATGATCATATCAAACGTGGCAATAAAGAAAGCCTGACCCCAATGGTTCATGTAAACAAGTTGATGTTGGGCCGGGGAACGGTCTCAGGATCGGTTTCAAACACTCGATCGATGTTCCCCCTGAGGTTTTCCATGGTATCTGCCTTGAGCAGCTGCTTACAGATGCTGTGACCGAACCTGAAGCTTGCGGAAAAGTAGGGAATGAATTTTTTGTAGAGCCGCACGGCAAATGCCTCGTCGTGGTATTTCAGGAGAAGTTCGGTCATCCTGATGGCCGTGTGGTGGTAGGTGGCGGTGTCCGGCGCAAACCCCTGGCTCCATTCCGCAAATATCCAGGGCTTTGAAACAGCCATGCGGCCGACGGAAAGACCGTCACACCCTGTCTGATCCAGCATGGTTGATGCATCATTTATATCAAAGAGATTCCCGTTGCCAAACACGGGGACCGAGACCGCCTCTTTTACCCGGGCGATCTGTTCCCATCTGGGCGGCCTGGAGCGTCTGTCCGGGGCCACCCTGGGGTGGAACACCAGGGCGTCGGCGCCTGCATCTTCAAACCGCTTTGCCATGTCCATGGCAAGGGCGGGATCGTTTTCCCAGCCGGTGCGGAACTTGACAAACACCGGGATGGAGACCGATTGCCTCACCCGGGCGACGATCTCGGCTGCAAGGACCGGGGTCTTTAACAACGCTGCCCCGCACCCCCGCTTGCAGATGGCCGCAACCGAGCAGCCAAAATTCAGGTCCACACCGAAAAAGCCCTCTTGTTCGATTCGTTGGGCCGCCCTAGCCATGGAGTCGGGGTCCGGGCCGAAGATCTGGCACACAAGATTTGGGAGTTCCTCCTCCCGCCACTTGAATACCGGGGAGAACTTGGGGTTTTCATGGGGAAGGGCCTTGGCGCTGCACATGCCGGTGAACAGGAGGCCGTAGCCGCCGAACTCCGAGACAAGTTCCCTGAAGGCTACGTGGCCAAGGCCTGCCATGGGTGCGAGGAAGAGCCTGTTTGCCACACTTCTTCCCTTGATGGTGATGCTTTGCTGTAAATAGCTAGTGTACTTATCGTTGTCTGTCATCTATCCTCGTTGTGCCCATAGTTCATGTTGACATCTCTCCATGCCTGTAATAATTTGATGGCTCATTTTTAAAGTCAGGAATAATAATATGAATGAGAGGCACGAACAAGAGAAAAAACAGTTCATGAAGCTCCTCGGTCAGGAGGAAGTGGATGAACTTGATAAACGATTTCAGATTCTTGAATCGTTTTTAAAGAGTGAAAATCATGAAACCTGCCAGGAAATCTCAACCCGGCTCGACCATGAGGGTGTTTCCCTGGGGCCGGGATTTGTTGCAGAGACCATGGAGCTTTTGTGCAGGTTCGGGTTTGCCCACAAGCTGAAATTCGATGACGGACCTCCCCGGTACGAGCATCGTCACCTGGGCCTTCACCACGATCATATGGTCTGCACCAAGTGCGGAATCATTATTGAATTCAGGGACGAAACCCTTGAACGGCAGCAGGTGGACCTTGCCGCAGCCTACGGTTTTCATATGCTCCAGCACAAGATGGAGATCTACGGCATCTGTTCCGACTGCCTGAAAAAACGGTCCATGCGGGTGCCCCTTTCCCGGACAAAGCAAGGGGAGTTTCTGGTCATCAAGGGGTTTGAAGGCGGAAAAAAAGCCCAGATGCGCCTCACCTCCATGGGGCTCAGGATCGGGGACACCATTGAAGTGGTTTCCACCCAGGCCGGGGGCCAGCTGGTCATCGCCCTGGGCGACCATCGGTTTGTCATTGGACAAGGCCTTGCCCAGAAGGTAAGGGTTGAGCATGTCTGCCACCATCCCCAGGCGGATTTTCCGAAGCGGCCCTGTTTGCGGAAGCTTCGGGCAACCGGAGAGACGGTTCCCCTGAGCCGGATGAAAGAGGGCCAGGAAGGGGTCATTGCCCGGGTGGCCGGTGAGACCCGTTTGCGAAGGCGGATTCTTGAGATGGGCATCAACCGCGGGGCCACCGTCTATGTTGAAAAGTATGCCCCCTTGAAGGATCCCATCGAGTTGATCGTCAAGGGATACCACGTTTCCATGCGTGTTGAGGAGGCGGCCCACATTACTGTCGAAGGGGTGAGAACGGTGACCAAGCGATGAAGCGCCTGACAATAGCCCTGGCTGGAAATCCCAACTGCGGTAAGACCACCATATTTAATAACCTCACCGGCGCCCGGCAGAAGGTTGGCAACTGGCCCGGGGTAACGGTGGAGAAAAAAGAGGGGACGATCAAACGGAACGGGTATGAGCTAAATGTGGTCGACCTGCCCGGCACCTACAGTCTTACCCCCTTTTCAATCGAGGAGATCGCGGCCAGGGATTTCATCCTCAACGAAAAACCCGATGTGGTTGTCAACATCATCGATGCCGCAAACCTGGAGCGGAGTCTGTATCTTGCCATGCAGATTATGGAACTTGACCGCCCTGTGATCTTTGTTCTCAATATGGCTGATCTTGCAAAATCCAAGGGGATCACCATCGACGCTGAAAAGCTGTCAGCATTGTTGAGCCTGCCGGTCATCTTCACCGTGGGTAACCGGGGCCAGGGCACGGATCTCCTTGTGGAGACGGCCATCAAGGAAGCCCTTGCCGAGAAAAAGGGCAAGGAGGCGCGCAGGGTTACCTATAACCGGGAGATCGAAGCCCTTATCCGGGAGATCGAGGCCTCCATTGACGAGACCGGCCTCAACCTCGAATCCTGGCCCAGGCGGTGGGCGGCCATCAAGCTTTTGGAAGACGACCAGGTGGTGGAGGAGAACCTGGCAGCCATGGAGGAGGGTCGGGTAGACGAGGTCCTGGCCGTGGCTGAACGCTCCCGCTCCCGCATGGAGGAGTTTTTCAATGATGAGCCCGAAATCGTCCTGACCGACGAGCGCTACGGATTCATTGCCGGGATTGTCAGGGAGGCGGTTACCGTGTCTGCCGAAAAACGGGCGGATATCTCCAGGAACATCGACCTGGTTCTGACCAACCGGTTCCTTGGGTTTCCCATTTTTATCTTTTTTATCTGGGCCATGTTCCAGCTGACCTTCAGCCTTGGGGTTTACCCCATGGCGTGGATCGACACCGGCGTGACCCTGTTTTCATCCGTCCTGGACACCCTGCTGCCCCAGGGAATGTTCAAGTCCCTTCTTCTGGACGGCATTGTGGCCGGCATCGGCAGCGTCGTCATATTTTTGCCCAACATTCTGATCCTGTTTTTTTGTATCGCCCTGTTCGAGGATACCGGGTATATGGCACGGACCGCCTTTCTCATGGACAGGATCATGCACACGGTGGGTCTCCATGGTAAATCGTTCATTCCCAT
This sequence comes from Desulfobacterium sp., assembly GCA_016342325.1. GTDB lineage: Bacteria > Desulfobacterota > Desulfobacteria > Desulfobacterales > Desulfobacteraceae > Desulforapulum. The sequence continues at coordinate 18,616 of JAEINR010000084.1, forward strand.
GCTCATGGGGTTTGGGTGCAGCGTGCCCGCCATCATGGCAACCCGGGCCCTTGAGAACCGGAAGGACAGGATCCTGACCATTCTGATCACGCCCTTCATGTCCTGTTCCGCACGACTGCCGGTCTACATCGTTCTGGCTGGGTCGTTTTTTGCCGAACGGGCCGGCACCGTCATATTCGGCCTCTATGCCACGGGTATTGTTATTGCCATTCTTTCGGGAAGGCTGTTTCGCTCCACCCTGCTCAAGGGAGAGGACGCTCCTTTTGTTATGGAACTTCCGCCCTACCGGGTGCCCATGTTTAAAAGTCTCATGATTCACATGTGGGAACGCAGCAAGATGTTTTTGAAAAAGATGGGCGGCGTGATCCTTGTGGGTTCCATCATCATCTGGGTCCTTTCCACCTTTCCACGGGACCCCGCTGTTTCAGCCCGCTATGCCGACGATATCTCCAGGGTGACCCTCGAGTACACACGATCCATGGCCGGGGCAGACCCGGTCCTGAAAAAAGAGCTTGCCCTGGAAGTGGAGACAAGGGTTAGCGCCCTTGAAAAGGAGCGGGACAAGGAACTTGTGGCAAACTCCTTTATCGGACGGTTCGGCAGGGTGCTGGAACCTGTGTTTGCCCCCGTTGGCATTGACTGGCGTGCCGGTGTGGCCCTGGTGACGGGGCTTGTTGCAAAGGAGGTGGTGGTCTCCACCATGGGGGTTCTCTACGGCGTGGGGGATGATGAGGCGGACGCCCTGAATCATGCCCTTCGCAATTCCGGAATGACGCCGCTTTCGGCCCTTTCCATCATGGTGTTCGTGCTGCTCTATATTCCGTGTATCGCAACGGTCTCTGCTATTTGGAAAGAGGCCTCCGCACAATGGGCGGTATTTAACCTTTTATATACGACATCCGTTGCATGGAGTCTCTCTTTTCTGGTATATCAGGGTGGAAAACTGTTAGGCTTTGGATAGTAAACCTGGAGGTGTGTTTTGTGTTTAACATCGCGTTTGAGTAGATATGCAACAGGGAAAATAGGGGTAGGGCTGTGGACGCTTGGCTGCTTTCTCTTTACGGCGATCCTGTTTTGCCAGGTTGCCTGGGCAGGAGAACGCCTTTGCGTTACTTCAAAGATTGCCAATGTAAGATCAGGGCCTGGAACCAACCAGGAGATCCTTTGGAAAGTCGAGACCTTTTACCCCATTATTGTTCTGGAAAAAAAGGGCAGTTGGTACAAATTTAAAGATTTTGAAGGGGACATGGGCTGGATTCACAAATCCATTGTCGGGAAAGTTCGCTCCGTTATTACCGTTAAGGATAACTGTAATGTTCGCTCCGGTGCCGGACCAAAGCATGCCATTGTTTTTCCGCCGGTGGAAAAGGGTGTTCCGTTCAAGGTGCTCCAGGAAAAGGGAAATTGGTTTCAGGTGGAACATGGTGACGGCGACAGGGGCTGGATTTACAAGACCCTTGTGTGGTAAGCATGTATAACTTATAATTATTTAGAGTGAGGAAAAGATGGTCGATAAAATATCAAATGCGCGTAAAAAAGAGCTTGAACAGCCGGATCCTTTTTTGGAGACATTGCAGGGATGGGCGAAGGGTTACACAAAATTCAAGAAACAGATCATCTGGGCCGTGTGTGCCGTGGTTGCTGTTGTTACCATTTTTTCGGGAACGGTTTACAGCATCAAGCGCTCCGAGGAGAAAGCCTCCGGGTTTCTGGCCCAGACCCTTTCTCGCTACAGTGATGCCGACCCGGTAAAGGGGTATGAAACGGTGAAGGATGATGTTGCCGAATTCCTCGAGTCCTATCCCAACACGGCTGCAGCAACCCAGGCCCGGGTCCGGTTTGCCGAGATCGCATTTAAGGCGTCGAAATTTGAGGAGGCCCATGGGATGTATCTCGCTGCCCTGGGTGATTTTAAAGGAGACTCGGCCATGGAAAATCTCTTGCTGGCATCCCTGGGCCGCACCTGCCAGGCCATGGAGCGCTATGATGAGGCTGAAACCTGGTTTAGAAAAATCTCCGAGGGCAAGAGTGCCCTCCTGAAGGGGGAGGCCCTGTTCAACCTGGGTGTGCTCCTGGCAGACAAAGGGGATACGACCGCAAGCCAGAAGATCTTCAAAACCCTTGTCTCTGATCATGAAACGTCCTTCTACACGCCCATGGTGGAAGCCCGGATCAGCAACGATTGATTTGAACATCTATTGTGCAACTTAAAAAGGCCGCCTGGAAATTGTTTCCAGGCGGCCTTTTTAAGAAAAGGAGGAAAAAGATGAATAGCTAATCTTTGTTAGCTTGATATTTGTTAATGCAAATAGCTTGCCATCTTTTGAATGCTGACGCACATTATTTTTAATAACCGGTCAAAAGCCCTGTTGTTCCCGCCTTTATCACGACTGTTTAATTTCTTTTCTGTTTTAAAACCCGATATTACCATGGGGATTTGGCCAAAAAGTTCAAAATTTTGAACCGATACGGATGGTTTTTTGTCGTTTTTTGGCTTCAATGGTCGACACCCAGGCGTTGTTGACGGTTTTCCCCGGGGGTTCAAAATAATGAATCCCTCCATGGCATCCGGAAGCGTTGCTGGTTAAGCCCGGGTTTTTCAACCCGGGTTCCTGTTCACAATCTTGAACTATTCATAATTTGTATTTTTTGAGCTTCTGGTTCAGGCCGCTCTTGCCGATGCCCAAAAGCTTGGCCGCCCGGGTCTGGACATTGCCGGTGAGCATCATCGCCCTCTGGATCATTCGCTTTTCAACGGCGGCAAGGGTCTCGGACAGCCCTGCATTCTCGGGAATTCCATCGAGTTGAAGCGGGGCTGAAATGGTTTCCCGCATCTTCAAGGGGAGGTCGGCCGGGGTGATTCGCTCTTTTGAGGAGAGGATCACTGCCCGTTCTATGGTGTTTTCAAGCTCTCTGACGTTTCCGGGCCAGGCGTGGTCGAAAAAGAGCTGGGCCGCCTCCTGGCTGACCCCGGTCACGGGTTCCGTTGATTTGCGTTCATTGGAGTACTTTTCGATAAAATGGTTGATCAGCAGGGGGATATCCTCCTGGCGATCCCGAAGGGGAGGGATCACGGCCTTTACCACATTGAGCCTGTAGTAGAGATCTTCCCTGAAATTGCCGTTTTCGACCTCCTGTTCAAGGTTCTTATTGGTTGCTGCAATCAAGCGGAAATCCACGGTCAGCGGGGTGGAACCCCCGACCCGCTCAAATGTTTTTTCCTGGACCACCCGTAATAATTTTACCTGGAGGTTCATGGGAAGCTCCCCTATCTCATCGAGAAACAGGGTCCCCCGGTCGGCCATTTCAAACCGTCCCTTCCGCATGGCCCCAGCCCCGGTAAAGGATCCTTTTTCGTGGCCGAACAGCTCGCTCTCAAGAAGGCTCTCGGCAAAGGCCGAACAGTTGACTGCCACCAGGGGTTTGCCTTTTCTGGGGCTGTTAAAGTGGATGGAGCGTGCCACCAGTTCTTTACCCGTGCCGCTTTCTCCCTCGATGAGGATGCTGGCGTTGGTGGGGGCCACCTTTTTGATGGTTTCATAGAGCTCATGCATGGGTTTGCTCTTGCCTATGATGTTGCCAAAGTTGTAGGCCGCGCTCACGGCGTTCCTTAAGATGGTGTTCTCCTGGACAATGCCATGGATGGAGATCGCCTTTGAAATGTGGGCCACCAGGGTTTCGTTTTCAAAGGGCTTGAGAATATAGGTGTAGGCGCCCTTGTGCATGGCCTCCACCGCCTTTTCAACGCTGCCGTAGGCGGTCATGACGATGACGGGCATGTCCGGGGTGATCTCCTTGATCTTTTTCATCAGTTCTATCCCGTCCATTCCAGGCATGTTCACATCGGTGAGCACAAGATCGATGCGCTGGTCCTTGAGAATATCCAGGGCCATGAGGCTGCTTGCTGCCGTGACCGGTTCAAACCCCTCCTCCTTGAGAACCTCTCCCAGGATGGTGGGGTAGTTTTTTTCATCATCAACGATCAGGATTTTTTCCATATTGTTACCGCTCCTCTGCCGGCAGGATGATCTCCACCTGGACACCGGTTGATTCTCTGTTTGAAAGCTCGATCTCACCGCCGTGGGACTCAATGATGTTCTTGACGATGCCAAGTCCCAGGCCGGTGCCCATCTCTTTTGTGGTGAAAAAGGGGTTCCATATCTTTTTTAAGTCCTCTTCACCAATGCCCCTTCCCTGGTCTTCAAACAGGATGACCACCTCTGTATCATCATAAAACAGGCTAATGATGATCCTGCCCTCATCCTCCATGGCCTGGAACGAGTTGAGAAGGATGTTCAGAAACGCCTGGTAGAGCATGGAGCTGTCTGCCAGGATTCCCGGGATGTCGTCGCTGAATCGTTTCTCGATCTCAATCCCCTTTTCAAGGATCTTTGGTTCTAAAAAGGAGATGTTTTTTTCGATGATATCCTCGATTCTGCAGGGGCGCAGGTCGGGTCTCATGGGGCGGGCAAAATCCAGGAAATCCTTGATGATGTTGTTGAGCCGGACAGACTCTTCAACAATGATATCGGGAATGGTGGTGGCAGTGTCGAGCTTTGCCATCTTTTTTTTCAACAGTTCGGCAGAGCTCTTGATGATTCCCAGGGGATTCCGGATCTCATGGGAGACCCCGGCGGTCATCTCCCCGATGGCGGAGAGGTGTTCGGCTCTTCTGAGCTTCTCTTCCAGTTTCAGCTGCTCCTGATTCCGGCGCTCAATAATGTTTTCCCCCTGTTTCACGACAAATATGAGCACGATGAAGAGAGTGCCCATGACGATGCAGCAGGTGACAGTTACCATCACCTGGAGCCTGAAAATCTTCTGATAGTCTTTGGAGACATCCTGGACGATCTCCACGACCCCAAGTACCGGACCTGAGATGGAGGAGAGGGGCTTTTCGGCCCGAAGGGGGGCAAAGGTGACAATCTTGGTCTGTCTTGGAACCCCGAAAAAAAGCTCCAGGGAGGAACCCTTTTGCACCAGGCGGGAGGTTGATTCGCTTTTTACGGCGTTTTCGTAGCCTGAACCTCCGGCATTCTTTGTGCCGATCCGGGTTTTGTCAAAGCTGTAGGAGATGATGTTGTTCATGTCATAGATGTTGACCGTTTCCACGTTAAAGCTGTGGAGGGTGGTCTTGACCACCCGGTCCATCCGCTTGTACTGGGCCTCCTCCCTGAGTTTGATCTGGCCGTATTTCAGGACCACCGGGATGATGAACTGTAGAAAAACCTGGTGGTTGAGATTCTCCACAAGCAGGTGGGCGTATTCTTCGCTCTTCTGTTGAAGAATGCTTCGCACCCAGTGGGTGTTGATGGCTGAGATGATGATGGTGGCGGCAAACATGACAACAAGGCTCGTAAAGGTAAAGTATTTGACCAGCCTGAAGGGTCGTTTCTCCTTGATATCCTGCTGTTTCATTCTTTGATTTTGCCCCCGTCCCTTTGATACAAAAAAGCCGGTTGGGCTGTTTTGTTTTGTATGTGAAAATCGCTGTTTTTTTGTTCAATCGATGATTTGTTCTTGACTTAACATCAATATACGATAGTTTAAAGACTGTAAGTATAGTAGTAATACCTCTGGTTATCAACCATAAAATACGGCGTGGCACGCTTTTTGTCTTCCTGTGGCGCCAATGTCTCTTTAACGGCTTTTTTGACTGACAGAGAAGGTACTATGCTTTTAAAAAAACGAGATCATCTTGTTGGATTGGACATTGGATCTTCCCTGATAAAGGTTGCCGAGATCAAGGAGACCGCCAAAGGGCCGGTGTTGAAAAAATTCGGCATCGCAAAGATTGCCCCGGGATCCATTGTCGATGGGAATATCCAGGATGTCGGCGGGATCGCCCAGGTGATTCGCACCCTCTTTAAGACCCACAAGATCAAAGAAAAGAACGTCGCCATCTCAACGGGCGGTTACTCGGTGGTCATCAAGACTATCAACCTCCCAACAACATCGGAACAAGAACTTCACGAGTCGATCCGCTTTGAGGCGGAACAGTACATCCCCTATGATGTTGAGGATGTAAACATCGATTTTCAAATCCTGGGGACCAGCGTGTTTTCCCCGGATCAGATGAACGTTCTCCTGGTGGCCGTTAAAAAGGATCTGGTCGCAGAATATATAGATCTTACCCACCAGGCCGGGCTCAACCCCTGCATCATCGACGTGGACACCTTTGCACTCCAGAACATCCATGAAACCGTTTACAAGGGCAGTGATGAACAGGTGGTGATGCTGGTGGACGTGGGACATTCCAAGACCTCCCTGAACATTCTTAAGGGAAAGACCTCGTTGATGATGCGGGATAACTCTTCCGGAATAGCCCAGATCTCAGAGGAGATCGTCGCTGCAACCGGGTGTACCCCGGACCAGGCTGAGGCGGCGATTTGGGGGCGGGAAACCGGGGTGATCGACCAGGAAGAGGTTGACGCGATTCGTAGTACCATTGTACAAAAATGGTGTTCTGAAATTTACAGTGTTGTGAATACTTACCAGTCCAAGTCCAGTGAAGGAATCCTGGACCGGGTGGTGCTGTGCGGGGGAGGGGCCTTTGTGCAAGGGTTTTCAGACAGTCTTGCGGCGGAGGTTGCGGTGGAGGTTACCATCATCGATCCATTTTCCGGGCTGATCATCGATGAAGCGCAGTTTCCAGACGATCTACTCAATAAAATGGCCCCCCTGGCCCCCATTGCCCTTGGCCTTGCCTTAAGAAAAGTGGATGACAAATGATACGGATAAATCTATTACCATTCAGGGCTGCACGGCGGAAAGAAAATATTCGACGCCAGGTCTCCGTGTTTGTCCTGATGATCGTGTTTCTATTGCTTGGGATGGCCTATTACACCATTCATTTTGATAAGAAAATGGACCGGATTCGCTCCGAGATAAGCGGGGTGAAAACGCAGATCGCCCTATACAAGGAAAAGGCCGACAAGGTCACCCGGATAAAGAAAAATCTCGCCGTCCTTGAGCAGAAACTTGACATCGTCAAGACCCTTGAGCTCAAGAGACGGGAACCGGTGGACCTTCTCGATGCCATGACCTCCCTTGTTATTTCCAAACGGATGTGGCTGACCAGCCTGAAAACTGGAGCGTCCACGGTGACCCTGCACGGGATCGCCTTTGATAATAAGACCGTGGCTGATTTTATGATTCGCCTCCAAGAGTCCCAGCTCTTCACCAATGTGGATCTTAAAAATCTTAAGATGAAAAAGATTGATAAGACCCTCCAGATGAAGGAGTTTGAGCTGATTTGTCAAAAAACCGTCCCCAATATTAAAGACAAACCCGGTAATGTGATAAAATGAAAAACGAGCATAAGGAAAGCCTAAGCGACAAAATAAGTAAAAAGACCGCTCCGTTTTTTGAAAAGGTCGGGAATCTCACCAGGGTTCAGCGGATCCTCGTGTGTGTGGTCACCTTTGTCATTATTTCGGCAGGGTATGTCTATTTTTTCTACATGCCCAGGCAGGAGGAGATGAAGCGGCTTGAGAACGAGCTTTCCGCCCTAAAAACAAGGCTTGCCTCCTACAAACAAAAAGCCGCAGCCCTTGAAAAGTATGAAAAAATGATGGCGGAGGCTCAAGCCAGGTTCAACCGTGCCATGAAGGCATTGCCGGACAAAAAGGAGATCCCTTCCCTCTTGACCGGGATTTCACGGTCCGGCAGTGACGCAGGCCTGGACTTTTTTCTGTTTCAGCCCAAGGCCGCGGTTCAGAAGGAGTTCTATGCCGAAATTCCCGTGGCTGTCAAGGTCCAGGGGAACTACCATGAACTCGCCAGCTTCTTCGATCAGGTGGCCCGGCTCTATCGAATCGTAAACATCAATGATATTACCATCAAGTCCCGTAATAAGTCAGACGGCCTTGAAGCATCCTGCAATGCCGTCACCTATATGTTTGTCGAAAAAAAGAAGGATGTAAAAAAATAAATGAGACGGATCATGCATGCGTGCCCCGAAAAAGCAATCGTATTTGTCGTTTTTGCCTTGGTGGTTCTGACCTCATGTCAAGATTCACCGCAACAGACGGTTGTACCGGAACCGGCTGTTGTTACCGTATCTATCCCAGCGACGCCGAAGGCAGCAACAGCTGAGGAGCCGAAGGCAGCAATCGCTGAGGAGCCGAAGGCAGCAATCGCTGAGGAGCCGAAGGCAGCAATCGCTGA
>JAEINR010000005.1 GCA_016342325.1 Desulfobacterium sp.
TTTTGATGGATTCTGCTGTGAAGCAACGTCTCAGTTTATCTGAGCGAAACTGTCTCAATTTATGTGAGCGCTATAGATCGGCGTTGTCATATGCTTCTTTGGCTGTAAAATTGTTCATATATAGTTGTGAATTTGCCCAATTCAGAATCTTTTTACCAGCTTCTATCTTTTTACCTTGGGAAGCATAATAATATACTTTTTGGGCATGGACTATAAATCCTTCCCCAAGGGATATAGCCTGCATCATTGTCTCCCGATCAATTGCTGATAAGCTGGGGTCCTCATGTTTGATGCAATGGAGCAGTCCGGCCAATCGGAGGACTTTGCCAATCAGTTTCGATCCCCAGCTTTTTGAAAAAGAAAGCGCTCCACCAGGTTGTAACGCTTTTTCAACTGACTCCTTATAAGGATTTAAACAGATGCTGGCTTCATAACTGAGTTCAAGTTTCCGAGGCTTGACGTTTCCAAATTCGTCATACTGATCTGGGATGTCAAGCAATGAGGTTATTTTATTATTATACCATTGAAGAGACTCTTCAGGAATTGGAGGAGTGTCGGTTAATCTATGTCCGGCCATTGGAGAACTCCATACATAAAGACATCTTCCTAAAAGACCGATATCATGCAACCTTTTATTTTTTAAAAACTTCATCCCTAATCCCGGTTGAACTGTTATGGATAATGAAATTGAAGGCCTTGGTATATTGAGAGGCTCTTCTTTTACCCGATCAATGGAACAACTTTCGCCATCATAGGCGTTACAAAATAGGCTGATATTACAGCTTTTTTTGCACAGAATATCCAGAAGACCTGCTTCTGGTTCAAAATGACAAATCCGGCCATCATATAGAGATAAAACTCTTATCAAGGCTGGTGCTGTGATATCTCCAAAAAATATGCGTATTTCTTTAAGAATCTGGATTTTATTCTCTAAAACTTCAATTTCGCCATAAATTAAATCGCATTCAGGTTCTTCAGCCTTTTCAGCCTTTCTCTCCAACGCCCTGATTTTGGCCTTGATCCTTTTGTTTTCCCGTTTTGTTTTCTGTAGAGCTTTTTTAAACTGTTTGTTTTTTTTGAAGACCCAGTCGTTATGTGGTGCCTTGGCTATTTTAACAATAGCCGACTTTCTTTCTCCAGAATCCCCCAATAGTATGAAATAATTGTTAAGGGGTTCTGTCCAGCCATTTTTTCCAACAACTTCAAATTTACCATTTACAGCCGAGCTGACTCCGCTAAGGAGGTTCGTGAGAGCCATGTTTGGCCCTACTTGAATTGAGTTTGACATATAGATTGTAAGGTCCTTGAAAGGGCTATCCTGTAAACTATTGTACAGTGACGGGGTATTGTTATTATGCATTTTCAACCTCCAAATTATCTTCGAGCCATTCAAGGACACTGTTTCGGGTATATCCTATGTTTCTGCCAATTCGAACTTTAACTTTGGGAGCCAGGCCAAGGCAATCCCAGTTCGCTATAGTCCGTGGAGAAATGAGGCCTCCCAAGATCTTGCTCAGGAGCTTCCGGCTGACAATCGCAGGAACTTCAAAGTCCAGCAGAGTTTTGTTGAATTTGTACTTGACAAAATTATCTTTTTTGTCATTGTTATGAAGATCTGCGTCATTTTCACAGTTCTCGTTATGTTCCATTTAATGCTCCTATCTGAAAAAGTTATCTTAGAGTGATGTCCTTACAAGTAGGTACATCCAGCAAGACCGAACATATAAATCCCTTCTTTTTTCCAGAATCCCGCTAACTTTTTTTTTTTACCGTCACTGTTTTTTTGAAGGTGTATTTTAAATAATTTCAGATATATATTACATTTTTAGAATAAGCTTGTTTTTCATGCCCCTATCCTGCACACAGCAGGATAGGGGCTTTTTATTTTGAAAGGAGGATAAGATGGAGACTACATTAAGTTCCGAAAAAATCACAGAACTTGCCAAGGCCATGATCTGTGTGCAACAGACACTTTCACCTGCATTAAAAGACGGAAAAAACACCTTTACCAAAAGCAACTATGCCACCTTGAGTTCTGTTATGGCGGCATGCAGAGCAGCATTGTTAAAACATAATATTTGGATGACCCAGTACCCGATTCCCGCTGAAATAGGGCATCTTGGTCTGGTTACAAAGATTGTTCATACAGAATCAGGAGAATGGCAATCGTCTTTGATTGTGATGCCTTTATCCAAAAACGACCCCCAAGGTTACGGATCTGCCATAACCTATGCTCGCCGCTATGGATTGTCTGCTCTGGTTGGAATTATAACGGATAATGATGATGACGGGGAATCTGCCTGTCAACGAAGAGATATGTCAAACCTTGCATTCCCCCCTCATAATACCTGGGACCATGGTTCTGCCGCAGCTTCAAAAAGTTCCCCGCAGGATAGTAGCTCTAACCACACTCGTAATGCCAATCTGCCACGTCTGGATGGAGTGGATTACAAAACAGAAACAGCTCGAGATGGCAGACAATGTATCCTTGCAACGGGCAACACTCATTCCAAACGGGAGTTCTTGAGTAGCGCCGGTTTCCGTTGGGATGGAACACGCAAGATCTGGTGGAGGTATGCCGATGCAGCATGATAAAAAGAAATCAGATGCACTGCTGTCATTGTTAACCCAAGGCTTATTAGCCTATTCCGAAAAGGAGACGGCCAGACAGCTTGGAGATCGCAGTTTGTATATCGGCATGTCAGATATAGGGAAGGGGATGGAGTGTCTGCGTTCTGCCGTTGCAAGTAAGATCGGTGTGGGCTCAAAGTCTATGGCTGATACAATCAGTGCGCTTCCTCTAACTGAAATTGCCCAAATCCTTGGCCGTCAAATAATTCTTCAGCGGGGACATTGGCAGGAAACAGGTATAGAGAATGCTCTTACAGCAACCGGGGTAAAGCTTATACCTCAGCTTGAGATCAGTATCTACGTCAACGGTATCCCAATTAAGGCTCATCTGGACTTTACAATAGTCTGGGGGGGCCAAAAACCAGCTGTACGAATTATAGAACTCAAGAGCAATGAGCATATCCCAGATATCCTCTACGCCTCGTATGAGGCTCAACTTTACGGACAAGCTGGGCTTCTTAAGGCCTGCTGGAATAAACCCTGTTTTTCAGTACCTGACGAATATAATGGAGAGGGGGTAACCGGGGTGACCTTTCCCCAAGCTATACACCAAATGTTTGGAGTGGAGCTACCAGCTTTACCGGGAGGAGTGGATATAGAGGCTTGGGTGCTCTCTATCTCCATGTCAACTGTAAAACCTTTTGGACCATACAAACCAGATCAATCCATGCTGACAGCCTGCTTAAGAATTGCAAAAAATATATGGATTGCAAAAGAAGAGATCTTGGCTGGAAATAAGAAACTCAATGATCTTAATTATTGTTATGGGTTTCATCCTCTTTGTGACTGGTGTGATTTCAATGAAAACTGTCCTAAATTTCAGGGGAAAGATATTACCGATCTTGATCCTCAGTGTGGAGTGGAACTAAATGAACTGGCCAAGCTTAAGGAGCAGCGGAATGCTTTGAATAAGAAGATCACAGCTGCTGAAAACAGAATCAGAAAGACGTACCATCTGGCAAACCAGACCAACAGAGTCACCTGGCTTACCGCAGATGATTTTCGATTCAAAGTTTCAACTGTTGCAGGCAGGAAGACTCTTGATAGAGAGGTTCTTGCCAAAGAGATTTCAGCCGTTCTTGGAGATGAAGACATGGCTCAATCCATACTTAAGAGATCAGAAAAAGTTGGTAAACCATTTGAAAGGCTTTTTGTAAGTAAAATCAACAAGATTGCAAGTGCTGCTGCATAAATCAAGATAACACCAACTATAAAAAAAAGGCGCATCTTCATTACGAAGATGCGCCTTTTCTATTTTGAAGTTAAGGAAAATCAAATGGGATATAGAAAAGGTGTAGTCCTTCGTCTGTCAAAAGCCGGGGTTGAACAATTGAAAAAGAGGTTGGTGAACCCAGAAGAAAATATGAACAAGAATCAAGTTAAGAAGATCCGGCGTCTTCTGGATCATCCCTACTATCAAAGTAGGGTGCGCCGTCATCTTTTTGATATTTGCGTAAAAGCAAAGAAAAAACTTTTCAAGACAACATAAGGGAGGGAAATTATGACAAATGTAATAGACGAATTAAAACAACTGAAATCCCAAGAACTGGATGCAGGACTGGTATTCAGTGGGACGGCCTCAGGACGTATGATTAAGGGGTATTCTTCTTCTTCATCTTTTACCCCGGAAGTTGATGTAGATTATCTGTTTCATCATTCAAGCCGGGATGTGGTTGTTTGGCTTATGGATGCATCAGATCCTTTATATGTGTTTGGTCCCGCTGGAAGTGGAAAAACAAGCCTCATTAAACAATTGTCGGCCAAACTGAACTATCCTGTATTTGAGGTCAATGGTCATGGCAGGCTTGAATATCCTGAACTCGTCGGACATCTTACTGTCGACAATGGAAATATGAAGTTTCAATATGGACCTCTTGCATTATCGATGAAGTTCGGTGGACTCTTTCTGTTGAATGAAATAGATCTTCTTGATCCGTCGACAGCTATTGGTCTGAATGGTATCCTTGATGGAGAACCGCTCTGTATCCCGGAGAATGGAGGTGAGGTTATAATGCCTCATCCTTCCTTCAGATTCGCAGCCACTGCTAATACCAATGGGGGCAATGACGACACCGGGCTGTACCAGGGAACACTCCGACAAAATCTCGCATTCATGGATCGCTTCTGGTTGTGTGAGATCGGCTATCCGACCCCTGAAGCTGAAAAAGAGCTGTTGTCACGAAAGGTGAGTAGCCTGCCTGAAGATATCAGAGCCAAGATGGTAGAGCTTGCAAATGCAGCAAGAAAGCTTTTCATGGGAGAAGCTGATGGCAATTACCTTGATACTATTGAAGTAACCTTTTCAACTAGAACACTTATCAGATGGGCTGATTTGACCATAAGATTTCAGCCATTGGCAAGGCAGGGGATTCAGCCTGTGACCTATGCTCTTGACCGTGCTATTGGCTATCGGGCATGTCAGGAAACAAGAACTGTGCTGCATGAATTGGCACAAAGAATATTTCCATGCGATGAACAGCAGCAAGATCATATTTAATCGAAAAATTTGAATAACAATATATGTCTGATCAGAGAGGGAGAAAGCTTTATGCATTCTCCTTTTTGCGTTTCAAGAGGAGGTAAACATGAATACCAGTACAGATATTACCGTGTTAAATCACCTTATGGCTATTAATCTGGATGTAAATATCTGGTCTGCCCGTAAGAAGCTAACTCCTGCCGATTTTGGCGGTGCAGACCTGCCACCGGAAGAACTTGCATCTCTTGGCAGTAAGAAAATCTGCAATCCTGAAGATCTTAAGATCTTTGGTACCTTAAAATCCCGGGCGGTTAACATGCTGGATCAGTCTGGGGTCCGTTTTTTAGGTGGGTGGGGCATCCCGGAAGATTCATCCGAAGAAATTGTAAAGAATCTGATTGTTATCCGGGATGAGTTTATTGATGCAAAAGAGCAGTTCTTAAACCGGTATAATGAGGCTGTTCTTGATTGGATAGGGCAGCATCCAGGATGGGAAAAGCTCATTGGAGATTCAACCGTTGGTGAAGATTATGTCCGCAGTCGTATTGGATTTAAATGGCAGATGTTCAAGCTTCTTCCTTCCACAAACAATGATGTGGTGGATATGGGGTTGCAAGACGAAATATATGGTTTGGGAAAGACTCTATATGAAGAAGTTGCCAAGGCTGCTACCGATACCTGGCATCGATGTTATGCCGGGAAGAATAAAGTGACGCATAAGGCCCTCTCTCCTTTGCGTACAATTCATCAGAAACTCACGGGCCTAAGTTTTGTAGAGCCCCGTGTGGTGCCCATTCTTGATCTTCTTACAACCGCATTCAACAAGATTCCTGCCAAAGGATACATTCAGGGATCAGATCTCCTCCTACTACAAGGAGTGGTTACCCTTCTTCGTGATCCTGAAGCTCTGGTGGAACATGCACAGAAGATCCTTGAGGGAGGTGATGCTTCTGACATCCTCAACGGTCTTCTGGCAGACGATATGTCCATGGATTTTGAGATTCAAACGGAGCCAGTACCACCTCTGTTACACCAATCTCATGTTCCTATAAATCAACAGCATATCGATAGCCATGGGCTATGGTAATGGAGGCACAATGATTAAAAACAGGCACATTATGGCATCATTGCCCATGGTGGCAAGTATCCTTGGTAAAAAGTATGGAGTGAATGTTGAAATCGGAGGAGAGGCTGCATTTACAGATGGCAAAACCATCCAGCTTCCATCTCTGCCTTTAGACTGTGATGAAACTCTTATCGGGCTTGCTCGTGGATACATTGATCATGAATCTGCCCATATCAGAGAGACGAGATTTGATATTATCAAATCTGCAAATCTGACACCAATGGAAATGCAGATTTGGAATACCTTCGAAGACTGGAGGGTTGAAACGAGACTCTCCAAGCTCTTCCCCGGTTGTCGTCAAAACTTTAACTGGTTAATTCGGCATCTCTTTGAAAGCGAAAGAGATTTAAGGGATTGTAACCCTGCAACTGAAATCCTGAATTGGCTTTTGCTTGCAGTCAGGGCGTGGGACGTTCCTTCCCTATGCAAAATAAGAGATCAGACCGGGATAATCATTGATGGGCATTATCCTGGTCTGCTTAATCAATTAAATTCAGTTCTGCAAAAGGTCCGGACCTATTGTGATTCTACAGAAGACTGTATCTTGCGTGCTAAAGAGGTTGCATCAATTCTCAAAGACAGAACTGAAAATATGGAAAAGACAGCTACTGAATCCCCCTCAGGTGAAAGTTCAGAGCTTTCCGTAAACGAAAATAAAGAGGGGGCTGATCTACTGCCTACAAAATCAGAAGAAGATACTCAGAAGCAACGTCAATTAAGTCAACAGTTAAGGAACCTTTTAAATGCTGTTGCAGATGAATTACCAAAGAACTTGGGTGAAATCCTGGCAGAGGATCTTGTTAATAAAGCCCCTGCTAATTTTTACCGAGGACTTCAGGTGGCCATGATCGGTGATAAAAAATTTAAAGAGTTTTCACCGGAAGAGCTGCGGGAGATACGTAAATCATCATCAGCTTTGAAAACAAGATTGCAAAGTCTTATGCAAGCCAAGGTCCTAAAGCGCAGCCATATTGCCCGTCAAGGGAAGCTGGGTACACATCAGCTCCATAAGTTTGCAGTATCAGACCCCAGGGTGTTTGTAAAACATATGGAGAGACAAGGGATTAATACTGCTGTGCACATTTTGATTGATTGCTCCCGATCTATGCATAAGCGTATGGCATTGACAACAAAGGCCTGTTATGCCGTGGCTAAGGCGCTGGAATCAGTTAAGGGGATTAATGTTGGTGTAACTGCATTTCCTGCTACGCTTCCTTTTCGTAGAGTTACCAATGCCAATGATGCTGCCCTTTATCCAATAGTTTCCCATGGAGATCCTGTCCATTCAAGATTTTTCACAAAGGCCTCAGGGTGTACTCCCATGGGTGAAGCTACCTGGTGGGTACTACAGCAAATGCTGCCGCTTACGGAATCTCGGAAAATTATCCTGATTTTGACAGATGGAGACCCAGATTGCCAATCAAACATGATTGAGGCCATAGACCATGGTCGAAAGCTTGGATTTGAAATCTACGGTATCGGTATTGATGACAATGCCATAACGGCACTGCTTCCTCATCATAGCTGTACCATACGGCATCTCTCTGAATTAGCTCCGGCCATGTTTGGAATTATGAAGGATGCGTTTATAAATGATCACTTTAAATAGGAGAAGAAAAATGTCTGAGAACCCCCAATGTCCCAATTGTAATAATCCTGAACATGTGGTGCTTGTGAATACAACCCGGAAAGTTGGAACCGCCGTTGGTGGAGTAGCTGGAGCTGCAAGTGGATATGCTGGAGGAAGTACAGGTGCTGCTACTGGTGCTGCCATTGGTTCTGTTGTTCCTGTTATTGGGACTGGCATCGGTGCCGTTGCTGGTGGTCTTGCAGGAGCTTTGGCAGGATTCTTTGCAGGAGCCTCCGTCGGCAATAAGGTCGGTGAACATGTGGATAGACACATTATCTGTCAATATAGGTGCAATTCTTGTGGAAAAGAGTTTGAAGTGTAGGCTCATATATAAGGGTGAATATCATGAAAAAGATGCTGGCATTTATTGGCGGTGTTGCAGTTGGGATTCTTGCCGTTACAGGAGTCTATGCTTTGGAGGATACTGAAAGTAATGCTGACCCCTGTTTTGATGATGAAACAGAATTAGAAAAAATTACAAAGGGTGAGGAAGTGGGCGAAAATAATAACGATTAATTGATTGCCCGGTTTTTATAATAAATGCGAAGAACCGCTGGTTGATCGCTGGCGGTTCTTCAAATTGGTTGATCTTAATTCCTGAGTGGATGGCATTAATAGTGCTGCTTTGGTGATTGAGTTTGCCGGGACAGGTTGAAAAGGATACATTTTTTTGGATAGGGGGTAGCTTTTTTTGGGGGCAACCATCACATGGTTTCACGCGTTTTCATTTTGAGAGTGGTGGAAAAGTGGTGGAAAACTCGCTTAAAAATAAAAAAGGCTTTCAGAAGAAACTCTGAAAACCCTTGATATTGCTGGAGCCGATGAGCGGAGTCGAACCGCTGGCTTGCTGATTACGAATCAGCTACTCTACCAACTGAGTTACATCGGCCCTCAAAAAGATTGATGCTATATAGCAGGGTTCTTCTTTCGTATCAAGGAAAAAACTATAACAACATGCGGATATCTTCGATTTTTTCTTTTACGCCGATGTAGCCTTCTTCAATGGCGTGCTCTACGTGGTTGAAATCCATCATTTTCATTTCACCCAGCCGGGGCTGTATCAGGATGTCCGGGGGATCCACGGCAAGGTTGATCCGGGTGATCCGCTCTTGCATGATGCTGACGGAGTTTGTCAGGGTTTCCATGATGTCGGGCATGGATGGGTCGGTGCCGAGAAAGTCCGACATTTTTTTCTTGAAGTTTGATTCTGCATTTTCATAGACGGCGGAGAGCTTTTCTATCATCTCTCCCCTTGGGTGGTTCTCTTTTTTGGATTCTTCGTTGTTGGCGGGGGTGTGGTTTCTTCGGGAGACAATGCTGGAGTTGAGGTCCACGGCGATCACGATGTCGGCATCGGTGGCCCGTGCTATGCCCACGGGCACGGGGTCCACGAGTCCTCCGTCCACGAGCCAGCGACCTTTGACCTTTACCGGGGCAAACAGTCCTGGGAATGACATGGTTGCCCTGAGGGCCTTGATCAGTTCGCCTGATTTTAATACGACCTTGTCTCCGGTATCCAGGTCCGTTGCAACCATCATCACCGGGATGTTAAGGTCGGAAAAGGTGACGGCATCGGTGTGCATGGTAAAGAGCTCCTTGACCTTCTTTGTTCCGTTCAAAAGGCCGGAGCGGGGAACCACGATGTCAAAATAGGAGAACACCTTTTTGCCGTCCATGCCCAGGAGAAACTCCTTGAGGTTTGACAGCCCGTTGCCGGCATGGAGGGCGGCAATGTAGGAGCCCACGCTGCATCCGACAATAAAATCAATGGGGATGTTCTCTTCCAGAAGGGCCTCGATGGCACCGATATGGGCCCACCCCCTGGAAGAACCGCTTCCAAGGACCAGGCCGACCCGCTTTCCCTCATCCATGCTTTTTTCTCCTTGACACCAGTAGTTGCTCCATATAAAAATATCCGAATTTGTTGAACAAGAGTGGCTTGCTCGATTGTGTACTAAACGACTCTCCTGAAATCCTCCTGCCGGAAACTTGTTCCTGAATCACCGAACCGATTTAACAAGGCCATAGTACCTGCCAATGATAAAAAAACTGTTCGATACCGTCATCAAAAGGGAAACAAGCCTTGACCTCACCGGAGCTCAAGGATCTGGATCAGCCTATATCACCGCAAAGCTCTTTGCAAGGGGCGAATGCTCCCTGGTTGTTGTGCTGCCGGACAAGCGGGCGGCCATGGGGTTTATGGATGAACTTGAGTTCTATCTCGCTTCTTATAAGGAGAGTGTGCTCTATTTCCCGGGTTACAACATCCTTCCTTTTAAATCCTTGTCATTTCATAGTGAAACCGCGGCAAAGCGGATCTCGGCCCTTTACAAGATCCTTTCCCAACGTGCCCACCACATCATTGTCACCCATGTGGACACCTTGCTCCAGAAGATGATTCCCAGGAAACGGTTGGCAGATTCGGCCGATCTTGTGATCAACAACGATGAGATCGACCGGGACCTTCTTATTGCCCGTCTCAATGCCGGGGGCTATGCCAGGACTTCCCTGGTGGAGGAACCCGGGGACTATTCCGTCCGGGGGGGGATCCTTGATGTCTTCTCTCCGTCTGCGGATCTGCCGGTGCGCATCGAACTCTTTGGTGATTATGTGGAATCCCTGCGCCACTTCTCTCCGGTTACCCAGCGGGGGGTGGCTGATCTTAGGGAGATCGAGATCATTCCGGCCAACGAGGCGGTGATCGAAGGGGCGGAGCTTCCCCATATCCTGGCGCGGCTGAGAAAAGCCGGGGCGGAAGCGGGACTGGAGACCTCCGACATTCGGGGGTATGTGGAAAAGATCCGGGAAGAGGGCAGGTTCCCGGGCATGGAGGGGATGCTCTCCATTGTCTATTCCGAGCTTGACAGTTTCCTGGATTACATCCCCGGGGATGCGTTGTTTATCCTTGAAAATCCCTTGGAGATCGATGCCAGGGCCACCGAGTTTCAAGAGAAGGCCCAGGAGAATTACAACACCGCCCTTGCCGACACCCGGCTCTGTGTTCCGCCGGATTCCCTTTACCTTGACTGGGCCCAGGTGAAATCAACACTGGGGGACCGAAAGCCTCTCTGCTTTAAGGATGTTGCCATCAAGGAGAAGGGGGTTGAGAGCAGGTCGTTTCCCCTTGATCTTGTGGACAACTCCGTGCTCAGTTCAACCCTTAAGGCCGATGGGAAAACCGAGGCCATCTTCCAGCCCCTGGCAGACTGGTTCATTGAAAAACGGGATGGGGGCATGCGGGCTGTTACCATTTGTTCCGGCGCCACCCAGGCCCAGAGACTGGCCTCCCTGTTGCAGCCCTATGGACTTGAACCAACCTTTGTCAAGGATTTCCAGGAGATCGAGGCAAAGCGGCCGGGGATCTATTACACCACGGCCAACCTTACCCGGGGAGTTGTATCTGCGGCCGAGGGGATCGCCCTTATCACCAACCAGGAGATCTTCGGGGTAAAGCGGCGCAGGCGCATCAGCGGCACCAAGCGGGCAAAAACCGAGTTTATCACCCCGGAGGAGCTCAAGGAGGGGGATACCGTTGTCCATTTGGAGCATGGCCTTGGCCGGTATGACGGCCTTGTCACCATCAAGCTTGGGGCGATTTCCGGGGATTTTATCCTGATCTCGTTCAGGGATGATGACAGGCTCTATCTGCCCGTGGACCGCATGGAGATGGTGGAAAAGTACGTGGGCGTGGACGGCTACTCACCGCTTCTGGATAAGATCGGCGGCAAGACCTGGCAGAAATCCCGGGCCAAAGCCAAAAAAGAGGTTGAGAAGATGGCAGGGGATCTCTTGAAACTCTATGCCGAGCGCCGGGTGAAGACCGGGTTTGCCTTCAGCCCTTCCGACAGTCTGTACACCGATTTTGAGTCAAGCTTTCCCTATGAGGAGACCCCGGACCAGCTCAGGGCCATTGATGAGGTCCTGGAGGACATGGAGTCTGATCGGCCCATGGACAGGCTCGTGTGCGGGGATGTGGGCTACGGCAAGACCGAGGTCTGCATCCGGGGCGCATTTAAGGCCGTCAATGACGGAAAGCAGGTGGCAGTGGTTGTACCCACCACCATCCTGGCCGAGCAGCACATGCACACCTTTAGGGAGCGGTTCAAAGGGTATCCCGTGACCGTGGAGAGCCTTTCCAGGTTCCGGACCCGAAAGGAACAGAACCGCATCGTCAAGGAGCTGGAGGAGGGGAAAATCGATGTGGTGATCGGCACCCATCGCTTGTTGCAAAAGGATATCCGGTTTAAATCCCTTGGGCTTCTTGTCATTGATGAGGAGCAGCGGTTCGGGGTCAAGCACAAGGAGGAGATCAAGAAGTCCCGGAGTTCCGTGGACGTTCTGGCCCTCACAGCAACCCCCATCCCAAGGACGCTGCACATGTCCCTCACCGGCATGCGGGACATCAGTATCATCTCCACACCTCCCGTGGACCGGCAGCCCATTGTCTCCTATATCTCCGAATATGACGACTCCATTGCCGCCGGGGCCATCCGAAAGGAGCTGGAGCGGGGCGGGCAGATCTTCTTTATCCACAACACCATCAAGAGCATCTTCAAGACCGCTGAAAATCTTCAGAAGCTGGTGCCAGAGGTGAGAATCGGGGTGGCCCACGGCAGGCTGACCGAAACCAACCTTGAAAAGGTGATGTTCCAGTTCATCAACAAGGAGATCGACATGCTGGTCTGCACCACCATTGTCGAGTCAGGCCTTGATATCCCGTCGGCCAACACCATGATCATTAACCGGGCCGACATGTTCGGTCTCTCCCAGATCTACCAGCTCAGGGGCAGGATCGGCAGGGGCGACGACCAGGCCTATGCCTACCTGTTCGTACCGGAGGAGCACCGTCTCACCCGGGATGCCCAGAAGCGGCTTGCCGCCCTTATGGAGCACAGGGATCTGGGGTCCGGGTTCCAGATCGCCATGAAGGATCTTCAGATCCGTGGGTCTGGGTCGGCCCTTGGCGGTTCCCAATCCGGCCATGTGGCTGCCGTGGGCTATGACATGTTTCTCAAGCTTTTGGACGAGGCTGTGGCGGATCTCAAGGGAGAACCCCTGACCGAACCCCTGGAGCCGGAGATCAACATCACCATGTCGACCTTTATCTCCGATGAGTATGTCCAGTCCATTGAACAGCGCCTCACCATCTACCGCAGGCTTTCCCAGATGACCAGCGTCAAGCAGGTGGTTGCCATGCAGCAGGAGCTCATCGACCGATTTGGAAAGCTCCCGGAGGAGGCCGGGAACATGCTGTTGAAGATCATGCTCAGGGTGCTCAGTATCAAGGCCGGGGTGAAAAAGCTCGATCTGACCCATGTTTCTTTGACCCTGTCCTTTTCCGAGCTTCACCAGAAACGTCCCCTTGGTTTTGTTGAAGGCATTGCCAAGATCGGCGCAAAACATGAATTTACCGCAGAAAACACGGTTCGGTTTTCCATTGGCGGCAAGCGAAAGCCCATCTCCCGTGCCCTTGGTGAAGCAAAGAAGATTCTCCAGACCATCGCGTCCCTGGTGAATCCATAAACCCGCTCTTTATCCCGGTTACAGGGGGCGTTGCCCAAAATTATCTTGTAAGCGGCTGCGTTGCGTGATAACAATCTATGATTTGCGTAACGTGGATGTGGTTAATAATAGAAGGAGGGGGATTCCCCATGACAATCGGATGAGGTTAGCTGTTTCTGTGTTTGTTTTTTTGTGCTGGCTGCTTCCGGGGTGCCAGGAGGGATCGGCGCCGTCAGGCAAGATCGAAGACTATCTTCTCAAGGCCGGGGGGCTGGTCATCTCTGATGCAGAGTTTAGTGAGGAACTGGAACTGAAACGGGTTGCTTACGCCTACGGGGTTCAGAACGATCCGGATGCGTACAACACCCTTGTAATTGATCTGGTGAGCCAGCTCTCCGAGGAACTGGTGCTGAGATGTGCTGCCCGGGGCAAGGGGATTGTGGTGTCTGCCCAGGAGCTCCAGGCGGCCGAAGATGGGTTCAGGGCCGATTACCCGGACGACTCGTTTGAGGCCATGCTCCTTGAGAACGCGATCTCCCATGGGTTCTGGAAACGCAGGCTTGGGATAAGGCTGCTCATGGATCGACTGATTCAGCAGGATCTCAGGGACAGGATCGAAATAACCTCCCGGGAGATCTTGGCCTATTACACCCGGAACAAGGATGAATTTGAGTCCATGAAGGACGAAGCCGCCCTGGTGGCAAGTCTTCGCATGGAAAAGGCTGAAGCCGAGTATCCGGACTGGATCAAAACATTGGAAGGGACCTATCCTGTTTCGATCAACCGGGTGAGAATTGAACAGTATTTAAAACCAATGAAAGCAGCTATCGAGGAATAATATTTGATGACAAGGAAGATCAGCCTGGGATTGGCATTCATTTGTATGTTTCTGTTTACCCTGCCTGCAACGGGAACCGCAGAAGTAGTTGACAGGATTGTGGCCATAGTCAACGATGACATCATCACCCTGATTGAGTTGAACAAGGCGATTCTCCCCTATGTTCAGAAAGTCGAATCCGCCGGTTACTCCGAGGAGAAGAAGGCGAAGATATTGTTCAAACTCCGATCGGATATGCTCAGCCGCATGGTTGACCGGAAGCTCACGGACCAGGAGGTCGGGAAGCTTCGTTTGACTGTGACGGACAAGGAGGTGGATGGGGCCATCGAACGCCTCAAGCAGGCACAGATGATGACCCAGGAGGATCTTATCAAGGCCCTTGAGCAGGACGGGATCGATTTTGCCGAGTACCGGGAAAAGATACGCCAGGAGATTTTGCGTCCCAAGCTGATCAACTACAGTGTTAAATCCAAGGTCATTGTGACCGATGGGGATATCAGCGACTACTATGAGGCCCATGCTGTCGACTATGCCGGTGTCAAGGAGTACCATCTTTTTAACATCCTTGTGACCCAGGAGCATCTCCTGGACACCCTCAGGACCCGCCTTGCCGATGGTGACGATTTCAAGGCCCTTGCACGGGAGTTCTCAGAGGCGCCCAACGCAGGGGATGGTGGCGACCTTGGTGTGTTTCGCATGGAGACCCTTTCGGACCAGCTCAAGGCCGTCATCGCAGGGCTTGAACAGGGTGAGCACACGGATGTGATCCCAACGGACCAGGGGTTTCAGATCTTTTTCCTGGAATCGCTCCTTGCCCCCCAGGGACAGACCCTGGATCAGGTAAAGGATGAGATTTCAAAAAAGCTCTATGACGAAATCGTTGAAGAAAAGTTCGGCTCATGGCTTGACTCGCTCAGGGAAAATTCCTATATCAAAACAATGCTTTGATGCTGAGGCTGAGGTTCACAAGGGGGAAAACTAATGCAGAAAGACCGTAATGAAATTTTGGTCGAGAGCATTAAACGGCTTCTACGGCGTGGTGCAACTAAACACCTGCAAAATATTGTACGCAAAACCCACGCGGCGGATCTGTCCATTGTCTTTCGAGAACTGTCCCCGACCAGCATGCTCACGCTCTTCCACCTGATCGAGGATCTCGATCAAAAGGTGGTTTTGTTTTCAGAGCTTGAGGAGACATCCTTCCTCGACTTCGTCAAGGTACTTGAGTTTAAAGATATGGTCCAGGTGTTTGAGCAGATGCCGGCCGATGATGCTGCGGAACTCCTGGGCCGCCTCGACAATGACCTTGCCGATGAGATCCTTGAGAAGATGAAAATAGAGGAGTCCCTGGAGGTGGAGCACCTCATGAGTTACGGGGAGGACACGGCGGGCAGTATCATGATGCCGGACTTTATCGCGCTCAAGGAGGAGATGGGGGCAAGGGATGTCATTGAGGCGCTCCAGAACGAGTACCTGGATGTTGAGATGCCCTTTTATGTCTACGTGATCGATTCCTACGGCAAGCTCGTGGGGGTCAGCTCATTGCGTCAGTTGGTGGTGGTCCACCCGGAACGCCCCCTGAAGGAGTTCATGGCCACTGACATCGTGTCGGTCAAGACCTACACGGACCGGGAAGATGTTGCAAAGCTTGTTGCCCGGTATGACTACCTCGCTGTTCCGGTCGTGGACGATGATAACCGCCTGGTGGGTATTGTCACCGTGGATGATGTCATTGATGTTATCAGCGAAGAAGCCACCGGTGACATCCTCAAGATGGCCGGTGTGGGTGAGGATTACATCGAGACCCAGACGGTGTTCAGAGGGATGAGGATCCGGCTACCCTGGCTGTTTACAAGTTTCCTGGGAGGCGTCGGGGCCTTTTTCATCATCGGCGGGTTTGAGGAAAGCCTTGCCAAGTTCACCTACCTTGCCGCCTTTATACCGGTCATCATGGGTATGGGCGGGAACATCGGCACCCAATCCTCCACCATTGTCGTCCGTGGTATTGCAACGGGCAAGATCAACACCCGGGATCTGTGGTCCGTGGTGTCAAAGGAACTGGCCATCGGTGTTATTCTGGGGGTCATCTACGGTGTGTTCATCGGCATCGTTGCCAAAGTGAGATTCCATGCCGAACCCTTGTCGCTCCAGCTTGCCTTTTCCGTCGGCCTTGCCGTGATATCGTCCATGTCGGTTGCAGCCCTGGTTGGCTCGCTTGTGCCCATGCTCTTTGAAAAGGCAAACATCGATCCTGCCGTTGCCACGGGGCCGTTTGTGACCACCTCAGTGGATATTGTCAGTGTCTACTGTTATTTCATGATTGCAACCATGCTTCTCGGGATTTAGGTGGTTATGGCTGGTTTTTCAACAGATGGTATCCTGCTCAAACGGATTGACTACGGGGATCACGACCTCATTGTCACCTTTTTCACCGTATCCATGGGTCGAATCTCCGTGATGGCCAAGAACGCCAAGAAGAGCGTTAAACGATTTGCCGGTGCCTTGGAGCCGTTTTCCGCCATGAACCTGGAGTGCACCTGGCCCAAACGGAAAAATACCATGGCGATACTCAACAATGTTGAACTTTCCAATCCTTTTTCAAAGATCCGGACAAACACGGCAAATACCGGGTATGCCTGCTACTGGCTCGAGCTTATCAACGCATGGATGGAGGAGGGCAAGCCCCAGGAAGGGCTCTATGATCTACTCTACTACGTGCTGGCCGCCCTTGATTCCGGCACCATGGCAAAGGAGATTCTGAGTCTTCTGTTTCAGATTCGATTCATGAATCTTTCAGGGTTTACACCGGATCTTACCTGCTGCGGCACCTGTGGCACTCCCTTGGATGACCTCCGCCAGCAGCGGATCACCTTTGACTTTGCCGAAGGCCAACTGGTGTGTAACCGATGTGGGAAAAACACGGTGCGCCGCCACGGGATCACCGTATCCAAGGGGACCCTTAAACAGCTTTTCTGGATTAACAACTCAGATCTTCACAGGGCGGAGCGACTGCGCTTTTCACCCTGTACCGTCCGGGAAGGAGAAGCGCTCCTGGAAGCGTTCATTCCCTGCCACATCGGCCGGGAGGTCAAGAGCCTCATGTTTTTAAGGCGAATCAGGGAGGTGGCATGAACTATCAACAGATACTGGAAAAAAAGGGTGTCCGGGCAAGTGTTCCCTGTCGGATCGATTTTGGCGGAACCCTGGACATCAGCACCTTTTATTTACCCCTGAACCGGGCAAATCCCTCCACGGTGAACCTGGCCCTTGATCTCAGGACAGGGGTGACCCTTTCCCCCTGGGACACGGGCAGGGTAAAGATCTCCTCAAGGGGATTTGAGAGCGCTGAGTTCAGGGCCGAAGAGGTCCCGTTCAGCCATCCCATGGGATTGATGTTTGCCTGTGCAAGTTTCTTCAATGCCCATGGCGTTCACATTGAAATCGAGTCCACCTCTCCCCCGAGGAGCGCCCTGGGCGGCTCTTCATCGGCTGCCGTGGCCATTATCGCGGCCTTCCATGCCGCCCTTGGAAAACCCATTGATCCGTCTGCCATTGCCATGGCCGCCCACTT
The DNA here is from genome assembly GCA_016342325.1 of Desulfobacterium sp. Classification (GTDB taxonomy): domain Bacteria; phylum Desulfobacterota; class Desulfobacteria; order Desulfobacterales; family Desulfobacteraceae; genus Desulforapulum. Next base: position 17,778 of record JAEINR010000005.1, read on the forward strand.
TCTGGAGTCCAGTGTGGCCGGGGTTCCCTGCGGACTCCAGGATCAGCTGGCCGCAGCATTCGGCGGGGTAAACCAGTGGTATTGGAAGCTTACGGACACCGGCCCTGCCTTTGTTAAAAAGCCCTTGGCCGATACCGGCAAAGAAATCCAAGAGCTGGACCAAAGCCTCCTGGTTGCCTATTGCGGGAACCCCCACGAGTCAAAGGATATCAACAAGCGGTGGGTGGATCAGTTTCTTTCCGGCAATCACAGAACCACCTGGTTAGAGATCGCCTCGTTAACCGAGCGGTTTGCCGCAGCCCTTGTGGCAAGGGATTTTTCCCTTGGGGCGGATTTGATGAACCAGGAAACCCGGCTTCGGCTGTCCATGACTCCGGACGTGCTGGATAAAACCGGTTTAAAGCTGTTTGAGCGGGCCGAAGCCCAGGGGTGCGGGGCACGGTTTACAGGGGCCGGGGGCGGCGGATGTATCTGGGCCCTGGGCCAGCCCGAAGCCCTGGCAGGGCTTAAGGCAGACTGGGGTGCCATTGTGAACCAGGATCCCCAGGCAGACCTATTAAAAACAAGGATTGATCCCAACGGGATTATAATTAAATAAAGCGAGAAAAAAAACATGAACTTTCAAGACGTTATTTTGACTTTGCAGAACTTCTGGGCGGATAAGGGATGTGTTCTCATCCAATCCTACGATACTGAGGTCGGTGCCGGCACCTTTCATCCCACCACCCTGTTAAAGGCCCTGGGACCGGAGCCCTGGAAGGTGGCCTATGCCCAGCCTTCCCGGCGGCCCACCGACGGACGCTACGGCGAGAACCCCAACCGGCTCCAGCATTACTACCAGTACCAGGTGATACTGAAACCGTCTCCGTCCAATGTCCAGGATCTATATATCGAGAGCTTGAAAAAGCTTGGCATCGATCCCCTGGAGCATGACATCCGCTTTGTTGAGGATGACTGGGAGTCCCCGACCCTCGGTGCATCCGGTTTGGGCTGGGAGGTGTGGCTGGACGGCATGGAGGTGACCCAGTTTACTTATTTTCAGATGGCGGGCAGCATCGAGCTGAAACCTGTCTCCGTTGAGATCACCTACGGGCTTGAAAGACTTTGCATGTACCTCCAGGGGGTTGACAGTGTCTATGACCTCAAATGGAACGACACCGTCACCTACGGCGATGTCTATCACCAGCAGGAGGTGGAGCAGTCCACCTACAACTTTGAAGTCGCTGACACGGATATGCTGTTCGACTTTTTCAACAAGTACGAGTCCGAAGCCCTTCGGATCATCGAAAAGGGCCTGGTCCTTCCGGCCTATGAGTTTGGCCTCAAGTGTTCCCACACCTTCAACCTGTTGGATGCAAGGGGCGCGATCAGCGTTACGGAACGTACCGGATACATCGGAAGGATACGAAAGATCGCCCGGGCCTGCTCCCAGGCCTATGTGGCACAGCGGGAAGAGATGGGGCATCCCCTGTTAAAGAAACAAGAAAGGTGTGAAAATGAATAATCTATTGATCGAAATCGGTGCGGAAGAGATTCCGGCAGGATATATTCTCCCTGCATTGACGGCGTTCAGGGACGCATTGTCAGCAGCCCTCACAGCTGCCAGGATAGAACATGGAAAAACAACCATTTACGGTACCCCCCGCCGCCTTGCCCTGAAGGTGGCGGATCTCCCGGAGATGCAGGCTGCCAAGAAGACCACGCTTACGGGTCCGCCCGAGCGCATCGCCTTTGACAAGGACGGGAATCCCACTGTTCCGGCACAGAAGTTTGCAGAAAAGGCCGGGGTCTCCCTTGAAGAGATCACCATCGTTGATACCGACAAAGGCCGGTATCTCACCGCCGTTGTCGAGGAGAGCTGCGAATCTTCGGCAACCATCCTGGAAGGGTTGCTGCCCGGGTTGATCCTGAATATCCCCTTTCCCAAGAGCATGCGCTGGGGGGATCTGGCCATCAGTTTTGCCCGGCCCATCACTTCCCTTGTGGGCCTTCTCGGCAAGACCGTCCTCGACTTTACCGTGGGCGATATCCGGTCAGGTTCCCAGGTGTTCGGCCATTTCTTCATGGCCCACCAGAAGTTTGACCTGAAATCCTCGGAAGACTACGTGGAGACCTTGAGGTCCGCAAACGTCATCATTGACATGGACGAGCGAAAGGCATTGCTCCGAAAGACCATCCAGGCTGCGGCAGACGCGGCAGGGGCGGTGATTCTCAAGGATGAGGAGCTTGTGGATATTGTAAACAACTTGGTGGAGTATCCCTATCCGGTTGTGGGCCAGTTTGACGAGGAGTTCCTGGAACTGCCGGACAAAGTGCTCATCACTGCCATGCGGGAGCACCAGAAATACTTTGCCCTTACCGACGCCGACGGCAAGCTCAAGCCTTGTTTCATCGCCGTGAACAACACAAAGGCTAAGGACATGGACCTTGTGGCAAAGGGACATGGCAAGGTAATCCGGGCACGGCTTGCCGATGCACAGTTCTTTTACCGTGTGGACCTTGAGTCAAGTCTTGACGATTTTGTTGAAAAGCTGAAAAAGGTCACCTTCCAGGCAAGCCTGGGTTCCATGTATGAAAAGACCGAGCGCCTTGAGTTCCTGACCAACCTTCTCACCGATCTTGTGGATGGGGATGATGCGTTAAGGAAAAAGGTGACACGGGCGGCAAGGATCTCCAAAGCAGATCTTGTGAGCCAAGTGGTGATCGAGTTCACAAAGCTCCAGGGAATCATCGGCCGGGTTTATGCGGAAAAGGGCGGTGAAGATCCGGAAGTGGCCAAGGCCATTGAAGAGCACTACCGTCCGGTCCATTCCGGTGGTGCGCTCCCCACGACGGATACGGGACGACTTTTGGCCCTGGCTGACAAGATCGATACCCTCTGCGGATGCTTTTCCGCTGATCTTATTCCCACGGGTGCCTCGGATCCCTATGCCCTGCGTCGCCAGTCAATCGGCATCATCCAGATCATCCTTGACGGCAAATTCGACTTTTCCCTCCGGTCCCTTGTACGCAAGGGGGTTTCCAAGTACCAGCCGGATCCTGACAAGAAGCATGATATATCAACAAAGGTCCTCGAGTTCTTGAAGAGCCGGATGACCAACATGCTGGTTGAGCAGGGTTTTTCCAGGGAAGCGGTTAATTCGGCCCTGTCCGTATCGTTTTACAACGTGCCCGACGCCGTTCTACGGATCAAGGCCCTTGATGCCCTGAGACAGGCACCGGATTTCGAGCCCTTGTCAACTGCGTTTAAGCGGGTGGTCAATATACTCAAGAAGGCCAATGCAGACGAGAAAACCCGTGTTAACGAGAATCTCTTCAACTCTGATGCTGAAAAAGCGCTGCACCTTGCATGCACCCAAGTGACCGTCCAGGTTCACGCCTGCATTGAAAACGGCGATTATGACGCAGCCCTGAAGGAGATCTCAACCCTACGTCCCCATGTGGACACATTTTTTGACGATGTAATGGTAATGGTGGATGATTTGGGGATTCGGACCAACCGCATGGCCCTTCTTTCCTCCGTTGCAGCGCTTTTTAGAAACATTGCGGATTTTTCCCAGATTTAGACACGAAAAGGAGGTATCATGGCTGGTTATGATCCTGAAAAGGACAAAAGACTTAACGAGTGGAAATGTGAAGAGACAGGACTGATTCTATCCATACACCAGTACGGTGATGGTGAGCCAAAGCTTCAGATTGGTCCCAGGGTTCTTAAGAAAAAAGACGGTACGGACCGGGCGCCCTCCAAAGCAGGTCGGCTCAGCATCGAGGATGTCATGTGGATCTACGATATCATAGATGAGGTAAAGGATGAGCTTTCCGACATGGTCGGACCTGAATGATCGAGGCATAATTGAGCCCTATGGGGCGCGCAAAGGCTTTGAGTCGGGGTCTTCCCTCTCCGTGATGGTGAGCACGGACCCCGATTTTAACTACATCAAGTCAAACGCGACCAAGGGAACGACAAAGCCGTTGTTCATGGGCACCCTTTTCACCCAAGGTGAAAAGGGTGCTTCATTTGCGGGCCCCTATATAGGGGCTCCCTATGGCGCCATGATCGCGGAAACCCTGATTGCCAAGGGGGCCCACACCATTGTGGTGTTCGGCTGGTGCGGCGCCATCTCAAAGGATCTCTCCGTGGGGGATATCCTGGTTGTGGACGGGGCCCTGGCCGACGAGGGAACCTCCAGAAACTACATGGCGCAGACCGAGCCGTTTCCCCGGGTGTTACCCGACCCCGGGCTTCAGCAACGGCTTTGCAACGAATTTGCGGCCGGAGATATCCCGGTCAAGACCGGAACCCTCTGGACCACGGACGCCATTTACCGGGAAACCCCAAAAAAGATCGATTTTTTCAGGGACAAGGGTGCCGTTGCCGTGGAAATGGAGTGTTCCGCTCTCTTTGCCGTGGCAACGTATCGAAGGGCAAGGATCGCCGCCGTAATGGTGGTCTCCGACGCGCTTTCCACCGATACCTGGGAACCCGGATTCAGATCCAAACGATTCAAAACAGCAAGAAAGCAGGTGGCTGACACCCTCCTGAACCTTTGCCGGAAAGACGATTTATGACAGACCAGAATTTCAATGATATAAAACAAGAAGCGCTTTTGCTTCAAGAGCAACTTGCCGAGCACAACCACAGCTACCATGTGCTGGACGATCCCGTGATTTCCGATGGCGAGTACGACCGGATGATGAAGCGCCTCATTGAGATCGAAAAGCTGCATCCCGCGCTTTCGACCCCGGACTCTCCCACCCGGCGGGTCGGGGCCACGCCCCTGACCTCCTTTGATACGGCTGACCACTCCACCCCCATGCAGAGTCTTGACAATGCCTTTAACGATCAGGACATCATCGATTTTCATAACCGGGTGGCCAAGCTTTTGGAGACAGATGAGATCCGCTACACCGTAGAGCCCAAGCTCGACGGTCTGGCTGTGGAGCTTCGATACGAGCAGGGAATCTTAACCCTGGCCTTGACCCGGGGGGACGGCACCACCGGGGAGGTGATCACCGACAATGCAAGGACCATCAACTCGGTTCCCCTCAAACTCACCCCGCCGCCCCAGGGGAAAAATCCCGGGTTCCTGGAGGTGAGGGGAGAGGTGATCATCAACAGCCGGGATTTTGAGACCCTCAATAAAAAGCGCCTGGAGATGGATGAACCTTTGTTTGCCAATCCCAGGAACGCGGCGGCTGGGTCCCTGCGCCAGCTGGACTCCAGGGTCACGGCCCAACGGCCTTTGGAGATTTTCATTTACGGCACGGGCATTGCCCGGGGGCTAGAGGCGAACTCCCATGCAGGCTTGCTCGACACCCTTAAAACCTTAGGGTTTCGCATCAATCCAGAGATCCGCACGGGTCTCACCGTGACCGAGGTTTTGGACCGGTTCAAGGAACTTGAGGTCCTCCGTGAAAATCTGCCCTACGAGATCGACGGCATGGTCATCAAGGTGGATGACATCGCCTTCCAGAACACCCTGGGGGTCAAGGCAAAGAGCCCCAGGTGGGCCATTGCCTACAAGTTTCCGGCCATGGAAGAAACCACGGTCATCACCGATATCAAGGTCCAGGTGGGTCGCACCGGCACCCTCACCCCGGTGGCCATCCTGGAGCCCGTGAGCATCGGCGGGGTGATGGTGGCACGGGCAAGCCTCCACAACATGGACGAGATCCAACGCAAGGATATCCGGATCAAGGATACCGTGCTGGTTAAAAGGGCAGGGGACGTGATCCCCAAGGTGGTCAAGCCGGTGATTGCAAAGCGCACCGGAGACGAGGAAGTCTTTGTCATGCCTGACCACTGCCCCGTCTGCCACAGCCCTGTTCGCCGCCTTGAAAACGAGGCCGCCGTCAAGTGCATCAACGCCTCCTGCCAGGCCCAGCTCAAGCAGAGAATCAAACACTTTGTCTCCAAAGCGGGATTTGACATGGACGGACTCGGGGCCAAGCTTGTGGATCAGTTGGTGGACCGGGACATCCTTCATTCCTTTGCCGATCTCTTTACCCTGGATAAAGTCACCCTTTCGGCCATGGACCGCATGGGGGATAAATCCGCTGCAAACGTTGTCCGGGCCATTGAGAAATCAAAGCGCGTGCCATTGAAGCGCTTCCTCTTTGCCCTTGGCATGGACCACACCGGCGATTCGGCAGCCCTGCTGCTGTGTGAAGCGTTCTCAACCCTTGGGGCCGTGATGGCCGCAAAAAACGAGGAGATCGCCGCCATCGACGGCATCGGGCCCAAAACCGCCGCTTCCGTTGTGATGTTCTTTGAAAACCAGGAGAACCTCGCCATGATCGAGGAGATGGTCAACAACGGTGTGGTCATAGAAGATCACCAGGCCCTTGGGAACAACCTGGGGGAGGGGACGGGGGTGCAAAAGTCTATTTTCAACGGCAAGACCGTGGTATTAACCGGAAGCCTGGTGACCATGACCCGTTCAGAAGCCAAAAAACGTCTCCAGGAACAGGGTGCCAAGGTCACGGGAAGTGTCAGCGCCAAGACCGACATCCTGGTTGCCGGTGAATCCAGCGGGAGCAAACTCACCAAGGCCCGTTCCCTTGGGGTTACGGTCATGGACGAAGATGAACTGACCGCGCAGCTGAACAAAGGATAACCAATGGCGTTGAGAACCAGGGAAAGGCCCTTCTTTAATCCGTCCGTGGCAGGTCCGATCTTCATGCTGTCGGCAGCCCTGCTTTTCACCCTCATGAACGTTCTGGTAAAGCTGTTGCCACCCGCATACACAGTGTGGCACATCACCTTTATCCGGTGTGCCGGGGGGATGGCTGTCCTGTTGATGATATTGGGACCCAGGGGGAACCCGTTCAAGGGAGACAGGATTCCCCTGCTCATGATCCGGGGCTGTACCGGCTCCATTGCCTTTTTTGCCTGGATAACGGCCATGCGCCAGCTGCCCCTTTCCACAGCCATTGTGATCTTCTATGCCTTTCCCGCCTTTGCCGCCGTTTTTGCCTTTTTGATCTACAAGGAGCGCATCGGGCTGCGTGAGGCGGGCTGCATTGGCCTTGTCATTATCGGGGTGTCCATCCTGTTCGACTTTCACCTGGCCGGGGGATTGGTGGGCCAGTGCCTGGCCGTGGTGGCCGGCGCCTTTGCCGGACTCACCGTCACCCTGGTGAGATCCCTTCGGAAAAACAACGGTCCCGTGGTCATCTATCTCTACTTCTGCCTCATGGGAACCCTGGCAACAACTCCGAAATTCATCATGGATCCCATTGTGCCAGCAACGATGGGGGAGTGGGCCATCTCCATGGGGATCGTGCTTAGCTCTGTAACAGCCCAGATATTGATGAACCAGGGGTTTTTCTACTGCCGGGGATTTGAGGGGGCCGTGTTCATGTCCAGTGAAGTGGTGTTTGCCGCCATCATTGGCATCCTCTTTTTTTGCGATCCCGTGTCCTGGCGCTTCTGGGCCGGAAGCATGCTTATCTTGGGCAGTGTTTTTGCCCTCAATCACATCAAGTCCAATACCGCTTCAGCCTATGATCAGGTCGGAGACAACGGTTAAAAGCTACAGCGCCTCGCTGAATCCAGAAGCTTTTTTGCCATTCCAAATTATCGATTGACTTCGCGACTGCCGTTCGGTACATAGAACATTGACCCCCATCACGATCTCTGGATGAGCGCTTAACAGCATTTCCCGGTATGGCCGGTTAATGTTTTGCATTATAATCCCTTGATAGGAGGAAACATGCCCACCCGGACTGCCACCCCATGGATGATCACCCTTTTCATTTCTTTGATAATGCTCTTTTCCCCAGCACAGACCCTTGCCGGCAACGATCTTGGAGAAGCCCTGTATAACAAGCTGTCTCTCCAGGCAAACTCGCTGAAATCCATACTATTATTTGCACACCTTAATAAAACAGGACAGCAGCTTGACTGGACATCCGCAACAACAGATCGTTTTGAAGGAAACCTTCGGATTATCCGTCCGAAGTCGGATATGGAAAACGGTTCGGCTGTCTACCTCTTAAGAAAATTGTCAGGTGAAATTTATATCCTTGCCTTGCCGGAGAACGCAACGGACCTGGCCCCCGGTTCATCTTCAGCCTATGCCGGACTTGATGCACTGTTTAAAAGCAAACTAAAATTTGAGGTATTATTGACAAAAACAACCATTGACGGCATTTCCCAGACATTTGCACGATTAGTATCTCCGCCTGAGCACCTGCTGTTGGATCGATTGTTTAAAATATCCATCATCCTCATGCTTTTTTTCGTCATGGTGGGCATGGGCATGACATTGACCGTGGATGATTTCACCCTGCTGTTCAAACATCCCAAAGGTATTATTGTGGGAGAGGTACTTCAGTTCGGAATCATGCCATTGCTGGCAGTGGGCCTGGGTTATCTCATGGGATTTCACACCTCCTACCCCTTTATCTTTGTGGGCATGGTTTTGATTACGGCCATTCCGGGCGGGGTAACCTCCAATCTCATGACCTACTATGCCAAGGGGGACCTGGCCCTATCCATATCCCTGACTTCTTTTTCCACTGTTTTATCGATCTTTTTCACCCCCTTGCTTCTGGCCCTGTATTGCGCCAACATGCCTGATATTGCCATACCGGTAAAGGTGGTCATACAGACGATTATGATTTTGGTCATTATTCCCCTGATTCTGGGAATGGGATTTCGCAAAAAATGGCCCAGAGCTGCGAAAAAGGGCACCCCGTTTTTTTCAGCCCTGGGTATCATCGCTCTTCTGGTTCTGATCGGCGCTGGTATCCTGGGTAATTTAAGCCTTTTCGCCGATACAGCCAGGTACGGCCTCAAATTTTACATGACCATTTTTACCATCACCATGGCAGGGATACTCCTGGGAATAGTCTGCGCAAAGCTTGTCGGTATCAACAACTACCAGAGCCGCGCCATTTCCCTTGAAACAGGATTGCGTAATTCCGCCCTGGCCATGACCATTGCCCTGCTCATCCAGGATTCCATGGGAGATTTTTATTCTTCCATGTTTGTGACTTCGGGGCTGTTCGGACTCATCATGTATCTTGCCGGTATTGTTGCCATCTTTTTATACCCCTATATCTTGCCCCTGGAAAAGACAGAAACGCAAGGGGTAAAGGAGTTTATCTCCAAATAATCACCCATTTTACTACCTGTGGAAGAGGTCATTATCAAGGGACAAGAACACACCCTCCGGGTAAAGACCTCTTTTTTTATGAACAGCTTCGCTATTCACATCTCCCAACTTCGTTTGTAGTCCAATTTTATTGACTTCTCATTTCACAATGCGCTATTTTGCGATATCTACGGGCAGGTTCCAATCTAAACACGATGTTGTTCTGTTGCCGGCAGCGTGTAAAAAATGACGGCGCCTTGCTCCGTTGAACCCATGAACCGTTTTGATGGCCTGAAGGAGGAGTAGAGTGGATTCGGAAAAAATTACGGATGTTGGATCGAAACAGGATGGAGCGGAAACGAAAAAGAGTGGTTGGCCTGAAAATTTTTCCGATTTTCTCAGCCATATGCTGGGTGTATACCTTTTCGTCCTTACCGCGATAATGGTCTATTTGTTATTGAAATTATGGCCAAATGTAATTTCGGACACAAATGGTGCCCCGGACAAGTGGGTTGACTCGGCTTCCCTGATCCTCTTTGGAAAGTTTCAATTATCCAACGAACTGCGTTTACTGGCTATAGTGATCACCAGCGGTGGAATCGGCAGCATGCTCCATGCTTTGAAATCCTATGTGGAACATATGGGAAACAGAGCGTTTCAAATAAACTGGATGTGGTGGTATATTTTACGTCTGCCGATTGGAGGTACACTGGCCCTGGTATTCTATCTTTCGATACGTGCGGGGATTCTTTCCAACGGAAGCGGAAGTGACAATTTAAGTGTATTTGGAGTGGCCGGGATCGCTTCACTCGTGGGACTCTTCAGTGAACAGGCAACAAACAAGCTTAAAGAGGTTTTTGATACTTTGTTTACATCTCAAAAGGTGAATGAGAAAGAAAACGCCGATTTGTAACGCTAGGCAGATTTACGGACAGATGAAAAGGGCAGATCCTTACCGGGGGAACTTCCATGCCGGATGATTCCCCCAGGGGATGGGGCTTTTGATATGTCGGGGGGATCAGCCCCCGGCTTTTCCAGTCATATACTCGATCTTGATTTCATAGATCTTGGTTTTGTTCCAGTCATTGGTCATGTGTTTTTTCCCTGCTTTCATATTCGCCTGGCAATACCGATTGAACAGTGCCAGAAACCCTGTCTCCTTGATATGGTTGTATCATGTCATCGGGTATGGAGCTTACACCACTGCTGATTCCTTTGAAAGGGTCAGATCATGTACAAAACAAGGGTACAGATTGGGGAGCCTGGGCAATCGAACTCCCTTCTGCCTGGCGGAAGCGTTTCGGATCAACCCTTCTGGGGTCGGATGATCGGATTCCCCCCATAACCATAAACCAGGATTTCAACATTGGTTCAGTGGAAGCGGTAACCAACGACCGGAAAATCGCGGCAACCATTATCGCTCAAAAAAAGGAAAGATCCGGACGAATTACCGCGAAAAAAAGAAAACCCATCGCTGAAGCAAAAGAAAAGGAAAAAAAAGCATATTTCACTAGGAAACATGTTGATGGAGGGCCGGTTGTGCTTCCGGCCACCACGGGTGCATTTGAAAATGACTCAAAATTATTATTTTTCCTGCCAATGGGTTCTATGGTTGTTTTTTTTTATATATTTGAATATGATTTCCTTGGTATGTCGCTGGAGAAGCATATTTTCGTCTAGTTTTTCGTTTTGCCACACAACAATCTGTGCACTGTTTTTTCCTCTGATTTTATCCAGAATATAGATCCGATAACGGGCTGGCCTGCCGCATTCCTTGCTTTCGTTGTATTAATGTCTTAAATTATAGGACAAAGGAGATCATTCCATGGAATCAATAAGCATGTATTCAAACATTACCCTTCCACTTCTTATTTTTATAGCCAAAATTACTGACGTTTCCATGGGGACGATACGAATTGTCCTGATCTCAAAAAATAAAAGGAAGACAGCCTCAATACTCAGTTTTTTTGAAATGTTCATCTGGATCATGGCCATTTCCAAAATCATGAATAACCTTGATAATTTAGCATGCTGCATTGCATATGCGGTTGGGTATTCCATCGGTGTTTATATCGGGATGTTGATTGAAGAAAGGGTTTCAAAAGGAGAGTTTACCCCATCTTTCAACAAAGCAAGTGTCCTGTCGCGTCTTATTCCTGCGTGTTTTTTAAATCGCAGATCCCAAGCGCACTAAATCCGGTGAACTGTAGGTTCTTTTCCTTCGGGGATACCGCCACGGTTCGCTTCCGGTCATTTCCCGGGCGGTGGAACGGAGCGTTTGCATGTGAAGCCTTTCAGTTTAGGCGAAGAGGTTGACCCCTTCACCGCTGTTTTCGTCTTTTTCAAAGGGATGGGTCTGGTCTTCGTTCCCATCTGTGGATTTCTCGAGGATGCTGAGTACGCTCCGCTCCAAAAGATAGAGCGATGGGAGGGTCTTGGAGAAGTGGACGGTCCCTGTACAGGTTTCGGTGGAAAACTCCAGAAAGGATGCCCGGATGGATTCGGTGATAGATGCTGGGCTTCGTCCGGATGTAGCGGCGGCATGGGTTGCGAGTCCGGCGATCCGGGTGACCGGCTCTTTGAGTTCGGCGGGGACGACACTGCTGTTTGTTCCGTTTACTGGGCCGTATGCCCTGATCCTAGAGTAAAGGTCGATGCTCATGGAGCTTTCGGTCTGCCGGCTCACCTGGTATTCCAGCGTATTTTCGGCCCCGGGATTTCCCAGAACCTTGACAGCAGAGACTGATGCAGATGACGTCTGGCCCGTCACTTCAACCACGGATTGCATCCTCTGGGCCGACAGGGGAGCGCCGACCCGGGGCAGGTCCTCCAACGTCACCATCCTTTCACCGACACCCGGCAGGTCTTCGGAATCCAGGTAGGTCATTTCGGCTGCCCACGCCATTGAAGAGGTTTCCCTGAAATCGGCTTTAGCCGAAGAGAGGGATTCCCATCCCGCCAGGTCGATATCCGACACTTTCGACGACGTATCAGTGCCGTTTCCGAAAAATTTATCAAGGACGTCTTTGATGGCATCTTTGAACGCCTCGATATCCTTTAACTCACTTTCGCTGAGGTCACCTTTTACCGTTACATCCAAGTTTTCAGTCTGTATCAGCGAATCTTCCATTCCGGGTATATAGGTGCCGACGGGGCGTAGGTAGGACTTTTGTCGGGATGTGAAGCTGGAGGAGAGCGTTACCTTATCTCCTTCCGCGGTCAAAACGGATATTTCTAACTCTTTTTCATTGGTTTTTAACCATTGCCTGGAGCCGGGCCTCAGGTCGGTTAAGACGGCAGGCACGGGCTGTTGATCGCGATTTTCTACCATGGAGCGTGCCGCCAGGTCGGTTATCCCGGCTGTTATCTTCAAAGTTCCAACCGACGTAAATCCATTGGATGTGTCCATGTATCCCCTTTATCGTCGTTTTCGCTGTATGTTAAAAAATCCGAGCAAACTTTTCTAAACATCGTCACGACAGACGGATTTCTTTAGTTTAATTGGTCTGAAAAATCAAAGAAAAATTATGATTTCACCGCCAACCCCCTTGTTCAGTATTTGTTATTGTGCAACAATACCTGTTGATATCTGAAAATGCGATTTCGTAACTCACATTGTTGATCCAAAAGGAGAAACCGCCCATGACAGATTCTAATTTTTTAACCCGTGAAAAAATTCAAACACTTGAGTTAACAGCCGCTGCAATGGTGGCCAAAGGTAAGGGTGTTTTGGCGGCCGATGAAAGCTCCCCGACCATCAAGAAACGGTTTGACACCATCAAGGTAGAATCCACAGAGGAAAACAGACGATTATACAGGGAACTCTTATTCACCGCCCCGGAAATTGAAAATCACATCAGCGGGGTGATCCTGTTCGACGAAACCCTCAGACAATCCGCCGGGGACGGCACCCCGTTTTCGAAACTATTGTCCGACAGAGGTATTATTCCCGGCATCAAGGTGGACAAGGGGATTATCCAGATCCCGGAGACCCTGAACGAAAAGGTAACCCAGGGCCTGGACGGACTGGCTGACCGATTGGATGAATACCGGCAACTTGGCGCTCGGTTTGCCAAGTGGAGGGCGGTTTTAAGTATTGGCTACCATCAACCCTCAAACCTATGCATTGCCCTGAATGCCCATGCCCTGGCCCGGTATGCGGCCCTGTCCCAGAGGGCCGGCCTGGTTCCCATCGTGGAACCGGAAATCCTGATCAACGGCAATCACGATATCGAGACCTGCGAACGGGTCACCCAGCGAACCATGGGGTTCGTGTTTAACGAACTCTCCCTTCAACGGGTACGCCTCGAAGGGATGATTCTCAAACCAAGTATGGTCACATCGGGTGACGCCTGTCCGGAACAGGCGGATGTGGAAACCGTTGCCCGAAAAACCATTAAAATATTCAAGCGAAGCGTTCCTTCGGCGGTACCTGGTATCGCTTTCTTGTCCGGCGGGCAGACTTCCCAACAGGCCACGGCCCATCTGAACGCCATGAACCAAATTGGATCCACCCCTTGGGAGCTGAGTTTTTCCTATGGCCGGGCCCTGCAAGAACAACCCCTCGGCGTATGGAAGGGAAAACCGGAAAACAAGGCAGCAGCCCAGGCCATGCTCCTATCCCGGGCTAAATGCAATGGAGAGGCTCGTTTCGGCGCTTACACCCCGGATATGGAACCCCATTGGGAGATGGGATAGGAAGGTACCGGCTTCACATGCGGTTTATTCATTTAATCCGGATGTGAAGTCATTTTTTTTTCACCTTTAATAACTGGTTACGAAAATTGCACTCCTGGGTGTGAAAAAATCGTATTTTTCCATGTGGGCCGTTGGGGGAACGTGCAGTAAACAAGACCTCGAAATAAGACAGCTTTATTTAATATGAAAATTAACTTCGCGATAATATGTGGCTAAAATTCAAGTGTTTGATAGGTAAGCTGTAAAATTATATCAACTCTGAAACATGCTTTATCCGGTCATGTCAATTCACATTGGCATTACTTTTGCTATTCTTTCTCAACTGCCTGCTCCCGGATCACAATTCAAGGGGTTCAAATGTGAAATGTGCCTGGGAACATGGGAGTATTGGATTCATAGAATAACCGGAGTGTTTATCCTGCCAGGTAGTATTTCTGATCAGGAGGGATGGTCCATTAATGAGAAGAACAGTTTAATCCGGAGGTTCAAATGAAAAAAGTAATGACGTCAGTTTTTCTTTCCACCCTGATATTCGGTCTCCATTTTGCCGGAACCAAGTATCTCGCCCAGAATTATCTTTCCGGCCTGACAATTTGCACGGAGGCGATATGAAACAGCGACGATTCATCAGCATGACAATGGTTCTAATGGCAGTGGGGTTACTTTTCACTGCTGCTTGTGCAAAACAAACCGTGGATTCAGCGCCGGTCCCAGGCATGACCATGGGCAAGGGTGCAGAGGATGTGGCTGCTGCAAGGGACCAGGAGCTTGCACGCCAGAAGGCCCTGGCGGAAGAAGCCCAAATAAAGGCAGAGGCATTGGCGGCTGCCCGCTTGAGGGATGCTGAGGCTGCCCGCTTGAGAGATGCTGAGGCTGCTCAAAAACGCGCTTTAGCGAACAAGTTTCAGCGTCAGGATATTCTTTTTGGCCATGACTGTTCCGACCTGTCCCCCCGGTTTAAAACAGTTCTCAAGGAGAAGGCGTTCTGGATCAAGGAAAACCCAATGGTTAACATCCTTATCGAAGGCCATTGTGACAGCCGGGGAACTGCCGCATACAACCTTGCAATAGGAGAAAGGCGGGCGCTTTGCATCAAAAAACATCTGATAGATTTGGGAATCGCCGAATACCGGCTGGCGACCATCAGCTTTGGGAAGGAACGTCCCATTGATCCGGCAGACAACGAGACATCCTGGTCCAGGAACCGGCGTGCCCATTTTGCAATCAAAAATGAGTAAATGACCTTGGCCGGGTGACAGGTAAAGCGTTTTTTTAAAATAAAAAAACGCTGATGCACTCAACCGCTGATGCATGTCTTACACCCGGCACGGGTATAACCTGTTGTATCCGTGCCGGGCACCTCCATCGGCCATTTCATTTTTAAGGCACCCGTCTATTAGCGCTTCCGGTCAGAAAGCATGCTTATCATGGAAAGTGTTGGCGTCCTCAAACCCATGGCGGTCACTAAAAACTCAGCGACTGACGAAATCGGAGACAACAGCCGCAAGCACTTTTTAATGCGTTGGTCATTCCCAAAGGATCAAAGGCTGTTTTTTGGGGAAAAGTTTGTGAAGGTGCACAACAAGCAGGCGAGGATTTGAAAATCCGTGTTACTTACCGGGGACCGTATACTGAAGATCAGCACACCGCCCAAAGCAAAATCATTGAATATGGGATCAGGCAAAACTACAATGCGATTGTTTTGGCTCCCACCCATGTCGATCGTGCGGGTCCGATCCTTAAAAAGGCTGTTGCAAGTGGAATCAAGATCGTGCTGATCGACTCAAACATGGACACGCCGTATCACACCAGCATCGTTGAGTTAGACAATTACAAAGCGGGGCAAATGGCGGCTGTCCATGCGGGCTTTCTCGTAGAAGGCGCCGGTAACGTTGTCCTTGCAAGACATATGGAAAATCACGCATCCACCCATGCCCGCGAACTGGGAATTTTGGACACCATCAAATCCCATTATCCTCAAGTAAACGTCATCGCCGATCCTTATATGGGGTCATCCGTTGGTTCGGCTTATCGCATCATGTCAGGCATCATTGACCGCGTTTCAACCATTGATAGGGTATTTAGGCGTAAAAATTGCTTATCAATTAACCCAAGACGAGACTGTCCCTCTAAAAATTTACACCGACACAATGCTGATAAACAAAAAGAACTATCAAAGCCCAAAAGTACAAGCAATCATCAATTCAAATATAAGCCGACAGGACTGAGGACCCTGTTCAAATTCCGGAGAATCGCTTCCTGCTCCATTTGAAATTGCCTCGGACGAAAACAACCGGCGTTGCCAGGACAATTCCATGGCAACGCCGGTTTGGTTAAATACCTGGTCAGAGCAATACCCCGCTCCCAGCCCGTTCCATATTAAAACATATAACTTAGACTCATACCAAACTGATGTGAAACCGCTTCCTTTACTCTGGAGTTAATATACATCGATTCTACCGGTCTGGCATCTATATCCCTTTCACCTGTTATGGTGACATAGGCATAGTGGCTGTCAACTGTCCAGTTTCCGAATTTATAACCAAACCCGGCGGAAAACATATGCCTGTCTGATGATGGCATTGCGTAATCTATTGAGGAATCCGGAATGGGTGATTCATCGAAAAGATATCCGCATCTCACGGCAAATGCATCCGTCATCTGATAATCAGCGCCAAATCTTATGCTGTATACATCATCCCAGTTTTTTTCCACGGTCTGGGTACCCAGGCCGTTGTCGAGCTTGAATTTTAGCTCCTGATAACTTGACCAGCCCGTCATTACAAGATCTACTTCAAGGGTTAGTTTTGGAGAGGCCTTGTACGCTATGCCTGTCCAGAGAACCTGGGGCAGAGTCACATCACCTGAAATTGCAGCATTATAAATCTGGGTTGAAAAAGGAGCAGGGATATTGGCGTAGTTTGCATCGCCTTTCAGCGTATAATCAACCTCGGATCTATAATTCAGACCAAATGACCATTTCTCGTTCATGGTATAAAAAAGTGACAGATTATATCTGAACTCCGCATTCTCATCTGCAAATAGTTTCTGGTCAATATCGATTCCTTTAAGGTGATTGAATAACGGATCTGCCGCCGCTTGTTCAGCTGTTAATCCTTTACCCTGCTGATAAACAACCCCGGAATTAATTTTTTGTTGAAACTCAACTTCAAATTGCTGAACAGAAACACCAAATCCAACGGAGAGTGAATCATTAACTTTATAAACAATATTCGGGTTCAGTTCTTTTGCAACATTTGCTGAATAATAGGTGTTGTATCTTCCCTCCCAGTCTTTTTCATATTCAGCTGAGAGTCCAAAGGGTGAAAACATACCTAACCCGAACCAGAATTTTTCATTAATTTTAGTAGATGCGTAAAAATACGGTACGGGTACAATATCATCAACACTGTTTGAAGTCGGGCCATTCTCAAATTCGAGTTTCGCACCGCCGGTGGTATACGTTGTAAATCCGGTCATGATCTGAGTACCGTCAAGCTGTGTTATACCGGCCGGATTGTACCATACGGCAGACGGATCATCTGCTGTAGCTGCAAAGGCACCGGCAACAGCAGCACCCGTCGGACTGTTTTCATAAAGAGCGAAACCTGATGCTCTAGATGAACTGCTCCAGATTAAAGATACGGTGAAAAGCAAAAAACAATAACATAATCCCTTTTTCATGATTACCCCCATTCCCTTTGTTTCACATCTCAGCTATGAACCAGAAGTTGATTCAAACCCGGTTTTAATGACATTTTAAACTAATATATCTTGAGAATAACTTTACTATCAGAAAAATCAGCACATGTAAACTAAACAATGTTCATAACGAGTAAAACACGGTCTATGCTTGGCTGAACGATGTTCTGCATGAGTAATTAATTCGTTTTTAATTGCTTTTTATGGAAAAAAAATATACGGATATAACTTCGTGTTAAAAATACGAAGTTATATCCGACCAAAGTATAGCGAACGGGTTTGAATTAAGGTTTCAGGTACGTTATTATTAATAATTTTGGAGGCTGTATGAAAAAAAGTATTGGTATCGCAATTTTCGTTTTTTTCATTGCGATTTGCATCTCAGGTTGCAATAGCTCATCGTCTGATTCAAACGGAGAGCTTAGCGTCACCCTTCTTCAAACAACAGATGTCCATGACAGGGCAGGGGGTACAGGTGCATCAGCCAGCTATTCACCCCTTGACGGAATCGACAGTTCTGATTCTACTGATCTCACAAAGGGTGGGTATGCAAGGCTTGCCGCAAAAATAGGTGAGATCAGAAACGCCAAAAACAATAAAAACATCCTCCTGGTTGATTCCGGAGATTTCCTTATGGGTACTGTTTACGACTTTACCCTGGGAGCCGGAACCGAGAATGCAAAGCTTGCCTCTCTTGCTTTTGCATTTATGGAGAGTATTGCATATGATGCCATCACCCTGGGTAATCATGAATTTGATTTCGGACCGGGTGCCCTGTACAACTTTATCGACCAGGCCATGGGCAATGACGGGAACGGATTTTCCATTCCTATACTTGCAAGTAATATGGTAACGGATAAGACCCCCGGCACAAGCGATGACGGACTTGAATCTCTGGTGGCAGCGGGCATCATAAAAGGGGTAGAGATAAAAACCCTTGATAATGGTATCAAAGTCGGTCTGATCGGTTTAATGGGGGCAAACGCAGAAACAGTCGCACCACTTGCTTCCCCTGTAAAATTTCTCAATGATATGACAAAGGCCGATGAAATCAGCGCCCTCCAGACCATCGTCACGAACCTTAAAAAAGAGGTTGATCTTGTCATTGCCTTATCCCACTCGGGTGTTTCCAAGACTGATCCGGCAAATCCTGAAGGCGACGATATTACCATGGCTCAGAAAATTTCCGGCATAGATATTATTGCCTCGGGCCACGATCACGTAATGACAGAGTCGGTGATTGAAGTTAAAAATGAGGATCACACAACCTATGTCATCTGCGCCGGTAATTACGGAAAAAACCTTGCAGAACTTCAGATCAGCTACATCCCCGGTACAGGTATTACAGGCGTTGCCCTTACAAATCATTCAATTGATGACTCCATTGAAGGTGATTCTGCAACCCAGTTTATTGTAAACATGTATGAACAAGGTATTAACGCAATTTTAGCCGCTTCCGGTCTGACCGTGCACAAGACTGTCGGCACAACCGATTCTGATAATATTGGTAAACCCTATCTTGCAAAAGAGGCGGGGATGGGCAATCTTGTTGCTGACTCTTTAAGATACCTCACACTGCCCTATGTCCAGGCAGGCGCGATTACAACACCGACCCTTGGTGTCGTGGCCAACGGTGTTGTAAGAAACGGTTTTTACCAGGGTCAAGTGATCAGCTTTGCTGACCTTTACAGCGTCCTCCCCCTTGGCATGACCCTTGATCCGGCCCAGCAGAATGTTCCGGGATATCCCTTGGTTCAGGTCTATCTGTCAGGGGCTGAGATTAAAAATATGTGCCAGCTTATCTCCTATGTGATGGCAGCGAATGATACTGATTTCATAAACGCCTTGCCAGCATTAAGCGCGCTGGAAGCCCAGCAGCGAATGGGCTTATTTAAATTGGCAGTCGGTCTCAATTCAGGGTCTCCCACGGATTTAGGTACCTATTCCACTTACGTATTACCGGCCGCCGGAACCTTTCCGGCTGATCAGGCGATAGCCGCTTTTGATGCCGTCGGCACAAATGATTCAGCGGCCTGCCGGGCAGCATCTGCCGTATATGCAATGACTGCTCTTAATGGAGAACAGGGACTTAGACTCGTACTCCCAATGCTGGGTAATGATTATTTTCTTCATACGTCCGGCGTGCAATATACCCATGCCGGAAGTGCCGGTCTTTACAAGGTCGACCCTGCTTCAGCCAAGATGTACGCCAATACGGATATTCAATGCGCAGGAGAAGCAACTGCCATTGAGGACGCAACCCTTTACCCCGTTGTCGTTGATATTTATGTCGTGCTTATGATGAAGGATCCTATTTTTATCACCATGCTTTCAGGTCTTGGGATACCTGTGATACCGACAAACCAGGACGCCAGTGTTGTCGTTGACCAGACCAATCTTCTTAATTTCAGAATTGATGCGGATCCAATAACTGAAGGCAATCAGGAAATAAAAGAATGGCAGGCATTTTTAACCTACCTGACATCACCTGCCACCAGCCTGGGGCTTGAAGGATTGATTCCTGACTCAGCTTACGGGGCAGATGCAATCAATACCGGTTCCTCAAGCAGAATAAACCAGCCCTGATTTATACGATGAATGGGGGAGGTAATCAGTGATTACCTCCCCCACAATTCCCAGATGGTCAATCGTATCGGGGTGCTTATTTGATTGCCTGGAGCAGGCTATCCACTCCCAGGCGGGCAACTAAATGGCCGGACCGTTCCCCTTTTTTGGCATTGTCGCAATAGTAACCCAGACATTTCCCGACTAACTCAATCACTGCTTCATCGCTCAGTTTGTCTGCGATCACATCCCCGATGCGCGGTCTGCCTGCCGCATTTCCGCCGAAGATCAGGGTCCACCCGGATTTTTTGGCAAAAAGTCCCAGGTCCCGGACATATCCTTCACAGCAGTTGAAGGCGCACCCTGAAACCGCCACCTTCACTTTTCCAGGTACTGCAAGGTCTGCAAATACGTTTTGGATTTTTTTCCCCATTTCCAGGGTATCTCCCTTTGCAAAGCTGCAAAGGGGTGAGCCGGCACATGCCTGGACATTGTGCATGCCTATTTTGGCGTGGGCAGGGGCTGAAGGAAGGCTGCCACCGAGTTCCTCCATGATCAAGGGCAGGTCATCCGGGTTCGCCCCCAGCATTTTCAGGTGCTGGCCAGTGGTTATTTTCAGGGTTTCGACCTTGTATTTTCTGGCAACCTGTGCCATTTTTTCGAGCTGATCCGGTGATACGATCCCCATGGGGGTTCCTGGAAGATTGGGTGTGTTTATTTTCAATCTGTTTCTCCAATGTGTCTCATTGTTTGTTCCTAATTTTCAAAAAGGCTAATCTATCACAAAATATCCGATTGAGGGTACCAGAAATATAGGGGAGGGCACATTTGTCCAGATCCGCCTTGATCATGGCCCAATGAATGGGTAGCTTTCATCTGGCTTTTTTTTAGTCTGCTGATTTCACACAGACCCGATTTCGCCCTTTTCGTTTTGCCTCGTACAGGGCTTTGTCTGCGCTTTCGAGTAATCCTTGGGGCGGAGTGACCCCGTCACGGGTTGGGGAGAGAGTGGCTACACCGAGGCTCACGGTAACGTAATCATAGCGTTCGGAGCGGGTGTGCGCGATGGCTTCCTGTTCAACGTTCTTCCGAATCTGTTCTGCCACCCGCTTGGCACCTTGTTGGTCCGTGTTCGGCAGGATCATAACAAATTCTTCCCCCCCGTATCTGGCAGCCAGGTCTGACGGACGTCCGGCATGGACGGCAAACAGATGCGCCACCCGGCGTAGGCAGTCGTCACCGATCTGGTGTCCATAGGTGTCGTTGTACAGCTTAAAAAAATCAATATCCATCATTATCAGCGAGAGGGGTTGTTCTTTCCGCTTCATGCGCTGCCATTCTGTTTTGAGGACATGGTCAAAATGTCGGCGGTTGGAAATACCGGTCAGGCCGTCCACCTGGGTTAATCGTTCCAGCTTTTCGTTGGCTTTTTCCAATGCTGCCGTTCGTGCGGCAACCCGGTCTTCCAGTGTGTGGGAGTACTCCATGAGTTGCTCATACAGGCGTGCGTTTTCCAAAGAAACCAAGGCATGGCCGACAAAAATGTCCAGCACTTCCAGACGGGTGCTTTCAAAGATCCCAGTCATTTTTGTGTGTTCAAGGTACACCACCGCAGAGAGCTTGCCTTTTCTTAAGGCCGGATAGGCCATGACGGAAAGGGGCTTGTACTTTCGAATGTAAGGATCCTTACCGTAGACACGGTCTTGATGGGGATTTTCAACAATCAACGGTTTCTGATTCCGGGCTGCATTGCGGATAAGGCCCATGGGCAGGTTGGCGTATTCCGTCAGGGACAGCGGTTTTTCCAATGCGGTTGGTGTCGCTCCGGAGCAGTGGGTGCGCACAAGCAGCCCATCACTACCTGGGTCTGCATCTGTTTCCATGAAAATGATGCGTTCCGCACCAATGTTTTCCATAAGCACAGCCATGGTTTTTTCAAGGAGCCTGTCTGAATCCATTTCAGTGGAGAGTACTTTGACCGATTTAAAAATACTGCCCACATCAAGTGCCCTGGTGGTTGTTTCTGAGATGGACAGAGACGCCGTTCGGTCCCAGTGCCACGATTTTCCGGCAGAAGGGCCGGGAAGGGAGCCTTTGAATCGGGTTGCCAGGTGTTGCCCCAGCCCGTGGGCTCCCCACGATTGGCTGTGCATAATGGCTTCGCCCAAGTAAAGGCCGGCCAGTTTGGGATTATGGGTTGTGCTGTAGAATTTACCGGCCTGGAGATAAATGAGAATGAGGTCATTTAAGGCACCGTTGGCCTGGGCTTGTTGAATCGCTTTGTCAAAAAGTACACGGGCATTGGCGGCATCACTTGTCCTGTGGGCCAGCTCTGCCTGGACAAGCGTTACCCTGTGACCATGGTTCATGGGGGCACTTTCAGCCATGGGGATAAGCGCTTCAAGACAGGATCGTGCATCATTCAGGTGCTGGTTTGCCTGTTGTGTGCCGGCGGTTGGGTACTGGTCCAAAGAAATAAGTGCTTTGAATTGGAACAGGAAAGGCACAATGTATAGCCCGCCCACACTGTGCAGATATTTTTCTGCTTCAAGAATGTCATGGAGCGCTTCATCGTTATGGTCAAAAAGAAATCCGAGAATGGCTCGATTCAGGTAAAAAACAAAGAGCCCGGTCTGGTTGTCCCATGCTTTGAGTTCAGACAAGACCTTCTCTTCATCCATGATTTTGCCGGAGAGCCGCCACGGCTCGGCAACGTTTTCCCTTAAATTCACCATATGCTGTCCGTAGCAGCGGAGGAAATGTTGCTGGGATTGCTGGTTCAGTGCACGGATACTTGCCATGGTTTTGTCAAAGGAGTGTTCAAGGTCAGCCAGGGGATATCCCGTGAACAGTTCATTATACCATGCGCAGTGAATTGCCGATGCCGCAAAGGCCTGATCCCCGGATTTAAGGCCCCAGTGATAGGCTTCTCTTAATGGGGGAATGCTCAGCCGAATATCCCGCTTCCAGTGGAGGGCGCAGTTGTGGGCAACCAGGAGTGTTTTGCAGCGGTGTTGGTCGGCACTGAAACGATCCAGCACCTTTAAAGAAAGTTCTCCAAGGGCATGGCCCATTTTATATTGCCCCATGGCGCAGGAAATAAGTCCCATAAGTGCAAAGGCCACACTGGATTCCGGACAAAGCCCTTTCGTGAGAGAGAGGCGTACCTGCTCCACAACCATCAGCGGTAGCAAGAGGGGGGCGGCAAGGTAGACGGCATCGGACGCCTCTGCAATCAGACCCATGACAGAAAGGGCGTCCAGATCTGTGGTCTCCGCTTTTTTAGCAAGGGTCTGGAAATTCACATTGCCGAGTTCTTCAAGTATACCGCTTACTGCCGTAGCGACGTCTTGCTCGGTGGGTTTCAGAGGGAAGTAAACCCCGTAGTCCCCAAGGGCCTCGGTGACAATTTCAATGGCAGTGTGTGTTTGTGCTGAGGCATGGTGCTGGCGGAGCCGTACCAGTTGAATCTCAAAGAGATCATGGAAATCACGGGCATGGTCGAGGACTTGGTTGCACAACTTCAGGCACTGGTCTCCATTACCGGAAAGGTTCGCTGCCTCGGCTGCCTGGGAGAAGAGGGTGATTGTTGAGGCATAGTCCCTCTCCCATAGGCCAGAGGGATTGAGCGCTTTCCCAAGGGAGAGTGCCTGGGTATAAAAATCGTGGGCTTTGTTAAAGGCAGATGTTTCCATGGCGGTTTTTGCGGCCCTGATATTCAGTGAGAGAAGTGCTTCTAACGCCTGCCCATGCATGGGCTTCTCGCTCTGATTCTGGTGGTATGCGGCATTGAAGACTTGTGCCGGACTGCTTTGTTCATTCAATGCTGAAGATAGGTATTGTCCGGCTTTATGGTGGGTGGTGCGTTTAAGCTGATCGCTTAAAGACGAATGCAAGGCTTCCTGAATGCGGTCATGGGCAAAGTCGAGATGGTCGTTATTGGATAAAATGAGGATTCTTTCTGCCAGGGCCGGATAGAGTCGTTTTTCGCATTCATCCTGGGAAAGATCCGCAATGGCGGCCAATAGCGGTTGGGTGAAATGATGGCCGAGACAAGAAGCAACGCCCAAAAGCCCACGGGTTTTGCCGGGCAACTGGGAGAGGCGATGTTCCATAAAATGGACCACATTATCCGCCACAGGCAGGCCATGGATTTTTTCAATATTCCAGCGCCACTTACCGGTTGGCCCATGGAAGAAAATCAACCCATCCCCAGAGGCGCTGAGCAGCAGTTGGGTGGCAAAAAAAGGATTGCCCCCTGACTTTGCATATATTTCTTTGGCAAGGGACAGGGTTCCTTCGGTGTTGGGCAGGCAATCGTTAACCAGTGTGCCGATATCCTTACGGGTCAAGGCATCAATGTGGATTTCTGAGAAAACAGGGCTATTTTTAAGTCCTGAATACACGCCCTGGAAAGCCGTTTTTTCGGCATTTTCCATATCCCGGAATGCGCCGACAAGCATGACATGGGGACACAGGGTTTCATCGGCCAGAAGCGTGAACAAGGTGCGGGACCCAAGATCCATCCACTGACAATCATCTATAAATAAAACCAACGGTTTGAGCTGGTTTGAAATGCAACCAAGGAATTTACGAACAGCATAGGCAAAGCGGTGGCGTGCTTCTTCACCGTGGAGGATGGCGGGTTTAGGTAATGGACCTGTGATGAGTTCCAGCCCAGGTAAGGCCTGACCGAGCACCCCGCCCACACCACCCAGGGCGTGTAATAATTCATCCCGCCAGAACTTAAGTTTTGTTTCGTCCTCTGCCAGAATCCATTGACAAATTTGGTGAAAGGCTTCGATAAAAGCTTGATGGGGTTGGTCATTTTGGAATTGGTCAAATTTCCCGTCGCAAAAAAGTCCCTTACTGCGAGCCACTGGCCGGAACAGCTCATGAACCAATGTTGTTTTTCCCGAACCGGATAAACCGGATACTGCGACAACCTGTTTTTGGCCTTTGCTTGCGAGATCGTATGCAGCCAGCAGCTTTTGCCGTGTTTCCTCCTGCCCATAGCGCTTATGGGGGATACGAAAAACCGTGGAAATATCTTCTTGTCCAAGGGGGAATCGGGGAATCTTTTCGGACTTACTGAAGTGGTCCCGACAGGTCTGCAGATCCGCCAGTAATCCGAGGCAGGACTGGTAGCGGTCATCTGTGTTTTTCGCCATCAGCTTTGTCAATATCGCTGCAATTGCCGAAGGTATATCCGGGCGGAATGGTTTAAGCGCTGCAGGAGGCTTGGCAATATGGGCATGGACCAGCTCCAGGGAATCTTCACCGGAAATAGGGCGTTGACCGGTAAGGATCTCAAAAAAGGTAATGCCCAGTGCATAGAAATCCGCCCGGTTATCAACAGCGCAATTCATCCGCCCGGTCTGTTCCGGTGCCAGATAAAAAAGTGTGCCTGAAAGCGTGTTGTGGTGGTTAAAGTGCTGGCTGCTTTCAAAATTAAACGGAGCGGAAATGCCGAAATCAATGAGTAGCGTTGTTCCCGACTGTGGCAGAAACAAAATGTTTGAAGGGTTGATATCCTTGTGCACAAGACCTGCACCATGGACTTCGGACAGGGCGGTGACCGTTTGTATCGCCACAGAGAGGAAGTCTTTAACGGAAAAGCGGCCAAAGGAATTATGACAGGTCAGATCATAACCGTTGGAATCGGCCATAATAATGACGGGTGTCTCATCCAGGTATTCCAGTGCCAGTGCCTCTGGGGAGCAGGTGTTCGGGAGAGTGGATATGCGTTGAAATTCCCGCCTCAAATTGCGGTCTCTTTCAGAATTTATCGGAGCGTGTTTTAGCTTTTTTAGAATCACACGGGTTCCGTCATCCCTGACCGCCCGGTGGACCTGAGTCTGTTCGCTCTCGTAGAGAAGCGTCGTTTCTGTATACCGTTGCTGTCCCTGCATATATCCTCTAATCACCTGAAAGAATCAAAAAAACAAACTGTAACTGTGATTATGCCGGATCACAGTTGCCACGAGTATACTTGAAATACACTGAAATTAACAGTTTTTCGCCTTCAAATGAAAAAGAAGAGAAAAAATATATCGCAAACCTTCGCACTTTAATGGTAAACTCTGATCCTAATACCGTTTTATACAAGGAAATTCATTGCTTAAAATATGCTTGATTCCCAAAAGCGATTGGTCTAGGAAATAACCGTTAATATGGAGGAGCAAATGAATAAAAATATCCCCGGTATCGGCCAGGACGCACCGGATTTTGAAGTGCTGACGTCAGATGGTAGAACATTCAAACTCAGTGATGCGCTTAACTCCGGCAGCAATGTTAAACTGATGTTTTACCGGGGACACTGGTGACCCTTTTGCATCCGCCAGTTGGCGGAAATACAAAAGAACCATGACACCTATGAAACGTTCAATACCAAGGTTTTTGCGATTTCGACGGATTCGCCGAAACAATCTGATAATATAACTAAAAAAATGAATTTCTCATTAACGCTTCTCTGTGATGAAGACAGAAAGGTTGTTGATTTATTTAACCTCAGAAACCCTTTTGAGCATGGGGGCATTGCCTATCCGGCAACGTTCATTATCTCTCCGGAAGGCATAATCTGTTATCGATCTTTAGATGGCACAGCCAGTCGTGTTGACCTGACGGACGAGCTGTCTTTCCTGGAACAGCTCCATGGGGATGCCGGCCACACAATGAAGACAGGACCGAAAAAATCATGGATCATTCCATCGCCTAAAGATAATTGGCGAATGTCAATGAATATGATTTCCCAAGGAAGCGTTGCAGACTGGAAACACTTTCTTTTATTCCCGGTGAATATGCTCAGAATTCTGGGAAGCAAAGTAAAAACGGGTAAACAAAACATAATAATCACCCAGGAATTCAACGCCCCGGTTGAAACTGTTTTTAACCTTTTAACAGATCATGAAGAGTTCGGTCGAATATTAAATGCAAAAATCAAACGGGTGATAGATAGTCAGGACGAAAATAAAAATGGCCTGGGGTCGGTCAGGCGGATCCAGGCTTTTCCAGCGCCTGCCTTTGAAGAATCCGTTATCACCTTCGAGGCAAATCAGCTGATGGAATATACGGTCAGCAAAGGAAGTCCCATAAAAAACCACAGGGGGCGAATGGAATTTGCAGATGATCAAGGCAAAACCAGGCTCACGTATCGTGTGGATTTCGAACCGAAACTGCCATTTTTTCTCCTGGGTTCTATTATAAAAATAGCCATTGAAAAACCCATTCAAGCCGGATTGAAGCGGTTATCTGCCCGGTTCGAACCTTGATGAATGATACAACCACAGTTCCTATCCGTTCAGCCTTTTCATCAGGTAATCCACCATTTTTTCAGTGCCTTCCGAATCTTCCGAGCCCTTCGGGCTGTTTACCTGTTTCCACTCAATACCCGCCGGCCTGCCGCCCTTTCGTTTCATGTGGTTGACCATGGAAGGATGTGCATAGATGTTTTCTTGGATGAACAGGGGCATTGCCGGCGTATCAAAAAAACCGCCATCATCCCACATCAACCAGACAAAACCTTTGTTGATCAATGACCGTCTTTGGGTTAATCCGGCGGTAATGCCACCATCAAAAAAGCCTGTTTCAAATTCCCTGTTGTACAACAGCCAGGCATATGCGAGCATCTCATGGGCAAATAAGTCGGTTGAAGCAAGTACCAGTCCATTTTCAGGTTCTGTTACATGGCCGTTATCCGGCCCGAAAGTTGACAGAACTTTTCGTCCTGATGAGACCGTCAATCGTAATTTTGATGAAATGGAAGGAATGCTGCTGATCTCTTCATACATGGCGTAAAAGTCATCTCCGCCACGATGGAAGGCTTTTCGGCTGTCCTCCCTTAAAAAACCGACGCCTGTTTTAAATCCGGAGGTGATATCCCCCATGACATGGGAGCTGACCCGGGTAAGATAAATCAGATGATCTGCATTCTTAATTGCGGTTGTTATCATAACAGGCGCTTTCCAGTGATGGCTGCCTGCCGGATACTCCGGTATAAAAGCGTCATACCCGGATTCTTCAAAAAAGAGGGCTTCGGCGGTGTTCTGCTGTATGACATCGAGCAGTCCCGATTGCCTGCAACACTCCCTGGACGCACCTTTCTTTTTTTTATTTGTCCAGTGAACCTGCTCGATTCCACTGGAGTCGCCGACCACAATTCTGCCGGCGCCTTTTTCACGCAAAAGGCGTATCAGTGACGCCAGGGACCATGGATCACTGGTTGCAGGATACGGATTCCCAGAGTTGAGTGTCAGCTTGATAAGTACGGAATCGCCCTTTGATAACCAAGCAAAATCCGTTGAAGCTTCAATCGTCTGTTTAAAGAGATCATAGGCATTATCAACATCTCCCTTGGGTACCCAGGCACTGGCCACCTTGGGCGTCCACGATTCTGCCACAGGCATCCCATCAACAATGCCCTCCATACCAGTCATGCGATGGGCACAGGCTGGAACCACTGCTGCACAACCCGCCATACCCGATAATTTTAAAAAATCCCTTCGTGACCATTGAGTGTTCATAAAGAAATAGCTCCTTATCTGGTTTGTGCCCAGGGGTGTCGCCCTGAATCAAATCAAGGCCAATAACAGTTTAACTTCCTAACGTTGAGTTTCGCGTTATTTTGGCAAGAGACTTAAAAAACGTTGTTGGTTCCGGCTTGTTCAGGTTAAGTAACGATGAGATCGGAGACCGTAGCTGAAAGCGTTTCGGTGAATCCGGAATAGAAGTGGTCTGCGCCTTCCAGGACCACGAGGTTGCTTTCTTGATCCAGACGCTCCATGAGCGGTTTGACCAATGTTGGCGGGGCAAGCTCGTCAAAGGAGCCGGTTACGGCGGAAACCGGGCAGTCCATGGAGCCTGCTTCTGAAAAATCCATGAATGCCACCGGCGGGGAGACCAGGAGTACCCGGCTTACGTCCGGGCATTGGGTGTGGGCATTGACCCAGGCGCCGAAGGAGTAGCCTGCAAGCCATGGCTCCCGGATACCAAGTTCCTTAAGATGGTCAAGGGCGAATTCCAGGTCCTGGATCTCACCCCGGCCGTTGTCAAACCTGCCCGTGCTTGTGCCGACGCCCCTGAAGTTAAACGTAAGGGTCGTAAAGCCCTTTTTCTGGAACGCCCCTTGGATGATGGAGACCACGGGGTTGTCCATGTCACCGCCGTACAGGGGATGGGGATGGGTGATCACCACTCCCTGTACCGGCGATTGAATTATAAGCCTTGCCTCAAGGGTGAGGGGGCCGGCTGTTATCTCTTTTTCCATGGCGCCCCTCCTCCAGGGTCAGGCTGCGGCCTTTGAAGCAGAAGGCTTCTTTTGGGAACCCTTGGGTTTTGGTTCTGATTTCTGGACAGCTTTTTTCTTTCCAGGGGCGCGTTCCTTTGGTTTATCCTCCGGAGCGGTTCTCGCCGTTGGCGGTTTTGCTCCCCTGAGAAGGGCGTTGACCGTATCACGCTCCTGGGCCAGGAGCAGGGAGATTTTTTCGCTCTGATCATCATCCAATTTGATGTCGCTGGCCCTGAGGAAGGCAGATAGATTGTCTGCTATATCGAGCATTTTGTCATGGGCGTCGGCTTCTTTTTTTGTCGCAAATGTCATTTTTTCGACTCCGTTTCTGACGACGATGTATTGAACAACTACTGCCATGGTCTACTCCTCTAATCAAACAAAGCATTGATAAATAAAGTGGGATCAAAGTCCTGGAGATCGTCGGTTCCTTCCCCTACGCCGATATATTTCAGGGGGACGTCCATGGTGTGGGCAACCGACACCACAATGCCGCCCTTTGCCGTTCCATCCAGCTTGGTCAGTGCAAGTGCGGTAATTCCCACGGCCTCGTTAAATAACCGCGCCTGGGACAGGGCATTCTGGCCCGTGGTGGCATCCAGGACCATGAGCACCTCGTGGGGAGACCCCTTGAGCCTTTTTCCAACCGATCGTTTGATCTTCTTGAGTTCCTCCATGAGGTTCTTCTGGGTATGGAGCCTGCCTGCGGTGTCGATGAGCAGGACGTCCATGCCCCTTGCAATGGCAGCTTCCACTCCGTCAAAGGCCACGGCCGCAGGATCAGCGCCTTCCCTGTGCTTGACAATACCGACGTTGGCACGGTTGGCCCACACTTCCACCTGTTCGATGGCGGCGGCCCTGAAGGTGTCTGCCGCGGCAATGAGCACCTTTTTGCCCTGGTTGGTAAATTTTGCGGCAAGCTTGCCAAGGGTGGTTGTCTTACCGGTTCCGTTGACCCCCACCACCATGATCACGTGGGGCTTCACTGCCTCGGCTGGGTCCTCTTTTGGCCCATCAACCGGAAAGAGAGCGCTGATTTCCTCCTTGAGGACAGCCTTGAGTTCATCCGCCGTTGACAACTTCTTGCTTTTTTGGGTGACCCGTTCCATGATCGCAAGGGTGATGTCCACCCCCAGATCCGCCATGATGAGGCTCTCTTCTAACTCTTCAAGCAGGGTGTCATCAATGGCCCGTTTGTTGGAAAAGAGTTCATCGATATCGGTGAAAAGAATATCCCTGGTTTTGGATAGTCCTTGCTTTAATTTTCCAAAGAGTCCGTTGCCGGTCTCCTTCGGGGTCTCCCCCTTGTTTTTTAACAGATTAAACGCCACGTTTGCTAATTCCTTAGTATAGTTTAGTAATACTTCTCTTTTACATCTTTATCCCGAGTTTATCAAGGGTCAAAAGGGTCTGGGCCGGGAAACAGACAAACTCACCCCGGTTGTTGATCAAAAGATGTTCGGCTGGGTGCTTTGGTATGATGAAGAGACTTGCCAAACAGGGCATTACCATGGTAGTGGTTACCATAAAATAGGTATTTGCACGAGAGGTGATAACACCGCTTCCAATTGAACAAACTTTGCAGGGTTAAGCCATGGCTGATACAACCAGTGTCAAAAAGATCTATGAGTTGAGAACAGAGATAGAACGTCTTCAATCCCAGAAGGACACCCT
Organism: Desulfobacterium sp.; assembly: GCA_016342325.1. Lineage (GTDB taxonomy): Bacteria > Desulfobacterota > Desulfobacteria > Desulfobacterales > Desulfobacteraceae > Desulforapulum. The sequence continues at coordinate 48,804 of JAEINR010000005.1, forward strand.
TATAAAAGAGCTGGATCAGACAGAAGAGAATCTTGAAACGTCACAAAAGCTCTATCAGAGATATCTTCCCCTGATCATAGATCTTTTAACCGAGGGAAGAAGCGGGTTTCCTCCGGTATTGAACGAGCTGAGCGCAGCATTTAAAAAAGGTTCCTCCACCGTCAAGATCGAGTATCTGTTTTTCAAGTTCCATGAAGCCATGCTCAAGGAGGAACAGGCTGCGACTAAAACGGGTGGCCCATCCATGCTGGCAAGACTCTTAAAAGGGCCGGGCCATCATCTCATAGAAGAACAAAAGCAGGGGTATCTTGAGATCGTCAATGCCTTGAAGACGACCCTGGAAATCAGCCACATGGAGACCCTTAACGCCCTTACCAAACGGATTCTGAAAACCCGGGACCTTAAGTCCATGGGAAATGTGAGGGATGATCTCTTTGGCTTACTGCTGAATCACATTGCCGGACTTGGCGCGGACCGGGATAAAATTGCTCAGTTTGTCCAGGAGATTGTAAAAAGAATTTTGGGCATGGAGGAGCTCATCGGCCAATCGTTCAGCTATGCCGATGAGGTGTTGCAGCCGGGTGAGGGATTTGACACCCTGTTGACCGGGGAGATGGAACGGCTGAAGACGGACCTTGATGTTGCCAAGACCCTGGACGAGCTCAAGGCCCAGGTATCAGGTACCCTCCTGACCATTGAAGAGGCGTTGAAAAGAAAGGTTGCCAAGGAGCGGATGATCAAAGAGGTGGCGGAGAAAAACCGGTATGTGTTCCAGACCGGATTTGCCAGGTTTAAAAAACAACTGGACCAGGCCACCCAGTACTCCAGGGAACTTGAACAGAAACTTAACCAGGATCCTTTGACCGGCGCCTTCAACCGAAGGGCCTACAATAAAAGAATCCAGGATGAACTGGATCGGTTTTTACAGTACGGTGACATCTTTTCCCTGCTGGTCATTGATGCGGATAAATTCAAGGATGTCAACGACACCTACGGCCACGCCATTGGGGATAAGTGCCTTCAGGAGATCATCAAGCGGACCGCGACCCAACTCAAAGAGGGGGACATGCTGGCCCGATACGGTGGGGAGGAATTTGTGGTGGTGATGCCGGAAACCGACGCCCATAACGCAAAAAAACTTGCCGAAAGAATACGACAGACCATAGCGAAGATAGAGTTTATTTACAAGAACGACGCTGTAACCCTTACAGTTAGCATAGGAGCCACCCAGGTCAAGGAAGGTGATGCTGTGCCCCAGGATGTCTTTGATCGTGCAGATGTTGCCGTGTACAAGGCAAAAGAGGGCGGAAGAAACAGGGTGGTGCTGAATTAAGAGAAAATGGAGAATATAGAATAGAATGAAACCTTCATCCAGGATTGATATTGAAACGCTTCTGAATCATTCAAAGACCGAGCGTGTGATCGCGGATATAAACAGAGAGACCATTGACCGGAGGGCGTTTTCACCTAAGAAATGCCAGGTGTTTTCCGAAAGCTTTACCATGCTTCAGGATCAGCCCCACTACCGTTTCACCACGGACCAGGAGGCGGGAAAGGTGCTTCCTGACATCATCGACAACCGCATCCAGAAGATCGTTCCCGGAACCGGGGAGCATCAACAGGAGCAGAAACGCTATGTCAAACAAAGAAACATAGGCATCGTGTTTTCAGGGGGACCTGCCCCGGGCGGGCATAACGTCATCGCAGGCATATTCGATGCCGCCAAAACCGCCAACCCCGACTCCAGGTTATACGGGTTTATCCTGGGGCCTGAAGGCATTCTTGATAATGCCTATGTGGAGATCACCGAGAGCCTGGTGGATGCCTATCGAAATCTGGGCGGCTTTACCATGATCAAGACCGGCCGGACCAAGATCGACACCCGGAAAAAGATGGACCTTTCCAGGGCCACCTGTAAAGCGCTCAATCTTGATGCCCTGGTGATCGTGGGAGGCGATGATTCAAATACCAATGCAGCCTTTCTTGCCCAGGAGTTGAAGGCGGACGGCATCCAGGTCATCGGCATCCCCAAGACCATCGACGGTGACATACAGGTCAAGACCGAGGACGATGAGGTGCTTTGCTCCATCTCCTTTGGTTTCCACACGGCAGCCCGGGCCTTTGCCCAGAACATCAGCAACCTTTGCACGGATGCCGGCAGTGACATCAAGTACTGGCACATCTGCAAGGTGATGGGAAGAGTGGCAAGCCACCTTGCCCTGGAGACAGCCCTCCAGACCCATGCCAACCTAACCCTTGTCGGTGAAGACCTTGCGGACTATGTTGACCAGGACCGCCTCAAAGCGGCTGAGGAAAGAGGGGAGGTCGACTACACTGCCTATGGCATGACCCTTCGCCATCTTTCCCGCCTCATTTGCGACACCATCGTAAAACGGGCGGCCAGCGGAAAAAACTACGGGGTGATGATCATTCCCGAAGGCGTGCTCGAGTTCATCAACGAGATACAGATCTTTATCATCAAGCTCAGCACCATCATTGCCGAGTTTAACGAGGTCCATGATGTGGATTTCCACGCCTCGTTTCCCAGCCTTGATGCACGGCTCGATTATTTGAGAAGGCTTGCCAGGGGCATCAGCGACAGGGCAGCATCCCCCATGTGGAACCTGAGGGATGACGAGTTGTTCAACGACCTTCCCGCATTTTTTCAAGAGGGGTTGCTGGTGGAGCGGGATACCCACGGCAATTTCCAGTTCTCCCAGGTCAAGACGGAGAAGATCGTCATGGACATGGTCACTGATTACCTGGACATTCTGAGGGAGAAGGGGTTGTACAAAGTCGGCATAAATGCGGACGCCTACAAATCGGCCATGGAAAGGGACGGGCTGGATGCCGACGGTTTTGGCCGTGCCATCTTCAAAAATTACGGAAGCGGCGACTACCTGCTTGTGAAGGAGTCGATCATCTCCCGGAAGACCCTTACCCAGGCCGTGGTAAACGCAGGCCTGTTGGAAGACGAAAAACCATTACCAGTAGCGGTGATCGATGTTTTTAATAAATCGGTTCCCAAGTTCAGGACCCAGACCCATTTTTACGGGTATGACGGCCGGGGCAGCGATCCCACCAAGTTTGATTGCAACTACACCTACAACCTGGGGTTAACCGCTTTCAGCCTCATCGCCAACGGCGCAACCGGCCAGATGGCTGTGATCAAAAACCTTGAGAACAAGTTTTGCAAATGGGAACCCCTGGGCATTCCCATCGCAAGCCTGATGCACCTTGAGGAGCGAAAGGGAAAACTTGCTCTCGTCATTGAAAAGAGCATTGTGGACGTGGACTCCAACGCCTTCAGGATTGTCAAGGCCCTGCGGCATAAATGGATGGCCGCCGAACCCGGGGAAGACTGCTATCGGCGTCCCGGGCCTGTCCGGTTCACCGGCAGCAGTGAAGAGGACCGGCCCATCACCCTCATGCTCAATTCCATCTAAAAATGGGGTCATAAATATGGGGTCAGGCCTAGCTTATTGCCCTTTTGCCAGGACCCAATAAAGCATGCCAGACGTGTAAATACATATAAAAGGCCGGCCAGGATAATCCTTGCCGGCCTTTTTCTATTGCAGAATAGTGTGCGTAACGACCTACAGAAAGGGTTAGAGGGGGTGTAGAAAATGGAACGCAAAATGATAGGAGACAAGACCCTTGATGAATGGATTCAGGAGCGACCGTTATTGGAGAAAATGATTACAGGGGATGAAGTCTTCTGGAGCAACCCTTTTTACCAACCCTTTGACATCGCAGTCGAAAAAATATCCCTTGATGAAATCCATATCAAAGATGCAGAAGAAAGGCTTAAACGGTTTGCGCCATATATCTCCAAGGTTTTCCCGGACACACAAAAAACAGAAGGCATTATAGAATCTCCCCTTAGGAAAATGCCTGGCATGGCGCAACGGTTGTCTGAAGAATTCGGTGGGAATATAACCGGGTCGGTATTGCTCAAGTGTGACAGCCATCTTGCCATATCCGGGTCAATCAAAGCCCGGGGCGGTATTTATGAAGTATTGAAACACGCGGAATCTTTGGCGCTTCAGCATAAACGTCTCACAACAGATGACGATTACACCCTCCTTGACAACGATAAATTCAGGGAATTCTTTTCCCATTATTCCATTGCCGTGGGTTCCACAGGAAACCTGGGACTGAGTATCGGAATCATGGGTGCTCAGTTGGGGTTCCAGGTGTTTGTGCATATGTCTTCCGATGCAAAACAGTGGAAAAAAGAGTTGTTACGGCAAAAGGGGGTCATCGTTGTTGAGTATCAGGCAGACTACAGCAAGGCAGTAGCGGAAGGAAGAAATCAAGCTGATCTTGATCCGAACATGCATTTTATTGATGATGAAAATTCCACCGATCTTTTTCTGGGGTATGCCGTTGCCGCATCAAGGTTGAACAGACAATTAAAAGAATTAAACATAACCGTTGATGAAGAACACCCGCTCTTTGTCTATCTTCCCTGCGGTGTAGGCGGCGGTCCCGGCGGAATAACATTCGGTCTGAAACAGCTTTTCAAGGATAACGTGCATTGTTTTTTTGCAGAACCTGTTTCTTCGCCCTGTATGCTTCTTGGATTGATGACCCAACTCCATGATCGGATCAATGTACGTGATTTTGGCCTTAATAATAAAACCGATGCCGACGGTCTCGCCGTTGCCAGCCCTTCCGGTTTTGTGGGGAAAGCATTGGGGGAGATGATAAGCGGCGTATTTACGGTTCAGGATACGACGCTTTATAAACTACTTTGTATGGCCTCTGATATGGAGAAGATTTCCTTAGAACCTTCTGCTTTAGCAGGAATGCCTGGGCCGTTTACCTTGTTCCATACTGCTGACGGAAAATGCTATCTTGAAAAACACGGGCTCCTCGAGAAAATGCCGGGCGGAACCCATATTGTATGGGCAACGGGTGGAAGCATGGTACCACCGGATATTATGAAGGCCTATTATAAAAAAGGCACCGAAGTAAGATGATTTAAACATGATGTTGAACCGGATATCCCGGGGGTGGGTGCCCTGGTTACGGTGGGGAGCAAACAGAACCAGGTGATTCTGTCTGCCCGCCACCGGCAGACTGTGGAAGGGGCAAAAGGATTATGTAATCCAATGTGCTAGAGGATCTGGTTGAGGAACGTCTGGGTCCGCTCATTTTCCGGGTTGGTGAAAAAATGTTCAGGCGTGCCTTCTTCGATAATTGCGCCATCGTCCATGAAAATAACCCGGTCTGCCACTTCCCTGGCAAAGCCCATTTCATGGGTTACAACGACCATGGTCATGCCCTCTTTGGCAAGGTTTTTCATAACATCCAGAACTTCACCTACCATTTCAGGGTCCAGGGCAGAGGTGGGTTCGTCAAAGAGAAGAACCTTGGGGTCCATGGCCAGGGATCTGGCAATGGCCACCCGCTGTTGCTGCCCGCCGGAGAGCTTGCTGGGGGAGACATGGTGCTTTTCGGCAATGCCTACCTTTTCCAGAAGCATCATGGCTTTATCCACGGCCTCTTTTTTGGATCGTTTCCGAACGCTTATCTGGGCCATGGTGATGTTTTCCAGCACTGTTTTATGGGGAAACAGGTTAAAGGACTGGAATACCATGCCGGTTTCGGCCCGTATCTTATTGATGTCTGCCTTGGGATCCAGGACTGACATGCCGTCAATGGTGATCTCCCCTTTTTCAGCGTACTCAAGACGGTTCAGGCATCTTAAAAAGGTGCTTTTCCCGGAACCGGACGGACCGATGATCACCACAACTTCCCCGGAGGCAACCGTCAGGGATGCGTCTTTAAGGGCATGGAGTTCTTCAGGTACATAGAAATATTTGTTTACATTGGTGGCAACGATCATTAGATGGCGCTCCTTTCAAGCTTTTGCACGATAAGCGACAGCCCGAATGTTAAGATAAGGTAGAGCAGTGCGCAAACGATCCACATTTCAAAGGGCTGAAGGGATGCAGTGACCACTTCCCGGGTAATTTTTGTAAGTTCCCTGATTGATATGACCCCCAGGAGGGAGGAATCTTTGATAAGGCTGATAAACTGACCGGCAAGTGCGGGCAGGATACGGCTGATGGCCTGGGGCATGATCACCTTTCCCATGGCTTCGGAATAGCTCATGCCAAGGGAGCGGGCTGCTTCCATCTGGCCCGTGTGCACGGACTGAATTCCGGCCCGGACGATTTCGGCCGTGTAGGCCCCGGTGAACAGGGCAAGGGAGACCACGCCGTACCAGATGGTCGGAATGGATGATAATCCCCAGGCGGCCAGCAGGTTGTTGAACAGGGTTCCGATGACAAAGTACCAGAGCATAAGCTGTACAAGAAGGGGGGAGCCCCGGACCAGTTCGATATAGGTGATTGCCGTCCATCGAAGGGCAGGGTTGTCGGAGATTCGGGCAAGGCCTGTGAGAATACCGATAATAAGGGCAAGGACAACGGAGATAGCACTGACTTTAAGGGTCAGTATCAGTCCCAGGACCATGAGTCCTACCTTCCATTTTTTTTCGGAACCCAGGACATCTTCCATATAAACGTAATCGTTTACCCCAACGACGAGACCTTTGGTGGGCACCTGGTAATCCTCTGCTTCGCCCACACCTTGGACGTGGACATTGCTGGTCAATCCATTTGGGGTGATCGATGCCACGATCCCTTCTATTTCAGCAACGGTTTCCATGTTATCCTGGTAGGCAAAATATTTGACCACCGTATTCCAGCGCCACACATAGTCAATTGATTTTGTGGCAAAGAAGGTCGTTGCGATTATGCCAATAATGGAAAGACAAAAGACTGCAGCCCAGAATTGTTTATAGTTTTTACTCCTTGGGGCGTCCAGGCCGGGGTATAATGACATTTACGTGTATCTCCTCATAAAAAAATTACCCCGAAAGTACGTGTAAACAATAACAGGTACTTCCGGGGTGATGAACCGGTTTTTAATCCTAGCCAGGGCTACTTCATGTTTTGGAACCAGCCTGTGCTTTTGATCCATTTGTTGTAAATACGTTCGTGGGTACCGTCGGACTTGATCTGACGCATAAAGTTGTTCAGGAAATTCAGGAAGTCCGGATCACCTTTTTTGATACCCATTCCAAGGGGCTCATAGGTAAAGGGTTTGTCCAGAAGAACAATTTTGTCACTTCCCTGCTGGGCCATGAAAATAACATGAAAGGGCAGATCATAAATGAATGCATCGGACTGGCCGTTGATTACATCCATGGCTCCGTCGGCTTCCTTGTCAAAGGACTTGTACTTTGCCTTGGAGATCATGCGCTTAGTAGCCATTTCTCCGGTGGTTCCAATCCTGGACGCCACGGTGTATTTGGGGTCATTCAGGTCTTTGTAGGATTTGACAGTGCCTTCGAGTTTTTTGGACAGAATGATTGCCTGGCCAACGATAATGTAGGGGTCTGCAAAGTTAATCTGCAGGTTTCTCTTCTGGGTGACGGTCATGCCGCTGAGTATGATATCAAACTTATTGGTCAGAAGCGCTGGAATAATGCCGTCAAAATCAGTGTTCACAATTTCCAGCTTTACACCCATGGATTTTGCAAGGGCCTTTGCAATATCAATATCAAATCCAATGATGTTCCCTTTTTTGTCGGTCATTTCAAAGGGCTGATATCCCGGATCCAGGCCGATCCGCAGGGATCCTCTCTTAACGATCTCATCAAGTGTGGATTTTTTTGCAAGCTCTATGTCGGCACTGTACGCTTGGGATACCAGGGCAAAGACACATAATGGGACCAGAAGTACCTTCATCAACTTCATCAACTTCATCAGACAATCTCCTTAAAAAAAAATGATTTTCTAAAACAGTTTACCGCATCTACATCGATCCTTGGCTAAGGACCTTAAAAACCGGTTAGTTCTTGTATAAAGAGCCCGCAAAAAACCCGATCTGTGTTGATCCTGATCTTTTGAATGCCATTTCCCAACAAGGCATTCAAGGTCACACCGGTGTTTTATACAGGCATCAGTACTTTCCTTCAGTTAGAACCTCTTTAATGACCATTTTGATCCTGCATGTGGGACAGTCGGGTATTTCCTCATCTGGTAGATAGATGATTTGTCTCCGGTCGCATTTGGTGCATCCCACCTCTACTGCTTCGCGTTTGTACCTTTTTTTAAAGACATCCATGGTGTCTCCTTTGGCTTTTGGGCCGTGGCGGCATCAGAATCTCAGAGACAGGCACGTCAGACCGCCGTCCATTTTTCTTGTTTCACTGGTTTCAAGCTCGACAATGTTCATGCCAAGTTTGTCCAGCTTGCTCTTTGTGTCAGGATAACCCGCAGGCATGATCAGGGTCTCGTTAATGAGCAGGGTGTTTCCCGCGTATTCCTCTCCATCTTTGAGTACGATCAGTTCATATCCTTCCAGCTCTTTCCGGGACGCAAACTCTTTGGTGATGAGCAGGGTGTTTTTGCCGACATAATTTACGCTGGATTTAAAATGAAGGCCTGCTTCAACCGGTACGCTATCCCAGGTGTTGCCGTATTTCTCAAGAATTTTGCCCAACTGGGCAGCTCCTTCGGCGTTTGTTCTGTCAGAGATACCGATGAAAAAATGGGTTCCGACCATTAGCACGTCACCACCATCAACGGTTCCGGGGGCGATTATCTTTTCAATGGGCTTGTATTTTGAAAGAGCGGGTTCAATGGTTACTTCCTCCCCTTTTCTGGCATCGGCCCCGGGGTTTGTGATCACTGCGACATCCGGCGTGACCACTGCCGTATCTTCGACAAAATGGGCATCTGGAAAATCATTCTCAGCTTCAAGTATTTCCACGTCAAGGCCCAGATCTTTAAGGGTTTCGATATAGGCCGTGTGCTGGTCGAGCATCAACTCGTAACTGGGCACGCCAAGGTCTGATGTTGTGAGTCCTCTACTGAAGTTTTTACATGGAATACGTGTAATTGCAAATTTAAACATAACTGCCCCTGAAGAAAAATTAGCTTTTTATATGAAACGCCGATGAAAGCGATGTAATCAATGGCGTTGGCTCCGCGTCTTCGACCCATTTTTAGTTGTGGCTGAAGCACAAAGACCATGCTCCGGCCATGCCGGTTATTAAAAATTACAAAAAATAGTAACATGTTTATAAGGGACGCACAGGACTGTCAAGCATATTATGCCCCCAGGGCCCATTTCCAGGGCATGGGCAAGAATAAAAATCATGGCATAAAAAATGCCGGTCAGGATTTCCCTGGCCGGCATTTTTCTTTTAACCCGGTTATCATATGACCCAGGTTATCTTATTTCTTTTTGGGCTGATAGGTGCAGAGGGGTTCTTCCGCCATGTAGTCCCCAGTGGCCTCATAGGCCCTGGCCCGGCAGCCGCCGCAGACACGGGTGTATTCGCAGGCCCCGCATTTGCCGTCATAGTTTTCGACTTTGCGTAACCGGTTGAACACCTCGGAGTTTTCCCACACCTCTTTGAAGTGGGTGGTGGTGATGTTTCCGCACTCCACATCCAGGAAGCCGCAGGTCTGCACCTTTCCCGTGTGGGAGATGAAGCAGAAGCCGGTGCCAGCAAGGCAGCCCCTTGTGACGGCATCAAGCCCGTGGGTATCGAAGGTGACCTTTTTCCCTTCCTCCTTTGCCCGCTGGCGCAGTATCCGGTAGTAGTGGGGGGCGCAAGTGGCCTTGAGTTGAAGGGAGGTTTTTTCCCGCTGGTCGTAGAACCAGTTAAGGGTCTTTTCATACTCTTTGGCATCAATCTCCTGGTCCACGATGTACTTTCCCCTGCCCGTTGGAACAAGGAGAAAAATGTGGTGGGCCACGGCCCCGAGACGCTCTGCCAGGGCCAGGATACTGGGGATCTCATCAAGGTTGGCCTTGGTGATGACCGTGTTGATCTGAAAGTCGATGCCGGCTTCCTTGGCCATTGTGATGCCGTTGAGTGCGCCCTCAAAGGCCCCGTCCACGCCGCGGAAAGCGTCGTGGCTCTCCTTGGTGGCACCGTCCAGGCTGATGCTGATCCGTTTGATGCCGGACGCTTTCATCTTCCGTGCGTTTTCAGGGGTGATCATGGTGCCGTTGGGCGCCATTACCATCCTGAGACCGATGGAGGTGCCGTAGGAAGCAATGTCAAATATATCTTCCCGGAGCAAGGGCTCGCCCCCGGTGAGAATAATGATGGGTTCTCCCACCTCCCGGATCTGGTCGAGGAGCCTGAACGAGGCTTCCGTGTCCAGATCATCGGGGTAGTCATGATCCTCTGCCGCTGCCCTGCAGTGGACACAGGCAAGATTGCACCTTCGGGTGGTCTCCCAGGCGACAAGCCGCAGGGTGTTTGAGTGGTCGCCCACAGGGTGACCTGTTTTCGGATGGCTTCCAGGATGCATGGTCTTAATATTCCCTCGTGTTGAGCGCCTTGGCAGCTTCCATGGCAGAATAGGTGAGAATCATGTCGGCACCGGCTCGTTTGATGGAGAGCAGGGTTTCCATGACCATCTTCTGCCCGTCGATCCATCCCATCATCTCGCCTGCCTTGATCATGGCATATTCGCCGCTCACGCTGTAGGCGGCCAGGGGAAGATCGATCTCATCCCTCAGGCGGCTGATGATGTCAAGATAGGAGAGGGCGGGTTTCACCATGATGATGTCGGCGCCTTCTTCGATGTCCATGGTGGCCTCCCGGATGGCTTCCAGGGCGTTAGCCGGATCCATCTGGTAGGTCTTCCTGTCACCGAACTGGGGGGTTGAATCCGCAGCCTCCCTAAAGGGGCCATAGAATGCCGAAGCATACTTAACGGCGTAGGACATGATGGGAATACCTGAAAAACCTTCTTCGTCAAGGGTCTGGCGGATTTCACCCACACGGCCGTCCATCATGTCCGATGGAGCCACCATGTCTGCTCCCGACTGGGCGTGGGAGAGGGCGGTCCTTGCCAGAAGATCCAGGGATGCGTCATTGTCGACTTTGCCGTTCTCCACCATGCCGCAGTGGCCGTGGTCTGTGTACTGGCAGAGGCAGACATCGGTGAGGACCGCGATCTCGGGAACACTTTCCTTGACCGCCTTGATCGCCTTTTGAACGATGCCGTCATGGGCATAGGCCCCGGTGCCAAGGGGATCTTTCTTCTCCGGCAGGCCGAAAAGCATGACCGCTGGGATGCCAAGGTCATGGGCTTCCTTGACCGTCTTGACCAGCATATCGCAGGAGAGGTGAAAGTGTCCCGGCATGGACGGAATCGGTTTCTTGACGCTCTTGCCCTCCACCGCAAATAGCGGCAGTATGAGATCGTCCACCAGGAGGGTGGTCTCACGGATCATGCGTCTGAAATTACTATTATCCCTGAGGCGTCTTGCTCTAAAATCCGGAAACAGCACGATCAGTCCTCCTTTCGTATCTCATCATCGGTTAAAAAGCAGGCAGGATCCGTGTCCCAGGGGTCGCCGGCAATGGACTCGGCCCTGGCCCTGAAGTTTCCTGCACAGACGTCAAGCCAGCGACAATCGGCGCACCGGTTCTTGACGTGTTTCTTCTTTTCCTTGAGTTTCATGAGAAATTCGTTGGATTCATCGGTCCAAACCTCGGAAAAGGGCTTGTCCTTGACGTTGCCAAGGCTCTTGTCCCGCCAGAACTGGTCGGGATAAACTTCACCGTCCCAGGAGATGCAGCCAAAACCACGGCCTGAGCTATTGCCCTCGTTCATCTGAAGCAGTTCCAGCACATCCGCTGCCCGTTCCGGATTCTCTTCTAAAAGTTTGAGGTACAGGTAGGGACCGTCAGCGTGGTTGTCCACGGTGAGGATTTCCTTGGGAATATTACGGTCATGGAGGTCTTTGGTGCGCTCCATGATGAGATCCAGGGCCCCACGTGTCTCTTCGTGGCTGAGATCCTCGTTTGCGATCTCAGATCCCCGGCCGGAATAAACCAGGTGATAGAAGCAGGCCCGGGGCACATTCATCTCTTCGAGAAGGTCGAAGATGCCTGGAATCTCAGAGACGTTCCGCTTGTTGATAGTAAACCGCAGTCCTACTTTGATACCGGCTTCCTGGCAGTTCCTGATGGCGGCCAGTGCCCGCTTAAACGAGCCGTTTATGCCCCGGAACTTGTCGTGGGTCTCTTCCAGGCCGTCCAGGCTGATGCCCACGTAGGACAGGCCGATCTCTTTCAGGACCTTTGCCATCTCTTTGGTGATAAGGGTACCGTTGGTGGAGATGACTGCCCTCATGCCCTTGCTCACGGCATACTCGGCATATTCAGCAAGTCTTGGGTGAACTGTGGGCTCGCCGCCTGAAAAGAGGATTACCGGTACGCCGAACGCTGCCAGGTCGTCGATCATTGCCAGGCTTTGTTCACGGTTGAGCTCGTTGTCGTAGGAGAGATCTTCCGACTGTGCATAGCAGTGAACGCATTTGAGGTTGCACCGCCGGGTCATGTTCCAAACGACGACAGGCTTCTTGTCGGCGGAGAACTGAAGCAGGTGAGAGGGAAGGGTCCCTGAGTCGCGGGAGTACCGCAACGCATCCGAGGGTTCTACAGTTGCGCAGTAAAGTTTTGAAATTCCAATCATGATATCTTTTTCCTGATAAGGCTCTCCAGAAAGGCTTCATGGTCCAGAAGCGCTTTTCGGGGTATGAAGAACCGGTTGGTTTTTGATTTTTCCCGGATCAGATTGAGACCGTCGTAAAAATCGTTGTAGATCTTTGTCATTATGTCTTCAGATGTAATATAGTGCTTGATGAACTGCTCGATGAGAAAATCAACGGCATCCTCTTCAAACACGATATTGAGATCATACTTCTGGTAGAAGTCCACCTCTATTTTTTTGACTGCTTCATAATAACCCTTGATGGTCTTGATGGCCGTTCCAAGTTCGGTCACATGGGCGCAGTAGTACTGGGCCACAAGTTCACTCCTGAACTTTGAAAGGGTCAGGCCGTGGCGCAGGGAGAGGTTTTTCCAGTTGTCTGAGATATAGCGGTTGATATACTGTTGCTCTGTTTCGCTTGCGGTAAGATAGTTTTTTTCGAACCTGTCCCGGTGTTCGTCGGCAAGAATGGCAGCAAGCTGGGTCCCGGGATCGGAAAGCACCTCCGGGGTCACAACAAATTTTGTGACCGTTGAAGAGGGAAGTTTTTCCTCAAATTCCAGTAATGCATTTTCAACCACGCTCACAAGGCCCCGGGCGCCTGTGTTCTCCCTAGCGGCCCTTTCTGCAAGGAGATGAAGGGATTCGTTGGTGAAAACGATATCAATGCCGTAGGCGGCAAAATCCAAGCGTTTTCCAAGGATCACCGGATTGTTCGGCATCCGCAGTATGGAAAAGAGATCCTCTTTTGACAGGGAATCAAGGATGCACCGCACCGGAAGCCTGCCGATGAATTCGGATTCAAATCCGAATTCCACCAGATCCTCGGCCGTAAGTTGTTTAAGAACCTTGTTGGCATCTCCGTTTTTTGTAAGGGAAGAGCCAAAGCCCATGGTGTGATGGGTCACCCGTCGGGTGACGATTTCGGCAAGGTCGGAAAAGGCGCCGCTCATGATAAAGAGGATGTTGGCCGTGTTTACCCGGCGCTGACTCCTTTTCCCCGTTCGCTGAAAGCTCTCAAGTTCCTGCATCATGGAGACGGGATCGTGGGGGACCTTGAGATCCACGTCGGTCTCTTCCATGGGTTTCAAAAGCGCCCGCTGCACGCCGGTTCGGGAGATGTCTGCTCCGTGAAGGTTGCGGCTCGACGCGATCTTGTCGATCTCATCGATATAGATGATGCCGCACTCGGCAAGCTCAATGTCATCATCCGCTTCCTTGACCAGATCCCGGACAAGGTCATCTACATCTCCGCCCACATAGCCGGTTTCGGAAAACTTGGTGGCATCGGCTTTAACAAAGGGGACGCCGATTCTCTTTGCAATGAGCTTGACCAGATAGGTCTTGCCTACGCCGGTGGGGCCTAGCATGAGAATATTGGATTTGATGCTTCCGGTTATCGTGGCTTCTGAATCCCTGGATAACTCCAAGTGCTTGACCCGGTTGAAGTGGGTGCAGATCTTGGTCGCTAAAACAGACTTGGCCCGCTCCTGTTTCACAATGTATTGATCCAGGTAGGCAATGAGTTCCGTGGGCTTGATGTCGAAGTTTATAAGTTTTTTCCTGCCTTCGGATGTGTCTTTTCCGGAAACCGGCACCTCATTGGGTGCCAGGGAAGGGGAAACAATCTTAACGGTTCCTCCGAACTTCTTATTGAGAAACTCGCCAAGCTCCTTTTCTATCTTCTTGGGGTCGGGTATATTTTCGTTTTTCTCTTTCATAGTGATTTAATATAACCACAGGCATGGATAAATCAAGTTTGTTTGGGTCCCTTTACCTGCTTTTTTGTAAAAAGCATACAGGGCTGTCCCGTGGACCGACGCACCACGGCTGAAGGAATGATTTTTGACTTGAACCCCATGGCCCTGCAACCGTGGGGCCGGGCAGGTTCCCAGGTGATATAATGGTGGCAGCATAGGTGACAATTTATGGAAGGTGTTTTCTTCATCTGATCCTAAATAAAAGAGCCACGAACATTTATGCAATGCGCGCGGCTCTCAGTACCTGGTGCCGAAGGGGAGATTTGAACTCCCACGGGTCGCCCCACACGCCCCTCAAGCGTGCGTGTCTACCAATTCCACCACTTCGGCAAACTTTAACTTTTCGCAGGCGAATTGACACCTTCTCCTGTTAGAGAGGGAGGGTTTTATATCAATTCAAGCGCAAATATCTACAGCAAGTTAGTTACTGTCTGTTCCAGCCGGCTGCTCAATGGGTGCAGGCGAGTCAGTCGTCATTACGGATGTCTGGGAGCTGTGACCTGACCTGTAAGCAAGGGTGAGGGATGTCAGCATGAAAATGATTGCTATTCCTGTTGTAACTTTACTTAGCAGGGTTGCCGGGCCTGAACCGCCGAACAGTGCCTGGGACGAGGCACCACCCAGGGATGCGCCCATTCCGGCGCCTTTCCCCGTCTGGAGTAAAACAATCATGACTAGGAGAATACAGGCAGTTACGTGTATGGATAATAGTAGGGTATTCATATTTTTTATCTATCATACCTTATGATTTGAATAAATGCATCAACGTCAAGACTTGCTCCGCCAACCAGAGCACCGTCAACATCGTCCAGGGCCATCAGTTCCGAGGCATTTTTAGGTTTAACAGAGCCACCATACAGTATCCGGATTGACATCGCAAGTTCATTTCCAAATAATCTGTTGATCAAAGATCGAATGTACTCGTGGATCCCAGCCACCTGTTCAGGTGTTGCCGTCTTACCGGTTCCTATGGCCCAAACCGGTTCGTAGGCCAGAACAAGAGTACCCAAATCCCTGGAACAAAGGCTGTTTAACCCATTTGTTATCTGTTTGTCAAGAACAGAAAAAGTTTTATCATCAGCCCTTTGCTCTTCTGTTTCTCCGATGCAGAGAATCGGAATGAGGTCAGCGTCAATGGATGCTTTTACCTTCTTGCACACAGCGTCATCGGTTTCACCAAAGTACTGCCGACGTTCGGAGTGACCAATGATGGCATAATCGGCTCCGGCGGCTTTGACCATGCCTGGCGAGACTTCCCCGGTGAAGGCGCCCTCGGTTTCATGGAAGAGATTCTGGACACCTAACTTTACGTTGGACTCCGCCAACACCCCAGAAACAAGGGGAAGACTCAGAAAAGTGGGGGCGATCATGATATCGGTATTAACAATATCGGATGCAAGTTCAGCCAGGCGGGTTGCTGCAGCAACCGCTTCCGGTCCGGTCTTATACATCTTCCAGTTGCCCGCGATTAACGGTGTTCTGCTCATAATGATTTCCTTAGATAATTACAAGATTCAGGCAAGTGTTGTCTCCCTGGTCCCTATAAAGATTTCCCTACCATGGCTGCAAGATCAACCAGTCGGTTGGAATAACCCGCCTCGTTGTCGTACCAGGAGTAAACCTTTACCAGGTTGCCGATGACATCGGTGCAGGCCACATCAACAATTGAGGAAGAAGGGCATCCGTTGTAGTCGATGGATACCAGGGGGAGGTCGCCGTACTGGAGAATGCCGGAAAGCTCCTGTTCAGAGGCTTTTTTCATGGCCGCGTTTACATCTTCCCGGGTGACGTTCTCCTTTTCAACCTGGACCACCAAATCCACAAGACTCACGTTGGGGGTGGGAACCCGGACCGAAAGACCGTTGAGTTTTCCAGCAAGCTCAGGCAGAACCAGGGAAACGGCCTTGGCAGCACCCGTGGTTGTTGGAATCATTGACAATGCGGCAGACCGCGCCCTTCTCAAATCCTTGTGGGGTAAGTCCACAAGCCGCTGATCTCCGGTATAGGCATGGACAGTGGTCATCATTCCGCTAACAATGCCGAAATTTTCCAGCAGCACCTTTGCAACCGGTGCCAGGCAATTTGTGGTGCACGAGGCGTTGGAAATAATGTCGTGTTTTTCAGGATCGTAGCTGTCGTGGTTGACGCCCATAACGATGGTGATGTCGGGTTCCACGGCAGGGGCCGAGATCAACACTTTTTTAGCGCCAGCCTTGAGGTGGCTTCCCGCCCCCTCCCGATCCCTGAAAATCCCCGTGCACTCAAGAACGATGTCAACGCCTGCATCCTTCCACGGAATGTGACCGGGATCCTTGAATGAGGTGACGCTGATCTCTCGACCATCCACCACAATGCCGGCGTCCGTGGTTTCGACCGTTGCGTCGAGGCGGCCGTGCACTGAATCGAATTTAAGAAGATGGGCCAGGGTTGGTGTGTCTGAAAGATCGTTAATGGCGACCACTTCGACTTCTGTCCTGGACAATGCGGCCCTGAAGACCATCCTGCCGATCCTGCCGAACCCGTTAATCCCGAGTTTGATACCCATGATATGTTACCTCCTGAACGATGATTGTATAATTAATGGCGGGTAGGAGCCTGGTACCCGTTCATGGGTAAGCGGTTATGCCCTTTTACTTCCTTTCAGGATTCCGCTTGCAAGGGAAATACTCTTTTTTCCATGCTCTACCAAGGTTGCTGCTGCCGTTGACAGGTCCTGCTTTTCCCTGATGGCGAGGGCTTTTAGAAGAATAGGGAGGTTGACCCCCGATATCACTTCAATGGCTCCCTCCTCAAGGAAAGAGTAGCTTAAGTTAGAAGGGGTGCCGCCGAACATGTCGGTGAATATGATGACCCCTTCGTCGTTGTTAACCTTTTTAATGCCGTTCTTGATTTTTTTGATCAAAGAATCTGCGGGTTCCTTAATATCAATTGAAACCGACACGATGTTCTCTAGGGTTGAATCAAGTATAAATTCTGCAGACTCAATCAGAGCCTCACCAAGTGTTGAATGTGTGACTATCAAAATTCCTGTCATTGCTCTTTTATGTCCCTGTCTATGTCTCTGTGGATAATGCCGGGTTCAAACCCCTTTTGGCCCAGGTGTTCGAAAATGCGCCTTGCAATAGCTACGCTTCTGTGACGGCCTCCGGTACACCCAACAGCTATGGTAAGATACGCCTTCCCCTCTTGTGTGTAAAGCGGAATTAGATAATCTAGGAGATTTAGGTATTTCTCCAGGAAGAGTTTGGCGGGCCTGGTTGACAATACAAATTCTTGAACGTCTGCGGATTCTCCATTCTGCTCCTTGAGTTCCGGTACAAAAAAAGGATTGGAGAGAAACCGCATGTCACAGACAAGGTCGGCATCGTTGGGGCTTCCGTATTTAAAGCCAAAGGAGAGGACGTTGATCTTCATAGACACCCGTTTATGGGAATGTCTTTCTGCAAGCTGTTGGATTTCGGCTTTCAGTTTATGAACATTATAATTACTGGTGTCGATGACCCGCTTTGAAACCCTTCGAATGGGGCCCATGGCGGTTATTTCCGATTTTATGCTCTCAATAAGGCTCTTGTCAGGACTGACCGGGTGGTGGCGTCGGGTCTGGCTGTACCGTTTGAGAAGGGTGTTTTGATCCGCCTCAAGAAAGATGATTTCCGGTCGATGCCCCTTTTTTTTCAATGCCTCCAATATGGAGGCGAATCGGGGTAAAAAACTGGATGCCCGGATGTCCATGACAAAGGCAAATCCGTTGATCCCGGGATCATCCTCCAGGGGAAGATCGAGAAACTTCGGCAGGAGCTCAATGGGCATGTTATCGACGCAGTAAAAGCCTGCGTCTTCAAATGCCGCCATGGCTGTGCTCTTTCCCGATCCTGAAAGACCGGTGATGATGAAGAGTTCTTGATGATTCATTTAGAACTCTTCATCAATTTCATGGATGATTTCCTGAATTTCATCGATGGATTCCGCTTTGATCAGACTCTCTTTAAAATGGTCTTTTTTGAGAAGTTTTGAAATCTGTGCCAGAACCTTGAGGTGGCTTCCCGTTGAATTTTCAGGCGTGATCAGCAGGAAAAAGATATGGACGGGTTTGTTGTCCAGGGAGTCAAATTCAACGCCCTTGCGGCTCAAACCAAAACCGACAACAATGGATTGGACGGAGGCGAGCTTTCCGTGTGGAATACCGATCCCGCCTCCAATCCCCGTGCTACCGAGTTGTTCCCTTTCCAAAAGTACCCTGACGATCTCATCGCTTCCGGTCTGAGCCAGGGGGGCGACCGAAGCCGCCAATTCTTCCAACACCCCTTTTTTGTCCGAGGAGGAAAGATTGGGGATGATCGCACCCCTGGGTAAAATATCTGATAGTTTCATAGAATCCTGGTCATTTGTAAATCGTTATCTGCGGGGCTGGATCAGTCCGAGCTTGCCATCTTTGCGCCTGTAGAGAACGTTGACTCGTTCCGTCCTCGCATTGCTGAATACAAAAAAGTTATCCTTCCCTGAGTTAAGCTCCTCGACGGCGTCATCGATATCAATGGGTTTGAAATCGATGGCTTCCATGATCACTTCCGGGGTTGATGAGGTTTCTGAAACCTCAGGGGGAGTGAGGGTGATGCCGTTATCCTTGATGCTCGTCTTGTCGCCGGACATGTGGCGCCGCACCTTTTCTTTGTTCTTCTTTATCTGGGCTGAAATCTTGTCCATGAGGGTGTCGATGGAGGAGTACATATTTTCAGACTCCTCCTTTGCATGGATCTTCAATCGATCGCAAGTCAGCGTTATCTCCGCAATGTGCCGTATCTTTTCCACGGACAGCACCACGTTTGCTTCTCCAGGACTTTCCAGCATCTTGTCAAACCGGTCCACCTTTTTCTGAACATAGGATTTTAATGCATCGGAGGGATCAATTCTTTTAAACGTTACGGATGTGTGCATAAAAACCTCCCTAAAATTGTTTGCGTTTACTAGACGGAAGAATGTGAAGCATCTCCCTGTATTTGGCAACGGTTCTTCGGGCTATGTTGATGTTGGCCTCTTTCAGCAATTCTGTGAGTTTTTTGTCGCTGTAAGGGCGCTGGGGATCCTCACTGTCAATGATCTGCTTGATCTTATCCTTGACACTGGCCGAGGCCATGGAATCCTCCCCGTTTGATCTGGATATGGAGCTGTTAAAAAAATACTTTAGCTCAAACAATCCCTGGGGGGTGTAGGCATATTTGTTGGTGGTGACACGGCTGATGGTGGATTCATGCATCTCAATATCTTCGGCAACGTCCCTCAGGATCATGGGTTTCAGGTGGGTTATCCCCTTCATAAAGAATTCCCGTTGGAACTTGATAATGCTCTCCATGACCGAGTAGATTGTCTTCTGGCGCTGGTGGATGCTCTTTATGAGCCAGGAAGCGCTTTGCATCTTCTCGTTGAGATAGGTCTTGGCCTCCTTTGAAATTTCAGTGCCGTTGGATACGGCATCCTTGTACACCCGGTTGATTCGAAGCTTGGGCAGGCCATCGTCGTTCATAACGATCTTGAATTCATCGACCTCCCGGTATACGTATATGTCCGGAATGATATAGTGGGGCTCTTCCGTGCTGAACTCACGGCCGGGTTTCGGCTCCAGGCATTTAATGACATTGACGGCTGAAACCACATGGTCGATGGATATCCCAAGATCCTTGGCAATCTTCTTGTAGTTTTTGTTCTCAAGGTTTTTTATGTGGTTGGTGATGATTTTCTCAAGTATAGGGTTATCAATGCCCAGGAGGGCTATCTGTATGAGAAGCGCCTCCCTCAGATCCCTGGCACAGACGCCGGGGGGGTCAAAGGTATGCATTTTTTTCAACATGGCTTCCACGGCTTGAACCTCGAAGGGGCCGGATTCAGCAATCTCCTCCACCGGGGCGCACAGGTAGCCGTCAAGGTCGAGGTTGCCGATGATCATGCTTCCGATATGCTCCTCTTCATCGGTGGGACTGCTCATGAGAAGCTGCCACTGGAGATGGCTATCCAGGGTCTTTTTAGCTGAGGTAAAGGCCTCGTAGTTCGGCGCTTCAGAGTAGTCCCGTTCGGTGTGAACCCTGCCCGTGGAGTTGTATTCGTTGATGTAACTCTCCCAATCGGTGTCAGGGGCTACCTTTTCATCAATGGTGACCTCTTTTATGGTCTCTTCGCTTGAATCGTTCTTTGCTTCGACATCCGGAGACTCCTCAGGGGGTTGAAGCTCCTGCACCCTCTCTTCAAGGGCGGGGTTCTCCTCAAGCTCCTGCTGGATCATCCCTGCAAGTTCAAGGCGGGAGAGCTGAAGAAGTTTAATTGCCTGCTGCAACTGGGGGGTCATCACCAACTGCTGGGTCAGGATCAAGTTTTGTTGTAGTCCTAATAATGCCATAATTAGAGCCTAAATTTCTCTCCAAGATAGATTCTTCTTGCAATTTCGCTTGAAATGATCTTTTCAGGGGGGCCTGATTCGATCACGGTTCCCTGGTTCATGATATATGCGGAATTGCACACACCCAGGGTTTCTCTAACGTTGTGGTCGGATATAAGAACGCCAATCCCCCGCTCTGTGAGCTGGGTGATGATCTTCTGGATATCCGACACAGCCAAGGGGTCGATCCCGGCAAAGGGTTCATCCAACAGGATGAACTGGGGATCGGTTGCAAGCACCCTTGCAATTTCAAGCCGCCTTCGCTCTCCCCCGGACAAAACACTTGCCTTTTGATCTGCAAGGCGGGAGATGCCCAGTTCCTCCATGAGCCGGTCTGCTTTTCCCTGGATGTCAGGGTCGACATCCGGAAGCACTTCCAGGATCGCCGTAATGTTCTGTCGCACGGTGAGTTTTCTGAAGATGGACGCCTCCTGGGGTAGGTAGCCAATGCCTTTTCTTGCCCTCATGTACATTGGATAGTCTGTTATGTCGCTCCGGTCAAGGAAAACCTGACCTTTGTCAGGCTGAATCATCCCCACGGCCATGTAAAAAGTGGTTGTTTTACCCGCGCCGTTGGGCCCGAGAA
This sequence comes from Desulfobacterium sp., assembly GCA_016342325.1. Classification (GTDB taxonomy): domain Bacteria; phylum Desulfobacterota; class Desulfobacteria; order Desulfobacterales; family Desulfobacteraceae; genus Desulforapulum. Next base: position 70,125 of record JAEINR010000005.1, read on the forward strand.
GCCCGGTTACCTCACCCTGGTTGACAACGACCTCGACCCCGTTCACCACAGGCCGTCCATTATAGATCTTGACCAGTTTATTAAGAACAAGGCTTATCATTCAACCTCTTTCTTATCGATTTTATCGTTGGCGTTAAAGAGCGCTTCAACACGCTTTTTCTTTCCGCTCTCCACAACAACCCTGCCGTTGTTTTTAAACACGGTGATCTTTTTACCCGTGACAAAGCTTTCACCGGTAATCACCTTTGGAGAGCCGCCGGTAAGGATCAGCGTCTGGTTTACGGTGGTGAACACGGCCTTTTCTGCAAAGGCCTTTCGATCACCGGAGATAAATCGAACACTCCCCGTGGCAAGTATCTCTTTGATGTTTTGCTCGTCTTCTTTAGCCAGGTTTTTCTTCTCTTCGTCTTTATATAGGAAAACCTTGATTGAGTCTGCGTGGACAACGGAATCCCGGCTGGTTGCCTTGGCGTTGCCGACAAACTCGACAAAGGCGGTATCCCGTTCGGATATCATGGTGTCCGAGGTTACGTGAAGGCTTCTGTCCTCCGGAATCGTATCTTCGGCAGCCCAAAGGGCAACAGGGTTAAGAATTACCGTCCATACCACTAAAAAAATCAAATGTTTCACTGAATCTTCCTCTTACATTTCCTTTGAGCCTAGTCGTGCTCCTGTTGAGATCCGTCTCCATTGCATCGGCTTCAAGGAGGGATTCCTTATCCATGATCCTGATATGGACCGTTGAATAGAGTATATGTCTTTTCTTGTCATAATGCAACTCGTCAGTTTCCAGGGTATACGCTCCATGGGTGACAACGACCTTATCCGAAAAGGTCATGTCATGGGTCGTGGTATCAAGGGTTCCCCTGGCGGAAGAGAGGTTGACCTTGCCGCCGTTTTCCATGAAAAAGACCACATTGACGTCCGCCATCACAGCCCTGTTCTTATCCTTCAGAAGTTTTGCAGAGGAGGCATCCAAGGTCCACTCCTTGATCCCGTTCCTTGTGGAGGTCTGGTGCATTGAGTTCAGCATCAGAGCGGCCTTGGAGTCGATGGAGATCTCCTTGAGCACGATTTCTCCGGAGGTGAGCTTCTCTTTGTAGTAAAGTGCTACCAGGCCGACGGATAGGAAAACAAGGAGAAGAACAAAAATTGCCTTGACGGTTCTTGGAGCGTCTCGCTTAAACATCATTGGGAGAACCTGGCCACAATCCCATCCCAGAGTCCCTTGGACTTTAATACGTCTTCACACACCTGGCGGATCGCACCCTCTCCGCCCCGCTGGGGGGTGATGATTCGGGCGACTTTTTTAACATCCGGGGAGGCGTCGAAAACGGTGATGGCAAGCCCCACCCGCTTCATTACGCAGAGGTCGGGCAGGTCATCTCCTGCAAACGCCGTTTCCCCGGCCGTAATCCCGGTCTGGGCAAGTATTGCTTCAAGGGCCGAAACCTTGTCTATGATGCCGTCAAAGAGAAGATCGATACCAAGGTTGTTGCATCTTGCAACAAGGGCATTGGATCTGCGGCCGGTGATGATCCCGACCCGAATCCCCGCATCCATTAGCAGTCGCAGGCCAAGGCCGTCTTTTACGCTGAAGCTCTTTATTTCGTCCCCTTGGTCGGTGTAGGTGACGGTGCCACGGGTAAGGACGCCGTCCACATCAAGAAGGAGGAGTTTTAGATTACTTAACTTTTCCTGAACGTCGGAAGGATGATTCATAGGATCGGTCCCACAGCCTTCCGGATGGCCAGCAGGGTTTCAAGGAACGGTTTCATTTGGGCAAGGGGCAGGGAGTTGGGTCCGTCGCACAGGGCCTTGTCAGGATCAGGATGGGTTTCAATAAAGAGACCGTCTGCGCCTGCTGCAATGGCCGCCCTTGCCAGGGTCGGTGCAAATTTCCGCTCCCCTGCCGAGGAACTGCCTGCACCGCCGGGAAGTTGAACGCTGTGGGTGGCGTCAAAAACAACGGGAACACCAAGGCCCCGGACGATATCGATGGCCCTGAAGTCAACCACAAGGTTATTGTACCCGAAGGTGGTTCCCCTCTCGGTGATGCTGACCTGGTTGCAACCGGCGGCCTTTGCCTTTTTGATGATATTGCTGCATTCCAGGGGGGCAAGGAACTGTCCCTTTTTAATATTCAACGGCTTGCCCGTTGCAGCGGCGGCGGAAATCAGGTCTGTCTGGCGGCACAGAAATGCCGGAATCTGAAGGATGTCAAGCACCTTTGCCGCAGGTGCCGCCTGTTCGGGTGAGTGGATGTCTGAAATGACCTTCACCCCAAGCTCCTTCTTAATCCGTGCAAGGATCTCCAAGCCCCGTTCAAATCCCGGTCCCCTGAACGCGTCCACCGAGCTGCGGTTGGCCTTATCAAAGGAGGACTTGAACACAAAAGGAATCCCAAGCGCCTCACAGACTGTTTTCAGATGGCTTGCCGTCTCAAAGGTTGTCTCGTAGTCCTCAATGACGCAGGGGCCTGCAATGAGAAGAAACGAGTCGTTGGTGCACGGCGCGATGGTGGAAAAGTAGTTGTTCATCAAAAAAATACTCCATGGTTAATTCTATACGATGCTATGCCGGGGCCCGGTGGTGACGGAGACGTTTCCGGCCTACATCACGACCCCGAAAACTCCCCTTAAGGCTATCTTTTGACGGTTGAAAAGTCAAGAATGGAAAATGCCTTGATAACTTGGCCTATTACTGGTATTTTAGCTGAACTTTTTATTGAAATCTTAAGATTCTCCTGAAACAATAGGTGTAATGCGTGAAGAAGCTGTTTATTTTCCTTTTTATTCTGATGGTTGTTCTGCCCCTGGGGTGGTTTTTTGCAAACGAGTTTGAAGGAAAGCAACCCGTCCTTTCTGTGAAACTTCCGTCAGTCTACCTCAACCGCTCCTACGAAATGTCTCTCAAAGCCACGGATCAGGGGACCGGCCTTCGTTCCATACGGGTTTCCATTGTTCAGGCAGGTAAGGAAAAAATCCTGCTGGACAAAAAATATCCACCCCTGGGTTACCAGGGTCTTTTTATCGGCTCCCAGGTTCTTGACCAGAACTTTAAAATCCCTGTGGAGTCCTGGAAATACGGCATGCAGGACGGAGAAGCCTTCTTGAAGATCACCGCCTCGGATTACTCATGGCGGGGGTGGAACCGGGGTAACACCGTGCTTATGGACAAAAAGGTGATCATTGATACCAAACCTCCCCAAATAGAGATCCTTACCAACCGGCACAATGTGACCCGGGGTGGCGCTGGGCTTGTCATCTACCGACTCTATGAGGACGACATTACAAGCGGGGTCCAGGTGGGCCCCAATTTTTTTCCGGGATATTCTGGAATGTTCAAGAATAAAAACGTTTTTGCCGCCTTTTTCGCCTTAAGTTATGAACAGGGACCTGGAATCGACATGGTCATCAAGGCCGAAGACCCGGCAGGAAATGTTTCCAAACGGGGATTCTACCATTATATTAGGGATCGGAAGTTCAAAAACGATATTTTAAACCTGCCGGACAGTTTTTTAAACGGAAAAATACCGGAATTTGATGTGGATACCACCGGTTTAGATCTTCAATCGGCCGAGAATCCCCTGCTGGCCAAGTTCATCCATATCAACAGCCAGGTGAGAAAAGAGAACATTGAAACGGTTCTATCGGATGCAAAGTTCACAGACAACGTCATGATGTGGAAAGGGAGCTTTTTGAGGCTTCCGGGCTCTGCCAACCGGGCAAATTTTGCGGATCACAGAACCTACAAATATAAGGGCAGGGAGGTTGACCGTCAGGTCCATATGGGCATTGATCTTGCCTCCATCTCCCGGGCACCCATTCCGGCAGCCAACCGGGGAAGGGTTCTTTCCACGGATCATGTGGGGATCTTCGGCAACACTGTGGTCATCGACCACGGGTTCGGCCTCACAACCCTTTACTCTCACATGAGTTCCATTGCCGTCACCAAGGGCGACATGGTTGAGCGGGGGGACATCATCGGGAAAACCGGGGCCACAGGACTTGCGGCAGGAGATCACCTCCACTTCGGCGTTGCCGTCAACAACGTCTTTGTAAATCCCGTGGAATGGTGGGACCGAAACTGGATTAAGAACAACATTCTTCACAATATAACCGAGGTTGAAACTGCGTTGAAATAGACGGACAACGAAATATTATATCTAATAGTAAAGGCATGAAATGGGCGATCACAAGATTAACAAGACCTATCAAGAGATCAATGAACGGATCAGAAACGGCAAGGCCGTCGTTGTAACGGCCGAAGAGATCATCGATATCGTGAGGGAAGAGGGCCCTGTAGAGGCGGCAAGATCTGTGGATGTCGTCACCACGGGTACCTTTGCTCCCATGTGCTCCTCAGGAGCCTTCATCAACATCGGTCATACAAAGCCACTCATTCGAACCACCGAGACCTGGTTCAACAACGTGCCGGCCTACTCGGGTGTGGCGGCCGTGGACTGTTTTCTGGGCGCCACCCAGACATCGGAGGATGATCCTTTAAACAAGCTTCATCCCGGTGAGTTCAACTACGGTGGCGGTCACGTGATCCAGGATCTTGTGGCCGGAAAAGAGATAGAACTTGTGGCAAAGAGCTACGGCACCGACTGCTATCCCAATCGAAAGATCGAAAAAATCGTCACCCTCAAAGATCTTCCCAGCGCAACCCTGTGCAACCCAAGGAACGGGTACCAGAACTACAACTGTGCCATCAACCGGACAGACAAAATCAAATACACTTACATGGGCACCCTGAAACCCGACATGGGCAATGCCAGTTATTCTACGGCAGGAGCGCTGAGCCCGCTCTTTAACGACCCCTACCTCAAGACCATCGGACTGGGTACGCGGATATTCCTAGGCGGGGCCCAGGGGTATGTCACCTGGCAGGGCACCCAGCATAAGACCGCAGTGGATCGAACCCCCGGTGGCGTCCCGTTGACCCCTGCTGGCACCCTGTTCGTGATGGGAGACCTCAAGCAGATGTCACCGGAATGGCTGGTTGGCCAGAGCATCCGGGGCTACGGCATTTCCCTTTCCGTGGGCCTGGGTATCCCCATTCCCATTCTCAACGAGGAGATGGTTAAATACACCGCCGTATCCGACGACGAAATCTTCACCCAGGTAGTGGATTACGGCCATGACTATCCTGAAGGCATCTCCAAGAGCTACGGCCAGGTCAGCTATGCCGAACTCAAAAGTGGAACGATTATGATTGAGGGACGGGCCATCCAAACCGTGCCGCTGTCGAGCATGGTCCGGGCAAGGAAGATCGCAGCTACCCTTAAACGTTCCATTGAGAAGGGCGAGTTCCTTCTTGGAGAGCCCCAGCACATGTTTTAATGTAGCGGGGTCACGTTAACGGGGTCAGACGTAGCTTATTGTAATGTTAACGGAGTCGGGCTTTGCCTATGTAACGGTTGGGGGTCAGAGTTAGCTGTGTCAATAAGCTAACTCTGACCCCCAACCAATGTAAGCGAAACCTGACCCCAAGGAAAGAAAAATAAAATGAGTATTGAGAATAAAAAGAGCAGTTTGCGCGAGAATATCGAAGCCATCCTCATCGCGGTGGTACTTGCACTGTTCATTCGAACCTTTGTTGTCCAGGCATTTAAAATTCCTTCAGGATCCATGAAGAACACACTTCTCATCGGCGATCACATCCTTGTGAACAAGTTTATCTACGGAGTGAAAATTCCGTTCACCGACGGTAAGACCCTGTTATCAATTTCAGACCCTGACCGAAAGGATATTGTTGTCTTCAAATATCCCGAAGATCCGAAAAAGGATTTTATAAAGCGGGTGGTTGGCCTTGCCGGAGACAAAATCGAGATAAAAAACAAACAGCTCTTTGTGAACGACGCCCTTCAAACATCGGAGGAGTACGCCATCCACAAGGATCCCCGTATCATTCCGGTCCAGTTTACCGTCAGGGACAACTTCGGTCCGGTCACCGTTCCGGACCACTCGCTATTTGTCATGGGGGACAACCGGGACAACAGCCACGACTCACGGTTCTGGGGCTTTGTCGATCTTAAGGCCGTGAGGGGTAAGGCGTTCATCATCTACTGGTCCTGGAACAAAGAGGCGTTCGGGGTTCGCTGGAACAGAATCGGAGACGCGTTAAAATAGTACAACAGGTGGCAGACAACTCAATTCTTTAAAGACATATAGATAGGAATCATCACATGCGCTTTGAACACAAGGATATCCTCGATATCGAATCCCTTTCCCTCCAGGATATATCCATGATTCTGGATACGGCCGAGGGGATGAAGGAGATCTCAAAGAGACCCGTAAAAAAGGTGCCGACCCTGAGGGGCAAGACCATTGTTCTCTTTTTCCAGGAACCCAGCACACGGACAAAGTCATCCTTTGACATTGCGGCCAAGCGGCTGAGTGCCGACTCGATCTCCCTTTCCAAGAGTTCCAGCAGCATCGTCAAGGGCGAAACACTCATCGATACGGCAAGAACCCTTGAGGCCATGAATCCGGATATCATCGTCCTTCGCCATGGCTCTTCCGGCGCTCCCCATCTGATTGCAAAACGGGTAAACGCCTCGGTCATAAACGCCGGGGACGGCATCCACGCCCATCCCACCCAAGCCCTGCTTGATCTCATGAGCGTCAAAGAGAGAAAGGGGAAAATCGAGGGACTAAAGGTCTCCATCATCGGCGACATCAGCCACTCCAGAGTGGCACGGTCCAACATCCTCGGGTTTACAAAGATGGGGGCCACGGTCACGGTGTCCGCCCCGAAAACCATGATTCCAAAGGGAATTGAAGCGCTCGGCTGCCGGGTGGCCCCTGATATTGATTCTTGCATCGACAATGCCGATGTGGTCATGATGCTCCGGATCCAGAAGGAGCGCCAGGGGTCCATACTCTTTCCCACTGAACGGGAATATGCCGCCCTGTTCGGCCTCAATACCGAACGGCTGAAAAAAGCAAAACCCGACGCCATCATCATGCACCCGGGGCCGTTAAACCGCGGGGTTGAAATATCAAATGAGGTGGCTGACGGAAACAACTCTGTGATTTTAGACCAAGTGACCAACGGTGTGGCCCTTCGAATGGCCCTTTTTTATTTGCTTGCAGGAGGTAGCAGAAATGCTGATACGATTTAAAGGCGCACGAATTGTCGATCCTGGAAACATGGATGAAGAACAGGATCTCCTTGTAAAGAACGGCCTTGTCCACGCCCTGATCCCGCCAACGGCGGAGGATCCGGAACCTGAGGTCAAAACAATCGATGTCACAGGGATGATACTCGTCCCCGGATTGATCGACCTCCATGTTCACCTGAGGGAGCCTGGCCACGAGTACAAGGAGACCATCGAATCGGGCTTGCGAGCCGCCGCCAAGGGGGGATTCACCGGGGTCTGCCCCATGCCCAACACCCATCCGGTGAACGACAACGCCCAGGTGACCCAATTCATTGTCAACCGGGCCAAGGAGATCGGGCTCTCCCGGGTCTATCCCGTGGGTGCCATCAGCCTGGGTCTCAAGGGCACCACCATTTCCGAGTACAGTGACATGAAACAGGCCGGCATGGTCGCCATATCGGATGACGGCCGTCCGGTGGAGGATTCAAGCGTCATTCGCCGGGCAATGGAGTATGCATCGGGTCTTGGTCTTCCCGTCATCTCCCATTCCGAAGATCTTTCCTTAGCCAGTGGCGGTTCCATGAACGAGGGCACCGTTGCAACCCGGCTCGGTTTAAAGGGAATACCCAATGCCGCCGAGAGCATCATGGTCATGCGGGACATTGCCATTGCAGAGCTTACCGGTGCCAGGCTCCACATCGCCCATGTCAGTTGTGAAGAGTCGGTTGATGCCATCCGCCATGGAAAAGAGCGGGGGGTCCGGGTAACATGCGAGACCGCACCCCATTATTTTACATTGACGGACCAGGCCGTGGCAGACTATGATACCCATGCCAAGATGAACCCGCCCCTTAGAACCGAAACAGACAGGCTTGCCATCATCAAGGGCCTGGAGGACGGCACCATCGACATGATCGCCACCGACCACGCACCCCACTCGAAACTTGAAAAAGAGGTGGAGTTCGACAGTGCACTTTTCGGGATCATCGGGCTTGAAACATCGCTTTCCCTGTCGCTAAAGCTTGTTCAGGACGGGGTGATTACCATGGAAACACTGGTTGAGAAGATGTCCAGGAACCCGGCAGCGTTTCTCGGCATGGACAACCGGTTGATCCCTGGGAATGTCGCGGATATCACGGTGATCGATCCGGAAAGGTGCCATGTGATCGATCCTGCCACCTTTGTGTCAAAGAGCAGAAATACACCGTTTTCAGGCATGGAAGTTAAGGGAGATGTCTTCTTGACAATGGTTCAGGGAGGTATCGTTTTTCAAAGGAGTTAAGCCATGGCGGCCAGAGCCCAGAGAATTCTAGTTGTCGACGACGAGTTGAGCATGCGCGAATTCCTGGAGGTGATGCTCTCCCAGGAGGGGTACGACGTCTCCTTGGCAATAAACGGCAAGCAGGCCGTCAAGGTTATTACGAACCAAAGCTTTGACCTTGTCCTGTCCGACATTCGCCTGGGCGACCTCACAGGTCTTGATGTCCTCAGGGCCGCCAAGAAAAAGGATTCCGACACCGTGGTGGTCCTCATTTCCGCATACTCCACCACGGAGATCGCAGTGGAGGCCATGAACGAAGGTGCCTTTGACTTTGTTCCCAAGCCCTTTGATAATACAGAACTTAAAGCGACCATCAGAAAAGCCCTGGAGCTGAAACAAACCGGCGGTAAAAAGCAGAGCGCTGCCGCCGGGCCTGAGCTCAACCTCCACTTTGGCAAGATCATCGGGAACAGTCCCGGAATGAGACGCATTTACGACATGATCAACCAGGTGGCCACCACCAAGACCAACGTCCTCATCTCAGGGGAGAGCGGAACCGGTAAGGAGCTCATTGCAAGGGCCATCCACGATATGAGCGACCGTTGTGACAAACCATTTGTGGTGGTGAACTGCGGCGGAATACCGGAGACCCTTATAGAGAGCGAATTTTTTGGCCATGTCAAGGGTTCGTTCACCGGGGCTATAAACGAAAAAAAAGGGCTGTTCGAGGCGGCCCACAAGGGAACCATATTCCTTGACGAGATTGGGGAGCTTCCCCCCATGCTCCAGGTGAAACTTCTTCGGGCTGTCCAGGAGACCGTTGTCAAACCCGTGGGCAGCACCCAGGAGATCACCGTGGATGTGAGAATCGTCTCGGCCACCAACAAGCGACTGGAGCAGGAGGTGATCGAGGGTAAATTCAGGGAAGACCTCTTTTTCCGCCTGAACGTCATCCCGCTGAAGGTCCCGCCCCTGAGGGACAGAAAAGGCGATGTCCAGCTCCTTGCCAATTTTTTCACCGAAAAATACGCAAAAAAAATGAATAAGGATATCTCAAAACTGTCCTCCTACGCCATCGATTTTTTAAATAAATACAGTTTTCCGGGCAATGTCCGGGAGCTTGAAAATCTAATAGAACGAAGCGTTGCCCTCTCTTCCACCAACATTATCCTTCCCGAAAGCCTCTCCATCTCGCTGCACAAGAAGCGCCGGTGGATCGAAGGGATCAAGGGATGCCGGTTCGATCTTGACGATGTGGGGCAGGGGGTGGATCTTGACAAGATCCTCTTCTCCATTGAGGAGGCCTATCTGAAAAAAGGGATGGAGATCTCCGGGGGAAACAAGAGCAAGGCTGCCGAACTGTTGGGCCTGAGCCTGAGATCCATCCGTTACCGCTTAAGCAAGCAGGAGGAAGGGGAGTAGAATGAATAAGCTTCCAATCGGCAATATGAATGGGAAAAGTCAACTGATGTAACAAGATCTGCTTCAGATCTTGTTGCTTCAAATAAATGGGCAGAAAATCTTTCATAGCTGCTATTGAAAACAGCTGTCATTAGTGAAATATAATCGTTTTGGCCGCCGATCACATATAGTATGTGTAATATAACCGAGCATAACGTTTACAGCACAGTCATCTGATCCTCTACATGAAAATAATACTATTTTAAATTACCATCATCAAAAGGGTAATTGCTGGGCTTTCATATTTATCTTGTGGTGGATACAGTCGGATGCTCTGGCCATGCCGGTTATAAAAAAATTAAAAAATTTTGAATCAGGAACGTTATTTGCTAAACTTATATAATCAGAATCATTTTATATGAAAGTCCATGTGACCGAACGGGACTTTCTACCGTTGTTGTGGGCAGAGCGGTGTGTAACCAAGGCTGCCCGTGGCGATTGTTTCGTAAACGACGTTGCCATGGAGGGGAAATATAAAAATGTTTTGGACTGCCGATATGACAATAAACAATAAAAACATTGGGGCGTCTGAAAGTCGGCAGTGTCCCCCGTCGGGATTCACATTGATAGAGCTGCTTTTTGTTATGGCCATTATCGGGATTCTGGTCGGAATTGCCGTGCCAAATATCCTCGCCACACTGCCTGACCTTCGGTTGAAGACAGCAGCCAAGGATCTTGTTTCCAATCTTCAAAGGGCAAGAATGGTAGCCGTCAAGGAGAACAGGTCCAACCGCCTTGTCTTTGATTCAGGTGTAACACCCGGGCGGTATTTTTTTGATTCCAATGGCAATGGGAACCTTGATGGGGGAGAGAACATTATCACCTTGTCCGGGTATAAGAATGGTATTGATTTTGGGACTGGCGGTTCAGGCGGGAACAACTGGGATGGAGATCCATGCAATCAGGTCGCCTCCTTGACCTTCTCCAGCAGGGGCACTGCAAACACGGGTACGGTTTATTTAGACAATGATAACAACAACACCTGTTATGCCGTGACCGTCTTGACCACCGGGGGTATCAGGCTACGTAAATTCAGCGCTATCAATTGGGAATAACAATATGAATTTATCTGGTAAATTGTATACAGAACACGGATTCACACTTATCGAAATCCTGATTTCCCTTGCCATCTCCAGCATTGTGATCACTGGCATTTATAACACCTACAGCTCCCAACAAGAAAGCTACATTCTCCAGGAACGGGTTGTCACCATGCATCAGAACCTGAGAGCCGCACTTGATATCATGACTCGGGAAATCAGGATGGCGGGATATGATCCTCAAGAGAGCGGTTTGTATCAAATAGTGTCCGCCGATGAGGATGGTTTTAGCTTTGATTCAGACTTATTAGATGATGGAGGCGCCCCAGGAGGAGGAGAAAATTTCTTTTATGAGCTCTACGACTCCAACGGGGATGGGAACGATAATACCCTGCGCCGTACGCCGGGGGGATCGGCAGTGGTGCAAGATATCGAAGCGTTAAGTTTCGCCTACGCCTATGACAGCGATGATAACGGAGCTCTGGAAGTGGACGGCGGGAACATCAGGTGGGTTACGGACAGTGATGGTGATGGTTTATGGGATAGGCTAGACACCAACAATGACGGACTCATTGATGTCAACGATACCCCAGGAGGTACTGCAATGGGAGAAACCATGCAACTGGACACCATCAGATGTGTGAGAATCTGGCTTCTAGCACGCATTGAAAACCCCGACCGAGCTTTCAGCAACACAAGTACCTATGTCGTGGGATCCAAGCACATAGCAGTAAACGATAACACCCGACGCAAGCTCATGGTGCAAACCATTAAACTTAGGAACCTTGGATTATGACTGTTGCGTGCGTTCCTGTAGATAATAAGGGATTTACCCTTCTGGAAATCTTGATTGCCATGGTCATTTTATCCTTCGGTCTGCTTGCCCTGGGGGGGATGCAGGTTTCCGGAATCAAGGGAAACGCCGGAGCCATGGGCTTGACAGAGGCTGCCGTTATCGGAACAAATAAGATTGAACAGCTCCTAGCGTTACCCTATGATGACCCTGAACTCAGCGATACTGACAACGACGGAACGAATCAAGATGGTGATGACAACGGCACCGATGATGACGGAGACGGTTTCGGACTGGATGACGTACCTGGAGGGGCGGATCACAGCGAAACCATCGGCAGGTATGATGTCTACTGGAATGTTGCCGTGGACGAGCCCATGGAAAACACCTTAAGAATCCGGGTCTTTGTACAGTGGCTGGATTTTGGTAATCCCCGGCAAGTTGTATTTGATATTGTTAAGGTATCAATTTAGGAGGAAAAGTTTGATGCAGTTCAGCAAAAAAAAAAGACAACCACCTGCTTTCGCTCCCCTTGCCGATGACACTGGATCTGCCCTTCTCATTGCCATGATGATTCTCCTGGTTCTTACCATCCTCGGCATTGCAGCTACCAACACATCCCAGATTGAGATCTTGATATCGGGAAATGACAAAATCCACAAGATGGCATTTCATAATTCCGATTCAGGCGTGTACACGGTTGCAAAGGTGATTTCAAAAGCCATTAATGACAAGGCCACCCCATATCTGAACACCGCCTCTCCCTTCACCTATGGCGACGCCGGATCATCTGACACTGCAAGCGGACGCACTTTTTTCAGAGAACTTTCCGGATTTGAAGATTATGACACGGCTGCTGACATCTCCTTCCAAAATGACGGAACCCATACCATTGATGTGGATGTGGAACGGCTGAAGAGCGTCAGCCTAGTCGGCGGAGGTGCGGAATTCGCAAGCGGCATGGAAGGACATGGCGCAAGTTTGAAGGGCATCTATTTCGGAATTGATTCACTGGGCAGGGGGCCTTCCAATGCACAATCAACAGTAGGTTCCAGGTATCTCAAGGTGCTTGGAACCGCAGGAGGACTATGATCATGCTAAGAACACGAATAGCCATAATGGCAGGCGTCTTTCTTTTTTTTGTTTCAGCGGCCCCGGGATTCTCCTATACCGAACCTGTCATGGCTGACTATACGTCATACCCCATCTTTCTCACCGAAACAGTGGAACCCAATATTTTGATCCTCCTGGACAACTCCGGCAGCATGAATTTCAACGCCTACGGTGCCTGGCCTGGGAACGGCGGTACTGTTAGTGATTCATACGGGGGAGCACCGTACAACTCGTTGGTTGTCGCTGTGTCCTCATCGGACGATGATGCCGAGGAGAGACTCTCCGACGGCTATTCGTATTACTCCAACAATGATCTGGATATCGGCCGTGACATTGATGCCACCTACCCTGATATGCTAATAGGGATAAGATTCCAGAGTTTAAAAATTCCCCAGGGCGCTACAATCAAGAGTGCCCATGTTGAATTCACCACCCATGGTGTTTACGCTAATCCCCAGGCAGACATAACCATTGCCATCCACGGCGAAGACATAAACAACGCTGAAGATTACGACGATAGCAGTCATGAAATATCCGGTAGAACCGCAACAAGTGCATCTGTGAACTGGACAGTCACACCCTGGAACACGGTGGATGAAACACACAACACGCCGGAGCTGAAAACCATTATTCAGGAAATAGTGGACAGAGACGATTGGGCCGAAGGTAATGCCATATCGCTGAAACTCACCAACCCCTCCGGAAGCCCCGGCAGTGGAAGGATGGCCTACAGCAGGGATGCAAGCTCGGACAAAGCGCCAAAGCTACACATCGAAATAGACCAGAAGAGTGCCACCCGTTATTATGGTTACTTCAACCCCGATTACTTCTACTCTTACACCTCTAACCTCTTTTCTCACAAGTATAAAAAGGTGGAATACATAGGGGACCCGTCGTCCGGTGGATACTGGAAGGTCGAGAATCTATCCGGCACCCCCCACAACCTCTATGACACGGAGATCGTCACCAGCGGCCTGTGGGACGGCAACTGGATGAACTGGTGTGCCATGAGGCGGGTAGACATCCTGAGAAAGGTGCTCATGGGGGGGCTTGCAACCTCTAGGACAGGCGGTGGAAACCAGACCAATATTTGTGAAACCCCGGACCAGTCAGATCGGGATTTCATCAGGCATTTTGACTCCACAAACAATGCCGCAGTCTCCCCCTATGACGGAGACTACTATTATGAAATGAATGACGGGTATATTTACGTTGACACCGACTCCGATCCCTCCGACGGCGGGACCTCCTACACCTTGAAAGTCCAGAAGGAGAAAGCCTATGAGCCTGAGGATTTTCACAACTACGATAGCGGGGACAACCTGGCAGGCATCCTTCAACGCTACGGAGACAAAGCCCGGTGGGGCAACGAGTTCTTCAACAATGGAACAGGAAATGGTGAGAGCGGCGGATACATCGCTGCCACCATAGGCACCAACATGACCTCCCTTATTACCGATCTGCAAAACACCCCATGCAACACCTATACCCCCCTGGCTGAAGCCTATTATGTAGCCACCCAATATTTCAAACAGGAGGCTGTGCAGTCAGGCCTGGATTATCCCAACAATGTCATCCCCGCCGCCAATGTGGGGGATGATCCATACCACAACGGTACCGAGTTCGTCTCTTGCGCCAAGAGCTTTGTGATTCTCCTGACCGACGGCGCATCCACAATGGACAGTAAAATTCCAGCCAGCCTTAAGGATTTTGACAACGACGGCAAAGATATAACCTCCTGTGACGAATCCAGCAGTGACTGCAGCTATGGCAACGGAAGCGACTTTCTGGACGATATAGCCCTCTATGCAAGAACCACGGATCTCAGGAGCAGCACCGTGGGTAAAACAGAACTTGACGGGGACCAGAATCTTATCCTCTACACGGTGTACGCCATGGGGGATGACGATGATGCAAGACAACTTTTAAAGGATGCCGCAAGAAACGGAAGCTTCGAGGATCGGGACGGAGACAACAAACCCGACGGAGACTACACCGATCCCCCGGAGGATAGACTGGAGTGGGACAAGGACGGAGATGCCATTCCGGATACCTATTTTGAGGCCAGGGACGGTTACAAACTGGAAGAGGCTCTTGGTGCAGCCATCACCGATATCCTAAGGCGAGCGGCATCGGGAACCTCGGTTTCCATTATCTCCTCCGCCACCGAGGGAGAAGGCAACGTTATTCAGGCCTACTTCAGACCGAATGTACCTTCTCCATCCGGACCAGGAGATATCAAATGGGTGGGCTCCCTCCAGTCCCTGTGGATTGATCCCTACGGTAACATGAGGGAGGACTCCAACATGAATAAAACCCTTGACCTGTCAGCCGATAAAATTTTGAACTTTGTCGACCAGGGAGGAGACACCAAGGTGGAGCGTTATGACGTATCCTCCACCCCTTATCCCGACTATCATTCGGCCGCAGTCATGCCAGCGGATACCGTCAATCTTACAGAAGTCCTCCCCATCTGGGAGGCTGGATCAAATCTTGAAAGCCGGGTTCCTTCAACCAGAAAAATTTTTACCTACCTGGACATGGATGGGGACGGTGTTGTGGATGAAGGCAATGTGGACGGAGAGGTGGACAGCGGGGATGATCCCTTTGACGATTCGGGGGAGTTGGTCCGGTTCAACACCGATATCCCGGCAATTAAACCCTACCTGGGTGTGGAAAGCAATGCAGCATGGAGTAACCTGGGGCTGACCCATGGGGACAGATTCAACAATATCATCAACTTCATCAGGGGAACCAACACAGGATTTCAGGGTAGCGCTTTGATACGGGACAGAAATCTAACCGGAATTGCGGGAAGCAGCTGGAAGCTGGGAGATATTGTTCATTCAAGCCCAATCCTTGTCACAACCCCCTATGAAAATTATGACCTGCTTTACGGAGATGAGTCGTATTTTAAGTATTACAGCGAAATCGGAAACAGGGAGACTGTAATCTATGTGGGAGGCAATGATGGAATGATCCACGCCTTTACATCCTGGCAATACGATGCCGGCAATATGCAGTATATAAAACCGTCGGGAACCACCGAATCCATAGGAGACGAGCTGTGGGCTTATATTCCCCAGGCCCTGCTTCCCCATCTTAAATGGCTGCCTTCCCAGAGCTATACCCACGTCTATTACAACGATCTCAAGCTCAAGGCCTTTGATGCCAAAATCCTGCCCGATGACACCCATTACTCGGATACGGATTCAGATGACAACTGGGGGACCTTCATTCTTGCCGGAATGAATTTCGGGGGGCGGCATATCTGGGCCAATGGTGACTTTGACGACGGTTCTGGCACCGTTACCAATGAAACCCGTCATTTTTATCCCTCCTACTCATGCCTTGACATTACCGATCCCAGAAATCCAAGGCTTTTGTGGGAGAGGTCCTACGCCATACCTGCAAGTCCCGGTCAGACAGCCGATAACGATACCGATATGGGGCTTTCAACCTCCTATCCTGCCATTATTAAAGTGGGTGAGAAGTGGTTCGCGGTTTTTGGTTCCGGACCTGACAATTTTGAGGGCACCAGCAGCACCAAGGGGCACATCTTTGTTGTGGATTTAAAAACGGGAGAACCCCATCAAAACGGTACCGACGACTGGCTCTTTGAAACAGACGAAAATGATGCCTTCATGGCGCATCCAGCCTCCTTTGATAAAAATATGAACTTTAATGTGGACTCCATTTACATTGGCGAGACCTATGATAACAGCGCAGGAGTCGGATTTGACTGGAAGGGGGCCCTTTACCGAATACGGGTGCCCTTTAAAAGCACTGCAACTCCATGTACCTATGGAGATATGGACTGCGGAATTTATATCGATGATCCCAACGACGGAACCAACCCCTGGACAATTTCAAAAATGTTTGACTCACCGGCTCCTATTACAGCAGCGCCGACCCTGAGTCTGGACAACCAGGAAAATACCTGGACGTTCTTCGGCACCGGCCGGTATATTTCAGAAGCGGACGAACTCAATACAGATCAGCAATATATCTTCGGCCTTAAGGACCCATTTTTCAATTCCGAACATGGAACCGGAGCGGATGCCTCTTTTAACGACGGCTATTACCAAAATACCGGAAGCTCCCTGACCTTGACCCAGGGGAATCTGAGAAATACCGATGATTTTATCGTGTTGGACAACGGCGAGGTGTATGCTAACCTCACCACCTCTTTTGGTAATTTCAGCGATCTTGAAGGTGAAGTTGAAAACCATGACGGGTGGGAAAGAGAAATTTATTATTCAGGAGAGCGGGTCATAAAAAAGGCCGCAATTATCGGCGGAACCGTGCTTGCGTCCTCTTTTATCCCCAATTCGGACATCTGCGGTTTTGGCGGTTCAAGTTATATCTACGGTCTCTACTATAAGACCGGGACTGCCTACAAAAATCCGGCATTCAAAGGGGGAATTAAAACGGTTGTAATTGACGGTGATCCCGAGGATAAGGTGGTGGATATGATAAGTCTTGGAGATGGCCTTGCTTCATCACCCGGCGTACATGTGGGAAAGCAGAAAGATGGTAAGGTCACAGCCTTTATCCAGACAAGCAAAGGCTTTATCGAAACGGAAGAGATTGACCCCGCCCTGAAAATGCGAAGCGGGATCAAGGCCTGGAGAGAAAAGGAGTAACAGGGAGACAATATGCGCTATCTAATCAAGGCTATAGTATTTTTTGCCATCACACTAATGCTAACGACCACCCCCTATGCTAAGACCAAGACAGGGTCTGTTACTAAAAAAAGGTGTACAATTTTGTCCATCAACGGAGCAGCCATTCATACCACTTGCAGGGAATACACCATGGGAGAAGAGCTCAAGCTAACAGATATCAAGGGCACGCCTCTTCTTATAAGCGATATCCCTCTGCCGTGCAAAGCTGTCATCGAATCCAAATGTCTGTCCGGCAACTGTTCCCTTGCGGTGTCCATCACCGTTGATCTGGAGGTGAAAAGTAAAACCCAACCGGAATAACTTCCATGGCAGGACTGCAGCACTGGGTTTCACATAGTTTCAAAGTGCAAAAAAAACCACATTATGCAGTGCTTTTCTTGATGGTCAAAGCACATCCTGCGTATGCTGGAATAGTGTGAACCCAGTGCCCCTCTGGTATATACAAAAGCTATTAAAATAGGATTTTGCCAGAGTTCGGATCACAGTGAAACGTTTTTGAATATTGATCCAGCGGTAATTATTTTTAATAGCCAAAAATAATCAGGTCCATCAGATTTGTCGGATATCGTCCAAAGTCACGTTTAAATGAGATGATTCTTTTTTCTAACGTAAGCGCTCTATAAACCCCATCTTTTCAGGATTGCCAGGCCGTGTCATAGTAAGCCAACTTTTACATGAAGGAGGCTTATTCAAATATGACGGAAAATTTGCAGGAACCGGATTCGGTAAAACAACAGAGTTCTGGTGATGAACGTGAGCAGTTTTGACGATCAGATCGAGAGAAATGGGCTTCATCAGGACTCAGTCAAGCGGAGTATTGCAGACAAAACAAATTAAAGATCGCCCGTTTCGGATACTGGAAGCGCAGGTTCAGTAAGGGGAATTTGCCCATTGAATTTGTCAAGGTCCCCATGCAGGGCCTGCCAAGTTAAGTCGCTTGTTGCAAAACACTGGTGTCCCCGGCTTTGCCACAACCCCGGCACTGCATACCGGTTCAGGAACCGGAGACAAGGAAGTAACAGTCTTTACGCAATTGTCCACAGGAACAATTATTCAGACAAAAGCCAAGACAGCTAGTGTACGAAGTGCCTTGGAATCATGGATAGAGCCAAGGTAGGCATCTGCAAGGCAAATTTTAATTAAGACTCTTTGCGCTTTAAGCGTAGAACCGGCGGTTCATATTTTAATATAAAATTGTTTTCTATTTTAGGTAGTTGATCTATAAATTCAGGTACAAGGTCTTCGAGTTTTTCAGGTGCAGACAAACGTTTTTTTGTATATGATGAAATGGCATTCTCAACCACCAAGGCTTTTTCAAAAATATCAATTTCCTGCTGGTATTTGACAAGCGTTTTCTCATTGTCTTCCATTGCGGCCATGGTTTTGAGCATTATAAGACCGGCTTTAATATTACCGCCTTCTGCCGAAAATAGCACAGCCAGGTGGGCAAACATGGGAGGAGCGTCAGGAAGTGCAGACGCCTTCTTAAAGGCCTGGGCAGATTTTAAAGGATCATTCAGATATCTGTAGAAGTTGAATGCATAAAAAAAACGAAGAATGAAATCATCCGGAAAGGTCTCGATGCCTTTGTTGAGAATAGCATTGGCTCTTTGTGCACTTTCCAGGGAAAGGGGAGTGAGAAACGATTGGCAAAAATAATAGGGATCAATAAATTCAGGATAAAGTGATGTCATGACCTCAAAATTATTTGCAAGTGTGCCGGAATAGGTTGTTTCAGGAGTCCCTGGTTTAACACCGCCTATAAACACACTGGTTTTGATAAAAATGATTTCAGAGACGAGCTGTTTGAGATATCCGGAAGTCACTCGCTGGAATTTTGTTGGCAAAGCTCTTTCAAGATTGATATTTCTGTTTGGAAAGGATTGGTTCAGACTTAAAAATATCAAAATATAGATAACAATAAGTGTTAAAAACGTCAAACCACGCAATACCATCAGTTTAAATCCCGCCTCTGGTACAAAATGGTGGCAAACCACAATATAATAACAATGTAGATAGTGGATAATCCAAAGGACAGGCTGTATTCTTTTATTGGAATTATTTTTTGCGCAGATATAACCAGTGTTTTAAAATCAAGTCTTGAAAAGTCAGGGAAAATTGCGGTTAACCATTTGAGAATAAGGTTAAGCGAGTTATTTGTATTTCCCTGGGTCCCAAATAATACTGATTCGCGGACAATCGGTAGACCATTGCAGATAAAATAATATGCAAGTGTCAGCAAAAGAACGGGAAGGTTACCGCGTATGGCTCCGGAAAAAAAGAGAATAACGGAAAGGATCATTAACTGGATATAATACAGACCCGCAGTAGATAAAATAAATAAATAGATAGAAAGGTTCTGAAAATAAGATGGGTCAACACTGTTTTTTATGAGATTTAAAATAACCCAGCTGATTGTAGCTAAAATCAGATTCAGCAGCAAAAGTAATATCGCAAGTCCTGCAAATACGCCAAGTATATATTCTGTACGTGAGATTGGCCTGGCAAGAAATGTATGGACAACATGACGTTCACTGTCCCAGGCTGCGGCCTTGACGCCATGAATAAGAAGAAAAATAAATCCTGTAACCCAGGCAATGGAAAATAAGAAATCATTGGAGGCCCTGCCAATATCTCTGGGAATAAAATCAAAGAATAAAAGACCGCACACTTCGCCGGCAAGCGCAAATATGATGAGTCCAATAATTGCGTGGCGTCTCAGGCCATCAATAATAATTAGTTGTCCAAGACTTAGAATTCGCAAGAAACGGTTAGTCATTGCATTCATCCTTTTGCACCATACTGACAAAGGCTTCGGCCATTGATGATTTTCTTTCCTGATCAGTCAGTGCGGCCGGTGTGCCGTAAAAAAGTTTTTTCCCCTTGTGCAGAACAAGGATATCATCCACCAATCTGTCAACATCTTCAAGAATATGCGAACAAAAAAGAATAGTTTTTCCTGCCTGTTTTAATTGTTGGATAAGGAGGATGATTTTATTCCTGCCCATGGGGTCAAGTCCACTCATGGGTTCGTCAAGGATTAGAAGCTCCGGATTGTTTATCAGTGCCAAAACAAAATTGGCCCTTTGCTGCATTCCTTTGGAATAGGTCCGTAGCGGCCTATTCCTTGTCTCCCAGAGATCAAGTTTATTCAACAATTCTTCACTACGCAGTCTTAATATTTTCCTTGGAATATTGCAGGTTGTTCCAGTGAACCCAAGCAAGTTAACAATATTCAAATTAGGTGGAAATGATGCTGTCTCTGGTAAATATCCAATGTGTTTTCTAATTGAAAACCTATTGGGTTGGTGGTCTGAAATTGTGATATTCCCTTTGTCTGGACGAATAAAATCCATGAGTAATCGAATACTTGTGGATTTTCCAGCGCCATTGGCACCAATTAAACCAAGGGTATTTCCTTTTTTGAGTGAGAAAGAAAGTCCTTGAAGTGCAGTGTTCTTTGACACAAAGAGTTCTTTTGAATAGGTTTTCCAAATGTTGTTAAATTTGATCATATAAACTTTTTTGTAGGATTGTGCTTCAAAAGCATTGGGGTTTAATTACCAATAATATAATAAAATTACACTATTTAAAAAAAGGCACTGATCCTAAAAATAATCAGTGCCTTTTTTTATGTTTACTTACGTATGAATAACATTTTTTTAAAATCTACTTAACTGTCCAGGGATTTCCGCTTGGTCCATTCACACCAGTGAAATCATCAGCAGCTGTGGAAGCAGGTTCTAGAGCAAGAGCAAGTAATGTTCCATTGCTACCGGCCACTTGGTCAACATACATTGCTGAGGAATCACCATCACTACCCACATAGGTATCTCCCTGTACATGCTTAGAGATCGCAGTGAATGTTGAGTTGACCGCAATACCAGCTCCCGCTGCATTAGTAGTGGCAACAGCGGAAACCCCATTTCCAAGGGGAACCTGTAATGTTCTATTTGTACCACCACTATCTGCGGCAGTAATCAAATCTGCTGCATCCCCAGGGCCAACAATGAGTGCGCCGGCACCAGCAGCAGCAGCAGCAGCAGCAGCGCTTACACCATAAACTTGCCAATCTGAGAAAAAGGCGGCCTCGGATGTTGCAAGATTTCTTACATCACTTTGTGCGGACGCATTGTAGCCGCGAATCCTGTATGCAGCAAATTGTGGAATGGCAATGGCAGCCAGGATACCGATAATTGCAACAACTATCATTAGCTCGATCAATGTAAAACCTTTTTGGTTGTTTCTCATGCTCTTAGACATAACGTCCTCCTAAAAAAAGTTTGGGTACAACTAACTGCTAACGATTAAACTTCATTGAACTTGATTGAATAGTATTGCAAGGCATGTGCCAGTATGGAAATATTGTTAAAGAAAACCGCCATAGCCCCATTTGCCGGTATCATTTGTGTTTTTCTAAATCCATGTTTGGTTTGATTCACCGCAATTTGTTGTTCAAGCTAACAGATTTTGTAAAACCCGTGACAAAATTTGTTTTATGGGCCCTCCCTGGGTTTGACATTTGCCACAAATAGTTTTAGAAGGGATGTATCATTTTTAAACTATCTGTTCATTAGATTATAATCCACGGAGGCTCCCATGAAGATAAACCATTACTGTACTGCCATTGCAACAACTTTCTTTGCACTTTTGATCGCCCTTTCCATATCCGGATGCGCCAACATGAATCTTGGACAGAGCAAAAAGCCCACCGAGGCCACCGTCACCAAAGCCCGGCAGACCACAGCCGTGTATTATGATTTCGAAGATGTGCTTGTACCCAAGGAGCTCGCCGTGGTCGATGAAGCAACCTTTGTGGTGAGCACGCCGGGATATACCTCCGGCATCATCACCCTCAAGGGCAGGATTGAGAAACGCTCCCTGGTCAACTTTTTCACCAACAACATGGCCAAGGATAACTGGAGCATGCTCTCCAATATTAAAAGCCCCGGGGCCAGCATCATGGTTTTCCAGAAGGCATCCCGCTGGGCCGTGATCACCATCCGGGACAAGGATTTCAACACCTATGTGGAAGTCGGTGTGGCACCGACCCTTGAGCAGACCCTTGAAAAAAATGCCGGCACCCAGGAAACAGACCTTTTTAACTGAT
Source organism: Desulfobacterium sp. (assembly GCA_016342325.1). GTDB lineage: Bacteria > Desulfobacterota > Desulfobacteria > Desulfobacterales > Desulfobacteraceae > Desulforapulum. The sequence continues at coordinate 92,702 of JAEINR010000005.1, forward strand.
GCAGACAATGATGCTTAAAAATAAAAATATCATTCTTGGCGTGTGCGGCGGCATTGCCGCCTACAAGGCCGTGGAGCTTTTAAGGCTGATGACAAAGGCCGGGGCCAATGTCCGGGTGGTCATGACACAATCCGCCCTGGAATTTGTGGGGGAGACCACCTTTCGGGTGCTCTCGGAAAACGAGGTGTGCACCGGCCTTTTTAACACCAACGAGGCGTCGGTAAGACATATCGAATGGGCAAGTGAGGCCGATGCCGTTGTCATCGCCCCTGCCACGGCAAACTTTGTCGCAAACATGGCCCATGGCATGGCCAATGATGCCCTGACCACCATGCTCCTTGCCGTGACATGTCCGGTGGTGGTCTGCCCGTCCATGAACACCCACATGTATGAGAACCTGGCCCTCCAGCGGAACATTGACATCATCGAGGGGGACGGCGCATTTGTTGTGGAGCCGGGATCCGGGGAACTGGCCTGCAAGACCACCGGGGCAGGGCGCCTGCCCGAACCCGAACTCATCCTTGACCGGCTGGTTGCGGCCCTCACCCGAAAAGACCTGAAGGGGAAAAAGGTGCTGGTCACCGCCGGTCCCACCCGGGAGGCCATTGATCCCGTACGGTACGTCAGCAACCATTCCTCTGGAAAGATGGGCTATGCCATTGCAGCTGCGGCAGAGAAGAGGGGAGGTGCGGTCACCCTGGTCACCGGTCCGGTGAATCTTGAACCGCCGTTTGCCATTGAAATCGTCAAGGTCGAATCCGCCCTGGAAATGGCCGATGCCGTGCTTGCACATCTTGACGAGAGCGATGTGGTGATCAAGGTGGCAGCGGTGGCCGACTACAGGCCCCAGGATCCAAAGACAAGCAAGATCAAGAAAAAGGACCAGGCGCCGGGGCCGAAGCAAAATAGCCTGACCCTGGAGCTTGTGGAAAATCCCGATATCCTGAGGCTTGCCGGAGAAAAGAAGCGCCACCAGTTTCTGGCAGGATTTGCCGCAGAGACAGACGACCTTGAGGCAAATGCATTGTTGAAAATGGAGAAAAAGAACCTGGACATGATCGCCGCCAACCTGGTCGGGGTTGAGGGATCCGGATTCGGCAGTGACTATAATAAGGTCAAGCTCTTTTTCCGGGACGGCACTGTCCGGGACATCCCCTCCATGGAAAAGGAGCGGGTGGCAGACGCCCTCCTTGACGAGATCGCAACCAGATTGACCTGACATGGACCAGCCGGAACCAAAGCGTTAAGACCCAGAGATAAGAACTTAAGAGACAACATGATGAATCACAATCCAACCGGATCCTTGAGATCCGAATTTTTTGCTTTAGTCCAGGGGGCCAAGACCTATCTCACGCTTCGCAAAGAGACCGGGGCATTGGACATAGGTCTTTCGGAAGAATCCATGGCAATGGTGAGATCCTGGGAAGCCAAAAAGAAAACACCGCAAGCCCCCAAACAGGAAGGGTTCACCCCCGGTTTAAGGGGGGAAGGCGATCCCCAGGCCAATCTTTTCATCGTCACGGAACAGAAAAAAAGGGGCACCTCCCCCTATGATGGTGCTGACGGCGAGCTGTTCCTGAACATCCTCAAGGCCATCGGTCTTAGCCGTGAAACGGTTTACATCTCAAGCGTTCCCGCTTCAGGGCCCATCGCAGGTGCTGTAGAGCGCATAAAACGGGAGCTCAAACTGGTGAAACCCATGGTTGTCTGCACCCTGGGAAGACGCGCTTCCCAGACCTTGCTTGATCAGAAAATCCCCCTCCCGGATCTCAGGGGCAGGTTCCATGATTTCAATGGCATCCCGGTGATGCCCACGTTCCATCCGTCAAGCCTGATCGAGGATGTTGCCAAGAAAAGACCGGTGTGGGAGGACATGAAGATGATCAAGGCAAGGATGGGGGGATGACATGTTAGTCGATGCATTCTTGAGTGCGCTCTCCGCTGAAAAAGGGTATTCCAAGCATACCCTGAGGGCCTATGACAACGATCTTAAGTCGTTCCTTGTGCACTGTTTTCCGGATGCCCTTGTCAAACCCGTTCCGGATGATTCGCTGTTAGCCGAAATTAAAAACGGGGGAAGCCCCCTTGTGCGTGGCTTTCTGGCAGCACTTTCTAAAAGCGGTATTTCTAAAAGAACCATTGCAAGAAGGCTCTCTGCTTTGAGAAGCTTTTTCGACCACCTCATAACCATTGGCCGCCTTGGGGACAATCCTGCAGACGGGGTGGCATCCCCCAGGTTTCCAAAGTCCATTCCCCACTTTTTGACGGTGGACAACGTGTTCAGGCTCCTTGACTCCATTGGTTCCAAGACCCTTTTTGAAAAAAGGAACCGGGCCCTGTTTGAGCTCTTCTACTCCACCGGCATGCGGGTCTCTGAGATTTCAAACCTCAACACCCCGGACATGGATGAAGAGAACCATCTTGTCCGTGTCTTGGGAAAGGGTAACAAGGAGCGGATCGTACCCGTGGGGGACAGGGCGCTTTCAGCCCTTTTGGATTACCGCCAGGCACTTGGTAACATCCATGGGCCCCTCTTTCTGAACAGGGACAAGAACCGACTGTCGGACAGTTCCATTCGGAATATCCTTGCCAAACTTGTCAAGGCCTGCGGGCTTAACGTGCCGGTTTCGCCCCATACCCTGCGCCACAGTTTTGCAACCCACATGCTCGACTCGGGGGCTGATATAAGGGGCATCCAGGAGATACTCGGCCATGCCAGCCTTTCCACCACCCAGGTCTATACCCATGTGACCTACGACAGGCTCATGCAGGTTTACGACAGAGCCCATCCACGACGATAGAAATTAAAAAGGTGAATTTATGACAGAAACATTCCATGGTACAACCATATTGGCCCTTCGTCACAAGGGCAGGGTGATCGTGGCCGGTGACGGCCAGGTAACCCTTGGCGCCATCGTGACAAAACACAAGGCAAAAAAGGTGAGACGGATCTACAACGACCAGATCATCACAGGATTTGCCGGTGCCACGGCCGATGCCCTCACCCTTTCCGAAAAGCTTGAGCAAAAGCTTGAACAGTACAACGGCAACCTCACAAGGGCCGCAGTTGAGCTTGCAAGGGAATGGCGAACGGACAAATATTTGCGCAAGCTCGAGGCCATGATGATTGCCGCCGATGAGCAGTACACCTACCTTCTTTCCGGCAACGGAGATGTGATAGAGCCCGATGACGGGGTGATCAGCATCGGATCCGGTAGCACCGCAGCCCAGGCCGCAGCCCAGGCCCTGGTCGGTCACACGGATCTTGATCCCCTGACCATTGTGACCGAGGCCATGAAGATCGCATCGGCCCTTTGCATCTATACCAATAACCACATAACCATTGAAGAGATTTAGTAATGAGTGACCTGAAGCCCAAAGAGATCGTCAAGGAGCTTGACCGGTACATCATCGGTCAGAACAATGCCAAGAAATCCGTAGCCATTGCCCTGAGAAACAGATGGCGGCGACGCCAGGTTTCCGATGATCTGCGGGATGAGATTGCGCCCAAGAACATCATCCTCATCGGCTCCACAGGTGTCGGAAAAACGGAAATTGCACGGCGCCTTGCCCGGTTGACAGACTCTCCTTTCTATAAGGTGGAGGCTTCCAAGTTCACCGAGGTAGGGTATGTGGGCCGGGACGTGGAATCCATGATCCGGGATCTTGTGGAGCTGACGGTGAACAACCTCAAGATACGCCAACAGGAACAGGTCCAGGAGAAGGCCGCAGCCATTGCCGAGGAGCGGATCCTGGATATGCTGCTGCCGGAGTCGGGAAGTCCCGATGTCTCAAACAGCGACGCCGAGCCCCATCTTGAGATCGTCTCGACAACCTCCACAAAGCCCTCCACCCGGGAGAAGCTTCGCAAGATGCTCCGGAGCGGAAAGCTCGATTCCCGGTTTGTGGACATTGACATCACGGGCCAGTCCATGCCCATGGTCGAGATCTTCTCCAACACCGGCATGGAAGAGATGGGGATCAACATGAAGGACATGCTGGGCAACATCCTTCCCAAGAACACCAAACGGCGCAAGGTCAAGGTGTCGGAAGCCATGAAACTCCTCACCCAGGAGGAGGCGGCCCACCTTGTGGACATGGAACAGGTTACCGCCGAAGCCGTGGAGATGGTAGAGCAGTCCGGCATCATCTTCCTGGACGAGATCGACAAGATAGCGAGCAAGGGAAACGCCCAGGGACCGGAGGTCTCCAAGGAAGGGGTCCAGCGGGATCTGCTGCCCATTGTTGAGGGCAGTTCCGTCCCCACAAAGTACGGCACGGTCAAGACCGACCACATCCTATTCATCGCCTCCGGCGCCTTTCACATGTCAAAACCCTCGGACCTGATCCCCGAGCTCCAGGGACGGTTTCCCATCCGGGTGGAGCTTGACAACCTTGGCAAGGACGAGTTTGCACGGATACTTACTGAGCCCAAGAATGCCCTGATCCTTCAGTACATGGCCCTGCTGAGGACCGAAGGGGTCGAGCTGGAATTCACCCAGGATGCCGTGGATAAAATCGCCTCCATTGCCGTGGATGTGAACGAGCGCACCGAAAACATCGGCGCCCGCAGACTCCACACCCTCATGGAAAAACTTTTGGAGGAGATCCTCTTTACCGCCCCGGATGTTGCGGAGAAGAATATCATCGTGGATGCCGCTTTTGTGGAGGAGCAACTCATGGAGATCGTGAAAGATGAGGATCTGTCGAGGTATATTTTATGACAATGAACGTAGCTGACATACTGATAGAGGCGCTGCCCTACATTAAGCAGTTTTCCGGCAAGACCATTGTTGTGAAGTACGGCGGTCATGCCATGGTGGACGAAAAGCTTAAGCAGGATTTTGCAAGCGACATCACCCTGTTGAAATATATCGGCCTCAAACCCGTGGTGGTCCACGGGGGAGGGCCCCAGATCAACAAGGTCCTGGATGCCATGGGCATCACCTCGACCTTTGTCCGGGGCATGCGGTATACCGACGACAAGACCATGGACGTAGTGGAGATGGTGCTGGGGGGCAAGGTCAACAAGGAGATCGTGGCCGGTATCAACGCCAAGGGCGGCCGGGCCGCAGGACTCACCGGAAAGGACGGGGGCCTGATCACCGCGGAAAAGATGACCATTGTGGACGCATCCGATACGGACAAGCCCCCTGAGATCATCGATCCCGGCATGGTGGGACGTGTCACAGCCATTGATCCCGAGATCATCCATACCCTGGCGGACAAGGGCTTTATCCCTGTGATCGCCCCTGTGGGCGTGGGAACAGCGGGCGAGACTTACAACATCAATGCCGACCTTGTGGCCTCAAAGATCGCATCCGCCCTTAAGGCGGAACGCCTGATTCTCCTCACCGATGTGGACGGCCTTTTGAACGCCAAATCTGAGCTTGTCTCCTCCGCTGATGCTGAGAAGATCCACACCATGATCAAGACCGAAGAGATCAAGGGGGGCATGATTCCCAAGATGGAGTGCGCCCTGGAAGCCCTTGCCAACGGCGTTGAAAAAGCGCATATCATTAACGGCACAAGATCCCATGCCCTGCTGCTGGAGCTGTTCACCGATTCCGGCATCGGCACCCAGGTCTTTTTGCAATCCCAACACCAGGAGTAAACCATGGATACCATCAAAAATACCGACACCTGCATCTTTAATACCTATGCCAGGATTCCCGTTGTCTTTGTCAAGGGCGAGGGCGCAACCCTCTGGGACGATCAGGGCAACCGGTACACCGATTTTCTGGCCGGCATTGCTGTTGCAAGCCTTGGCCATTGCCATCCTGCTGTGACAAAGGCCATTGCAGACCAGGCAGCCACCCTGGTCCATGTGTCCAACCTTTATTACACCGAGCCCCAGGCCGAGCTTGCCCGGCTGCTTGTGGAGAAAAGCTTTGCCGACAAGGTTTTTTTTGCAAACTCCGGGGCCGAGGCCAACGAAGCGGCCATCAAGCTTGCCAGGCGTTATTTCAAAGAAAAGGGAGATCCTGGCCGGTTCAAGATCATCACCATGGCACAGTCCTTCCACGGCAGAACCATGGCCACCCTGTCCGCAACAGGCCAGGACAAGATCAAGGAAGGGTTTTCTCCCCTGGTGGAAGGTTTTGTCCACTGCCCGTTAAACAACATGGAGGCCCTTAAGGCCCTTGCAGACGACACGGTCTGCGCCGTGATGATGGAGTGCATCCAGGGGGAGGGAGGCGTTGTTTCCGTTGACCCCGACTATCTCAAGGCGGTGAGGCAACTGTGCGACGACAAGGGCATCCTGCTCATCTTTGACGAGGTTCAGACGGGCATGGGCCGTTGCGGCACCCTGTTCGCCCATGAGCTCTTTGACGTGAAACCCGACATCATGACCCTGGCAAAGGCCTTGGGGAACGGGCTTCCCATCGGGGCCATGCTTGCCACTGATGGGGCGGCCAAGGGGTTCAGCTTCGGCAGCCACGGGTCAACTTTTGGCGGCACCCCCCTGGTCACCCGGGCCGCCCTGGAGGTGCTCAAAATCATCTCCCATCCCGACTTTCTCAAGGATACCCGGGACAAGGGCACTTACTTAAAGGATAAGCTCACATCGCTCATGGCGAACCATCCCTCCATCAAGGCCATCAGGGGAAAAGGACTGCTTGTGGGCATGGAACTTGACGGGGATGCCGGTGGGATCGTCACCCAGGCCATGAAAAAAGGCTTTATTCTTAACGCGATTCAGGGTAAAGTTTTACGATTTGCTCCCCCTCTGGTGATTACCAGGGAGGAAATTGACGCACTTGTTACGGCCCTTGATGGCCTGCTTGAATAAGGAGAAGAACCCATGAAAAAAGACCTACTCTCGCTTCTTGATCTGGAAAAAGATGATCTTATCCAACTTCTTGAACGGGCCATACTGTACAAAAAAAGGTTCAACCAGGGCATTCCCGACCGCAATCTCACCGGCAAAACCCTGGGCCTTATCTTTGATAAAAAATCCACCCGTACCCGGGTCGCCTTTGAAACAGCCATGATCCAGATGGGTGGAACCCCCATTTACATGAGCACCCAGGACACCCAGATCTCCAGGAACGAGCCCGCCTGCGACACGGCCAGGGTTCTTTCCCGGTACATGGACGTCCTTGCCATGCGCACCTTTGACCATGAGATGGTCGAAGAGTTTGCTGCAGCATCAACCATTCCCGTGATCAATGCCTTGACCGACCTGTTCCATCCCTGCCAGATTTTGAGCGACATCATGACGGTGATCGAGAGCAAGGGCGGATACCAGGGCAAAAAGATCGTCTGGGTGGGTGACGGCAACAACGTGGCCAACTCATGGATCAATGCTGCGGCCATCCTCGACCTTGAGCTCACCGTGGCCACCCCGGAAGCCTACCAGGTGCCGGAAGAGACCCGCTTAAAAGCGTTGGAGCGGGGCGGCAGGCAGATCGTTTTTTCCAACGATCCCAAAGAGGCCGTTAAAAACGCCGACGTCATCTACACCGACGTGTGGGCCAGCATGGGCCAGGAGGAGGAGCAGGATACACGGGTGGATGACTTTGATGGGTTCCAGGTCAACAAGGAACTTGTTTCAAAGGCAAAAGATGACGTCACCGTCATGCATTGCCTGCCCGCCCACAGGGGAGAAGAGATCACCGAAGAGATCCTTGAAGCCCCCGGGGCCGTGTTCTGGGACCAGGCCGAAAACAAGCGCCACATGCACAAAGCCATACTTGAAACATTGATACGTAACAACCAGAAATAACCGGTAGGGCCGGAGCGGGGTTACCTGCTTCCGGCCACAACAAAAAAAGAAAGTCACTAGTTGGTTTAAAGAAGACTTTCATATAAAAAAAACTGGAGTTTTACCATGTCCGACATAAATAAAGTTGTTCTTGCCTATTCAGGGGGGCTTGATACCTCTGTTATCCTGAAATGGCTCATCGAGACCTACCAGTGCGAGGTGGTCACCATGACCGCAGATCTCGGCCAGGAAGAGGAGCTGGACGGCCTTGAGGAAAAGGCCCTTAAGACCGGTGCTGTCAAGGCCTATGTTGAGGATCTGAGGGAAGAGTTTATTAAAGACTACGTGTTCCCGGCCTTCAGGGCCAACGCCATCTACGAAGGCCAGTACCTCCTGGGAACCTCCATTGCCCGTCCCCTGATCGCCAAGCGCCAGATCGAGATTGCCGCAGCAGAAGGCGCCGATGCCGTGAGCCACGGTGCCACGGGCAAGGGCAACGACCAGGTGCGGTTTGAGCTGGGATACCTGGCCCTCAATCCGGGCATCAAGATTGTCGCCCCCTGGCGTGACTGGGATCTCACCTCCAGGACACGGCTCATGGAGTTTGCAAAAGAGCACGGTATCGAGGTACCCCAGACCAAGGCAAAGCCCTACAGTACCGACCGGAACATGCTCCACATCAGTTACGAGGGCGGTGTGCTCGAGGATCCCTGGGCCGAGGCCACGGACGACATGTACACCATGTCCATCAGACCCGAGGATGCCCCGGACACCCCCGAGATCATCGAGATCGACTTCAAGAACGGAGATCCGGTTGCCATCAACGGCAAAGTAATGTCCCCGGCAGTTCTGTTCAAGGAGCTCAACACCCTTGCCGGCAGAAACGGCATCGGCCGCATCGACCTTGTTGAGAACCGCTTTGTCGGCATGAAATCAAGGGGCGTGTACGAGACCCCGGGCGGTACCATCCTGAGGCTTGCCCACATGAACATGGAATCCATCACCCTGGACCGTGAGGTTGCCCATCTTCGGGATTCACTGATTCCCAAGTATGCCGAGCTCGTCTACAACGGCTTCTGGTTCTCCCCTGAGATGCAGCTTCTCCAGAACATGATCGACGACACCCAGAAGACCGTGTCCGGAACGGTCAGGCTCAAGCTCTACAAGGGCGGATGCCATCTCCTTGGCAGGCGCTCCGACGAGAGCCTCTATGACGAGTCATTTGCCACCTTTGAGGACGACGACGTCTACACCCAGAAGGATGCGGAAGGATTCATCAGGCTCAACGCCCTTCGCCTCAGAATCCGAAAGCTTGCCCTGCAGAGGAGAAAAGGCTGATATGGGAAAGAAACCGTGGGACGGAAGGTTCTCCCAGGACACAGATGCCATGGTGGAGCGCTTCACATCGTCCATTGATGTGGATAAGGAGCTCTACGCCTATGATATCGAAGGCAGCATCGCCCATCTGACCATGCTTGCCCATGGGGGCATCATCACCGAGGATGAGGCCGCTGCCCTGCGGGAAGGCCTTGGCCGGGTAAAGGAGAAGATCTCAAACAACGAACTCGAGTTCTCCGATACCCTGGAAGATATCCACATGCATGTGGAGAGCGCCCTTGGGGATGAGGCCGGTAACGTGGCAAGAAAACTCCACACCGGCAGGAGCCGTAACGACCAGGTGGCCCTGGACGCACGCATGTACCTTAAGGCTGAGACCCTCGCCATTATTGAGGGCCTGTTTGCCCTCCAGAAAGTCCTGGTTGAGATGGCCGAAAAGCACAAGGATGTGGTCATGCCCGGCTACACCCACATGCAGCGGGCCCAGCCCGTGCTCTTTGCCCATCATCTCATGGCCTACTATGAGATGTTCAAGCGGGACCGGGAGCGCATGGAGGATTCCCTGAAGCGTACCGATGTGATGCCCCTGGGCTCTGCCGCCCTTGCCGGCACCACATTTCCCTTAAACCGGGAGTTGACTCGGAAGCTTCTCGGGTTTGCCAAGGTGTCGGACAACAGCATGGACTCGGTCTCGGACCGTGATTTCTCCATGGAGTTCATCTCGGCCGCTTCCATCTGCATGATCCACCTCTCACGGTTTTCAGAAGAGCTTGTGCTGTGGTCGTCCTCCGAGTTTGCCTTTATCACCATCTCGGATGCCTTCACCACCGGCTCAAGCATCATGCCCCAGAAGAAGAATCCGGATGTGGCTGAGCTTGTCCGGGGCAAGACCGCCCGGGTGGTGGGCAACCTCATGGCCATCATCACCCTGATGAAATCCCTGCCCCTTGCTTACAACCGGGACATGCAGGAGGACAAGGAGCCCTTGTTCGACACGGTCAACACCCTCAAGGCCTGTGTGGATATCTACACCCGCATGCTGCCCAACATCAAGGTGAACAAAGAGACCATGCTCGAAGCATCCCAACACGGGTTCCTCAACGCCACGGATCTGGCGGATTATCTTGTGGTGAAAGGGGTGCCCTTCCGGGAGGCCCACTCCATCTCAGGAAAGTCCGTGGCCTATGCCCTTGAAAACAACAAGGAGCTCCATGACCTCACCGTGGACGAGTTCAAAAAGTTCTCCGACCTCATCGATTCAGATGTGTTCGAGTTCCTCTCCATCGAGAAGATGATCTCAAGGAGGGTCACCCACGGGGGCACCGGATACGACAACGTTCAACAGGCCATTAAACAGGCTGAACAGGACCTGAAGAGAGCGGAATGAAACAACACCTGTACCGAGCAACACTATTCATACTGATCGTACTCCCCATGATCACTGTTGTGGGGTGCGGGATAAAGGGGCCGCCCCTTCCCTCCATTGAGGCGATGGTCAAGGCGCCCACCGGCCTTGCCTTTGCCCTGGAAGGGGAGACAGCGACCCTGACTTGGTCCCATGAAAAAGGGAAACAGGCCGGGTTCGAGATTGCCCGGGCGACCCTTGCATCCGACGGGTGCGAGGGCTGCCCCCTGCGGTTCATCCCCCTGGACACGGTGGATGCCCGGACCTTTGAGTTCACCACCAGAGTCAAGCCGGGACTTAAGTACTACTTTCGCGTTCGTGCCTTTACCGACGCCCAGGTGTACAGTGAATCGTCAAACACCGTTCAGATCGAGTTGGAACCATGACAAGGGCATATCTCTCCATCGGATCCAATCTCGGGGATAAATATGAAAACTGCCTCCAGGGCGTCGACAAGGTCGACGCCCTGGAACAGACCCGGGTGGTGGGTGTGTCCAAGTTCTACCGGACCGAACCCGTGGACTTCCTCGACCAGGCATGGTTTGTCAACGGCGCATTAAAGATCGAAACGACGCTTGCCCCCCTTTTGCTCATTCAGCGCCTCAAAGAGACTGAACGCCTCATGGGCCAGATGGAAAAAGAGGTAAGGTTCGGCCCCAGGATCATCGACCTTGACATCATCTTTTACGGCACCACCGTAATGGATACCAATATCCTCACCATCCCCCACCCGAGGATGCATGAACGATGCTTTGTGTTGAAACCCCTTTGTGACCTGGAAACTGACATGGTTCACCCCGTTCTCGGGGAGACCATGGCGGGGCTTTTAAAACGCATAGAAAACGACCATGGCCAAGAGGTCATGGAATACATTAAAGGAGGTTAACAATGAAGTTTTTCATCGATACCGCCAACATTGAAGAGATCAAGGATGCCAATGCCATGGGCATGGTGGACGGGGTGACAACCAACCCCTCGTTGATTGCAAAGGAAGCAGGCGAGTTCACCGACATCATCAAGGAGATCTGCTCCATTGTCGAGGGCCCGGTCAGCGCCGAGGTGATCAGCCTTGACTATGACGGCATGGTCAAGGAAGCGAGGGAGCTTGCCAAGATCGCCGCCAACATCGTTGTCAAGATCCCCATGACCATCGAAGGGCTCAAGGCCGTCCGGACCCTGGCCGCAGAGGGCATCAAGACCAACGTTACCCTCATCTTTTCAGCAAACCAGGCCCTCATGGCAGCCAAGGCCGGTGCCACCTATGCAAGTCCCTTTGTGGGAAGGCTCGACGACCTCTCCCTCAACGGCATGGCACTCATCGAGGAGATCTCCGAGATCTATTCAAACTACATGTTTGACACCCAGATCATCGTTGCAAGCATTCGCAACCCCCTCCATGTGCTCAATTCAGCCCTCATCGGCGCCGATGTTGCAACCATTCCCCACAAGGTCCTGAGTTCCCTTGCAGCACATCCCATGACAGACAAGGGAATCGAATCATTCATGTCAGACTGGAAAAAGAAAGAGAATAAATAGAAACTATGACCTGGCAAGAAAAGCTTAAAAAATTTGTTCTGCACCCCAACTTCATGACCCTGTCAAGGATCGTGGCAACCCCCATCCTTGTGGTCCTTTTGATGTATCCCGGCAAAGTGACGGCATTTATAGCGGCCCTTGTGTTTTCCGCCGCCGCCATAACCGACTATTTTGACGGCTATCTTGCAAGAAAGTGGGGGCTTGTCTCAAATCTGGGTAAAATCCTTGATCCCCTTGCAGACAAGCTCCTGGTCTCATCGGCATTCATCATGCTGGTTGCCCTCGGCTACATGCCCGCCTGGATCGCCTGCGCCATCATCGGCAGGGAACTTGCCGTCACAGGCCTCAGATGCGTCATAATAGAGAACGGAGAGGATGTGGCAGCCTCATGGCTCGGTAAATACAAAACCGGCTTCCAGATCGCCTGTATCATTCCCTTGCTCCTTCACTATTCCTATCTAGGCATAAATTTCCACGCCATCGGAACCGTGCTGCTCTATGGAGCCCTTGTTTTTACCATCTGGTCCGGGGCGGATTACTTCATCAGATTTAGAAAATTAATCACTTTCTAATGATTGATGTTGACAAAGCTAATGGATGGGGGTATAACGCTCTTGTTTTTAGCACTGAGCGGGAATAACTCAGTGGTAGAGTGCGACCTTGCCAAGGTCGAAGTCGCGGGTTCAAATCCCGTTTCCCGCTCCACCCAAAGGCGGCTTGGCCAAGTGGTAAGGCGACGGCCTGCAAAGCCGTTATTCTCCGGTTCAAATCCGGAAGCCGCCTCCAAAAATAAATAAAGACTCTAAAGGGTTTGAGTAATACTTCAAACCCTTATATGCAGCACTGAGCGGGAATAACTCAGTGGTAGAGTGCGACCTTGCCAAGGTCGAAGTCGCGGGTTCAAATCCCGTTTCCCGCTCCACCCAAAGGCGGCTTGGCCAAGTGGTAAGGCGACGGCCTGCAAAGCCGTTATTCTCCGGTTCAAATCCGGAAGCCGCCTCCAAAAATAAATAAAGACTCTAAAGGGTTTGAGTAATACTTCAAACCCTTATATGCAGCACTGAGCGGGAATAACTCAGTGGTAGAGTGCGACCTTGCCAAGGTCGAAGTCGCGGGTTCAAATCCCGTTTCCCGCTCCACTCCCAATGGAACCCCATCTATTTCGTACAAAACCTGCAAACCAACCTTTCTTACTATTCACAAAGCAGACTCTCCTTATCTTCACCCTTCAAAATTACTATACAATCGTTCCAAATTATCTTATGTCACAGGCTTAAATTCGATACACGGTTTTGAACGTCCAACGTCAGATGCGATATCCGAAGGTGAAGAGCCGGCATTGACCAGGATTGAATTGTATGAGAATATGTAAAACGATAATTTGAAACACGGTTGAGCGCAATCGATTTGTTTTGGCGGATTGATAATACTCAGCCTGGATAACGGAATTACAACAGGAGATAACCCCATATGGCATCAAATACAAATAAAACCAACACAAGCAGGGTTGCGGAAATGATGCGCAGCCAGAAGGATCGTGAAGGTACGTATCGGGAGCGTGCCCTCAAACTTTACCCCTGGATCTGCGGCCACTGCTGCCGGGAGTTCACCAGCAAGAATCTCCGCGAGTTGACAGTACACCATAAAGATCACAACCATGATAACAATCCTCCGGACGGCACCAACTGGGAGCTGTTGTGCATCTACTGCCACGACAACGAACACTCCCGGGACCAGGTGGCCGATGCCTATGATACAACCTCATCCGCCAAGTCCTCGGATTCGGATTCAGATAACGATTTTACTGATAATCCGTTTGCCGGACTGTCCAATTTGATAAAGGATTAATGGCCCGACGTTAGATTCCGCAGGGAGGGGGATGCATAGGCCCGATTACAAAGATTTTACCGGTGGATTCCCTCTCGCTGCTTCTCGTCTTCTCGTCTTCTCGTCTCTTACCGTATCCTCACTTGAGGGACCCGTCTTATCGGGTGACCACTATAGTCGCCATATCATCCATGAACTGCTGGTATCGTTCCGCTTCTATCCGCTAATCAAAGGTCTGGGTGAACACAAAATATTTGTTTTCTTAAGAGCATGGCCGAAGATGATCGCCTCGGTGACGTGGTCTTTCTTGAAAAGTCCCTGGAGGCCAAGAGTGGCTTGGGCAGGCCGTCCATGGGGAAGGCGAAAACGATCCTGACTTATAGGGATATGAAATATTGGAATCGCTATGCTACTTCTTCCTTTAAATACGGTGATTGAACTTATCGGATTCGGGAGTCCCACATCCACTCTATATAAAATGTCCAATAGTTCAGAATTTGAATTTAAATTCTCAGAAAGAACTTTTAGTGATGTGCTTAAAGGGAAGAAGAAGCCTTCGAAGGCTTTTATCGATAATTTCAATGAGTTCTTATCTTATTCTTCAGGAGGAGAGATAATAGATGTTGAATCGTTTATGGACATCGACATTGACCAATACATTTCACCGTGGGTAATCGCAGTAAGTAGTTGGAGAAAATCTATTAGCGCTGATATGTTTCCATTTACTCAAAAAGAGATTTTACGTATAGCCGAAATTGAACAAAGTATAGTGAATGAATGCAGGCTCACGGATGATTTTGAATATAGGAATGAAATAATATTCAACAATCCTTTTGTTCAATCTATTTTAAACAAAACAGAATTAAATGATATCCGAAATTCAAAAAGCTATAATGAATTCGGTAAAGCACTCTTTCTTATTAGTTTAAAAAATTCTTTTTATGTGTTGGCTTGCCTGGAATCAGAATTTATCCGCGCTAATATCGATCATTTCAAATCAACAGAGTCCCGAATAACTCAGTATTTATTACCGATAAAAAAAAATGGTAAAGTTAAATGTCCTCTTCAGCGCTTATTCGACTATTGGAGCAAGAAAAATAAGATCTCTTTTACAGCTATGGCTAAAGTGATTAGTGGGAATGTTAAAGAGACAACTACTGATACTGGGAGAATACATAAGCAGAGGAGGAAATTCATTAAATGGCGGGCAGGAGAACATAATCCTAACTCTAAAGATATAGAAAATATATTGTTAAGTTTCTCTCCTGAAATGAGTGAATCGGATTTGGAAATCGGAATGAATATTTACCGGACAGCATTATCTTTAACAAAATTATTTGTCGAATTGGGTAAATTTGGGATGTGCCAAGACACGGATGATTTGATTGCTTTTTTCAACAACTATACAGATGTTTATGCTGATGCAAATAAAAAGCTAACCTGCTATTTAAACGATAGCACCGGTCCTGGATAATGGATGAGAGGCTGTGATCCACAGATCCGTTGGATCAAGCCTCTCGTTTCATTTATGAACTGTCTCCTATGTATGTGTCATTATTTGGATTGTGGGTGTCTGCCCAATCATCCATATCTGCATCGTTGTTGGGGTTATTGATATCAGACCATGTGTCAAGTTCCTCTTGGGTCAAATCTGATGTGTCTACCATTTGTTGTTCCTTATTTTTTGGGGTTGTTGACTATTTGTTTTCCTCGATTGCCATGAACCTTGTCGTATGTTTTGTTCGTCCCCTTTGTTTGTATTTGTTTGGTCCGCTTTGTGATTTGCCTGAGTTTTTGTTAAATTCTTTTTGTTGCCCATTGTTCATCTCCTTATTTAAAATTAACGTTAACCCTCTTTCTTTATAATTGATTTTAAACGTCTACGGCAGTGCCGTTTTATGGAAAAGTTGATTTTTCTTAAAAAATATTTATTAAAAGATGGAGTGGATGCAAATATCCGTTTTTATATAGAGTTCAGGATTGTCTTCTTTCTGAAACGACTCGCTTGTTGGCAGAAAACTATTTATCCAGACAAAGAAATTATTTATGGCGCTGAATATAGGCCATTAGATCATAATTTAAATTGGAATAGACCTTTACAAGCACTATCAATACTGGTAATGGCTCATTTCAAGATCCTTTAGTAGGAAGGTCATTGGAAATTGGGTTGTTCTTGTTGAGGTGAAAATAGATGGTTGATAGGCAGATGATTGTGGCACCCGGGGCCCGAATTGAAGTTCGAGATGCGGAATGGCTGGTACGCCGGGTGGATAAGACAGAGACAAAGGGCCAGGCGCTCCACGTTGTGGGGATGTCCGAGCTTGTGAAAGGCAAGGAGGCGGTTTTTCTCTCCGATGCTGAAGCCAAGACCCAGCATAATATCAAAGTTCTGGATCCGGCAGATACCAAGCTTGTGATGGACGAATCCCCTGGATTTTCTTCAAGCAGACTGTACGTGGAAAGCCTGCTGAGAAAAACACCTCCCACGGATACGAGCCTTTATGTGGGTCATAAGGCGGCCATGGACGTGCTTCCATTTCAGTTGGAACCTGCGGCCCATGCCCTGGAGCAACCCCGCCAGCGGATTCTCATAGCCGATGCTGTGGGGCTTGGCAAGACCATTACCTGCGGGATACTTCTTTCGGAGCTGATTCGCAGGGGCAAGGGAAAGCGGATTCTTGTGGTGGCGGTCAAAAGCCTCTTGACCCAGTTTCAAAAAGAGATGTGGTCCCGGTTTACCATTCCCCTGACCCGGCTTGATTCGATAGGTCTTCAGCGGGTACGGAATCATATTCCCACCAACCACAATCCGTTCCACTATTTTGATCGTTCCATCATCAGCGTGGATACCCTGAAGCAGGACAACGAGTACCGGGTTTACCTGGAGAACGCCCATTGGGACATTATTGTGATCGATGAGGCCCACAACGTTGCAGAACGAGGGGAGAATGCCTCCCAAAGGGCAAAGCTTGCCAGACTTCTCGCCGGTAAATCCGATAGTCTCATCCTTCTTTCTGCCACCCCCCATGACGGCCGGGCAAAGAGTTTCGCTTCCCTCATGAACATGCTGGATCCCACCGCCATTGCCGATCCCGATGATTACGGTCCCGAGGATATTCGCGGTTTGTTTATCCGACGATTTAAAAAAGATATCCAGAGTCAGGTGGCGGGCAGCTTTAAGGAGCGGGAGATCCGAAAGATTCCTGTCCCGGCTTCCCTGGAAGAGGAGGAGGCCTTTAAAACCCTTGGGTCCATGATATTTCACAAGCTGGACCAGCACAAGGGCGGAGGGCGGCTCTTTAGAACCACCCTGGAGAAGTCCCTGTTTTCTTCACCTGCCGCCTGTTTGCAGACCATTGTAAACAGGATTGGAAAACTTGAGAAAGAGCATGGCCAAGAACATCAAAAAGATCATCCGGATATCCCGGCCCTTGAAGAGCTGTCCCAAAGGGTGGCAGCCATCATCCCTTCCGCCTTTACCAAGTTCGGCAAGCTCGTTGCGGTGCTCAAGGACAAGAAAAATCCACTCTTTTGGAACGGTAAAGAGACCACCGACCGGCTGGTCGTATTCACCGAAAGGGTGGAGACCCTCAAGTTTTTGAAAGAACACCTGCCCAAGGCGTTGAAACTGAAAAACAACCAGGTCGCAACCCTCATGGGAACCGATAGCGATCAGGATCAGCAGCGGGTGGTGGAGGAGTTTGGTAAAGATTCCTCCACTGTGAGGCTTCTTATTGCCACGGATGTGGCGTCGGAAGGCATCAACCTTCATTACCTGTCCCACCGTATGATCCATTTTGATATTCCCTGGTCCCTCATGGTGTTCCAGCAGCGGAACGGCCGAATCGACCGCTACGGCCAGGAGTTCACCCCCCAGATCACCTATCTTGCGACCCAGAGCGAGGACGCAAAGATCAGGGGCGATTTCCGCATCCTGGATCTTCTGATCGAAAAGGATGAAGAGGCCCAGAGGAACATTGGAGATCCCTCAGTCTTTATGGGTGTTTTTGATGAGACCCTGGAGGAGGCAATCACTGCCCGGGCCATGGAAAGCGGTCTCTCTCCTGAGTCCTTTGAAGAGACCATGGAAAAGAAGAGAAAAGAGATCCCCGGGGGACTCTTTGCCGAGGGCTTTGATCTCAATGCCCTTTGCTTTGACCAAGACGATTCTTCTGCAAAAGAGGTGAAACCAGCGGTTACAAAGGCATCCATGCCCTCCCTTTATACCGACGATTTCCATTATGCCCGAAGCGCTCTCTCCATTGCATCTAAAAATGGCGTTACAAGTCAAGTGGACGCAGACCTTCGTCTCATAACAATAGATGCAACCGACGATCTTCTATACCGTTTCCGCTTGCTTCCCAGGGAGATGCGCCCAAAGGACAATCGCTTTTTGCTGACGGACCAGACCGATCTGATCCAGAAAGAGATTGCCAGGGCCAGAAAAGAGGAACATGCCTGGCCGAAGGTCCAATATCTGTGGGAACTTCACCCGGTGATGGAGTGGCTCTCGGACAAGGTGTTGGCCGGGGTCGGACGCCACGAAGCTCCGGTGATCAACCTTGAAACAGGCCTCACCCCCGGGGAGACCCTTTATCTTCTTTCAGGACTGATTCCCAACCGCAAAGGCCATCCCCTTATCCAGCACTGGTTCGGGATCTCCTTACAAAAAGAGACAGGCGCTCTTGGGGCCGAAGATTTCAGTTTCAAGTCCACCCGCCAGCTGGAGGAGATTTTAACCGCAACAGGATTTGGGCGAAAAGAGATTCCCAACCCGGGAAAGGCTTTGGACCTTACATCCCTCCAGAAAAATCTGAAACAGGTGGTTGACAGGGCAAATGGAGTGATGAAAGCAAGAAGGCAGGCCTTTGGAAAGGATATGGGGCCGAAACTTGAAGAGCATCTCAATCGATTACGCAATCTTGAAAAGCGCCATAAACAGCGTATCCAAAGGGTCTTTGGTCCTGCCACTCCGGAAAAACTGGGAGAAAAGCTTAGGGATGTGGAATCCACCTTTTCAGAATACACCACCTGGGTGGAAGAGACCCTTGAGACCGAGGATGCCCCTTATATTAAGGTGGTTGCCGTGTTTACCAGAGAATAGGATACCACCATGGATTTGACAGGAATAACCAACGAGAACGAATACTACAGCCACCACTACATCTCCGCCATCCTTGAAGGGGACCTGAAGGAACTTTTTAAAAACTGGAACATCCTTGAAAAAGAGGAGGGGCAAAAATCACCTCCCACCCTTTTGAAACAGGCGGCAAGCGCCTATTTCTCCTTACGTAAAAAAAAGGGTGAAGAGCAGGGGATTATCCGAAAAGAACTCCAGGAGCTGGTGCTCACAGCCCTTGGGTTTTCTTGCACCCGGGTTTGCCGGGAGCTTGAATCCGGCGGCACCATCTCCCTGCTTTGTGAGGTGCAAAAAAAAAGCGGTGCCCCCATGCTCTGGGTCATGGAAGCTGTGGACCCCCTTGCCGAAGCCACAGACCCTTTGACTCTCTTTCCCCACAAGGGGCTTCTCTCAGCCCCTGACCTGTACAAAGGGGAGACCCTTGAATCCCTTCTCACAAGGGAGATCTTTGCCCGGCCTGAACCGCCCCGGTTTGTTATTATGCTCTCCATGGACCAGCTGGTGCTCATCGACCGCACAAAGTGGAACAGCAAACGATTCCTGCGGTTCGATCTTGCCGAGATCTTCAGCCGGAAAGAAACCTCCACACTCAAGGCCATGGCAGCCCTCATCCACCGGGATTCCCTTGTTCCTGAAAACGGCCTGGCCCTCCTTGACACCCTGGACGAGAACGCCCATAAACACGCATTTGGGGTGTCTGAAGACCTGAAATACGCCCTCAGGGAATCCATCGAACTCCTGGGCAACGAAGCGGTTTACTACATGATGGAAGTTCAAAAAACAGGGGTCTTCAAGGGCCGTCTGGATGAGAATCAGCTCTCCCTTGAGTGCCTGCGCTACATGTACCGGCTCCTCTTTCTCTTTTACATAGAAGCCCGTCCGGAGCTTGGGTTTGTGCCGGTAAAGAGTCACGCCTACCAGAGCGGTTACAGTCTTGAGTCATTAAGAGATCTTGAGATGATCCAGCTTTCCACGGAAGAGTCCCAGAACGGCACCTACTTCCATGAAACCCTCTCCCTTCTCTTTTCCATGATCTGGGAGGGTTTTTGCCCCACATCTCCCAGGGGGGAAACACCCCCCCGCATCCATACCTTTGAGATCGCCCCCTTAAAGGCCCATCTTTTTGATCCTGCTCGTCTGTCCCTGCTTTCCAAGGTGAAATTTAGAAACCATGTGCTCCAGAAGGTGATCCAAAACATGTCACTTTCCAGGGAGAAGAAGGGGAAACAAAACCGCCGGGGCCGCATCAGCTATGCCCAGCTCGGCATCAACCAGTTGGGAGCGGTCTACGAGGCCCTGCTCTGTTACCGTGGCTTCTTTGCCCAGGAAGAACTCTATGAGGTAAAACCTGTCAAGGACAACTCGGACGAGCTTGGAACCGCCTACTTTGTAAAAAAAGAGGACCTGGACAAGTACACCGAGGCGGAAAAGCGTTTTGATGAAGAGACAGGCCTCCTTGTCTGTCATCCAAAGGGAAAGTTCATCTACCGCATGGCAGGCAGGGACAGGGAAAAATCAGCCTCCTACTACACCCCTGAAGTGCTCACCCGCTGCCTTGTCAAGTATGCCTTAAAGGAGCTGCTCCAGGACAAAAGCGCCGATGACATCCTCAATCTCAAGATCTGCGAGCCTGCCATGGGGTCGGCCGCCTTTTTGAACGAGGCCGTTAACCAGCTTTCCGACGCCTACATGGACAAAAAGCAGACAGAGCGTCAAGAACGCCTGTCAGCCGCCGAATACGCCCAGGAAAGCCAGAATGTGAAGCTTTTTATTGCCGACAACAACTGCTTCGGCATTGACATGAACCCCGTGGCAGTGGAGCTTGCCGAGGTGAGTCTCTGGCTCAATGTCATTGCCGACGGTGCCCACGTGCCTTGGTTCGGCAATCAGATCATCTGCGGCAACTCCCTCATCGGTGCCCGCAGGCAGACCTTTAAGTCAGATCTTTTGCGAAGGGGCAAGAAAGGCGATCCCGTCTGGCTCACCTCTGTGCCGGAGAGGGTGATGCCCGGCACCCCAAGGCCCCAAGGATCGATCTACCATTTTCTCCTTCCTGACAAGGGCATGACAGATTACACGGACAAGGCCGTTAAATCCCTTGTCCCAAAAAAGATTGCAGCCGTCAAACAATGGAAAAAGGAGTTTATCAAACCCTTTTCCCCAGGAGAGATCAACCAGCTTGAGAAGCTCTCTGAAGCCGTGGACAACCTTTATGACGAACACGTTAAAAAATCCCGTGAGCTGAGACAGCTGACCCGGGATCCCATGGCCATTTATGGCCAGCCTCCGGAAAAAGGCCATGCCACCAGCGTCCAGCAAAAAGACCGGCTCTTCGACGCGGAGCAGCTCTCCCAGGGACTTCGAAGATCCACCCCCTACAAACGCCTCAAGCTTGC
Organism: Desulfobacterium sp.; assembly: GCA_016342325.1. GTDB lineage: Bacteria > Desulfobacterota > Desulfobacteria > Desulfobacterales > Desulfobacteraceae > Desulforapulum. The sequence continues at coordinate 114,052 of JAEINR010000005.1, forward strand.
CATGGATTATTGGTGCGCCCTCTGGTTCTGGCCCCTGGAAAAGGAAGATCTCCTTCCCACCCGGGACGAAGCCATCAACGATATGATGAATATCCTTTTGGGTGGAGTATTCGAAACGGTTCCAGGCGTCCAGCTTCTCCTGGATCTTGATATGCCCGAGGAGGAAAAGAAGCCCGTACAGCAGGAGCTTCCCTTCAACACCGACCTGGGGCTTGTGAACGTGGATGATCTCACCCGCAACTTCCCCCGACTTGAAGAGGTGGCAAAAATTGCAGAACGCCAGCGGTTCCTCCACTGGGAGCTTGAGTTTGCCGACATCTTCCAAGACCACGGGGGCTTTGATCTCATGCTCGGGAACCCACCCTGGCTTAAGGTGGAGTGGAACGAGGGCGGCATCCTGGGTGACAAGGAGCCGGAACTTGTCCTGAGAAAAGTCTCCGCATCCAATCTTGCCAAGCTCAGGGAAGAGACCATTAAAAAATACGATCTTCTTTCAGACTATCTGGCAGAGTACCAAGGCGCTGAAGGAACCCAGGCCTTTCTCAATGCCCTCCAGAACTACCCCATGCTCAAGGGAATCCAGACTAATCTCTATAAATGCTTTCTTCCCCAGGCGTGGATGTGGGGAACAGGGGTTTCAGCTTTTCTCCACCCGGAAGGGATTTATGATGATTCAAAGGGGGGAGGTTTAAGGCAGGAGATTTATCCCAGGCTGAGGGCACATTTTCAGTTTCATAATGAATTATTGCTGTTCCCGATCGGAAATACACGAAAATATAGTATTAATATATTTTCAAATATTCAAAAGGATATCGTTTTCAAAAACATTTCTAATCTTGTTCATCCCAAGACTATTGATGAAAGTTATTCAAATGATGCTTCCCGGTTTGTTCCAGGAATAAAAAATGATAAGGATCAATGGAGCATAGAAGGACATCCTCATCGGATCATAGAAGTAACAGAAGTCGAATTGAAACTTTTTGCTTCCCTCTATGATGTCGCTGGTACTCCTTCCAACGCTGCCCGTCTCCCAGCTATTCATGCAGAGGAATTACTTGGCGTTCTGGATAAATTTGCGGCGCAGCCTAAGCGATTGGGGGATTTTAAAGGGGAGTACCTATCCCTTGAAATGTGGCATGAAACCAATGCTCAGAAAGATGGGACCATTCGCCGTGACACCCGTTTCCCAGACCGTCCATCGGAGTGGGTTCTTTCCGGGCCCCATTTCTTTGTAGGGAATCCATTCTTTCAAACACCACGAGCCATATGTAAAACTCACAGGGCTTATGATAACCTCGACCTATCAGCTCTTCCGGATGATTATCTGCCCCGCACAAACTATGTTCCGGCCTGTGATTCCGGGGTGTATTTGGAGCGGACACCCAAAGTGCCATGGGAGGAGAACCGACCGGTTACGGATTTTTATCGTTTTTGTGCACGAGGAATGTTATCCCAAAGTGGAGAGAGAACTTTGATTTGTAGTCTTCTTCCGACTGGTTCAGGTCATATTCATGGAGTTCAATCAACAGTCTTTAAGGATAATAGTCTGTTGTTATATACACATACTTTTAGTTGCAGCCTTCTTGCAGATTTTTTTATCAAATCAACAGGTAATGCCAATTTGCATTTTCTTTGGCATTCATTTCCACTTATAACGATTGATAATCGCATTTTGTTGAGAGGACTTGTTTTGAGTTGTTTGTCGTCTCATTATAGTTCTCTTTGGCGAGAGGCTTGGTGCTCAAAAAATATAAATGAAACATGGACTAAAAACGATCCGCGACTTTCCGACGGCTTTTTTTCCAACCTCACTCCAGAATGGCACCGTGACTGTGCTCTGCGCACCGATTATGCCCGGCGGCAGGCACTGGTTGAGATCGATGTGCTGGTATCTATGGCCCTGGGACTAACCCTGGAGGAGCTAAAGACCATTTATCGCATTCAGTTTCCTGTGATGCGCCAGTACGAGGCAGATACCTGGTACGACGCCAACGGTCGGATTGTCTTCACCAACTCCAAGGGACTCACCGGAGTGGGGCTTCCAAGAAAAGCCAATAAAAAGGACGCTGCCTACGGAATCGACACCCCGGACAGACAAGAGTCGGGTATCCCCCTGGGCTGGGAGGATATCAAGGAGTTAAAGGCGGGAACCGTGACCAAGACTTTCATGGACGATACCCTTCCCGGCGGTCCTGTTGAGCGGACCATCGCCTATGTGGCCCCCTTTGACCGGTGCAACCGGGAGGAGGATTATGAGATCGCATGGGCCGCATTTAAAGCAAGAGATGGGGAAGCAAAATAATGGCTTTGGATAAATATACAAGAAGGAAGTTATAATGAACAAAGATAGATTGTTTGACCATCTTAAAACACAAGAGCACTCAAAGCTGTTAGAACTTTTAAGTTCGGCCTTTGAAGCCATGGATACCTGTCAACGACATGATGTGTTTGGAAAACTCATCAAAGAGATCCCACCATCCCCGGTTGACGGTGAAGAGTTATTGGGCGATATCGAAGCATTCCATTCAAGCTCCATGGCCGGGTATTATTATGAACCATTTAACATCAATTCAAAGAATTTTTCAGACATCCCGGAAGAAACTGAGAAATGGTTCGATGAAATAGGTGACCACCTTGAAGACAGTTCCAGATTAACAGATCAGGGTGACCATGATATTGCTGTTCAGTGCTTTAAACTGCTCCATGAACTGATAGATAAAATGGAAGACGGTGAAGAAATTGTCTTTGCCGAAGAGTATGGCACATGGATGATTACCGGTGATGAAAAACGGTTCGTCAATTCATATTTAACTTCGTTATCAGCGATATCTACCCCTGAAGAGTATGCTGCAGGTTCAATTCCATTAATTAAACGGGATAGCTATGAAAGTTTTCATAATAAGGTATATTCTACAGCCTTGAAGTTAGCTGCCAAAGAACAAAAGGCCCTCCTGAAAAAGGAAGTAAAAATACAAATGATTAGAACAGGTCTTTAATACCCTGGATATAGTTTGTAACTCATATTAATAATCAACTGAAAAGAAAAAGGCCATGTACCCATCCGTTGTAGTTCAGCAGGTTGAGGAGAATACCTGGGATTTTCCTTTGTCCATGGTGGTTTCATGATGGAGAGACCATATACTTCGTTCAAGATTGAAGCTCTGGAGACCCTTGCCAAAGGAAATTGGCACGATTCAGAGGTGCTGTCGATCATTAACCGGGAACTTGGATTTCGAAAGACCCGTAGGGCCATGGAGCTCAAAGAGCGTATTTCCAAAGAGCTTTTGAAAAGGGAGACAGGCGGTAATTCCGATGATCTGGTGGGCAATTTTATCAAGGCTTTGTCCATTGAGATCCAGGCGGCTCAAAAGCAGAGTTTTACCTCAACTGTGGATTTGAGGAATGGAGAGCGGGTGGAGTCCGGCAGCGAAGGGCATATTTACGCCTTTCCCAACCCGGACGGGTTAAGCCTTCGGGACGATACGCCGGTGGTGCTTGTGACCGGGGGGCAGGAAAAGGATGGAACGCTGGTGTCTGTTTCGGACGAGCGGATTCTCGTTTTGCTGGCAGAGGACCTGGGAGAATCTTTGGCCTTTGTAAAGCTTCGTACTGACACCACTTTTTTGTTGAAGCGTCTTAAGGAGAGGCTTCAAACCCTTGGCCGGGGCGAGGGAAAGTTTAATCTTTCCATGATCCGAAAAGGCATGGGGATGGCGCCTTCAACGTCTTTGCCGTCTGGCGTGAATATTAAAAATGGGGAATTGAACAAGGCCCAGCTCCAGGCGGTCGAGGCCGCCTGTAACCGTGATTTTACTTTTTTATGGGGACCTCCCGGAACGGGCAAGACCGCCACCATGGCCCGGGTAGTCGAAACTTACTACCGGGCGGGTATGCGGGTGCTCCTTGTCTCCAACACAAACCTGGCAGTGGATGTCCTTCTGGAGAAGCTGTGCGAGCGCCTGAAAGGGTCGTGTGAAGCGTTTGAAAAAGGGGCGGTGCTTCGGTTTGGCAGGATGGTCAAGGAGGAGTTGAAAGAGCGTTTTGGGGCCTATGTTGATGTGGGCCTGGCTGTGGAGAGATTGTCCAAGCCCCTTAAAAAGGAGAGGAGCGATCTTCAGCAGGACATTGAACGGCTGGACAAGGAGCATGAGAATAACAGGCTCTTGATGGCCAAATGGGAAGAGCGTGAGGTCCTGAAGAGGAAGGATTCCCAAATCCGCACCGACCTCCTGGTAATACACGATAAGATGTGCAGCATCGACCAGGATCTGCTTGGGGGTAAGGCCAGGCTTTCAGCCCTGCATGATGAATTTGAAAAGGCAAAATCTGCCGGAATGCTGCGCCGTTTATTCACCGGCTTGAATCCGGAAAAGATCAAACGGCGGATAGCCGACCAGGAGCTTCAAAATGAGAGTGCTGCAAGGACAATTCTGGAGATTCAGGGCCGTCAAAAAAATTTACTTGTCAAAGCCAGGGAGCTGGTTCGACAAATTAAAGCTATGAATCGCTCTTTGGACAAGGTTCAACTCCATGTGCTCAAAAGGAAGATGGAGGTTTACCCGGAAAAGCGGGTTGCCTTGAAACGTCGTATCCAGGAAATCCACAATGAGTTGGGTCAGATAAGAGAAGAGGTCCTTAAATCCTGCCGGGTCGTGGCCGCAACTGCCACCCAGACTTTTCTGAAACCCGGATCTTTCAAGTCATTTGACGCTGTGGTGGTGGATGAGGCCTCCATGCTGATTCTTCCTGCCGTGGGCTATGTGCTGGGGCTTGCAAAAAAAAGAGCTGTGGTGGCCGGAGACTTTCGGCAGCTTCCGCCCATTGTTGTTTCCAAGAAGGATGATACGGTCAAGGAATGGGTGGGGCAGGATATTTTTTCCAAGGCGGGGATCGACGAAGCTGTGGGCAGGGGAACTCCTCCCGTGGAGCTTGTGCAGCTCACACGGCAATATCGCATGGAAGAGAAGATCTGCGATCTCATCAATCTGCTTTTTTATGACGGAAGCCTTGAGACGGACCCTTGCGCCGGTTCCAGGAAAGGGGCCTTGGGGTATCCGGATTTTTTAGATTCTCCCCTTACCCTGGTAAACACCTCGGCCCAATATCCGTTTGCCAACATCAAGCCCGGAACCTATTCCCGTTATAATGTACTCCATGCCGTGGGGGTGAGGAACCTTTGCTGTTATCTCAAAGAAAAAGGGTACGTCTCCGGCATGGAAGACTTTGGTGTGATCACTCCCTATTCGGCCCAGGCGGATTTTTTGGCAAGTTTGGTCAAGGAAAAGGGTGTGGAAGGTGTGACCTGCGGAACCGTGCATCGGTTCCAGGGCAATGAAAAGGATATCATCCTGTTTGATACCACGGACGGTTATGGCATGTGGAACCCCGGAATCTTTTTGAAGTCCGGGCATTTAAAGGAAGACGGGGCCAAGCTTTTGAACGTGGCCCTCAGCCGTGCCAGGAGCCGGTTGGTTGTCTTTGCCAACTGCGACTATCTTAAAGCTAAGCTGCCCCAAGGCGCGTTCCTGCGGAAGGTGATGGGATTCATGGAGGAACAGGGCAGGGTGATACCCTTGGAATCCATCCTCTCCCTGGGCCCAAATGATCTTGGAGACATTGCCATTCCAGGTATGGAAGGGTTTTCTTTTGACCCGTCTAAAACCGGGCTTTTTGATGAAACCACCTTTGATAGAGCCTTTTTGCATGATCTTGGCAATGCAAGAAAGACCGTGGTGATTTTTTCCGGGTTCTGCACCCCTGCCCGGGTGGGGGTGTGGGCTGACATGTTCCGGCAGAAATTGAACCAGGGCGTCAGGATCCGCATTGTGACAAGACCGCCCCAAAACCAGGGGACGATACGGGTGGAATCAGTGAACGAAGCCCTCCACTTTTTGGACAAGCTTGGGGTGGTGGTGGATCTTCGATACAGCATCCATGAAAAGATCTGTTTCATTGATGACGAGGTGCTATGGCACGGATCGCTGAACCCCTTATCCCATACGGGAAGAACCGATGAATCAATGATGCGGATTAAAAGCCGGGAAGCTTGCCGCATTACAGCCGAGCATTCCCTTTATCGAAACAGGCCGGGTAAGAAAAACAGTGAAGATTTGATGGATCTTTTGGTTGCCCGGGAAAATCCTGTTTGCCAGTCCTGTGGCTCACCAACGGTTTTTCATGTCAGGGGGAAACATGGTCCTTATTTTAACTGCCTTTTAAACTGTGGATGGTCTGTTGATTTAAAAAGGGCGGGTAAACCTGCTCCAAAGGGAGGCGTGGTCCAGGTACCAGGGACTCCTGCATCTGGGAAAACGTGTCCGAAATGCGGATGCCCCATGGTGGTTAGAAACGGAAAATTCGGTCAATTTTGGGGGTGCAAGGGGTACCCGGAGTGTAAAAATACAGAGAAATTAAAAATGGAAAGTGATATCACATGTACCCATCCGTTGTAGTCCAGCAGGTTGAGCAGGGAATTCAGGATTTTCTTCGAACCACCTTCTCCATCTCAACTCCCCATTTCCATGATGTGATGGAGGGCTTTCTGGCTGAAAATGCTCTTTTTGCAGGGCCCTATCTCTCCCTTGCCCTTCCTTTCAAGCAGGGCAGGTCGGGCAGGGACAGGTTCTCCTCATTCAGGATGAAATATCTCCCCCATGCCCACCAGGAGCAGTCCTTTGACAATCTTTCCGGGTCTTCTCCCGTGTCCACCCTGGTGGCAACGGGAACCGGGTCCGGTAAGACAGAGTGCTTTCTCTACCCGATTCTCCATCATTGCTGGCTCCATCGCCATGAGCCGGGGGTGAAGGCGATTCTGATCTATCCCATGAACGCCCTTGCCACGGATCAGGCCGGACGAATTGCAAGGGAGATCGCAGGGTCTCCTGAGCTTTCGGGAGAGGTGTCGGCGGGGCTTTATGTGGGAAGCCGTGAGGCCGAGCCCAAAAAAAAGATGGGCAAAGAGTTTGTGATCACCTGTAAGGAGACATTGAGAAAATCCCCGCCGGATATTCTTCTTACGAACTACAAGATGCTGGATTATCTTCTTACCCGACCCCAGGATGCCAAGCTTTGGGCGAACAACGGGCCGGATGCCCTGAAATATCTTGTGGTGGATGAACTCCACACCTTTGACGGGGCCCAGGGGACGGATCTTGCCTGCTTGATCAGAAGGCTCAAGGATAGGCTGAAGGTTCCTGAAAAGAGTCTCTGCTGTGTGGGAACCTCGGCAACCCTGGGAAGCGAGTCAGAGGCGGAAAAACTCAGATTCTATGCACAACGCATTTTTGGAGAGCCTTTTGGTGAAACAGCCCTGATAACCGAATCCCGGAAGTCGGCAGGGGAGTTTTTGGGCGATGCCCTCATCGATAATATGATCGTGCCGGGGCCGGAGCTGGAGCCGTGGATGGACCCGGAAAGTTTTGATAGCCAAGACGCCTATCTTCTGAAGCAATACCAGCTCTGGTTTGATGAAGAGCCTGGGGATCTGAAGGATGATTGGCGTGTCGCCCTGGGGGATAAACTTAAGAGTCATCTTCTTTTCCAGAACATGGTCAAGAGCTTAAAGGGGCGGATCGTTTCCGTTTCGGAACTGTGGACCGATCTTTCCGGGATCATCAAAGGGGCGGAATCGGCCACGGCAAGTTACCCCAAACGACTTCTGGGGAGCCTTATCGCCCTTGTATCCCTGGCCCGGTCCTGTGATGAAAATAATAGGGGAGAGCGGTTTTATAAGTCTTTTGTGGATGTCCGGGTACAGCACTGGCTCCGGGAACTTGGAAGAATGGTGGTGTCGACCGGGAAAGATCCTAAACTTGCCTACTCCGATGATTTGACGGACCAGGACAGCTGCCGCCATCTGCCGGTGGTGCATTGCCGTGAGTGCGGGGCCATGGGGTGGCTGGGAGTTCGCAAGAAAATGGAAGATACCTTGATTCCCAATTTAAGGCAGATCTATAATGCCTTTTTTTCCCAAAAGGATGAGGGACGAATCTATCTTTTTCCTGAAGAGGAGAACCTGGAACGGGCAGGGCTCAAGGGGAAAGTCGTTCATTTTTGCGGCAACTGCCTTCATTATAATGTCGGCAAGGAGGGACAATCATGTTCGGAGTGTGGAAACGAAGAACTGGTGCGGGTTTTTGTCCCTGAACGCTCCAACACCACCTGTCCCTATTGCCAGGCCCACAGAAGTTTGACCCTTTTGGGGTCCAGGGCGGCAAGCCTGACAAGCGTCATGATCTCCCAGCTCTATGCCTCTTCATTCAATGACGACAAAAAGCTCATCACTTTTTCCGATAATGTGCAGGATGCGGCCCACCGGGCTGGGTTCTTCGGTGCCAGGACCTGGGGTTTTAATCTGAGGGTGGCGCTCCAGAAGGTTGTGGATGGGGAAGGGGAGGTTACCCTTGGGGATCTTTCCAAAGGGTTCATCAATTACTGGAAAAAAGAGTTCTCCAAAGAGGAGTACATCTCCACATTTATCGCCCCCAATATGGAGTGGTTTGCAGACTACGATCATCTTATTTCAAAGGGGAGTCTGCCCCAAAAGTCAAACCTGATGGAAAAGGTGGACCAGCGGCTTCACTGGGAGATCATATCCGAGTACGGGTTTGATTCAAGAATAGGCAGAACCCTTGAAAAGTCAGGCACATCCATGGCCCATGCAGATCCGAAACTGTTGGACGGCGCGTGCCGGGACCTTTTGTTCAGGCTTCAAAACGAGGTTGAGGCGTGCCGGGGGGTAGAATTAGATAAGGTGCGTTGCCTGGTCTGCGGGGTGGTGAACCATTTAAGAACCAACGGGGCCGTGTACATTCCTTTTCTGGAAGGCTATCTCAAGGATTGGGGCAATGATTTTTTAATCTCGACCAAGAGAATCAGTTGGATGCAGGGTATCGGGCCAACAACCCGGGCTCCAAAATTTTTGACCGACCGGTTTATCCTGAAAAACAGGAATGGAACCATCCGGTTTATCGGCCTGACCAATCCGTCACAAAAGACCTGGTGCCAATCCTGGGTGCAGAAGATTCTTTTTGCGGATGATATTTTGGAAAGTCCCGAAACTACCGATGTTCTGGGGCTGACGATTTCAGCGCTTGTGGCCCAGGGCCTTCTCAAGGAGATTGTTTCCGATCAGTTCAAAATATGGGGGCTTGTTCCGGAAGCCCTCAAGATCACCACCCGGGTGGGGCAGATGAAATGCAATCGCTGCGGTCATCTAATGTCTGCGGCCGGGGCCGAGTTCAACGACTGGGAGGGAGCTCCCTGCATCAGAAAAAGCTGCCACGGAACCTATGCAGTTCATTCCAAAGAGCCTGACTATTACGGTAAGCTATTTAAAAAGGGGGATGTGGCAAGGCTGTTCACCCGGGAGCATACGGGACTTCTGGACCGGGACACCCGTGAGGAAATTGAAAGGATGTTCAAAGCCGGGGAGGAGGACCGGAAACCCTGGTCTCCCAATCTTTTGTCCTGTACTCCCACCATGGAGATGGGAATCGATATCGGGGATCTTTCCGCCACCATTCAGTGCTCAGTCCCGCCTGCCCAGGCCAACTACCTGCAACGCATCGGCCGTGCCGGGCGTAAAACCGGGAACGCCCTGAACCTGACCGTGGCCAACCTGAGGCCCCACGATCTCTATTTCTTTACGGATCCCATTTTAATGCTGGCAGGATCCGTGGAGACCCCCGGGGTGTTTCTGGACGCGGCAGCGGTTCTTGAACGGCAGTTCACGGCCTTTTGTTTTGATCGCTGGGTGGCACAGGGTGTTCCTGATTCTGCCCTTCCCCAGCGCCTTGGAAGCGTTCTTGATACGGTGAAAAAAAAGGACCCGCTGAAGTTCCCCCACACGCTTTTAAGGTTTGTTGAAAACAACCTGACCATTTTATTGAAAGATTTCATCAACCTGTTTAAAGATCCGGCCTTGAGTTCTGAAGCTGTGGATCATGTGGAAAAATTTGCCTCAAGTGACGGAGATGGCAGCCTTGGTTGCAAGATCCTGGATGGTTTAATTTATCTTATAAAAGATCGGGACAGACTTAAATCACGTATCAGGGGCATCACCACCAGCATTAAAAAAAGAGAGACAGACAAGGCCAAGGGCAAAAACAGCGATGATGAAATCCAGGAGATGAAACAGGAGAAGTCGGGTCTTCAGGAACTGGTCAAGAGCATCAACAGCAAAAATATCTTTAATTTTTTTACCGATGAGGGATTCCTTCCCAACTACGCCTTTCCTGAACAGGGCGTGACCCTTCACTCCATTATTTACCGGTACAGAAAATCCGTGGTGGATGGGGAAAAGAGATACGACACCTTTAATTTCGAATATGAGAGGGGGGCTGGCAGTGCCCTGTCCGAACTTGCACCCAACAACACCTTTTATGCCGGTGGCCGGAGGGTGACGGTGGATCAGGTGGATCTTCAACTCTCCCCGCCTGAACTCTGGCGGTTCTGCGCCGATTGCTCCTACGGGGAGCTGGCAGGCACCAAGGCCCCTTCCTCCTCATGTCCCCGGTGCGGCAATGAAATGTGGGCCGATTCCGGGCGGCAACTTCAGATGATTCGTCTGAGGCAGGTTTTTGCAACCACCCCGGATGACAGGAGCCGTATCGTTGATGACAGGGATGAAAGGGATCCAAGCTTCTATGTCAAGCACCTGTTGATGGACTATGAACCCATTGCGGTGGAGAAGGCCTGGCAGTTGACGGCGGAAGATGCGATCTTCGGATATGCTTATCTTTCCAAGGCCGTTTTCCGGGAGGTTAACTTTGGTCCCTCAAACGGTGAGGGAGATTCTTTGAAACTTGCCGGTGAAGAGATCCACAGCCCTGGATTCAAACTCTGCCGTCATTGCGGAAAGGTTCCGGATGCCAGGGGTAATAATGCACACTCCTGGACCTGTCCTGCCCGTAGCCTCGAAAAGGATGACACCTACCTTGAATGCGCCTATCTCTACAGGGATTTTTCTTCCGAGGCCGTGAAGGTTCTTCTGCCCATCAGTGGCATAGAGGGCTCGGATGTAAGGCTTCAGTCGTTTATCGCAGCCTTTCATCTGGGACTGAAGCGGCAGTTTGGCGGGGACATCGATCATTTGAGGAGCATGCTCCATACGGAACCATTCCGGGAATCGGGTTTAAGGGTTCAATACCTGGTGATTTACGATACCGTTCCCGGCGGTACGGGCTATCTGAAAGAACTGATAAAACCTGGAAAGCTCTTGAATGTACTGGAAATAGCCCTTGAAGTTCTGGAAAATTGTGCCTGTGCCGCTGATGAAAAAAAAGACGGGTGCTACGGTTGTCTCTACGGATATAGAAACAGCCGTTCCATGTCGGCAATTTCTCGAAGGACGGCGGTTTCCATGTTAAAGGATATCCTCAAAGATAGAGAGAGCATCCGGGAAGTTGCAAAGATTTCCAAGAAGAACATGAACTCGCTTTTTGATTCTGATCTTGAAGAGCGGTTTGTAGAGGCTCTCCGACGCCGAAACACGCCTGGTAAGCCTGTGGGCATGGTCAAAAAGGTGGTCAACGGTTCCCCCGGCTTTCTGCTCACCATTGGAGAGGGTGAGCAGAAGATTCGCTGGCAGGTAGTCCAGCAGGTGGAGCTGGGACAGGCCCTGGGGGTGAGTGTCGAATCCCGTGCCGATTTTGTCTTTTATCCGGTCAGGCAGAAACCTGAAATAAAACCGATGGTGGTATTCACAGATGGGTATGCCTTTCATAAAGATCGGGTTGGAAAGGATATGGCCCAGCGCATGGCCATTGCCCAAAGCGATCAATTCCATGTCTGGTCCTTGACGTTCAAGGATGTCCAGAACGAATTTAAATCCATACACTACCCCTGGTTCAAAGAGTGGTTTACGGAGCGGGGAATGCTTGCCAATCGAAATCTTGGCAAATTCTGGAACGGATTTAAACTAGAACACCAGGATAAGCTCAAAGGAATATCATCCTTTCACATGCTGTTTGATTATCTTTCCAACCCTCTTACCGACGCGTGGAAAGATATGGCGTTGGTCTACAGCTTTACCCTTCACAACGGTCCACAGTCTGGGATGCCTGAAACCTGGAAAGACGATCTTGAGATGCTGCCCACAGCAATGGAAGAGGTGCTGTCCGGGAAGACGGGGCAATGTCTTGGCGGAGGTCCTGTTTGGGAAGATCTTTCTTGTGTCAAATGTTACGCACGTTCGGATCAGACCATCACACGGAAGGAGTATTCCGGTGTCGGAATGGTTGCCATCCTGGAGGATGGTGAAATATCCCTGGGAAGCGAGGAATTTGAACCCCTGTGGAACGGTTTCCTAAGGGCTTACAACCTTATGCAGTTTTTACCGGGTGTTCTCTTTTTGACCCGGCAAGGATTGGTTGAACATCAATATGACAGCCTTTCTTTAAAAACGTCCCATATTGGTTTTACGCCGGATGAATCTGAAAAGGAAGAGAGTTCTGAAGCATGGACCGAGGTGCGGGAGCTGGTGACTGAAAAACTTCTTTTGTTGATTGATGGTCTTGAAAAAGAAGGCGTTGCAGTTCCCCTTGTTGGTGAGGAATTCGAGGCTGACGGCAGCGTTATCGGAGAATTGGAACTGGCTTGGCGCAACGAGCAGGTCGGTGTTTACGAATCAAGCACTGAAAAATTAAAAGTAAAACTGACAGCTGAAGGGTGGCGGCTTTTCACCATTGAAGAGGGCATTTTGCACCCTGAAGATATCATCGATACATTGAAAAAATAACATGAGACCTGGAGATCATTATGGCCATGAATAATATTACTGTTGCAGTATCCGACGGATTTTTCACCTCTTACTCCCGGCTTCCCAAAAGTCAGCAGGCAAAGGTGATGAACTTTGTGAACAAATTTAGAATTGACCCCATGTCAAGCGGTATCAATTATGAAACTCTGAACGGTGTCAAAGATCAGAATCTCAGGTCGGTGCGCATTGATAAGAATTATCGGGGGATTGTTTACAAACCTGCAAAGGGGAATGTCTATCTGCTCCTTTGGGTGGACAACCATGAAGAGGCTTACAATTGGGCAAAAAACCGTGTGTGCGATGTCAATCCACGTCTGGGAACCTTGCAGGTGTACCAGGTAAATGAAGAGATCGTTGACTCCAAAGTCTCTCCAGAAGAAGCTGTTTCTTTATTTGCCAACCTTCGAGACCGGGAACTGCTTGGCCTCGGAGTGCCGGAGATGCAGCTTTCAATGGTTCGATCCATCATGACCGACAACGACCTGCAGGACTTGAGTGAGGCCTTTCCTTCGAATGTCTTTGCTGCATTGAACTGGTTGGCCCAGGGGGAGAGCCTTGAAGAGGTAATGGGCATTCTTACGGAATATGGAGGGGAATCGGAAGAGGCGGTGGATACCGAAGATTTTTCCAAAGCCCTTTCCCATCCCATTTCCAAGCAACAGTTCCAGGTGGACCCTTCGGAAGACGAGCTCATCAAAATGCTCAATGCCCCCTTGGAAAAGTGGCGTGTCTTTCTCCACCCTGTCCAGAGAAAGCTTGTGGAAAGAGATTGGAGCGGTCCTGTCCGGGTGCTTGGCGGGGCCGGAACCGGCAAGACCGTGGTGGCCATGCACAGGGCAAAATGGCTGGCAGAGCGTCTTGAACCGGGAAATAACAAAAAAATCCTATTTACGACCTTTACTCGAAATCTTGCCACGGATATTGAGGTGAACTTAAGGAAAATCATTTCATCCGACTTGATGAAACGCATTGAGGTTGTGAACCTCGACAGATGGGTGTCCGCATTTCTCCGTAAGAACGGATATGACCATGTGATTGTCTATGGAGATAAAACCAGGGATCTATGGGAAACGGCCTTGACCATGAAACCTTCTGAGCCGATGCTGCCGGACTCTTTTTATAAACAGGAATGGAACCAGATCGTCCAGCCCCAGGAGATCACCGAATTTTCACAATATATGAAGGCCCCGAGAATCGGTCGAGGTGTGCGGCTGAATCGAAAGGCCAGGAAAGCCATATGGCAGGTGTTTGAAGAGTATCAAATGCTCCTGGCCGAAAAAAATTATCGGGAGCCGGCCGACGCAATGAGGGATGCCCGTCAGCTGATTGAAAAGCTCGGGGCCACGCTTCCTTATACGTCCGTCATCGTGGATGAAGCCCAGGACATGGGCATGCAGGCCTTTGGGCTTCTAAGGGCCATTGTCCCTGAAACTCCCAATGACATGCTGATTGTGGGGGATGCTCACCAGCGGATATACGACAAAAAAGTTGTCCTGGGGCAATGTGGGATTAAAATCGTGGGGCGAAGCCGAAAACTAAGAATCAACTATCGAACCACGGAAGAAACAAGGGAATGGGCCGCCGCACTTATGGATGGTGTTCCTGTGGATGACCTGGATGGAGGGGATGACACCATGGATGGTTATATCTCATTGCTCCATGGTGTTGCTCCCATGGTGGTTCACTACGCTTCCCTTGAGGAAGAGGTGGAAGCCATGTGCGCCCATTTGAAAGATATCAGAAATACCGATGAACTTTATCGATCCACCTGCATCGTTGCCAGGACCAACAGTCAGCTTGATGAATATGAAGAAGAACTCAAGGCAAAGGGAATCATGGTCTACAGATTGACCGGATTTGAGCCCGAGGATCGCTCCCAGGGCGGTGTCCGCATGGCCACCATGCATAGGGTCAAAGGGCTGGAATTTGACAGGCTTCTTCTGTGTGGCATAAACAAGGGGTTTGTCCCCCTTAACACACCGGAACTTCATTCGGATGATCTCACTGTTCAGCGGATGTTTGAAGCCCAGGAACGATCGCTTCTGTTTGTTGCGGCCACCCGTGCCAAGAAGTCGGTTATGGTAACGAGCCATGGTGAGAAAAGTTCGTATATCTAAAGATTAACCAAATATAATCAAACCATAGAGTGTTCTCTTTTACCTTTGCATGCTTTGGTGGAAGAGAAAAATGATATATTGAAAATAATATTTATTGGGATTTAAACAGAGTGAATAACGTGCAAGACAGTTTTAGTTTGTCAAAATTATGGCCTGATTT
Organism: Desulfobacterium sp.; assembly: GCA_016342325.1. Classification (GTDB taxonomy): domain Bacteria; phylum Desulfobacterota; class Desulfobacteria; order Desulfobacterales; family Desulfobacteraceae; genus Desulforapulum. Next base: position 129,089 of record JAEINR010000005.1, read on the forward strand.
TGTTTCTATATTTGATGGAAGATTAACTACAAACAATGGCCTCAGTGCTATCATTGTAGCGCTTTTATATTTTGTTTTCCTATATTCCATTGGATACGTGATTTGGAATTGGATAAAATCAAAAAAACAAATCAATTTTTTAAAAAAGCTTATTAAAGGGTTGACTCCGGATGACCTTTCAAAAAAACGCAGGGATTTGCGTCTCTCTGCAAAAAAAGACGTAAAGACAGGTGAACTTTGGGGGGAATTCGATGAGACTCTGATCACATCGGCAGATGGCGAAAAACTTTACAACACACTGGACGCCTCCTATTTCTTCAACACCTCTACGCTTGCTTCGGCTATAACTGAAAACAGGCTTCTTGCAGCCGTACCCGGATTTTTGACGGCCATTGGTGTGATTGGTACCTTTGCGGGACTTCAATTGGGACTTGGGGGGTTAGAGCTGGGCAAGGATGTGGGAATCGATGTTTTACGTGACGGGATCGGCCATCTTATAAATGGTGCATCCATAGCATTCTTGACCTCTGTATGGGGTGTGATTACAAGTCTTTTGTTCAATGTTGCTGAAAAATTTTCTGAAAGAATTATCAGAAAAGAGATTAATGCCCTGCAGGACGAAATAGATAATCTTTATCCGCGGGCAAATGCAGAAGAGGCACTTGTTAAGATTTGTGATTACAGCAAAGGTTCCAGCGAAGTTTTGAAAACCCTTGCGGAAAAAATAGGAAACCAGATGCAGGAGGCTTTAATTAAAGTCTCTGATAATATTCAGGGAGGGCTGGATGACAGTTTGAATAGAATCATGGCTCCGGCAATCCAAACCCTTGTGGCCAATTCAAATGAAGGAGCCCAGACGGCAATGGATTCTCTGCTGTCACGCTTTATGGAAAAGATGGGTGAACAGGGGACGAATCAGCGTGAGATGATGGTGGATGCATCTTCAAAGATGAATGATACCATGGGGGCTCTTGGTGATAAGATGAATGTGTTCCTGGAAAAACTTGAGCATCAGCAGGACGAGTTGCAGCAAACAGAAAAGCAAAATGCTGAAGATATTCAAACTACCATTTCCGATGTCACTCGGCAAAGCAGAGAAGCCATTGAATTTGCAGTTGAAACAGCCAAAACATCAACGGACCAACTGGCTGAGGGACTCAGTGCTAAGATTGACAACCAGGAAAAGCGTGATCAAGATCGAAATGAATTTTTCAGAAAACAGTTTTCTGAAATGCAGTCCGGCAGTGAAACCTTGATGGCTCAGTTGAATCTGTTGATAAAAAACCAGAAAGAGGTCAGCGGGACCCTGCTGGGTCAGAGTCAGAACCTTTTGCGGGATATGGAACGTGTAACGCTTGCAAACAAGGAAGCTACCGGAAAAATGCATGACACCTCCCGGGAGCTGGGCGGTGTTGCTGTGGAATTAAAGGCATTTGGTGCAACAATGGATGTTGCCAGTAAGGGATTGGGGAATTCAATTACCGTTGCAATGGATAGGGCAGGGAAACTCACTGAAGACAACTACAAAGCTACGAATAGGGTGGAACAACTTGCAAATTCAGTTGGGGAAATCAAATCCGGCGTTGTGAATGTCACAGATAAACTTGCTGCCATAACAGAAAAGGCTGATGCGAGTTTTGTTAATATGAAAGACCATCAGAATGCCTTTCAGGCTGCCTTGAATGACCATGTTGAAAATCTTGAAGCTCAGCTCACGAAAATTCTGTCAGATTACGGTGATCGAGTTAACGGTCAGACCATCGAACGATTGAATGTGTGGAATAAGCACACTTCAGAATATACAAGAACCATGACTGATGCGATAAGTTCATTGGCAGGTGTTGTTGATGAAATTGAGACCAAAGTGAGCGCATCATGAAGATAGGGCGTTCATCCAGGCAATCTGTTGGTGTGGATGAAGAAAATCCCTATTGGATTTCGTTTTCAGACATCATGTCCGGTCTTCTTATTATTTTTATCCTTGCATCCATGGCTCTTATTCTGGAATTGATGCAGACCCGGGTGAAAGTCAGTAAGGCCATAGAAGAGATTGCAAAAGCTGAAAAAGTGCGCCAGGATATTTTGCATGAAATAAAAGGATCTCTTTTAAAAAAGCATATTCTTGTGGAAGTCAGTGACAATGAAACCGTGCTTAGAATTCCAGACAAGCAATTAAGTTTTGCCAGCAATAAATACACACTCCCCGAAGATCCGGCAACAAGAAAAGCGGTTCTTGATATTGGTACTGCTTTATATCGAGCGATTACCAAAGAAGGTCGCCAGGCTTATCTTGATACCATTTTTATTGAGGGCCATACGGACAGCAGACCGTCACAGCGAAAGATGGGAAACTGGGGATTGTCAACATATCGGGCCATTTCAATATGGAACTATTGGAATAGTGAAATGTCCGAGAAGACTGTTTTAAAAATTCTTACGAATTCACATGGTCTGCCCCTTTTTTCCATGAGCGGATATTCAGCAACGCGTCCTGTGTGTATGAATGAAAAAAATGATTTTGAGAGAGCAAAGAACAGGCGTATAGATATTCGTTTTACGGTTAAACGCCCTACGATTAAGGAAGTGAGAAACGTAAACAACTTGTTTAAGGCCGAGAAATGATATCACTTAAATTGCCGGAGTTGGAGTTTGATATTCCAGATATGGATTTCACTCCTTTTCGAAAAGAAACAGACATTCAAAAAAAAAGATTAGAGCAGATTGTAAAGAAGACCGGTAAAAGCTCCATGGCTTTTAAGACCAGTCAGAATCGTCTGATCTCTTGCGTTAAAAAAGGTGAAAAAGGGCTTGAAAGGCATATCTCAAGCTCTTTAGATATAAGGGCATTAACGGATTTGTGGTTAAACAACAAATTTAACGAAAATTGCCCTGTCTCGGCCCCTCTCATTGAAAAAATATTTTCCGTACGAAGCTATCCTGGAAGTATCGCTTTTATACAGCTTCTCCGGTTGTTCTTTAAACGATTTGATAAGTGTGGCGATTTTAAAGCTCTTATTGATGGAATTCACAAAGGGTTCAGGCAGCTTGAAGGAAAAAGGTTAACCACCGATATTCAAGCAATAGCAAAATACCGCAACCCCCTACTATCTGGAGCTGGGCCTGATTGGCTTGTCCGTCAGGCCATAGAAAGAAAAATCGATTTTGATGCTCTGCAACAAGAAATGGGAATTACATATTTCTCCGGCGGGCGGTTTGGTGATATCTGCAAGACTCATTATTACCTTCATCAGCTCAGAGACTTGCAACCTAATGGTAGCTCCTCAATATTGTCTGAAATTATGAAATCTGACGTATATGATGCTCCCTATAAAGACAAGTTATTGTTGGGTCATGAGATACTTTCTGTACTGATTGATAAGGCGCCGGTTTCTGAATTGAACAGGGAATGGCAGGATGTGATTCTCGGTATTGCCGGAGATCCGAGGGTGCCCAAGGGCAGTGTGAATTACCAGAAATGGTGGCAAATTCTTGGGGATGAGAGAATTGCAAAAGTTCATGGCTGGTTATCAAAATTTGATTTGCTTCTGTTTCTGGAAGTACTTCACGAGTATGGAAAAAATAGTGGTAAAATAGATTTGGAAAGGATGTTTCCCGCACGGAAGAAATTTCTTGAAGGATTGCATAAACAAAAACTGATTCATGGAAGTCGGCTTTTTGTAAGTACCGCTGCTGATAGGTATCTTAAACGACATTATAAATCATCTGAACTGCCGCAATACGCTGTATGCAATAGTGATATTTCTGTTATTTACCTAAATGTTCAAGGACGTCATATGATTGAGGGTAGCCACAGCTTTTCTTTGTGGATTTATGATGATCTTCCTGGAAACACAAACGTTTTAGATTATGGACAACATAGGTTTTCTTCCCGGGAACTGGGTGTGGGATTGTCTGAAGAGTATCAAGAAGAGAAACAGAGAGCTGCTGAAAAATATGAATTGAATAAATTTAGCTGGAAGCCGGATGTAAATAAAGCTGAATATATTTTTAGTAAGGTTAAATTTCTGGGATCATACAAGAATGTTAAAAAAATGTACGGTTCTGAAAGTAACATTGATAGATATGCACGAAAAGTTGCGCTTGATTTATTTGGTTCAAATGCAAAAAGAAGTGCTGGGCAAGGGCGGTCGTTAAAAGCGTTGCCAGAACAGAACTATTCAGATTTTCCGATAAATATAAGACACGTCGTGGGCTTAAACTGGCAGCATCGGGCAATAGAAGCCTTTGGTGGATTAAACATCAAAATTAATCCAGAGTACGTTTTTGCGAAGAAAGACTACGAAGATTACAAGAATAAATATGGGCTTAAGTATTAATTATGGCTGTTAAAGAGCTTTTTAAAAAAATCCTGTCAAAAAATGAAGGCGATCTTTTCTTCAAGGTAGAGGCGGATTTCTCTGGTTTGAATTTTATTCTTCCTGCTGATGAATATAAACGATGCCAGAGAATGGAAGCTAATGAGTGGCTTCAAAATCAATTTTTATTTCTCAGCATGCTGGACGAGGAAGGAATGGCGAACTCCTTTCCAAATGGGTTCAGTGTGTTGGCCGATGATATTGTAAGGCTCCCGGAAGCAAAAGAATTATTTGATCTTCCGTTTCCGTTTCCTGGAAAATTTTCCACATACGTTGAAAATCAGACGACACAGTCCTCGTTTAAAGTGAAATTGAGGCTTGAATATCCTGATGGGCAAAATACAATACACTACGAAATAAAAGGCCCGTTTCTCAAGGTCGGAGAATCCGAAACCTACCTTCCGTCTGCGGAACAATGGGCTGTTTTAACAAGTGTTAAAGAACATCAGGAACTGGATATTGCTGAACGAAGTGAATACCAGAATTTGCTTTTAATCAATAAGCTTCAGCAGGCAAAGAAAAATGGGGCTGAAATAGATCTCTCCCACTTCAATGACCTGAAGATTATAAATCCGGAAACCGTATCTGTAAGCGTAAGGGAAATTAACAGCGGAGATGTTGTTTTAAATCCTGTTTTTGGTATGGACGCTTCAATTGAAAAGGTTGAACAACGCTTGGGGCAGCTCACCGGCCATGATAATGCCCAGAGTTTTAGGGTTGGTGATGAAATTGTATTGCTGGATGAAAAAAAACTCAAAGCTGCCAGGGAAATTATTAATAACAGAAAAATTCCTAAATCCCAGGTAAAAGAATTCCTTAAAACGCCCTCCGCGTTTTTAAATGCATCCATCGTTGATCTTGACACCGGTTTTTCCATGCGTGTTAAAGGGGCTGTTCGTTTCCAACATGCATATTTTGGTGAAACCGACGAGTCAGGGTTGGATTGGTTTGTTGGGAGAGGTAAAGGTTCAAGATGTTTGGATTGCAATGATCTTGATAAAATCATCAAAGATTCTGAAACCCTGGAATTATTCCGGGAAAAACAGGAAACGGCCCAAAAACACAATGCCCAGGAGATGAGTTTTGCCGACCAGACCGTAGATATATCTGAGTCTGAAAAGATAGACGAAAAGTTAAAGATGATTGAAGCGCAATTACTGGGTAAGACTTTGGACTCAACCGAAGAAATTGCGGCCGACCAGGCAGACGATGATGAGAAAGAGCAGCCATCCGAAAAGGATGAGACGGTCGTGGTTGATATTGATACCAATGATGAAATCCTTTCGTTCGGATCGGAACTGATTGCTCAGAAAATGCAGGAGGTTTCGTATAAAGGGAAACTTCATACCGAGGAATACAAAAGAGAACCGTTCAGACATCAGGAAGAGGGCATACGCTGGCTTTTGGGGCTTGCGCTGTCTGAATTTGCCGAAACCGGAAACGAAAAAAACAAAATTCATGGCGGCGTAATGGCCGATGATATGGGGCTGGGAAAAACGTATATGTCGCTGGCAGGTGTTTACGAGTTCTATAAACATCTTGAAGAAAAAGGTCAGAAAAAGCGTCCAGTACTTGTGGTGGCACCGTTGAGTTTACTGGAAACTTGGAAGGAAGAACTTGATCTGACCTTTAAAAACAGCCCTTTCAATGATGTTGTGATCCTTCAGTCAAACGCAGACCTGAAACGTTTCAAGGTAAAAGGAGCCGGCGTTGAAACCAAACAGGCAAATAGCGATATTCCTTTAAATGAAGAAAACGCCATTAAATACGCTCTTAAAATTGGTAGCCATTACGTAACAGATCGCCTTGATATATACCAGAGACTTATTCTCACAACCTATCAAACCCTAAGGGATTATCAATTCTCTTTATGCCGAATTGACTGGTCGTTTGTAATTTTTGACGAAGCGCAAAATATTAAAAACCCCAATACGTTACAGACCCGTGCAGCCAAAGGATTGAAGGCTCAATTCAAGCTGGTGGCAACAGGAACGCCGGTGGAGAATCATTTGGGGGATTTCTGGTGTTTATTTGATACGGCCCAACCCGGTCATCTCGGAGCATATCAGGAATTCAGATCAAAATACATATCCCCCATTAAAAAGGCTTCTTCAGATAAGGTCGCAGATGTTAGGGCGGTCTTAGGGCGTAAGCTCAGGGAAGATGTTGGATCGCTGATGATCAGAAGAGTGAAGGAAGATCAGCTGGAGGGGTTGCCGAAAAAACATATATATGTTGGAACCAAACACGAAGGTATGAATAGCTGGGAATATCTTGAGACTCTTTCATCCGTTATGGAGGGAAAGCAGCTCACCATATATGATGCATCCGTTAACGGTGTTATTTCCGCACAGGCAGAAAAGAGAAAAGATAATCCTGTATTGAAAGGGCTGCACCAGTTGCGGGATATTTCGCTTCATCATGATCTTGTTGATGGAGGGTGCCTCAATTTACCAGAAACGGAGAGTAACGCTAAATTATATGTATACAGTTCTGCCAAGCTGGAGACTGTTTTTACCATTCTGGAAGAGGTCAAAAACAGGGAAGAAAAGGTAATCCTTTTTGTCATTAATAAACGATTGCAACGATTTCTAAAAATAGCATGTCATCGTCTGTTTGGAGAAAACGTAGAAATAATCAATGGCGAGACGCCTGCGGTTGCTAAAGGGGCCAATAAAAGAACACGAAAATCAATCATTGATGAATTTCAATTAAGACCGAGCTTTGGCGTTATCATCATGTCGCCGATTGCTGCAGGCGTAGGACTCACCGTAACCGGAGCCAATAATGTTATCCATGTGGAGAGGCACTGGAACCCCGCCAAGGAAGCGCAGGCTACGGACAGGGTTTACCGTATTGGTGCGAAAAAGGATGTAAATATATATATCCCAATCCTCCATCACCCAGAGGTGACGTCCTTTGATGAAAATTTACATAAACTTCTTTCTAAAAAGACCAATCTCAAAGATGCCGTTGTAACGCCAGAAGAGGTAGATTTAACAAAAACGAATATTTTTACCTCTTCAGGAAATGAGGACAAGATCATAGAGGGAACCGATCTAAGAAATCTCCCATGGGAACATTTTGAGGCCTTGGTTGCGGAACTTTATAGCTGTATATATGAGGCTACAACTTATATGACCGCTGCCAGCAATGATAGGGGCTGTGATGTTGTGGTTCTGTCAGAAAGTTCCGGAAATATGCTGATTCAGTGCAAGCACACAATTAATAAAATACTTTCTGGAGAAGGGCCTGTAAGGGAACTTTTGGCTGCTCCCAGTTTTTATAAGGAAAAAGTGGGGAAAGAGTTCAAGCAATCTATTGTCATAACAAATGCCCTAAAATTTTCAAAGCCGACCCAGGATGCTGCAAGGCGTGAAAATATAAGCCTTGTGGGGTATAAAGGTTTGAAGAAGATGCTTGAATCGTCTGAACTTACATATTCAGACCTTTTTAAGCGTTTAAATAAAAAGAGGCTGTCCTAAAGTAGTTTTTTGTTAATCGTTATTCTGCCAGTGGGTTGCGGAACAGGGTATCTCCATCAACCAAAATTTTATTTATAGGTGGGAAGTGCTGGCGTTGACCGTGGCTGATTTGTATGAGAATATGAAGAAAATTCCATATGTCCTTGAATAAAACAGGACGAATACAGGAACGGTTACGGAAAGTAAAAATAGCTTGGCGGAATATTTCGATGCTGGCCTGCACTGATTGGATTTCATCAAATCTCTATGCCGCCAAGGGAAAAGGGCTATCCCAGAGCTTGAGTAAGCCGATCCTGGGCTACGGGGAATTTAATGAAAAGAGTACGACAGAATCCTTGACAGACACCGCCTGGCTTATATAGTATTCACCTGGTGAATTCAATGGTGTCGGTCTATCTGAAGTTCTGAATTTTAGAAGAATGAATAATAATACCGGGTCTAAAAATGGCTTTCTAAAATGGACACATTTTTATCTGAGCTGAAATACCAGCGTTTTTCCGGTATTTGTTTTGCCTCTTGTTTAATAAAACAACTGCACTCTTTGAAGAAAGCTTCAAATTGATCTGAGGCTAAACAAAAAAATAAGCGACATCTTCCTGGTTCTTAAGCTATTATTATTGAAAGTAAAAATAATGAGTCAAGAACCGCAAGTGACTTTTGTTTTAGTACTTTGCTCATAATACAATGGATTGAGTTGACCCGTTCCGATTTTACTATAATTTGTCTGGTTTGATGGCGGAGATATACACGATCTCGATATGACAGCTCATTTTATGACAGCTCATTTGGGCGAAATCGAGGTTTTTATTCGACACGCGATCAAGCTCCCGGTAAAGAGATGATTGTTGCGAACATTTTTATTTTTATAATGATTAACATATTTGGATATGATGAATATGAATAAAAAATATCGTTGGAATGATCCCAAACGAGAAGTCTTGCTCCATGTAGCAGCTCAGTATGATCGTGAACTGAAAGCAGAGAGAGAATATACCGATGAAACGCCAGGTATAAAAAAAATCCATCAGCAGTACTTGAAAAAAGCTCAGAAACAGTTTCAAGAAAATTCATATTGTGATGCAAGGGCCATCCTGTATCAGTTGGCTGATATGAATTTTTTAAGACAACGACCGTTAAGCAAAAAACAAGGTGTTTTTTACCGTCAGAAAAATGATATCAGACTGGATAATTATAAAATATGTGTAAAATACAAGCCTTTGAAAAAGGGAGAATTGGATAAAATCAAATCCGGCGTTTGTGAAAGGGTAAGCGCAGAGCGCAGTGTAAATAAAGCCTGCGATGAAATGGCTGCACAATTTGGCAGGACCGGCTTAAATCTCCAAAAAGTCCTTTTTGACAACCATTTGGTTGATCAAACTACCAGCGGGGAGTTGCGGTTGAGATCAGATTGCCGAATTGACAATGTTCAACCGCTTCATGAGTGTATTGAATTGCGTAAAGCCCCGGCGGCAGTGATAAATGAGATCAATGAACAACGTGCACAGGCAGCATGCTTTTATTCTGCTCACCGCCATGATTCACCAGCCATGATTCGTTCCTCCGACGGAACGGGGTTTGGTAAAAGTTATTCTGTGATTGAAGAGTTCTTGAAGGATTTGAATCACGGTGAGTCCCTATTGAATATAGTGGACCCAGGTTTTAAGACAGCAGTTTAAGTTGTGCATAACGAATCCATCCGCCTAAGGTTTGAACAAAA
>JAEINR010000085.1 GCA_016342325.1 Desulfobacterium sp.
GAACGGACCTTCGCCTGGTATTTCGGGCGGCATAAATTGCATTTCAAATTATCAGATGTCAGGAGCTCTGAATTTATTAGATGCCCTTGCTTGCTTGGATGATGAGCAAAGGTAAAATACATATGGAAAAGATCAAACTGGAAACCGTTTCTTTTGCTTATCAACAGCAGAATTCAAGTATTACAGTCATCAACGACGTTAATATGTCCATCCAAGAAGGGGAATTTGTCAGCATCATCGGGCCCAGCGGCTGCGGCAAAAGTACGATACTGAGCCTTTTGGCCGGATTGAATTTTCCTTGTAATGGAAAGATTCTACTCAATGGTCAGAGAATTAAGGGGACCGGAAACGAACGGGGTGTGGTTTTTCAGCATTATTCACTGTTTCCGTGGATGAGCGCCCGCAAAAATATCCTCTTTGGTCTCAGGCAATTGGATGATCGCAAATCCCCCGAAAAAAGGGAACAGATTACAGACCATTACCTGGCATTGGTCGGATTAAAAGATGCCGGGGACAAGTATCCCGGTCAATTGTCCGGCGGCATGCAGCAGCGGGTGGCCATTGCCAGGGCATTTGCAATGGATGCGGAGATTCTGTTGATGGATGAGCCGTTCAGTGCCGTTGATGCCAAAAACAGAACCGCTTTGCAACAATTACTCCTGGATCTATGGAACAATGGCGAAAAGAAAAAAACCGTGGTTTTTGTTACCCATGATGTGGATGAAGCCATCCTCCTGTCAGACAGAATCATTGTGATGTCCACCTGCACAAAAGGAGTAAAAGACACGATCCGTGTGGCATTTGAAAGACCTCGAAACAGAGCGGTATTAATGAGAACCACAGCCTATGCCGGGATGCGCAATACCCTGGTCAATTTACTATTTGATGATTTACTGGAAGAAGCTGAGATCGAGGTATAGGAGAATCTGTCATGACTCATTTTTACGAAGCTGAAAAACCCTTTGTGACCCAGGAAAATCGTTCCATTGGAGTCTTTGCAAGAAAACAGCTCAGTGTTGCAAACATCCTGTTCATTCTGTCTTTAATCCTGGCGCTTTGGCCGGGCAAAAGAGCGGAGGGACTTGAATACAGGGGATATCTTATCGGGTTGCTCGTCTTTATTGAAGCCGCATATCTATTGAATCGGATGCTGAGAAAGGATGAAACCGGTCGGAAATCCGCCGGCGATATTGCATCCATTGTCTTTGTCTGTGTGATGTTTTGCGAAATCATAACTACCCAATTGGATCTGCTCCAGCATTTACTCTTTCCGGTGCCGGGAAAAGTGGTCGCCGTATTTATTCAAGAACTCCCCGAGTTTGCACGGTGTTTGCTGAGCTCCCTTCAACTGCTGGGCGCAGGATATACCCTGGCTTTAGTCACGGCGATCCCCCTGGCCTTGATTATCGGATGGCGAAAACGGCTGTTTGCTGCGGTGAACCCCATGACCAAGGTGCTGGGTCCCATTCCCCCCATTGTGTATATTCCCTATGCCATTGTCATATTGCCGACCTTTAAATGCGCCTCCATTTTCATTATCTTTGTGGGGGCATTCTGGCCGATTTTCATCAACACCTTAAACGGCACCTTTAACGTTGAGAAACAACTCATTGACTCAGCCAGGGTATTAAATGTGAACGAACGCACCATGTTGTTTGAAATTATTCTCCCCGGCATTCTGCCCTCTATCATCAGCGGGGCAACCCTTGGTCTGGTCTTTTCATTTATTCTTTTAACTGCGGCCGAAATGATCGGGGCCTCATCCGGGCTGGGGTGGTACGTCAAATACTTCTCTGATTTTGCAGATTACCCCCGGGTGTTGGCAGGAATCATTTTCATCGGAATTGTGGTGACCGGGATCACCTGTTTTTTCGAGTTAATTGAAAAACGCCTGCTGAGCTGGAAAAATTAAGTTCGAGGAATCAAATAAAACCCGGAGAATCGAATCCAGGCAACGTTCCGGCATGCCTTACATTCACACCTAAAAGAGGAAACCATGACTGATACCCAAGAAAAGCTATTACAATCTTTATCAGATTGCGTTGTCGATATGGATGAGGATAAAGCCACAGAGATGGCACAAACCTATGTGGATAACAATTTCAATGCCTACAAAGCAATTGATCAAGGCCTGGCAGATGGCATGGAAAGAGCGGGCAAGCTCTATGAGGAAGAAGAATACTATATCCCTGAGTTGCTCATGTGTTCCGATGCCATGTATGCGGGGCTGGATATTTTAAAACCCCATTTGGACAAGGAAGAAAGCGGTGACAAACATCGGGTGGTCATTGGCGTTGTGGAAGGCGACACCCATGACATCGGTAAGAATTTAGTCAAGATCATGCTGGAAACATCCGGATTTGAAGTGGTTGATTTGGGAAGGGATGTGCCGCCAATGGACTTTGTCAGGAAAGCCGTCGAGATTGGCGCCCAGCTCATCGCGCTGTCCACCCTGATGACGACAACCATGGAAAATATGGAACGGGTGGTGGAAATTCTAAAAGAAGAAAACCAGGACAACATCAAAGTCATGGTGGGGGGTGGCCCCATCTCACCTGGTTTTGCTAAAAAAATAGGGGCCCATTATTCCAAGGACGCGTCCAAGGCGGTTCAATTAGCCAAAACCCTGGTTCAGGAGGCCGTCCCATGTTAGCCGATCAAATGACCCCCATGGAAAGGGCCGTGGCATTAGCCAAAGGGGAAATGGTGGACAGGCTTCCCTGTAATCCCAATGTCGCCAATGGGGTTGCACGGGTTTATGGATGTAAAATATCTGAGTTCAATACCAGTGCAAGAACCATTGCAGACGCCCAGATCGCGTCCTACCGCCGGTTTGGGAATGACGGGGTCAGGATTTTTACGGATCTGTTTCCCTGGGCCGAGGCCATGGGGGCTAAAGTCAGTTTTCCCGAAGACAATACAGCCGACCTGGCAGAACCCGCAATCAAGGACATTTCTGAAATATCTAACTTGCAGCCTGCGGATCCATACAAGGATGGCCGTTTGCCCATTCATATTGATGCGATGAAATATCTCATTGATGAAGTGGGCCATGAGGTGGGATGTGCCGGCGGCATTGTCGGCCCCTTTACCAACGCTTTTTTCCTGCTGGGCATTAAGCAACTGTCAAAATTAATGTTTAAAAACCCGGAAGTGGTCCACCAGGCATGTGAAGTGTCATTGGAAACCTGTATTCGATATGCCCAGGCCATCATGGATCAAGGGTTGACCCCTACAATTTCCGAACCCATGTCATCGTGTACGGTGGTGAGCCCAAAACATTTCCGGGAATTTGGTGCGCCGTATATAAAACGCCTGGTGGAATATATCACCGCCAAAGGAAAGCCCGTCACCATGCACATCTGCGGAAAAACAGCAAAGATTTGGGAAGATATTGTGGATATGGGCATTGCCGGATTCAGCATTGATAATGTGGTTGATCTGAAAGCGTGCAAGGAGCAGATCGGGGACCGGGTAAAAGTGCTGGGCCACGTTGATCCGTCTGCGGTAATGTATGGCGGGACCCCGGCCGATGTTCGCCGGGCCGTGATTGACTGCGTCCAACAAGCCTGGGATACGCCCAAGGGGTATGTGATCATGTCCGGCTGCAGCTTACCTGTGGAAACGCCCTTTGAAAATATCCATGCCATGATGGATGCGGCAAGGGAAATCGGCTATCCCGTCAACCCTGATAAATTGAACAGCATGTTATAGCCCCTGGCCCATGAACCGATCCCATTTATTACTTTACTACAATAGATGATCCGGTGTCTGTTCAGGTGCAAACGTCTATAACGGCCCAGGCAAGCGCGTCGGCCTGGGATTTTGAGTTTACCCAATGGAATGTTGAGGTGTGAAGAGTGCTTACGCCGGAAAAAAGGTTGAAATTAGCCTTGCACGGAGAAACCGTTGATCGTCCCCCCTGTATTTGTCCCGGTGGAATGATGAACATGATTGTCGAAGAACTCATGGATTTGACGGGAAGTCCATGGCCCGAGGCCCACAGTGATCCCCACTTGATGGCTGACCTTGCGGCGGGGATTTATACCCACGGCGGTTTTGAGAATTACGGGGTGCCGTTTTGCATGACAGTGGAAGCGGAAGCCATGGGAGCACCGGTCTTTATGGGGACCAAAACCAATGAGCCCCGTGTGACGGCCTATCCCATCAATTCCGTTTCCCAGTGGCGGGAATTGAACAACATTGATGTGACCACCGGCAGAGCCAAGGTGGTTCTCGACGCCATTACGCTTTTAAAAGACCGAAATTCGGATGTGCCGGTCCTGGCAAATTTAACCGGCCCTGTCAGTCTGGCGTCTTCGTTGATGGAACCGGTTATGTATTACAAGGAGCTACATAAAAACCCCAGGGACGCCCATGGAATAATGGCCCATGTCACCCAAAACCTGATCACCTTTGGCAGGGCCCAATTGGATGCAGGGGCAACGGTGCTGACCATTTCCGATCCCAGCGGTACGGGAGAGATACTGGGGCCCAAAATGTTTCGGCAATATGCAGTGCCCTATTTGAATCAGATTGTGGACGCACTCAAGGCATCCGCAACCGGCGGCACCATCATTCATATTTGCGGACGGCTGAAAAGTATCTACCCGGAATTAAATATGTTAACCAGTGACGCCATCAGTTTTGATGCCATCACCGATGTCAAACAGGTGGCAGAGAATGTCCTAGGTAAGGTCCTCATGGGGAACGTGAGTACCTTTGCCCTGGAAAACAGTCCCCCGGAAAAGATAAAAAGACTCGCTAAAAACTGTATCAACAACGGGGTGAAAATACTCTCCCCGGCCTGCGGCATCGGCCCGCGAACGCAGCTGCAGAATATTCAAGCCATGGTCGAAACCGCTAAGGACTGCAGATAAAATAAGGTGAACAGAAATAGCGCCCAAGCAATTTCGTTTAGCTTATAAAATTTGCGGCCCAAAAACATGTGAGGTAAAATAAGGATGTACGTTTTAACGATTGTTTCCCAGGAACACCCCTATCCGTTTGCCAAGGGAACGTCTCTCCTGGAAATTCTCCAAGACCATGGGCTGATGATAGAAAGCCCCTGTGGCGGAAAAGGAACATGCGGCAAGTGTAAAGTGGCAATCATCCACGGGGCAGTCAATCCGCCAACGGACGAAGAAGTAAACCACCTGACGGATGAAGAGTTGCTCCAGGGAATCCGCTTAAGCTGTGCCGTAACCCCTTCCGGTGATCTGACCGTGAAATTATTGGATGACGCCCATCACAAGCACGCCATTTTAACCGACGGATATATGCCGGGATTTGACATGGATCCCTTGATTTCCAAACAGGTCTTTGACCTGATCCTGCCGACCCTGGAAAACAATTTATCCTATCAGGCGTTGATAGAAGATCTTCTGGGTTCTCCCCTCCCCGCCAATGATCCGTCCCTCCTGGGACGCCTGCCGGAAATATTTAAAGCAGACCAGGTCACCGGAATCTATGGGGGGGATGACCTGATCGGGTTAGAACCGGGAGATACCCGGGGACAACTGTATGGGCTTGCCGTGGATATCGGTACCACCACCGTTGTTTTATCCCTGATCGATTTAACAACCGGCAGGGAGTTGGGGTCTGAAACAGCCATTAATCCCCAAAAAGACCATGGCCTGGATGTGCTGTCGCGGATCGATTTTGCCAGGCGCAAAGCAAGGGGGCTGCCCCTGCTGCAACGGGCCATTGTTGACTGTTTAAATCAATTGACCCAGGCAGTCTGTCACCATTATCACGTTTCCACGGAACACATTTATGAAATCACCGTGGCAGCCAATGCAACCATGATGCATCTGCTGTTGGGTGTTGACCCCACGTCCATGGGCAGGGCACCATTTGCCACGGTTTTTTCAAAGCAACAGGATCTTCCAGCAAGCACAATCGGCCTGGCCCTTTCTCCCTTTGCAAGGGTGTATTGCCTGCCCGGGGTGTCCAGCTATATTGGCGCGGATATTGTGGCAGGGGTCATGGTCTCACAATTAAAAGAAACCCATGACAATGTCCTGTTCATCGATATCGGCACCAATTGTGAGATGGTTCTATCAAAAGCCGGTGGGTTATCGTCCTGTTCCTGTGCAGCCGGTCCTGCCCTGGAAGGGATGAATATAAGTTGCGGCATGCGGGCATCGGAAGGGGCCATCGAAGGCGTTAAGATCAGCGACAACGCCATCCACTTGACCGTCATCGGTGGGACAGCGCCAACCGGGATTTGCGGCAGCGGTATTTTAGAAACCATTTCTGAAATATCAAAGGTCGGCCTGATCGCCAAGACCGGTCGCATTAAAAAGAAAAAAGATCTGGAATCAGATGAACGCTTGAAGGGTCTTGCCCAATTTGTGACCGACACAGACGGGAAACGGAAAATCATCATGGACTCAACCGCCAAGCAGGAAGGTAAGCGAAAAATCCCCATGGACTCAACCGCCAAGCAGATTACCATCACCCAGGGCGATATTCGCCAGGTGCAACTGGCCAAAGGGGCCATCCTATCCGGGGTGTATGCCCTTCTGGAATTAATGGCCCTGACCATGGATGATTTGGATGAAGTGATCATTGCCGGACAGTTTGGCACCCATCTGAGTGTGGACAGCTTGATTGGCGTGGGTATTCTCTCGGGAGAACTCAGGGACAAGATCCGTTATATCGGTAATGCATCTAAAACAGGGGCGCTGATGTGCCTGCTTTCCGGACAAACCAGACAAACCATGGAAAAGACGGCCAAAGGGATCCGATATTTTGAGTTGTCCACAAAGGACGGATATGAACGATTATTCACCCGGTGTTTAACCTTCAGCCAAATATCGAAATAACCCGCCCCCGCATGGCGGGCAAGTCCCTGGGCAATCCCCCAACAACCTTATCCGGAGTTGAGCGTCATGGAACCAAACGTAAATTTCAAATGCCCGGGCACGGGTTCGGAGCAGATCCCGGCATCGGTTATCACCCAAATGGGCTTAACCTTCCCCGGTCTTCACACAAACAGGGCTGGGATGGCCGATCTGTCCCAAGCCCTGAAGGCGCACAACAAAGACAGTATTTGCAGGCTACCGTTTTGTGTGACCGTTGAGGCCGAAGCAATGGGGGCCGACATCAACCTTGGCGATGACAAAAATGGCCCCCGGGTCAAGGGGTACCGATTCAACAGTATCGATGAATTAATGACCCTCGGAGAGATGGATCTATCCAGGGGAAGAATCCGCCAGGTCCTGGACGCAGTTGACCAGTTAAACAGTCAAAATGAAGTGGTGGCTTTAAATGTGGACGGCCCCTTTACAATTGTCTCTTCATTGATTGAGCCCGGAATCTTTTACAAAGGAATCCGAAAAGAAAAAAAACGTGTTGACCTGTTTCTGCAAGTGATTGAGGACAACATCGTCAAATACGCCGTCAAGGGGATTCAAAAAGGCGCAAAGATTCTCTCCTACGCCGATCCCACAGGCGCAATGGAGATTGTCGGGCCCAAGATGTACAAAGAACTGAGCGGGCGAATTTCCTGTCGCCTATTGAAAAGGCTTCAAAGCCATCCGGGAAATTTTATCGTCCATGTTTGCGGCAAGACATCCACCGCCCTTGAGCAATGCGGGTTGAGTCGATCCGAACCCGTCAGGTACGATCCAACCCTGACATATGGGGAAGCCATGGCCCGGTTACCCGGCGTCCATGACAGGGCAAGCATCATTGGTCACAGCTGCATCAAACGCACCCGTTTAAAGATTAAGGATGGGGTTCTATGGCGCATCCACCTGAATCCATGACCGGCGTCCGGCCAGCGGTTTCTCTTGCCCCACCGAAATATGACCCTGAAAGAACAACAAGCCGGGTCCATAAAAACGACATGGGCAAGGCGAACCTATTTTCACAAAGGACACTTTTTAAAATGAGATTGATTTTACGGCATCAACGATACCTCCCATGGGTGGTGTTGGCGGCTGTGTTGCTGGCGATACATGTTGTGGCCGCCCATCTTGTCACGGATAAATTACTCCAGGACAAAGTCCCCCTGCTTTATCTCACGGTGGTGTTCCTGGGAGGATTGATTATCATCGGTGGCGTCAAAGGGCTGAAAGCCATTTTCACCCTGGTATTCACCATCTGGGCCGTCATTAAGGTTCTCCTTCCCATGATTCTCAAGGGGTATGATCCGGTGCTGGTCTCGGTGGGCATTTGTGGGGTGGTGATTGTTGTCACCCTCTTGGTCATCAGCGGGGTGAATAAAAAAACCCTGGCTGCCATTGCCGGCACCCTGGGGGGGGTTATCATTGCGGGTTTTTCAGCACTGCTCATCGGGTATATGGCGAATTTGACCGGGCTGGGGAATGAGGAATCCATCCATCTGATTCTCTATTCCCGGAACATTGATTTCAGGGGACTGCTTTTTGCCGGAATTA
This sequence comes from Desulfobacterium sp., assembly GCA_016342325.1. Lineage (GTDB taxonomy): Bacteria > Desulfobacterota > Desulfobacteria > Desulfobacterales > Desulfobacteraceae > Desulforapulum. Next base: position 8,409 of record JAEINR010000085.1, read on the forward strand.
TCATCGGCGCGTTGGGAGCGGTGATGGATGTCGGCATGTCCGTTGCCTCGTCCATGTATGAGATTCAGTCGGCAAATCCGGAAATCGGTCAAAAAGCGTTGATCACGGCCGGCATGAACGTGGGACGGGATATCATGGGCACAATGTCAAACACCTTGATCCTGGCCTATGTGGGGAGCAGCTTAAATCTCCTGCTCTTGTTTTCCACCTATGACACGCCTTTCAATGAGATTATCGGCCGGGACAATATGGCTGCGGAAGTGGTGCGCGCCCTGGCCGGCAGTGTGGGGCTGATCTTTACCATCCCTTTGACGGCATTGGCAGCAAGCCGATTCGCAAAAAACAAGCCGTGAATTTGGCCCCACGGCCGGTTCAATTCCGGATTTCACCAGGGCGTGGCCAAGGCGTGCATCCCGCCGACGCCTGGGTTTGACCGCTAGTTCTTTTTGCTTCCCGGTGCCAGGCTCCTTGCATTGAGTATCAATGCAAAGGCAATGGTGCCATAGGCCACAAAGCTTCTGAAATATTCCCCCAGGGCCGGATTGCCAAAGATGTTCTGCCCGGCCTGGGGCGAGACGATAAACAGCGTATGAAACAGGAAAATTCCGAGAATCCCATGGCGGACCCGGGCCTTTATAACCGTTGCCCCACCGGCCATGAGGGCTGCGCAGGAAAAGATGTCCGTATTCATGTGGGCCGTATAGACATTGAGCATGCCGATGTTCAGGATATAAAACAAGTGCCCGAGGCAGGCAATGAGGGTGGATGCCACAATGGCCTTGATTCTCACGTTGGCGACATTGATTCCCAGGGCCAGGGCTTTTTCATGGCTCTCCCCCACCACCTGGAATTTCTTCCCCAGCCGGGTCATGGTGATATACTTGATCATCAGGGCAAATCCACACACCATTAAAATCATGAACAATGGAATCTCGATCCGGCCGATTTTAAAAAGCCAGAGGGTATCCAAAACATTCCTGAACATCTCGAGATCCACCATGTTGCGGATGCCGATCCCCCTGGAAAGCATCATCTCCGGGTTGGTGGGGGTAATCAGGGTGCCGTACCCCACCATGAAGATGAGCTGATAGATACTGGTGGCAAGAAATCCAATGATAATGGTGGTGATCATCTCCCTGTTTTTCACCCGGTTCAGGCAGATGCCGATGACCAATCCCGCAACAACGGACAGCGCCATCCCCACAAGGGCCATCACGAGAATCCCGGACAGGCTGCCCAGGCCGAAATCAACCGCCAGGATCAATCCGACCTGGGCGCACAGGGCGCCCACGACAATGGAAAAATTGATGCCCATGCCCGCCCTGATCGGGATGATCAATGCCAGCACCATCACCCCGTCCCGGATAAACCGGGTGATCACTTCATTGAGCACAAAGGACGGGCTCATGTCTGAATAATAGAAGCCCAGGCAGGACAGCAGCGCAAAAATAAGGGGAACCCGTTGACCCGGTTTCATGACGTTTTCCCACCTTCATAAAGAAGCGCATACAGGATAATGCCATTGGTGATCATCAGCCTGAAAATCTCAGCCACCTCGGGCAGCATCATTTCATTGGCAATGGGCCCTGAAATCAGATAGGTGGTCTGGAACAGGAATGTGCCGATCACCACATGAACAATATGGGTATGCCGGCCCATGCTGCCCCCCACCAGGATGGCGGACGCGGCCGGGAATGCCATCATCAAAGGGGCGTCATAGAGTTCGATAAATCCGTAGCTCTGGGCATAGACACAGATTCCCAGGGCGGCGATCAGGGTCGACAGAATAATGGCCCAGGTTCTGACCCGGGTGACATTAATCCCGGACAGCCGTGCAAATTGCTCGTTCTCCCCCACCGCCGTCATGGCGCGGCCAAAGTTTGTCCTGAAGAAAACAACCAGTAACAGACAAAGGACGGCAAAAAAAAGCAGCAAGCCCACCGGGATTTTCACCCCCATGACCTCGACCATCCACAGATGATTCAAGGCCTTTGCAAAATAGCTTTTCAATCCGATCACCGGCCGCATGCCCTTGCCGCCAATGGGCCAGAGCATGGATGGATTGGAAAAAGGAGCAATGGCCCAGAAGAAATTCATCAGCGGAATAAAGGAAAACCCCACAAAGGTGGCGGTGATCTCCTCCTTGCCTTTGACACGGTTCAATATGGCCCCATACCCGTACCCCAGAACAATGGCCACGGGAACGGAAAAAAGCATTCCGGCAGACAGCCCCCAAAGCCCTTTCATGCGAAAGTTGACACTGATGCACAGCCCCAAAAGCCCGGCAATGATCCCCACGGGAAGTCCGAAGTTAATCCCGATCCCGGCTTTGAGCATGGGCACCAGGGAAAGAACCAGCACACCGTTCATGACCAGGCGCACCAGGGCATCACTGATAATCCAGTTCATGGGAATATCGAGCCCCAGGGCAAGCACCACCATCAGGGCCAGAAAGACAATAATAAACACCTGGGGAATCTGCACGCCGAACCGTTTCATACCGCCTCCTCCGGCCTGATCCCGGAACAGGCCAGGAGATACTCTTTTTCACTTTGATCCGGGGTCAGCACATCAAAAAGCCGGCCCTGGTACAACACGGCAATACGGTCACAGATCCGTTTCAGCTCATCCAGTTCGCCGGAACTGATCACCAGGGTCATGCCATGGTGGGACTGGGCCTTGAGCAGCTGGCTGAGAATGAATTCCCTGGCGGCAATGTCAATGCCCCGGGTGGGATCGTTGACAAACAAAAGTTCGGGTGCCATTGCAAGGGCATTGGCAATACACACCTTTTGCTGGTTCCCCCCGCTCAGTTCGCCAACGTTCTGATAGATCGAACGGCAGTCAATATCAAGGGCCTCCCTGGCGGCGTCGGCATAGGCCCGGCATTTTTTTTGGTCGGGAAAACGAACAAACGGAATGACGGATTTCCGGACAAATTTTTTCCGGGTCTGGATGGCAGCAAAGGTCATATTTTCCATGATGGAATGCCCAAGGAGCAAGCCTTCGCTTCTTCTGTCTTCGGGAAGCATCCAGATATTTTTTTTAATCATCTGCAACGGGTCAAATGACCGGATGGGTTGACCCTTCAGCCGGACCGCCCCTTTGGCAGGATAAAGCCCCATGATCCCGGCCCCCAGGGCTGTCCTGCCATGTCCGGACAGGCTGGTGACCCCGAGGATCTCCCCCTGGAAGATATCCAGATCCAGGCTGTCCAGGCGATCCCCTGGTTTTTCAACGGAAAAAGAAGAAAACCGAATCATCTTGATCTTGTTTACCCGGTTTACCTGGTTCACTTGGTTCACCTGGGACCTGCGGGTCTTTTTGACTTTTTTGCCCACCATGAGATTGGAAAGGGTTTTGATCTGGTTTTGACTATCCTGGTTTTGACCGGGCTGTTTTGGCCGAATGCAATCCACAACCGCCCCGTTTCGAAGCACCGTCATGGAATCGCAACAGGATACCACCTCCTCAAGCCTGTGGGAAACATAGAGCACGGCAACGCCTTTTGCCGCAATCTCCTTGACCGCCGTCATCAGGCACCGGGCATCCCGGTTGCCCAGAACAGCCGTGGGTTCGTCCAACAACAAAAGCTTGAGGTGATCCCGGTTAAACTCCCTTGCAAGTTCGACAAACTGCTTCATGGCCACGGAAAGGTCTCCGGCCATAAGGTCCGGAGAAAGGTCAATCCCCATGTGCCCGAGGATGGCCGATGCCGTGTTTCGGTTTGCCTGGTGGTTGATGCAGGCAAGATCATCCCCAAACAGCTTTTGGGACCAGGAAAAGGTTTTCTCGTTGGATAGGCAGATATTATCGGCCACGCTCAGACCGGGAATCAAGGCAAATTCCTGGTGCACCATGCCGATCCCGGCCCCAAGGGCCTGGCCGGGATCGGCAAATTTTCTATCGGCATTTTCAAACAACAACTCCCCCTTGAATCCGCCGGTATCCCGGATGACCCGCTGGCCGGAAAGGATGTTGAGCAAGGTGCTTTTCCCGGAGCCGTTCACGCCCACCAGGCCATGGATCTCACCCGGGGAGATGGTGAGATTGACCGATTTCAAGGCCTGGAACCTGCCGTAGGACTTGCTGATGTTGCGAAGTTCAAGCATGTTTTTACTTATGCTACAATTGGTGCTTTCACGACAAGAATGCGTTCCTGTGGGATTTTGAAGCCCAGGCATATTTTTGCTTATGCCACAATCGGTGTTTTCACGATTAGAACGCATTCCGGTGAAATTTTGAAGCTCAAACATGCTTTTGCTTATTCCCCCGAGCTTTAATAAAACACCGAATCCATAACAATCAGGTAATAATTATTCAATTCAGGCTTCATTTTTTCAAAGTAGACATCCACACCGGCAACGTCCTTGGCCAGGGGAGAAAGGGTGGCAACGCTGACCTCCTTAAGGGTCCCTTCGATCATTTTCATGGCCACTTCAGTAGCAAATTCTGGGAAAAAGTAGCCAACGGGCACCGGCCAGGTGGAAAGCCGTCCTGTACATCCGGCAGCCGCCGCTTTTTGAGCGATCATGGCATTTATCTTATCAAAGTCACCGGCATCTTTTTCCGTGATTTCAAGTTCCATGGCTGCGGGAAAGCCCTGGGTCGGGGTGGGGCAACATTGCTCCGCCATGATGAATTTAAGTTCAAGGGCCTGGGCAATGATCACATCCTGCATGGGGCAATTGGTGCCGAAGATACAGGTGTCTTTACCGTATTTTGCGATCTGCCGGGGGATATCCTCGGACAAAAACTGAAGCATGGGGGTTGAGCCTGCACCGGTCTTGGGATCCGGGGTGTTAAGGGCGACAAATTTCACTCCCAGCCGCTCACAGGTGGCTTTCATGGTGTCCCTTCTTTTGGCAAGCACCTCCTTGGCCATATGGGTGGGAAAGGAGTAATGGATAAACGTTTTAGCCCCCATTTTTTTGGCCTTTTCCGGAATGGTGATGCCCCGTCTTACCCAGTCGGTATCCAGGCAAAGGTCAATGTATTTGACCATCATATCCGGATCATCCCATATGGGGGCGGTGATAACCACCATCTCCGGTCGCCTGGCCTTGACCTTCTGGATGGCCGGCAGGATCCCCGAATAGCCCGCAGCAATAATGATGGCCTTGATATCCGCCTGGTCCGCCAGGCTCAAAATTTGGGTAATGGCTGTTTCCTGCTCTTCCTGATAGTTTTCCGGCAAAGAGATATGCTTGATCATCCCGGGGTATTTTTTCGCAACCCGGATGGCCCCCCTGAATTCATCTTCGCTGGCAGACAAAGTCGGGGTAACAATACCGATGCGATAATCCTTTGCCGGTCCGGCAAAACAAATGCCTGCCATAAGGGAGACCAGCATGACAATGGCACTTAACAAAAACGGTTTTTTCATTTTACGGTTCCTTTTACTATGATTTTTCATTTATAAACTATTCCCACCCTGTCAATTGTCAACAGAGCATTTCAAGAAAAGCTTCTATCCGTGTCTCAAGCTGGCCAATATCGTTTTGGGAATAATCGGTGAGGAGCTGAAGATAGGGCTTATCACACCGGTCCATGACCGCTTCCTGAACCTGGAACGCTTCCACGTTATAGGTGTGACAGGCACTCCAGGTCAGTTCAATGACCCCGTCGACCCCGTATCCGTTGATCAGATCTTCAATCAGCGTAAGTCTTGCCGTATTCGGGCTCATGCAGGCACAGGCCGTGTTGAGATACTTTTCTGCCAGGGCATGGAGGGGTTCATCCGTCTGGCTGACCCGGCGGCTGTTTGATTTCAATCCCCCGCAGGTTTCCATGGCCACCACCACAGCGCCCTTCTTTTCGATCAGATGCAGCACCTTTTTATTGGTGGTGGGACATCCGGTCAGCAGAATCTTGGGCCGTTTTTTCATCTGGTCAAGAAAGGCGGTGGACACGGCCCGCTGCTCAATCTGTTCCATTGCCGATTCCATTTCAAGGATCCGGGTTTCCAGATCGCACTCAAACCCGCCCATGGATGTGATCACATCAAGTTCCGATCCGAACACCTTGGGAATCGTCCCGGAATTGAGTAGATACACCCTTTCAATCGTGGTGCGCAGCCGGTTATACAGGGCGATCTGTTTTTCCAGGTTCTCCCGGGTAATGGGATTGCCTGTCCTCTCTTCCAGAAAGGCCATGATCCTGTAGAGCTCTTTTTCCCAAGACTCCAGGCTTTCCTCGTGATCCGCACTCTGGGGCAACAACAGCATCTGCAAGGGCTTTATCCGGGACAGCAGCTCAAACATCTTCTTTTTTCCGTCACAGGTGGCATCGGCAAGCAGAAAATCCGCCATATGAAAATAGGGGCAGGTATCTGCCACGGCATGGCCATAACTGGATTTTATCAACGGGCAGAGATTTACCGGCAGATGGGCTTCCGCAGCAGGGAAGGAATCCTCCGTTCCCGCACAAAGGGATACGGGAATGGCACCGGCTGCGGCCACGATCTCTTTGGGGGTGAATGCACAATACAGCCCGACAATCTTGCGCCCCATGGCACTTTCCTCAACGGCCCGGGCATAGAGCCGGTCCTCAATGGTTTTCAGGTATGCCTGGTCAAACAGTAATCCCGGAAGCGTTTTTTCCATACAGACTCACATCTTTCATATTCATCAATGGTTAAGTTTGGATCTTGAAAAACTTCCATCTGTAATAGAAGTGCCGGGGTTAATCAAATTCTTAATATCTGTACAAAACGCAAAACCCATAGACAAAACAAATAGGAAAAAGAGGGGGGGCGTCCCTAGGTTTTTACATTAGGAGTGCAACGGACAGGGAAATAAAGGAGAGAAGGGTGGAGAGCACAATGGCGGCTGAAGCCAGCTCAAGGTCACTGTTCAGCTGGGAAGAAAGAACATATATGGCCGTGGAAGTGGGCAGGGCGAAAAATATCATGCCTGCCTTGAACGGGACGCCGGTGACAGCGAATGCCTTTAACAGGAAATATCCCATGACCGGCAGGATCGCCACTTTTAACACCGCCGCAAGAAAAGAGAGTGGCGTATTATGTTTAAGCCCCCCAAGGCTCAAGGAGCCGCCGATGGAGATCAGGGCCAGGGGCATGGTCACCGATGACAACATGGCAAACGTATTATCCAGGTAGACGGGAAAGGAGAGTTTCAATTGGGAAACCACCATTCCTGACACACAGCCCAGGATCAACGGATTGGAGATCAACGCCTTTACAAGATAGGTTAGATTTTCCTTGAGGGGTCTTTTTTTACCGGAATACATGATCAGTGTGGACACTGCCAGCACATTAAAATAGGGGATGGCAAACCCGATCAGGAGCCCAAAATACCTGACCCCTGACTCACCCAGGCTTGTCATGACAATGGCCATGCCAATATAACTGTTGAACCGGAAAGAGGCCTGGGTAAAGGACCCCGCCTGGAACCTTGGGATCTTAAACAATCGAATGGCGACAAGGCTCAATAGAAAAACCAGGGAAACGGCAAGGATGGCGGCACTGCATAGATTGACCGTGGTGCCATGGTCCGGGGCAGCGCTTCCGATCTTCCAGAACAGCATGACAGGAAAAAAGATATAATAGACAAGCCTGTCAGAGGTTTTAAGAAAGCTGTCACTGGTGACGTTAAAATGCTTGAGCAAATTTCCAAGCAACAGCAGGGTAAACAACGGGAAGATGGCATTCAGTACAATCATGGAAAATGTAATAGGGGATTTTTGATTCTTTTTCAAACTATATTTTACGGTTACCACTGCCAACGCCTTGCGAAAGATCCCATAATCGTGTATTTCACGGACCATGAAAAAATCATCCAAAAACAGACTCACCCCCCAACAGCAGGCGCTCTTCCCGGGCAACACCCTGTTTGATAAAATTGCAAGGGCAGTATGCCGGGCCGGCACCCTGCCACGAAAAGAACTCCATGAGGCATGGGAGATGGCAAAACGGGTGCGGCGACGATACCGGGGCGGCCGGATCCTGGATCTTGCCTGTGGCCATGGTCTTCTGGCCCATATCATGCTGATCCTCGATGACAGCTCAGAAATGGCCGTTGCCGTGGACAAAAACATCCCCTTAAACGCGACCCGATTGTCCGACGCATTGATGGAATCCTGGCCCCGGCTGGAGAACAGGGTCCTGTACAAAGAGATGGATATACGGGATTTAACCGTGCTTCCGGATGATATCGTGGTTTCGGCCCATGCCTGCGGATCATTGACCGATCTTGTCATGGACAAGGCCATTGAAAGTCACGCAAGGATGGCGGTTCTGCCCTGCTGCCATGACCTGAAAAAAGCATCCACCGCCGGCCTGGAAGGTTGGATGGAAAGCGCCCTTGCCGTTGATGCAGCAAGGGCAGTAAGGCTTAGATCAGAGGGATACAAGATTGTCACCCAGACCATCCCCTGTGAGATCACCCCCAAGAACCGGCTGCTCATGGGAGAGTATCAACGGCACACCCCTTCTTCGTCAACCGGCCCCTCCTCCTGAACATTCCCTGGGCAATTCTGCTGAGAAAGGGGGATAACCGGGAGGGTCGGGAGGGTCGGCGAACCGTTGCCGGTCGATACCTTACCAATTGCGCGTCAATATCCCGGATGCGTTCTTTAACCATGATTTCCATTATAAACGGATGCATACTCTTCTCCTCCTCTCCTAAGCTGGACAAGCCAGAACCAAAAAAAATCTAATTCCCTTGCCAAATTTACGCGAACATCAGAGCTAAGAAGCTAGGATGTCCCAGGTGTTGGAAATTCTTGAAAAGAATATAGGTTGACTATTATAAAAAAGATAATAGTATGATCTGATTTCAATGTTCGGAAAAACTGATTAACCGAATAGGTGAACCATGGAACTCTACCAATTGCGTACCTTTGTGACGGTTGCCGAGGAAAAGCACCTCACCCGGGCAGCCAAACGTCTCAACACGAGCCAGCCCTCGGTAAGCGCCCATATCAAGGCCCTTGAAGAGGAGCTTGGGATCGCCCTGTTTGACCGGAGCAGAAAAGGAATGGGGCTCACCGACCAGGGAGCACTCATGCTGGACAAGGCAAAAAAGGTGCTGGATTCCACAAGCGAGCTTCTGAACCAGGCGGAAAAGATCAAAGGCGAGCCCGTGGGAGGAGTCAAGATCGGCATGAACCTCGATCCTGAAACCCTGCGGATCACCCGCCTCTTTGAACAGGCACGCACAGCATACCCACGGCTGACCCTCAAGCTGGTCCAGAGTTCATCCCAGCGGGTGGAACAATATCTGAAAACCGGGGTGTTTGACTGCGGCTATATCCTTGGGGCGATTTCCGCTCCCGGGATCAAGGGCCGGGTTCTCCGATCCGTGGATTTCGTAGTGGCAGGACCTGCTTCCTGGAAGCAGCGAATAGAGAACGCCGATGCCCGGGAGATCGCGGCCCTTCCCTGGGTGGTGCACACCCAAGGGTGCCGCCTGGACATGATCATTGAAGAGCATTTCGGCATGGCAAATCAAAACCTCATCAGGGCCGTGGAGGCAGACGACGAAACAATGACCCAGCTGGTCATGGCCGGTGCCGGGATCGGGCTCATGTACCGGGATGAGGCAGAAGCCGCCGAAAAAGCGGGACGGGTGGCCCTGTGGCGGGGCAAGACCCTTTCCCTGGATCTCTTCCTGGCCTATCTTGAAACCCGGAGCGACGACCCCAAGATCGAAGCCATGCTCAGGGTCCACGACGCAGTCTGGTAGCCTTGAAAAATGCCAGCAAAACGATCATGCCGGGAGAATATGACGACCATCCGGGATTAGTGGTCCAGATGCAGCACCACGGCAAAGCAGTTAAAGAAAGCCCAGACCCTGTCCCCCTCCTCTAATTGGAAGCGTTCCTGGTTTGTCGTTGAGACAATGGCGCACAACTGGGTGCCATCGGATATCCGGACGGCATACTCTGTATTGATGCTGCCCCGGGCGATCCGGGTGATCACCCCTTTAAATCGATTCTCAGCACTGCATTCAGGCTCCAGGTCCCCTTTTTGCAACAGCACCCAGGGTGCCTTTACCTCGGCCATAACCAGCCCGCCCGGCTGTAAGCCAAGCCGCTCCACACTATCATTGGTAATCACCGTGGTGATGGAATGGCCGTCCATGGTGGTCAGGTCCACCCGGGCCTGAATATCGCCCCCGAGAATGGTCTTGATTTTACCAAAAAAAGCATTCCGGGCACTGGTCCTGCGCCCTGATTCCCTTTCAATGAACCCCCGGGTGACCTGGCGGATCTCATCCTCGGAAAAAGAGACATAGGCGGTGGTCAGGTTCGGGGTGGAGTGGCCCAGCATCATCTGAACCGCGGGCAAGGGCATGTTGGCCTGCATCAATTCCACGGCCCGGGCCTTGCGAATCATCTCCGGCCCTCCCATTCGTTTGGAAAAGCCGCAGGCCTGGGCCCGCTCGTAAAATTTACGGCGCACAAACCCGGGATCGACATTGAGCATGTTCCGGGACGCGTCCCTGAAACACGGGTCTGCCAGCAGCTCCTGAATTTTACGGGAGATGGTTTCCGAAAGCTGGACCTCCCTTGGCCCGGATTCCTTGCCGCCAACATTGCCCCGGAAAAAAACAACCCGTTGAACAGGATCGATCTCCCCAAGCGGATCCAGGACCAGGACCTCGTTCAACTTTGCACCTGTGTAACGGATCAAGAGGAAAATGAGCAAAATACGCCTGCGGGAAAAGCGCATATCAGCCCGGGGTGCAAGGTCCGCCCATTCACGAAAGGCGTGTTCCAGCCCATGGAGCTGGGTGGTATCAAGGCATTGGTCTTCATCGGTCACCGGCACAATGCCGTTGGTTTTTGTGTTTTTTGATACTGACATCTTGATGTTGTAGCATATCCAAGTCGTAAAGCAATACGGAATAAGTGTTGACATTTTTTTGTAAATATCGTCTCATAGACACGAAAGATATTTTATTCGTGTCTATGGATCAACCCCTGGATAACAAGGAGGCCATCATGCTTTTTCAAACTGCCGGCATCGAAGTCGCCATTTGGATTCCGCCCCTGGTCGCCTTTGTCATCTCTTTTTTCACCTCCATGGGGGGGATATCGGGTGCGTTTCTGCTTTTACCGTTCCAGGTCTCTTTTCTCGGGTACACCAACCCTTCGGTCAGTGCCACCAACCAATTGTTCAATATCGTTGCCATCCCAAGCGGTGTCTACCATTACTGGAAAGAAGGAAGAATGGTGTGGCCCCTGACCTGGGTGGTGGTGGCCGGCACCCTGCCCGGGGTGTTCCTGGGCGCCATCCTCCGCGTTCGCTACCTGCCCGACCCCAAGAACTTCAAGCTCTTTGCCGCCGCCCTGTTGCTCTATATCGGCCTAAAAATGTTAGATGATCTTGTGAGGAAACATTCAAATAACAAAAACACCATCGAGGCCCGCTTCCAGGAGATGGCGCTAAAGCATCGCCAGATGACGGCACAAGGGACCCCCAAAAGGACGGCCCTGCCCACGGTCAAGGTCACCCACTTTAATTTGAAACGGCTCGGGTACACCTTTTATGGAGAGCGGTTTGACGTTTCCCTGTGGGGCATCTTTGCCCTCAGCTTGATTGTCGGTATTGTGGGAGGCGTCTACGGCATCGGCGGCGGTTCCATCATCGCCCCCTTCTTTGTCACCTTCTTCGGGTTGCCGGTCTATACCGTGGCCGGTGCCGCCCTCATGGGAACCTTTGTCACCTCCATTGCCGGGGTTGCCTTCTACCAGGCCCTGGCCCCCTTTTATCCCAACGTGTCTGTGGCGCCGGACTATTTATTGGGCATCCTGTTCGGTATCGGCGGCATGGCCGGAATGTACCTTGGGGCCCGTTGCCAGAAATTCGTACCTGCCAAGACCATCAAATGGATGCTGACCCTCATTATCATCGCCACGGCAGCCAAGTATGCTGCCGCATTTTTAGCTTCTTAACTCTGATTTAATTATGGGAAGGAAGATTATCTTGGGCCTCCTTCTTCTGTTGATTTCTCTGCCAGTCGAACAGGATTGCGAAATTTTCCATCAGCTGTTCACGGTAACGGCCCAGGGGGAGGTTCGCCGCTTTGGCATTTTTGCGGAGAATAGCCTCGGAGAGGTGGATGCCGGGCCACAGTTTCCCGTCGAAAAGCTTTAGAAAATAGGTGTCGTAGGAGAAGCCGAATTCAGTGATGGAGGGAAGTGATTCCATGTTCTTGTTATTCAGCCGGAAGCGTTGGAAGGAAAATCCGGTGGAAAGATCCAGGTGATAGCCGATGAGCCGATTATGGGCATTAATCGACACGATGCCGTGGGTCACGCAGTTCTGCTGTGGGATGCGGTATTTGACCCGCAGCCAGTCGGTAAGTTCCCTGCCCGATTTCAACTGCGCATCGTTCAGTGTGGACGCCCTGGGTAAGGACACGTTCTGCGTGTCCCGATTTTTTTTCCCGCCCTTCCCGGAAACGTTTCTTTCAGAGTCTTTTCCCTCGAAGCAGATGCCCAGGAATGCATGGTTCAGGTTGAGATAGAGCCAGTCCCGGTCGGCCCAGACGGCATTTCCAGCGTGAAATGCGGCGTCGCCTTCTGCGACGATTCGGAAAACACGCCCGAAACGATCGATGAGATAGTGATAAGAGCGGTTCTTTCCGGTGTATCGTATGAGCCATTTGCTGTATTTACTGATAGACTGATTCATATCCGGACGAAAGGGGAACAGGTCGCTCTCGGAGGTGTGGTAAAGGAGACCGGCGATTGTCCGGGTGGGCGTTGCCCCATGGGGCGGTTTGGCACCTCCCCTCCGGAAACGGTAATAGCTTCTGGGGACATTCTTCACCTCGGCCGAAGTGAGGATCTGGAGGCGGTTACTGTAGAATTCAGTGCCTTTACGCTTTTCCACCAGCCAGATGGATTCTTCCAGGTATTCGGAAAATGTGGGCGTCTCAATATTGCCGGCGGGGTGGGGGACTGCCGTGACGGTGGCCAAACTGTTGGGTTCGCTTTCGGTTGGCGGATCGGTGGCAAAACTGTTGGGTTCGCTTTCGGCTGGCGGATCGGTACACGCCCCTTCAATTCCGGGCGGTGGTTCCCCTGTCCCGCCGGCGAGCGGAGCCTGTTCAAAGCCGGTGAAGGGCATAAAATCGCCTTGGGAAGATAACGACTGCAGGATGTCATGGTCTATAAGTGAACGTGTATGATCGGGAAAGGCGGACGCTGGTGTGGCTGCCGGTGGAGTGGCCGAAAGCGATTGAGGGGCGCCCAGGAATTCAGGTGTGTTCATCGAGGGGAGCTGAAACGGCCCCGCAGTTTTCATGGCGATGACACTACCTGCTAAGATTATTGTAATCGCGATTCCGAAGCTCATCCGTACTGGGGGAAAAAGGGGACCTCGGAAGAGGGTCTTCCGCCGATCGGCGGGTGGTAGTAGCCCGTCCGTGGCAGTTTTCTCTGTTTCTTTGCCGGGTAAAAAACGGGGTTGGGCCGGGATAAAGTCCAAGGCAATTCGGAGGATCGCTTGGCGGATTCGGGCGTCCGCTAATGGGGGACATAGCTTTACAATTCGCGGAACCCGCAAACTTTCGTAGATGGCAAGGCGGATGAACTTCAGCCGTAATACGGGGCCCGGTACCGACGCCGCCAGTTTATCGATCAGCCGCAGATAAACTGCGGACGGTAATTTTGCTTGTCCAGGCCGCCGCATTTTCCCATAGTTCCCCCTTGGTTTGAGTTACCCCATCTATTGCTATGATTCGTACATGGCTGCGATGAGGGATCCCCTGGCCGTTGCTGTCAGCGGATCATCGGCAATACGCACCCCGTTGATCGGAATGGGGAAGGTGCCCCGGTCCATGAAGAACTCGAACCGCTCCTTGAAGCCGGGGGGCATCACCGTTCCCCCTGAAAGCACTATGGGGACGGGTTGTTCCACCTTGGGGATCTTTGATGTGCGGCCAATGTTCTCATTTAAAGAGGTTACAAGGGTCTTGATGAGGTCGTCATAATAGATGTGAAGCGCATCCTCGATGTCGTTTTTCGGACGCTTCCGGAGATCCAGTTCGTTCTCCTTGACGTCCCTGACGCGGGTGCTAACCTCACCGGTCACGGAAGAGACGGCATCGTCGATGTAGTCTCCCCCTTTGGTGATGCTGTAAGATAGCAACGGGACCGAGAGGAAGGAGAGGCAGACATTGCACATGCCGCCCCCGGCGCTGATGCCGATCCCTGAGAAATTCTCGTTTTCGAGTTCGGAAAAGATGACCGCCTGTCCCTCGTTGATACTTTTGACGCAGTAGCCCTTCTGGTCCAGGTGGCGTTTAAGGATCGCCTCGTGGTAGATGATGTCCGTTTCGGCATTTTCAGGGGCGCCGGGAATCGAAAAGCATAGCTGCGGCGTCCTGGGTGCGGTGGTCTTCACCAGGTCGTCCAGGATACCCTTAATGATGTCGAGGGCGCGGGCCTCCGAGGGATTGAGAAGTCCCTTTCGCATGGGACGGCGGGTTTCGGCATTAAGCATGTTAGCAAAGATCTCAGCGCCGTCGCCGTACACGACTAGGGCGTTGTCCACCTTATGGTGCAATATGTTATTCTCATTCATGATGCGTTCAGTGAACTTGGAGTAATCGACCTCGATGAAAGCATTGGTTTGGGAGTAAAAGGTCATCCCATCATCCCCGTTTTCCGCAAAAACGATCTTGGAGGTGCCGATGTCGACGCCGACCGCTTTATCGTTCCGGGCATTGGTTTTCACCGGAGGGACCGCCACCGTTTGGTGTTTGGCGATTTCTTCCGCAGCTTCCGTTATCTTATCCAAGCGGCTCTCATTTGTATCATCGTTTTTCTTGGGCATTTCAATTCTCCTTGGGGTTGGAAGTCCCTGTCATCATCTTTTTCGCTGACCTTTGTGAAGAAGCGGATCGTTTTCGGGGAATGAGAATGTAATGATCAGAATTGTTTTTTTTTATATTATAAATGTAATGATACAAGAACTCAAATTATGAGTCAAGGGAAGATCTGAATCCTAGATCCACCGCCCCTGCCCCTGGATCTCTTTTGTTCCCTATGTCGGTTCCAGATGTATTGGGGCTTGTCCGGGATGGGTGTTTTGGGGTATGAATACTGCCACACAAAGCAAAGAATCAGGGTGAAAAAGGAAACCATGCAGCCATTACACTGGGATATCAAAAGATTTAAAGACCTGGCAATTGAAGAACTCTATGACCTGCTCAGACTCAGGGTGGATGTGTTTGTGGTGGAGCAGACCTGCCCCTATCCTGAGCTGGACGGCAAGGACATCCATGAAGAGACCCTTCATGTGACAGCCCACACAGAGAATCACACCCTTGCGGCCTACCTCAGGATCCTGGCCCCGGGGGTCAGCTATCCGGAGGTGAGTTTCGGACGGGTGGTGGTGGCAGAAGCGTTCAGGAGCAAGGGCTTAAGCCACACCCTGATTAAACGTGCCATTGCCGAAATCCGGAAAACCTGGCCGGGTCACCCTATCACCATTGGTGCCCAGGAACACCTGAAATCCTTTTATCAATCCCACGGATTTATTCCCGTCTCAGCCACCTATCTTGAAGACAACATTCCCCACATGGACATGACCCGAAAACACCCATGAGAAATCCCGGTGGTCCTTCCCAGGGAAGGCCGCCGGGACATGACCATCAAGGAAAATCGATAAATCAATTCCCTTTTGGGCGATCTCTTGGTAGGATCATCAATAATCGCATAAATGAATCAAATAACCAGGCATGACGAATTCGAACAGGCATCTATAACTTGCAAGTTGAATACACGATTAATCTAAAGAGGAAATAAATGAAGAAACAAAAGTCAATTTCCCGATTTGGAATCCGGAATCAAATTTTAATCCCCATGGTTTTAATGCTGTTCCTATCCATACTGGTCATATCCGTTTATTCATATAACCAGCAAAGCCGCATTATCAATGATTTGATGATCAATATAGTAAATGTCTCTTTAGAGCAGATCGCATCCGGTGTGGATCAATCGGAAGATTCCATTAATGGGTTAAAAAGAGCGTTAAACAAGAATTACCTCCGCCAGGTAAAGGCGATCAGGGCCGTCATCGAGAAGGCCCCTGATATGCTTGAAACGGAAAATATGATTGGCCTGGCAAGGGATATCGGCGTGGATGAAGTCCATATCGTGGATGGCCAAGGCGTCCTTAGATGGGGGAATATCCCGGATTTTTACGGGTTTGATTTTACCACCACGGATCAAACCCGGCCCCTGCTGGCAGGGTTGAAAGACAAATCTTTCCAAATAGCCCAGGAGCCCCAGGAAAGGGGCACGGACAAGGTGCTGTTTCAATATATAACGGTGGCCAGAAGGGATCTTCCCGGATTGATTCAGATCGGCGTCCAGCCAAAAGAGCTACAGGAATTGATTAATAAAACAGACCTGCAAACCATTGTTAAGAACCAGAAGGTCGGTGAAAAAGGGTATGCGATTTTGATGGACCTTGAAGGAACGACAATTGCCCACCCTGACCCTTCAAAAATCGGGACAAAAATCACCGGGTTTGACTGGGGTAAAAAAATCGTCCAGCAAAAGCAGGGACAACTTAAATATGTATTTAACGGCGAAGAACGCCTTTGCGCATTCCAGCAGAAAAACGACACGCTTATTATGGCAACCCTGTCCACAGCGCCATATAAAGCCCCCCTGAAAAAGCTGCGAAACCGGATGGTCCTGGTTGCGTTTATATCTATCCTTGTTTCAATTTTGATCATTTTCGCCATTGTCAGGCGCATGGTTGTCTCCATCAACAAGGCCGTCCATGGCCTCAAGGACATAGCGGAAGGAGAAGGAGACCTCACCCAGCGGCTGAATATAACAAGCGGAGACGAAATCGGTGAGCTGGCACACTGGTTCAACGCCTTTATCTCGAAGATGCAGTTAATTGTAACGGATATTGCAACCAACGCCGACAACCTGACCGCGTCATCAGCCGATGTTTCCGATCTTTCCACACAGATGTCAACATCAGCTCAAGGCATGTCCGACAAATCAAGCATGGTGGCGGCGGCCTCCGAAGAGATGAATTCCAATATGAGTTCCGTGGCGGCGGCAAGTGAAGAGGCCGCCATCAATATAAACATGGTGGCCACGGCCACGGAAGAAATGACCAGTACCATCAATGAGATTGCACAGAATTCCGAAAAAGCCCGCTCCGTTACCAGTGAAATGGTTTCCCATGCCGGGGTGGTCTCAGCCAAAGTCAACGCACTCGGAAGCGCAGCAATGGATATCGGCAATGTGACTGAGGCGATAACCGACATTTCCGAGCAAATCAATCTGCTCTCATTGAATGCAACCATTGAAGCGGCCCGGGCCGGTGAATCGGGTAAAGGGTTTGCCGTGGTGGCCAATGAGATTAAGGATCTGGCAAAACAAACGGCAGAGGCAACCCTGGAGATAAAGGAAAAGAT
>JAEINR010000086.1 GCA_016342325.1 Desulfobacterium sp.
CGGACCTTCGCCTGGTATTTCGGGCGGCATAAATTGCATTTCAAATTATCAGATGTCAGGAGCTCTGAATTTAGCAAAAAGACGGCCGTTTGGTGATAAAAATTTAATTTAATTCCTATGCCTCCCATATAAAACACTTTTTTTTCATTGGCCCGAAGGCGTTCCCCTAAACGATTCCCCGGGCGCGATACCAAACAATGACATTTTTGACATTAATTGATCCATAATTACAATATTGTATGATTTGATTTGAATGGGGGACGCCCATAAAATTATTTGTAAACAGGGGGACGCCCATAAAATTATAACATTCCCCAAAGGAATGGGGAACGCCCGGAAAATGATGCCATTCCCCCGTCCAAAAGGATAAAGTCAGGGGAATCCCCATACTTTATTTGCTTGTTGATTTCTATATAAAGGTTTTCTATTCAGCCAGCATAAAGCTTATTAAGCACCATGGCGAAAGGCGATTTTCTCAAACATCAAAGCAAAGCCTTCATTAAGTGTATAGATGGATTCAATGTCAAGATTCTCATCGGACGTAGAATCAAAATAGATGTGAAGATTTGACTCAAGACCATCTTCCGGTTTCCAGTAGCAAACCATGATAGGAAGAACAGGCAAAGGATACAAAACAATTGAAATATCAGAATCAATATCACTGACAATTTTCTTTCCATCGAAAATTTCCAGCATATCTTTAAACAGATCCGTATAGGTATCGGCAATCCGCTTTAACGGTTTTTCACAACGTTGTTGAAAATGAGCATACCGGGAAGGCCCGCCGGTCAACTCCCGAAATGTGATCCAGTTTCCCTTGGGAGATTTACCCGATCCGTTCAAGATATAGTTCAAGACCGGCACGATCATATATGCATTGATATGAATCAATGATGAAATGTTTCCATCGGCATCAACACTGAATTCCTTACCAAAAATCCTTATGGTCAGTTTATTGTTGGAAAACTCGGCCCCCAGGCGTTTCGCTGCCTCGGAAAGGTCAATCAAAGAGATCTTTTGCTTTAGTTTTTCAATGGCTTCCGCTTTATATTCATCAATGGTATTGGGTTTTTCAATTGCCCCTTCATACCGGTCAATCACTTCTTTATCCAAATGCGGACACCCATGTATCGGTTTTTTTTCCTTAAATACGGCCACTGCAAATGCCAGGCAGGTTTGTTCACGACATTCTCTACAATTAGAACCATTCAACAGCTTATATATTTCCATGGGATTATTGATCTGTGACATGCAAGGACATTCCTTTTTTTATATATCATCTGATTGAATCATTTTAGGTTCAGTAACAATTTTCAAGTTCCATTGCAACAAGTACTTCGGGTTCGGGAAGACGCCACAGCCCGAGTCCTACCGCTTTGCCCGTTGGCTTGCAATGGTGAGGGAGTTGCCAGGGGCTCGACAACAGCTGGCTCGCACCCCAGGATATCGGTCAGCGCATCATCCCAGGTAAAGTTGACCCGGATATGTTCTTCTGCCCGCCTGCCCATGCGGGCAAAGGCTTCCGGGTTGTTCTGTTTCAGCTGTACAAGTTCCAGGATCTGACGGCTCCAGGACCTGGAGTCCGTGACCGGGCGCACAAAGCCGGTCTTGTCTTTCACAATGATCTCCTGGGGACCGCCCACATCTGAGACCATGGCCGGAAGGCCGCAGGCCTGGGCCTCGAACACCACCATGCCAAAGGTGTCAGTGGTGCTTGGAAAAACTAACAGGTCCGAGCAGGTATAAAAATCAAGCAACAGCTCATGGGGGATGCGATGGGTGAAGACCACCCGGTCATATGCTTTCAGCATTTTTTTCAACGCCCCAAGATCCGGACCATCCCCGCAAATCACAAGGTTGACATCGCCCCTGGTGTCTGCCACCTGCTTGTAAAGTTCCACAAGAAAATGGATATTCTTGCCCCTGCTGACCCGGCCCGCCCACAGCAGGGTAAAGCCCTGGGGGATCTTGTGAAGGGCCCTGAATGCAATTCTTTCCTTGTCGGAAAACCGGGGCAGCCGGATATCAATGCCGCGCTTGAGCAACCGCATCTTCCCGGGATCATATCCCTGGGATTCAAGGATGCGGATGTAGGCCGTGGTGGGGACCCTGACCCCATCGGCACAGGCGTAAAACCACCGGATGTACTCATTCACGATGCCTGCTACGACCTCGTCATCGAACAGATACCCGGCCTGGGCCGCAAAATCGGTGTGAAAAATCATGGTGGCGGGAACGCCCATGAGCTTTGACATGAGAAGTCCCAGAAGGCCCACCGGACCGGGGGTTGATATGATGATCCGGTCCGGTCTCTGTTTATAGATCTGTTCAACCGAATTGAGCAGGGAGGGGATGTGCAGGGTATAGGTCGCGTAGAAGTCGGGCCTGTAGGAAAAAACAGGAGAAAGATTCAGGGTATTGGGCAGCAGGTCCTTTTCCTGCCCATCCGGAACACAGACAACAAAGGCGGTGTTTAAATCCCGGTCAAAGGCGCTCTGCATGTAGTTAGAAAGGCTCACGGCGACCCCGTTCAGGTCATTGATGGTGTCGGTAAACCAGAGGACCCGGTCCGGTTCATCGCCAGTGGGACCGACATACGCCTGCTTCAGCTCCTTGAGAATCTCCCGGTCAAGGAACAAATGCTTCAGGGAGGAGAAGAACGGAACCGAAATAAACAACATGGGAAGCGAAGCGCTGATGTTCTTGAACAGCCTTCCCGCGTCCCCGTTGCAGAAATCCTTGATCATCGACTCCAAAACCATGGTGGTGAACCCGTCAAACAGGGAGGCCATGTTCCTGTAAATGCTCTCCATACGTGCCTCCACATCCATGGTCCGGTTTCGGGACCAGGAGAGCACATCTTCAAAAAACCGGAAAAAGATCTGGTCACTTGCGGTTTTGCCCCGCTTGATCTTCTGGCGGATGATCCAGTTCTTAACCCTGCGGTCGCTGTCGGAGAACAGGACACTGGCCACAAACTCCCGGACGCTGTGGGGATCGTTCAGACACCGCGTGCCGGAATAATCACAAAAAATCTTGTAGATGGAAAAGGCCAGGGTCTTGTAGTCGTTGCTTCTGCCCGAACTAAAGGTGCGCTTCTCCCGGATGCTGTTGATGAAGTCGGCCTTGGTGGTTCCCCAGGGGGCCGTGGTAAAGGTCTGGCCGATGAAAAGACCCGCATGGTCGTCTGATCCGCCTGTGATCCCTTTGACCCAGGGATCGCTGCTCCCCGGCTGAATCCCGTACCGCTCGGCCAGGTCGTCCATGCGATCCGGGGTGAGGCTGTGGAGCACGGTCTGCCAGACCTCGTTGTGGAGGCTGTTCCTGGCGCCGTTGATCCCTTCAAACACGTCAAAGAGCACCATCAACTTCTCCAGTACCGCCAGGGTCAGTTTCTTGTTGACGCTGTAAGTGGCATGGGCCACAGAGTGGGCCAGATGCTCCTTTAAAAGATAATCCCGGAGCAGATAGATGTTATTCCGGATCCCGTCAATTTCCTCGAACTGCTCCGGGGTGAGGTCAAAGACAAGGATATGGACCTTGCAATTGTCCTCGGGAAAGTAAGTGGTCACCTCCACACTTAAAAACGTATCGTCCGGATGGGTTTCCACCAGCTTGAGTCCCCCCTCGATGGTGTTGTGGTCCGAAACCGTGACAAAGGTCATTCCCTGTTGTTTCGCCTTTTGATATATCGTCTCAACATCGGTGTAGGACTCCCGGGCGCCCACCTTCTTTAAAAACCACTCAGACGGCCGTTTCGACGCCATGGAGTGCACATGCAGATCAGCACATATCATTGATCTTCTCCTTGTTTATTCATATTCATGGTCATGTTTTTCCCGATAGCAAACCCACCCTATCCGTCCGGTATGAGGATAAAATTAAGATCGTGTTTGAATCAAACCCGGCCGATGCGCTTCAGGGAGGAAGCCTTTTTGACGGCCGGGACCGGCCGGACAAAGAGAAGGGACCCGACAAATGCGGTAAACGGCCCCACGGTGACCAGACCAAAGCTTCCCACCAGGGTCTTCAGTACCTCCGCCGCCACGTAGATCAGGTTAAACATGCTGTCCAGGGGCACCCCCTGGGCCATAAAGGCCATGAGCAGGGTGATGTATCCCCCGGAGTAGGCAAACAAAAGAGTGGTGGTCATGGTGCCCACCACCGTGCGGGCCACCCGGAGCCCGGACCAGAACGCCTCAGCCCGGGTAATGTCCGGTTTGTTCATCACCACCTCATGCATGCTCGCCGACACGTCCATGGCCAGATCCATGACCGCGCCGGAGGCCGCAATGAACACCCCGGCGATGTAGATCCGACCCAGATCCAGGTGGCCAAAACCAGAATAGAGCAGGGTTTCGGAAAAGGGCATGATCGCCCCGTGGAGGTGAAATTGGCCCGCAAAATGGATGGAGAGAATACAGCTGGTGAAAATGCCCAGAAACGCCCCGGCAAAGGCCACCACACCCTTGACAGTGGGCCCGGCCACCAGGAAAATAACGGCGCAGGTGAGAAAAGCCGTAACCCCCAGGGCCAGGGGAATCGGGTCCATGCCCCTGAGCAGCAGGGGAACGAGGACCTTCCACAGAACGGTAATGGAGAGGATAAACGACAAAAGGGAGCGGGCCCCGGTCCAGCCCCCGAAAACCAGAATCGATAGGGAAAAGAGCACCAACAGGAGGATCTCCATGCCCAGCCGGTAGTGGGCCTGGGGATTTACGTAGACCACCTTCCCCTGGGCGTCCAGGGAGAGCACCACCAGGGCCGTGTCCCCAAGGGAAAACAATTTATCCCGGTCCATCTGCCCCATGAGCTGGTTCACCCCTTCCATCACCTCTCCCTTGAAGGGGCCGCTGGTGATGGAAAGGGTTACCCCCTGCCCCCCCTTTCGGATCATGCCAAACTGCCGGACCTCCGAGTTGTCCACCTGGAGCACGGTGCCCTTGCAGCGAACCGCATCCCTTGCGACCCGTTCCTGAAAGCCGGTGGGCACCAGGAGAAGCACGGCGGTGAGCAGGATAAAAAAACCAATGAGCAATGGATTTCGTTTGTCGCGAAAGGGACTTGTCATGTTTGGAACTCCTTAACAGAACCGCCGGTGCCGCAAGGATCGCCCACCGGCTTGAAAGAGGCCAGGCCCAGGGAGATCAGGGCCTGGCGGATTTTACAGGTTGTGGCCGTGTCTATTGGGCGGCCAGATGAACTTTGGCCTCGATTCCCATGATGGCCATGATTTTGAGGGCAATATCGGTGTTGTCATAATAGCCGTTGAAACGGTCCGACCCCACACCAATGGCTGAGGTGCTCACAGGAATCCCCGTGTGCTTGTAGGAGGTCCAGCCGAGGCCGGCCTTCTGGCTGAGGAGATGGGTGAGGGTCACGGCAAGGGGATCGTATCCACCATAGAGGATGTAAAGTTCCGGGTCCTTGTTTTCCGCCAGTACCCCGTTCATACTCCGGTTAAAGGCGTCCACCACCTGTTCCTGTTCAAAGGGCTTCAGCACCATGGGATCGGCCTTGGCATCGCCTTCGAACTTCAGGCCAAAGGCGGCTTGAATGATGGGTTTCATGTTGGCAAAGGTGGTTTCGGAAGCCTTGCGGTTTTTGAATGTTTCAAGGATCTCGTCGGTGAATTTCTGGAAGGACACTTTCTGGTTGCTGAGCACGTCAAAGTGGGAAGCGTACTTGGTTCCGGCAAATCCCAGGGTCAGCCCCCCGCATTCATGGTCGCCGGTGACCACCAGCAGGGTGTCAGCAGGGTGCTTCCGGTAGAAATCCAGGGCCACCTGGACCGATTTGTCAAAGGCGATATTGTTTTCCAGGGACGCGGTGGCGTCGTTGGCATGGCAGGCCCAGTCAATCTTACCCCCCTCCACCATGAGGAAGAATCCTTCTTTGTTGTCCAGCATCTCAATGGCCTTGCCAGTGAACTCGGGGAGGGTGATGTCCCCGGGCCCCATGTCCATGGCGTAGGGGAGTGCTTGGGCGTCCTGGAGCCAGTGGTTCCAGGCGATCACCTTACCGTCCCGGGGAGACAGGTTCATGAATGTTTTTTTGTCGGACACAATTTTGTAACCGTTCTCCCGGGCCATGGCAATGGCATCCCCCAGGGGCGCTTTGGATTTCTTTCCCTGGGGGTCCTTGAGACCACCGCCCCCGAAAAAGTCAAAACCGCTTTCGGCCAGGGCCACATCGATTTCGTGGTACATCTTCCGGGTCTTGACGTGGGCATAAAAGGCGGCAGGAGTGGCATGGTCAATGGAAACGCTGGAGACGATTCCCACCTTTTTGCCCTGGTCCCGGGCCAGTTCGGCAAGGGTCGCGACCGGGGTAAAATTTTCGTCCACACCGATATAGTTGATATTGGTCTTTTTGCCCGATGCAAGGGCCGTTGCAGACGCCGCTGACCCGGTGATGAAACGGTCGTTGGCCCGGGTGGTGGTCAGGCCCTGGGCCGGCAGGGTATCCATGACCAGCTTTTTGCCGGTGTATTCCTCGGTGGCCATGCGCTGGGGAATGCCCATGCCGTCACCGATCATAAGGATAACATACTTGGCGGATTTGCCGGACTTGGCCCAGGCTGCTTGGGCCGGAACCAGGGAGACGAGAAGCGCAAGGGCCATTCCGAACGACAGGCCCCGTTTTCTAAATGTACTGTTCATTTTGAAGAAACCTCCAGATGATGGTTGATAAAAAAGAATCGTTAATTCTGCTTGACCAGGAATATCTATGACAAAGATGTTAGGAGCGTAATTAGAAGAGATTAGAAACGTATTATGTTTTTATCTCTGGTCTTCGTGTCATTTTAGCAAAATCGATCCCCTATTCCTTCATGGCTGCAACCCCTCACCCCAACATCATTTTCACACACAACTTTAGCCGTGGCGTAACAGCATCAAAACATTCACCTGGGATATTGGAACATCGAAACATGATTTCAATAAAAAGGTGATAAATGATTGCAATTGAGAAAAAACAGACCTCCCCCCACGCCAGGGACGCCGTGCCCCCCCATAGCCTGGAACAGATTACGGTTCTTCTTGGGATCGATACCTGGTCCGCAGATGCCTTTATCCGCTCCCTCCCCTTTTGTGCAGGGGATGCCACGGCAGGGGTGGAAAACGAATTCCAGGCCGTGGTGGTCGGCCGGCGGGAAGATGTTGACCTGCCCATTTCCATTGAGGCGTCCAACTATTACAAAAACCTGGTCAAACAGGCAAAATCCGGCGACACACCTGAAAAACGGGTCATCGCCCTTGAGAACTTTCTCGGTGGAACGGCGGTCAGGCCATGGGAAAATTCCTGGGTCAGGTTTCCAAGGTCGACCCTGAACCCATTTGCCAATCTTGTGCTGAACCAGGATTTAAAGGCGGACAAATCAAATTATGCCTCGGGCTACCGCAACGATGCCGGCATGTTTGTATTTAAAAAGGCAGGGGAACCCCATATCAGGATTCCGGTGAGTTATCTGCTCAAGCTCTCCCTGGCCCAGGCCATTGGGGCAGATACGGATCTGCCCCCCCAAGTGAAAAACCGTGGCAAAAAGATGATGGATCATTTTTCCAATGATAATTCATCCCCCGAACTTTTCTCCTTCCACCCGGTAAAAGCAAACACGGACTCCGGTCTTGGTGCAAAATTGGCCGGGGAAACCTTAATCCGGTTTCTGCTGACCCAGGCCCTGGTGCGCTACGCCGAGGATGACTTTTTGCTCAAGGCAAACGGGCAACGGGTAAAGGTATTTTTTTCCGCCACCCCGCCCATGCGGCAACGGCAGCTCAACGATTGTATTTCAGACGCCTTTTACCGGGAGTTGTTCATGAGCCCCTGCCTCTCCGGCTGGGACCGGGGAGAGGAGAAGCACACCTACATGAACATCTGTCACAAGGTCCTCTCCCGGAGTCAGATCAATGCCGTGACACGGCTGAAGGAGGCAGGCATCATCACCTCCAACCTGGTGGTGATGCCCAATTTGTCCAACATAAGCCTTGCCAACAACGGCACCCATATCAGCATGGGCAGTATCAAACTATCCAGCTTTCTTGCAGACAAGCACTCCGGTTTTACGGACACCGATGAAAAGCAGGTGGGGGACCTGGCGATCAAGATTTGTGAACATTTCCTCCCCCTGTTTTCCACAACCTTCAGCGCCTCTCCCCATCGTCTTAATTTTGAAGATTTTCACCCGGAACGATTACTCGGTTTTCTGCCCCATGAACTGGAAGATAATCACCTTCGAATGATCTGGCGGCGGTGGAAGAAAAAGGCGAACCTGAAGATAATGGGACACCCCCTGACCCCCTTCGGGCCGGTATGGCTGGACCGCCTAATCAGCCGAAGCCTTGGACTGAAAGGCGATTTCATCCCGGATAGCCGGCTCATCGATTATTTTGTATCGGTCAAGAGCACCTTCCAGAGTCCGGCCCTGGATGGATCCCCCAAGGGCGAAGCCATGCTTAAAAAGGATCTGACGGAGATGGGGATTTTCGATGAAAGAATGCCCCTGTATCAGCTAATCCGCCTCAGAAAGCAGTGTGAAATGGGGTATTCAGGGTTTGAACATCGATACGCTTCCATATTTGAGGATATCACCAGGGACATGGGCGGAGCCGCTGATCTTCAGCTGCTTATCACGGGCCTTGCCCAAAAATATATTTTCTCAAAGGAAGTGGACCACCCGATGATTCCGGACTCTCCCGAGATTGAAAGCGAGCGGAGGCAGATCTTTTTTGCCGGCGCCATTGGTCTGCCCACCTTTTTTGTAAAGACCCGTACCCGGAACCTGTTTTTAACAAAGATCCTGCAAAACGTCAGAAAAACAAGGAGCAGCCGACGATATCCCGGTTATACAAGGGTTTATGTCAAGGAATACCAGCAGGGGCTAATCCGGCTTTTACGAAAAGACGGAGCCTCCCTCATGGAAGCGTTCAGGATGAAACCTATGGTTGACGACCTTGAAAAACGAATCAACGATCCCGGGACCCATGCGGCCTGGGGCAGGTTGACATCAGGAATCCTTGGCGAAAAGAAAACAGATCCCATGGCGATGCAAGGTACCGCATTCAATGAGAGGGCAGAGGCCTATTATGGGGACACCCTGCGAAAAGCCCATATCAGCCAGGGATTTGACCAGCTTGAACGCGCCTGTGAAACGATGAAGATATGGGCCGGATACAGGGATGCCGCCGATGGTGATGCCCTGGACAAAATTCTTGGACAAGAGGACCTGTTTGAATTTCTCAAAGCAGTGCGGGGAGAATTCTGTGAAAACACCCTTGCCAGGAAACGTCTGAAAAAACTGATCTATCTCATCATTCTTGTGGTGAACAGGGACGTCAACGCCTTTGAAGCGTCGATTCAATAATTTTCAGGGAAATCAAAAAATGAGCAATAGGATGAAACATCAGTATATTGAACGGGAGACATCCAGGGTCAGGACTGAAAAACTCTTTTCAGACCCGGTGGTGAACCTGATCTATTCGGGTGTCCGGGAGAATGCCGGGTTCCTCTTTAATCTGCTGATCTCAGAAAAAATGTCCGCCCTTCTGGGTGCCATCACCTATGACATCCCCTTTCGGCGGAATCCGTCAGAGACAAGGGCGTTCCTTATAGCCCAGGGCATCGATCCCGGCGAACTGGCCGGCCGGGTGGCGGATCTCGACTCCTACAGGAAAATATTTGAGCGGCAAATCAGGTTCTGGGAGGTACGGCCCATGCCCACGGAGGCATCCGCCCTGGTGTCTCCGGCCGATGCCACAGTGCTGGTCGGCTCCTTTTCCAATGGCCATCCCCTGTTCATCAAGGATAAATTCTTTGACTACACCGACCTTGTCGGACCGGACAAGGCCTGCTGGCAACAGGCTTTTTTCCATGGAGACGTTGCCGTGTTCAGGCTGACCCCGGAAAAATACCATTACAACCATGCGCCCGTGTCCGGCATTGTCAAAGACGTCTATGCCATTGACGGATGCTTTCACTCCTGTAATCCGGGTGCCGTGGTCAGGGAGGTGACCCCCCTTTCCAAGAACAGGCGGGTGGTGACTATCATCAATACGGACGTGCCCGGCGGCTCCAGGGTCGGCCTTGTGGCCATGGTGGAGGTGGTGGCCCTGATGATCGGGCGAATCGTCCAATGTTACAGTAAAAACAGGTACGACGCCCCGGTACCGGTCCGGCCCGGCTTGTTTGTTGAGAAGGGTCGGCCCAAAAGCCTTTTCAGGCCGGGCAGTTCCACCACCCTCCTGATTTTTCAAAGGGGCAGAATGACATTCTCCCGGGATATTGTGGAGAACATGGCAAGAACCGATGCAACCAGCCGGTTTGCTGAGGGCTTTCACAGCCAGCTTGTGGAAACAGCCGTTACAGTTCGATCCATCATCGGCAATGGATTGCCCCTAAAAAACAATACGATAAAGGAGTAAATGAAGATGACCGACCTGTTTTTTGTCCTGGCACTGGCCCTTTTTATGGCTTTGGCCCTTGCCTGGGGATATCGCACCCTGCCCGGGGAAAACTGGCAGATGCTGGCCGCCCTGCCCCTTCAAAAATGTGACAATGGTCAGTGGAAAGGACTGAACCTGACCTGGTACGGATTTTTGTCCGCCACGGCCTATACCTTTGGCGTGGGCATCCTGATCATTCTGGCCGGAGCTACGGGGATCCGGCTTTCCAGCCTTGTGGTGCTGACCCTTTTGCTCTTGGCCGTCACCATTCCTGCCTCTAAAATCATTGCCCGGCTGGTGGAAAAAAAACCGGGCACCCTGACCGTGGGCGGTGCTGTTTTTGTTGGTGTTGTCAGCGCGCCCTGGCTCATCGTTCTTGTGAACATGACCCTTGGAAAGGCCAATGGATTTTCACTGCCGGTGCCTGTGATGCTTGCGGCCATTTCCATTGCCTATACCTTTGGTGAGGCCCTGGGACGACTGGCCTGCATCAGTTTCGGCTGCTGCTACGGTCCCCCCCTGGCCCAATGCAGTCCCTTCACCCAAAGGATCTTTGCCGGATTCAACCTGATTTTTTACGGAAAAACAAAAAAAGCCGCCTATGCCGATGGTCTGGACGAAAAAAAGCTGCTCCCCATACAGATGATCACGGCTGTTATTTATACAATTTCCGGCCTCATCGGCACCTGGCTCTTCCTCAAAGGAGCGTTTGGGGCGGCGTTCATGGCAACCCTCTGGGTCACCCAGGTATGGCGGGTGATTTCCGAATTTTTCCGTGCGGATTTCAGGGGAAGCATGAACTTCTCCATGTACCAGATCATGGCCCTTGGGGCGATCGTTTACTCCAGTCTCATTCTACCGGTTTTTTCGTCAGCAACGGGAATGCCGGACCTGAACCTGGGTCTGGGTGCCCTCTGGGACCCTGGCATCATTCTTTTTCTTGAACTGGTCTGGATCGCGGCCTTTCTCCATTCGGGAAAAAGCGCGGTCACGGACTCCAGGATCCTTTTTAATGTAGTAAGGGATAAAATATAGTGGCACGGAGAATCAACAAGAACCATGGGAATTCAGCCCATATTCAAAGTTCGAAGACATTTTTTGACAACCAACAACTCAAAAGGAACCTGTTCATGAAACAACTAGGCGCAATTGTACTCTCATTTTTGTCTGTTCTGGCCTTTGGATGCAACCAAAGCGCAGACCATGACGCCCCGGAAACCGGCAAATTTGCAGTGGTCAGTGACCCCCATTTCTATGATACCGGACTTGGCACCACCGGGACAGCCTTTGAAAGTTATCTTGCCGGTGACCGAAAATTACTACGGGAAAGCAATGCCATCCTGGATTCAGCCATTGATTCCATTATTGCAGCAAAACCCGAGTTTATCATATTTCCGGGAGACCTTACAAAAGACGGGGCAAAAACAAGTCACCAGGGATTTGCCCAACACCTGAAACGGCTTGAGGAAAACAACATAAAAGCCTATGTCATCTGCGGCAACCACGATGTCAACAATCCCCATGCCATGGGTTTCTCAGGAGAAACAAAGACCAAGGTGGATCATGTCACTCCCGATGGGTTCAAGGAAATCTATGCCGACTATGGATACGAAGAGGCCTTGTATACGGATCCTGACTCCTTGAGTTACGTTGTCGAGCCAACCGACGGCACCTGGCTCATCGCCATGGATTCCTGCAGGTATGATACAAACCTTGAGATCGGAACCCCCATCACCGGGGGGAAATTCAAACCCGAAACAAGGGCCTGGATCCTTGGGATAATAGAAGAGGGAAAATCAAAGGGGAAAAACATTATCGGCATGATGCACCATGGGATACTGGAGCATTTTACGGGACAATCCCAGATCAGCATCTCAAGTGATTATGTTGTGGCCGACTGGAGAGCGGTCACAAGCGAGTTCAGTAAAGCCGGCATGAATGTCGTATTTACCGGTCACTACCATGGCCAGGACATCAGTGCGTCAGCCATCAATTCCATTGCCATGACCGATATTGAAACCGGATCCCTGGTTACCTATCCATGTCCCTACAGGATCGTAACCATCAACGACCCGGACACGCTGGACATAACGACAAAGTATGTCACCGACATCGACTATGACACCAACGGTCTCTCTTTTACCGATTATGCGGCAAATTACCTTGAAACCGGCCTGGTCCAACTTGCCAAGGCCGTCCTCACCGCCCCCCCCGCCCATGGTGGGTTCGGCATGCCTGACAACCCGGAGTCCGATGCCGTGGCCCAAATGATCACAAGTGCATTCACCGCCCACTACAAGGGCGATGAAGCCCCTGACATGGAGACCCTGGGGATCATCAACGGCTTCATGAAAAGTGGCGATCTTGTAAAAACAGAGCTTGGAAAAATTCTCCATACCCTGTGGACGGATCTGAATCCCATGGATAACCAACCGGAAACCCCGATTTCCATGGACCAAAAGGTGGAACCGGCCCTGGAAGTACTTGGCCGTTTCAAGACCGGAGTCTTTGACAAAAGTGCCACGGAGATTGTTGCCTATGATAAGGAATCAGAACGAATCTTTGTGACCAATGCCAACGACAAGACCATCGATATCATAGATGTAAGTGCTCCTGACAATCCCCTGGGCACGGATCAGATTTCCCTGGCACCCTACGGAAAACAGGCAAACAGTTGCGCTGTAAAGAACGGCATTCTTGTTGTTGCAGTGGAAAATACCATCCCCCAGGAAAATGGCTCCCTGGTATTCTTTAATACGGATGGCACCCACTTGAGAACCGTTCAAGCTGGCGCCATGCCGGACATGGTAACCTTCACACCCGATGGCAACCATGTTCTTTCCGCCAATGAAGGCGAACCCAACGGTGCCTATGATGTGGACCCGGAAGGCTCGGTGACCATCGTGGACATTTCCAACGGGATTGACACGGCAACGGTATTCCAGGCAGGTTTTACACAGTTTAATGGACAAAAAGACGAACTCATTCAAAAGGGCGTTCGCATCTATGGGCCGGGAGCAACAGCAGCCATGGATCTTGAGCCCGAATACATTGCCGTGTCCCAGGATTCCAAGCAGGCGTTTATCACCCTTCAGGAGAACAATGCCGTTGCGCGCCTTGATATCGAGGCACACACCATCACAGACATCCATCCCCTTGGGTATAAGAATCACATGCAGTCAGGCAATGGTCTTGACGGGGTAAAGGATGGCAAGATTTCCATAACCAACCAACCCTTACTTGGCATGTACCAGCCAGACAGCATTGCATCCGTTGAAATTGACGGCGTGACCTACCTTGTAACGGCAAATGAGGGGGATGCAAGGGATTATGAAGATGACGCCACGCCGGGTGGGGGTTTTTCCGAGGAGATCAAACTCAAGAACGCGGATCTTGATCCGGAGACCTTTCCAAATGCAGATGTGATAAAGTCCTCCCTGGGATCTTTTAAGGTCACAACCACCGGCGACCTCGACAATGACGGCGACCTTGACGGTCTGTTCTCCTTTGGTGCAAGATCTTTCTCCATCTGGAAAGCCTCAGAGGGTACCTTTGATCAGGTGTATGACAGTGCCGATGCCTTTGAGCAGATTATCGCCGGGACGTCATCGGATTATTTCAATGTAAGCAATGATGACAACGCCCTTGAGTCGAGAAGTGCCAAAAAAGGACCCGAGCCCGAAGCCCTGGCAGCGGGATTTATCAACGGCCGATGGATCGCCTTTGTAGGGCTTGAAAGACAGGGTGGCATCATGATCTATGACATCTCCAACCCCGTGGCTCCCCTGTTCCTCGATTATATCAACGGAAGGGATTATACCAAAGATCCGGCGTCCGGGGATGCCGGGGATTTGGGTCCTGAAGGCTTTTTGTTTGTCCCCGGGGAAAAGAGCCATACGGGTTTTCCCATGCTGATTACGGCAAGTGAAGTCAGCGGCACGGTAACCCTGTACAAGATCAATATAAAATAAAAAAGAGGGGCTCCTAACGCACAAAAAACACAGCCGTCCCGGGTTCTTTCCGAGACGGCTGTGTTGATCTCGTAAATATTGGATCTATAACCTTTTAACCAGAATCAGGGCGCTTCCAGGGTCTCTTTCAAATGATACTTTTGCAAAATCACCTTTATCCGCCCTTCAGCCATCACCTTTTTAAGTTCGGCGTTGAACTTTGTTACAAGCGCTTGCGCCCCAGGCCATAATTTTGAGAATGCGATGTAGTAGGGTCTGATCTCCCCGATGGGGACATCTATAAAATCGATCATGTCAAACTCCGGAGCATGGGTCTGGATGAGGTATTTGCAGACAGATATTTCACAAATACATAAATCTATACGACCCTTTTTAAGCTTGATCAATTGCCTCCGTTCCAGCTCATCTCCTGAAAGCAGATGGATTTCACTGAAAAGTTTTTCTTCCAGGGCCTTCATAAACACAGGCGCATAATTATACCCGCGGCTTATCCCGATTCTGTAATCTTTAAGATCTTTCAAGGTTTTCCAGGAGATCTGATGGTCTCTTCGTTTAAAAAAAACATCCTTAACCGTATTGATGGGATCTGAAAAATAGTAGAATTTTTCGCGCTCCGAATTTTTAGTAATGCTGTAAATGGCAGCGATGGTGCCTTCCCTGGCATATTTCTGGGCTCTTGCCCACGGCAGAACCCGGATGTCCGGTATATATCCCAGTCGTGTCAGCACAAGCGCGACAATTTCGGTGTCCACCCCAACGACCTTACCCTCTTTTTCAAATTCAAATGGCGGAAAGTTTTCCATACCGATGGGAAGCGGTTCTGCCGCGTGAATCGGGGAAACCAGTGCAAAAAGGATCACCGAATTGATGAAAAAAAGCATGAGGCGATGTTTTAAAGCAAGATTCTCCATCGTGTCCTAAACCCCACAGGAACGGACGACAAAACGTTTCCAGACTGTCCGCCAAAATTTGTTTTTTTCTGAAAGGTAAAAAATAGTTGTAGCGAATTGTCATAACAATACAAACATTACTGCTTCTTGGTCAAGTTTTAAAGCTGCCGGCATCCAAAAAACAGCCATCTGAAACGATAGCATGGAGATGGGGAACGACATTTTAAAAATCCCCCTAGGTCTGAACTGCTATGCTGGCACCAGGAACAGCATCATCATATGGGGCTGCAACTTTCAAATATACGTTGATCACCTGCCGGGATTGGAGACTAAGCTTGCCCTATAATTTGCGATCATATAAAAAAAATCAGTAACCTTTTGAGAATACTGATATGTTTGATGAACCGCAGTCTGGACGTTTTAAGAAGCCTTGTTTTTTCATGGCAGCCTTTAAACCATAAAATACCTTGAAAGATTGCATCCCTCTGATATAATATTCAAGTTAATGCATCCTTAAAACAGCGGCGATTGTTATGTTTCATATGCTCAAATTCATATATGTGATACCAGAGTGACACTTCAAGGAAATGAACCCGGCAAAGGCAGGTCAATTCTTTCATTAAACCTGCTATAAAGCCAAGATTGGGTGGTGGCATGTCATTGAGAACAAGGGTTGCTTCTATATTACTAGTCATAGGGGTATGTTTCACTGTTCTGAATTTTTTAAGCGAGCAATTAATATTGCTTCCCGGTTTTAAAACATTAGAGCAGATAGAAGCGAAAAAAGATATTGAACGGGTGGTGGATGCCATCCAACGGGAGATTCACTACCTGGATGTATTTTGCCACAGCTGGGCGGCTTGGGATGATACCTATGGATATATTCTGGATTACAATATGGACTTTGTGGTGTCCAACCTGAATGAAGAGACTTTTTATGATCAGAATTTGAACCTTGTCCTTTTTGTGACAACTAAAGGGCACGTGTTGTGGTCTCATCTGGTTGATCTTGAAAGTAAAAAGGAGATACGGGTCAAGGAGGTACCACTGGATTATGTCCCCCCTGACCATCCCCTTCTGGCATCAAAGGTTCACAATAATAATGTAACCACATTTTATATCAAGGGGATTCTCATGACTAGTCGGGGGCCAATGTTGATCGCCTCACGGCCCATTCTCAATTCAGCAAACAAGGGGCCGGCCCGGGGAACCCTTGTGGTGGGACGGTTTTTAAATCCCTCCCTCATTCAAATCATCCAGGAGCAGACCCGGGTTGATTTTCAGCTATGGCGGATTTCAGACAAAACGTACCCCAGGGAAGCAAATCAATATGTGGAGCGCCTTGCTAATAATGAAACAGCCATGGTTCGGGAACGCGATGGGAATATCCTTGAAATCTATGCCTGCCTGAAAGATTTCCGAGGTGAGCCAGCCCTTCTTTTGAGGGCCGATATTCTGCGAAATATCACGATCAAAGGGATCGCCACCATGAAATTTTACAGCTACTCGATTATTGGTATTGGGTTGGCCATTACCCTGGTTCTTCTGGTTATGATTCAAACAACGGTTGTAAGCCCCATCTCAAAGTTGACTGATCGAATCATTGCCATAGGAAAATGTGAGAGAAATTCCATGGGACCTGCCTTGAAGCGTAAAGATGAGATAGGAATCCTGGCAAAGGAATTTAACAGACTGGTGCTAAACCTCAGAGACTTGTCCGTCAGGGATGAATTGACCGGGCTTCAGAACCGGCGGGGATTTATCTCCATGGTCGAGCATGAACTGAAACGGGCCAATAGAAAAAACATAAAAAAACATCTTCTTTATATTGACTTGGATGATTTCAAGCAGGTCAACGACACCATGGGACACAGAGAGGGTGACCGTGCGCTCATTGAAATCGCAAAAATGCTAAAGGCAACCTTTCGCGAAACCGACGTTATCGCCCGAATGGGGGGGGATGAATTCACGGTTTTCTTCACCAACGGAAGCAATATTCAGAGTCCGGTCAATCATTTAAAAGAAAACCTAAATCGTTTTAATGCCAGGCAAAAAAAACTCCACCTGTCTTTCAGCATAGGTGTAGCAGAATATGATCCCGAACATCCCTGCAGCATTGATGCGCTTCTCTCCAGAGCCGATAATGTCATGTACAACCAGAAGCGAATTAAAAAACGAACGAAAGATAACATCCTTCCTTCGATATCGACGGATGAAGGAAAAACAGTACTAAATTAACTCCGGCGCAAAAAGAGTCAATCAGCAGGGTCTCGTGGTCTCCCGGCCCTTCCCACTCACCGTTATCTAATTTTACGGTAATCATATTCTAATTCATACCAGGTAATAATCTCCCTAAATAGTCGGTGGATCGGGCGTGCCTTTCCGGTCCCCGGTCAAACAAACAACAGGAGATGAGACATGTATTATGAAGCGCTGAAACAGTATACCCCGTCTGACACAGAGGTTTATATGAACAACAGGCAGCTGCAATTTTTCAGGGAACGGCTCCTGATGGAGCTGGAAGAGCTGAACGCCATGATCAACCAATCCCTGACCCGGATTCAGAGCATACGGTCCGAAACATGGGATCCCGTTGATTTGAGCTGCTCAGAGACCAAAATAACCATCCACCTGAATGAGCTGGACCGTTCTCACAAGAAACGCTGCCAGGTCCGGCGGGCCCTGGAACGAATTGACAAAGGATCCTTCGGATATTGTATCCTCACCGGCAGCGAGATCGGAATAGATCGGTTAAACGCATTGCCCTGTGCAACCCTGGCGGTAGAGACCCAGGAACTGCTGGAAACCAGACCAAAGCAAACATCCTATCCCCAGTGCATGTTCACCTTTTCCAACCGGCATCACGATTTTTCAGAAACGGAACCCAGTCTCAAAGACCTTGACTACGAAATAAACAGATCCATCCTGTCAGGCGATATCGGAACAGCTTATGATTGA
Organism: Desulfobacterium sp.; assembly: GCA_016342325.1. Classification (GTDB taxonomy): domain Bacteria; phylum Desulfobacterota; class Desulfobacteria; order Desulfobacterales; family Desulfobacteraceae; genus Desulforapulum. The sequence continues at coordinate 18,262 of JAEINR010000086.1, forward strand.
TATTTATCCCCGAGGCCCTGGGGATAAGGTTCTCCCTATCCCCAGTACATGGACCGTTCGCTGGCCGAGACCCGCCGCTCCATGGCCGGTCCGTGGATATCCCCGATCTGCCCCCTTGCCCCCCCTACCGCTTCTGAAGCATCCTCAACTGCAGGAAAACCGCCGGTGGCGCTCCGCCACCTGGATGAATATGGTGGATCCATCGAAAACCGGGGCAGAATCATCTGTGAAACACTTGAGGCGGTTCGAAAAGAAGTGGGAACCGAATACCCGGTATTTATCAAAATGCACTGTTCCCATGACTGGGATGAAAAAGGGCTCACTGAAGATGAAAGCCTTTATGTGGCAAAGGAACTTGAAAAAAGAGGGATTTCAGGGATTGAGTTCAGCGGTGGCAACCTGGACACCCAAAATTACCCCAATGCTGGCCCGGCAAGGATCAAGATCCTAAAACCGGACCTTGGGGGCATCTCTTTTTTGACCACCTGTTTGCAGGTCTCAAGATGCTCTGTACTCTGCTCCTGCCTGCTTGACAAAGCCTCCATCCCCGTATAAGAAAAGGGCTCGTTAATGCGGATTCGCTAAATCCGACAGACTGGAAAACATGCAGGCATAAAAGGATAACGTAATGCAACCGAAAACAGTAAACCAGTCAAGAGCCATCAAGGCTTCCATGGTCTTTCCACCGGACACGAACAATCATGGCACCATGTTTGGGGGGAAGGTGATGTCTTATATCGACGACATTGCCGCCATTTCCGCCATTCGGCATGCACGGATGCCTGTGGTGACGGCGTCTACGGATTCCGTGGATTTTCTTTACCCCATCAGGCGCGGGCATTCCGCCTGCCTGGAAGCCTTTGTTACCTGGACCCATAAAACCTCCATCGAGGTGTTTGTGAAGGTGATCGGCGAGGACCTGATCACCGGGGAGAGAAACATCTGTGCCACCGCCTTTCTCACCTTCGTGGCCGTGGATGAACATGGCACCCCCCAGCCGGTTCCCCCGGTGGTGCCCGAAACAGACCTCGAAAAACGCCTGTATCGCGAAGCGCCGGAACGGGCACAGGTTCGCCGGGAAAGGCGCAAACACTCCAAGGCCATCGCCGAGTTGTTCGGGGTCACGACGGTTTGGGAAGATGGTCCCCAAAACACGGCCTGACCCCCATATTTACGAATAAAGATCCTTCCACTGGAACGTTCTGAAGGGCTTCCCTTAATTTGGGTGGCCCTTGATTCTTTCCCCATGCTCGTCCCGTTGCCCATCATTCTCAACATCCGGTTGTGGATTTAGTGGGAGTCATCATCCCATGGTCTATTTGACTTATTATTTGACCACCCCGTTTAAAACGGTATACTGCTAAGAAATACCCGCTGGATTTCTATGACAACCGGTTCAGAATTCGGGCTGTTCATGGTCATAGAGATTCAACAACGTGGCAATTCCCTGTTCCTCCCAAAGCACACGCCTTGGGTTTTTTCAGCTGAAGCAAAGGAATCATGAAACCATTAAAACCCGGTAAAACCTTTCAATCTAAGATTAACGGTGTGCCCCAGGGCCAGGCAACCCTTCTGGAACGTCCGAAAACGGTTGCCCTGGTCCCCGGAGCAAGCCCCTTTGTAAAATTAAAACTGCTGGTGGGGGAGAACGACACCGTATCTGTGGGCACCCCCCTTCTCCAGGATAAGCGGGATCCCAAGGTTCTATTTTTATCCCCCGGCGGCGGCAGGGTGGCGGCCATTCGAAGGGGCGCCCGGCGTGTGGTGCAGGAAGTTGTCATCGATCTTGCCGATGATGGAGCCCACGAGCCAGCGCTGTCCTTTGCCCCCATCTCCCCCAAGGCATTGAAAGCCATGTCCCGGATGGAGGTGGTGAACGTATTAAAGCTGCGGGGCATCTGGCCCCTGATCAGGCAGTTCCCCTTTATGGACATCCCCCAGGAGAGCAATGGGTTTCCCATGGCCGTGGTCAGCCTCCATTCCGGTGAACGGTTTAATCCGGTTCCGTCTCTTTTTTTAAAGGACCAACAGGCCGCATTTCTCCATGGTCTCACTGTTCTGCAAAACCTGGCGGACCGGGTGGTCGTTACAGCGCCCAGGAGTGCCATGGCGCCGTTAAAGGCCTTGGGACTGGCAGAGCAAGTGACCCATGTGGTCCAGGATGCCTATCCGGCCGGGGATCCCGGGGTGATTCTCTATCAGATCAGAAAGAGCGCCGCAGAAAATGCAAGCTGCACCATGGATCCCCAGGAACTCATTGCCATGGGCCATCTTCTTTCCACGGGCAACGTCCAGTGCCGGCGTATTTATGCGGTATCCGGAACCCCCACCCGGCCTGCGTCCCACTATCAAACCCGCACCGGCACCCCGGTAAGTCACCTTGTGGGACCGTTAAAGCAGGGCAAGGGAATCGTCACCGGGGGCGTGTTCACCGGTACCATCACCTCGGGGGATGCCCACATGGGCATGGGCATAACAACGGCCACAGTACTGGACGGGGTCGACACCGACGCCTTTTTTGGTTTTGCGTGGCCGGGTAGACGATTGTTGTCTGAATCCCGCACCTTTCTTTCCTGCCTGGAATCGGGCTCCCTGGGGATGGATGTGACCCTCCATGGCGAAGAGCGGGCCTGCATCAACTGCGGCTGGTGTGACAAAAAATGTCCGGTGGATCTGTTGCCCCAGTTTATCATGAAGGCGGCCAGTACCGGAGAGATGGAAGAACCCCTGGCCCTGGGGTTACTGGACTGTACCGGCTGCGGGCTTTGCACCTTTGTCTGTCCCTCCAAAATTGATCTGGCCGGTATACTGGCCCTGTCCAAACAGACCTGTTACAGGGAGCGGGTGATGCCATGAATCCATTGAGAAAAGTGTTTGAAAAAACCGACCCCTATTTTAAGCCCCCGGGACAGCTGTCCCGGTTCAAGGGTATTTACACCGCCACCCGTACCTTCTTTTTTCTGCCCTCAAAGGTGACGGGCATGGCCCCCCATGTGCGGGATCACATTGACTTAAAACGGTTCATGAGCTTTGTAATCCTGGCCCTGCTGCCGGTGACGCTCTTTGGCATGTTCAATGTGGGCTATCAATACCATAATGGTGCAGCCGGTGTTTTTGAGATGTTTTATACCGGGGCCCGCCATGTATTGCCCATTATTGTCGTCTCCTATGGGGTGGGATTTTTCTGGGAGATTTTGTTTGCCACCCTGCGGGGACACGAGGTCACCGAAGGATTTCTGGTCACCGGGCTGTTGCTGCCCCTGACCCTGCCCCCCACCATCCCTTTGTGGCAGGTGGCGTTGGGCATCTCTTTTGGGGTGGTCATGGGCAAGGAGGTGTTTGGCGGCACCGGTCGGAACCTGTTAAATCCCGCCCTCACAGCCCGGGCCTTTCTTTTTTTCTCTTATCCCGTGTCCATGTCCGGTAATGGGGTGTGGCGATTGCCCTCCCCCACCGTGGACGCTGTGGGCGGTGCCACGGCATTGTCCGTGGGCGGCACCGGGGGCCGGATCCAGGAGATGGTTGTGGATGCCGGGTTTAGCCTGGAACGATTGTTCTTTGGGCTCCATCCCGGCAGCATTGGCGAGACCTCGGCTTTTTTATGTTTTCTGGGGGCGTTGTTTCTCATGGTCACCCGGGTGGCCAGCTTTCGCATTATCATTGGCGGTATTGTGGGGGTGGTGGTCACCGCATGGGGATTTTTATATCTCCCCGGGCCCACGGACACCTGGTTTTCGGCAGGCCCCCTGTTTCACCTTTTTTCCGGTGGGTTTGCCCTTGGCATCTCTTTCATGGCAACGGATCCGGTGTCAGCCCCGGGTACGGACAGCGGCCGGTGGATTTACGGGTTTCTCATTGGTTTTTTCACGGTGCTGCTGCGGGCGGTGAATCCTGCCTATGTGGAAGGGGTGATGCTCTCCATTTTATTCATGAACATTTTTGCCCCCCTCATTGACCACATATCCCTGAAGATAACTGCCGGCCGGAGGATTCCCAATGTCTGAGTCCCCCCGGGCAAAACGAATCCATGCCGTTAAATTTGCCTTGCTTGTCAGCGTTGTGTGCTGTCTGCTCATCACTGGGGCGTCCACGGGGTTAAGTCCGTTGCAGCAGGCCAACAAACGTCTGGATCGTCAGAAAAACATACTCAAGGCCGCCGGCATTATCACACCCGACGGCACCCCCTCCCGTATACAGATCCAGGCCCTTTTCCAGGAAAAAATTGAAACCGTGGCCGTGGATGACGCCGGTAATTTCATGGACCCGTCCCAGGGCCAGGGCCTTTCCCTTTATCTCTACCGTGAAAAAAAGATTCTCAAAGCCTATGTGATTCCCATTGAGTCCCGGGGGTTGTGGGGAAAGATCAAAGGGTACATTGCCTTTGAACGCGATGGAAAAACCGTGGCCGGGTTCACCGTGTACAGCCATTCGGAAACCCCGGGCCTGGGGGGAGAGATTGAAAAGGCCTGGTTTCAAAAGAACTTTATCGGCAAGAAGATCTACAATGCCCAGAATGAGTTTGTATCGGTATCCATTGCCAAGGGGGGCATTGCAGCCCTGCCTGAAACCGAACAGGCCCACAGTGTGGACGGCATCAGCGGGGCCACCCTCACCGGGCGGTATCTCACCCAGGGGCTCAAGGAGAATCTCAAACAATATGAATCGGTATCCGTAAAACTGCGCCAGGCGTATCAGAAAAAAACCGTCGGCAATGATATGACCACGCCACCAATAAAGGAAACCAATTAAAGATGAGCAACGGCAATTTAACCCTGAAAGAGACGTTTTTCCGGGGCATCTGGAAGGAAAATCCAGTGGCCTACCAGGTCCTTGGTATCTGCTCGGCCCTGGCCGTCACCGTTCAGATGAAAACCGCCATTGTCATGGGCATTGCCCTGACCCTGGTGACGGGAGCCTCCAACCTGATCATCTCTTTGCTGCGAAAACAGATTCCCCCCACCATCCGCATCATTGTGGAGTTGACGGTGATCGCCTCCCTGGTCATTGTTATTGACCAGGTGCTCCAGGCGTTTTTGTATGATATCAGCAAACAATTGTCGGTGTTTGTGGGATTGATCATCACCAACTGCATTGTTCTTGGCCGGGCCGAGGCCTTTGCCCTGGCCAATCCCCCCCTGCCCTCCCTTTTGGACGGCCTGGGCAATGGTCTCGGCTATAGCCTGGTTCTGGTGGCCGTGGCCGTTGTGCGGGAACTTCTAGGATCGGGAAAACTCATGGGCATTGCCGTGGTGCCCCAGGTATGGCTGGAGGCGGGATATGCCCACATGGGACTCATGACCCTGGCACCCGGGGCATTTTTTATCATTGGCCTGCTGGTGTGGCTGAAAAACAGTCTGCCCGGTGCTTCCCATGAACAGAAATAAGAACCAACCCCCACGCCTGACCCCGTGGGCATCCATATACAGGGGCGTTGCATGACAGATCTACTCAGCCTGTTTATCAATTCCGTGTTCATCGGCAATATTCTGCTCTCCTATTTTCTGGGGATGTGCTCGTTCATTGCCGTGTCTAACAACATTGAAACCTCGGTGGGCCTGGGCTTTGCCGTTATCTTTGTGCTCACCATCACCGCCCCTGCCAACTGGGCCATCTATCACTATTTGCTGGCACCGGGGGCCCTCTCCTGGGCGGGTCTGGGGCATCTGGATTTAAGTTTTCTCAAGTATATTACCTTTATTGCCGTTATTGCCGCCATTGTCCAGGCCGTGGAGATGATCATTGACAGGTACTCGCCGGTGCTCTACTCAGCCCTGGGGGTGTTTTTGCCCCTCATCGCCGTCAACTGCGCCATCCTGGGAACCGCCCTTTTCATGGTGGAACGGGAGTACACCCTCATGGAGTCCATTGTGTTTGGCGCAGGCTCGGGCACCGGGTGGATGCTGGCCATCGTGGCCATGGCCACCATCAAAAAAAAGATGCGCTATGCCGATGTGCCCGACGGACTGGACGGGTTCGGTATCACCATGATTGTGGGGGGGCTCATGGCCATGGCGTTTATGATGTTTTCCGGTATTACCCTTTGAAAAATAACAGTATTGTCCAGGTCAGGGGAGATGTAATTTGATTTATCTGGTCAGCCTCATTGTTTTTACCGTTGTGATTCTGGTGCTGGTGGGCATGCTCTTGTTTGTGGATGCCAGGGTCTCCTCCACCGGGGAGAAACGGGTCACCATCAACGGAGATGTCGAAAACAGCCTGGTGGTGGTGGGTACCCCCTCCCTTTTATCCGCCCTGGGAAGCAACGAGATATTTCTGCCGTCGGCCTGTGGGGGCAGTGGCTCCTGCGGCATGTGCAAATGTGTGGTCAAGGCCGGTGGCGGTGCCATTTTACCCACGGAGCTTGCCCACTTAAGCCCCAAGGACAAGCAGATGGGAAGGCGGCTCTCCTGTCAGCTCAAGGTGAAGGATGACATGGAGATCCAGGTGCCGGAGTCCATCTTCGGCATTACCAAGGTGGGGGCAGCGGTGGTCTCCAACCAGAATATTTCCACCTACATCAAAGAGCTGGTGCTCCGGCCCGATGTGCCCATGCCCTTTGAGGCAGGCAGTTACATTCAAATTGATGTACCGGAATATGAGCTCTGCTTCAAGGATTTCGCCATAGACAGCCGGTATGTGAGTGAATGGAAAAAGTACAATCTTCTGGAACTCACAGCTTCCGGGGTAAGCCCCGGATTCAGGGCCTACTCCCTGGCCAATCCACCCCATGACAGTGAGGTGTTGATGATGACAGTGAAAATCGCCACCCCCCCGGCCGGTGCCATGGGTATTCCCCCGGGATTCGGCTCCTCCTATGTGTTTGGGTTGAAACCCGGAGACAGGGTGTCCGTCAGCGGCCCCTATGGTGACTTCTTTGTCAAAGATACGGACCGTGAAAAATGTTTCATGGGCGGCGGAGCCGGTATCGCCCCTTTGCGAAGCCACGTGCTGAATCTTCTGGAGGGGGATAAAACCACCCAAAAGGTGAGTCTCTGGTACGGTGCCAGAACCCGGAAGGATATCTGTTACCATGACACCTTCACCCGCCTGGATAAGCTGCACGATAATTTCGCCTATCATGTGTGCCTTTCCCGGCCTGATCCCGAGCAGGAGTGTTGGGACGGCCTGTGCGGATATATCCAGACCAACCTGGCCCATGAATACCTCGCAGTCCATGACGATCCTTCCGAGATCGAGTTCTACCTGTGCGGTCCCCCGGAGATGGTGGATTCCATTGTGGAGACCCTGGACAGCTTTGGTGTTGATGAAGAGATGATTTTTTTCGATAAGTTCTGATCCCGGATATACCCATGGATAAGTCACTATCCGCCCTGGTATATTCCTATTCCTGCAATGGGTTTAATGGAACCGGAATGAATTCATGTTGATCCTACCCCCTGTTTGCATGAAAGACATAACCAATAGCGTTTTATCGATAGTTCACCGGTTATTTGCTTTGTTGGACGAAGCCGCTACGCGGCGGAAAAAGCAAAAATAGTGTATAACTCCTATACTTGCCCAATACCGGGTAA
>JAEINR010000087.1 GCA_016342325.1 Desulfobacterium sp.
GTTCGTGTCCCGTAGTTTTTTGATTTGAAGAACAATCAGATTTTACAGCATGAATGACTAAGCCGAACATTTACTTCTCTTGCTATCTGGATTTTTCAATATATTCATATTCGGCAGTGGGATTTTTCCGATCATACTTAAGTTTGATATTTCGTTTCAAAACATCCTTATACAGGTTGGACCCCACATATTCATCCGGCTTTACGTCGCCAAAGGTGCGCTCCAGATTTTCTGAATACACCAACCGTTCGATCAATCCATGGCCTGGAGAAAATCTCATTGAGATCGAATTTTGGGGACAGACATGCCAGCAGCGATAGCAGACTATACAGGTTTTCTGAAACGTAACAGCCTTGTCCTCGATGGTGATGCTCCCAGTGGGGCATTCATTGACGCAGTTGCCACAAAGATCGCATTTTTCAGCATCATTTTTGGGCAAGGGTGTGGTTATTTTCTTGGCATAATTCAAGCACGGACCGATGATATCGTAAAATCCGCCGCCGCTGTCGGGATCCACTTTGTAATGATCCGGCACAGGATCGCCCTTCATCATGTTCGCTGCCATGGCACACCCAAATGCGTCTGCATGCGTGAGATCCGCATCATTTGGACGGCCGGGATAGACCCCAAAAATGGTGGGGAACGTGCATGCCCCTCGAAACTGGATTCCCCCCAGGACGGTTGCCCCGGCCCGGCTTACGCTTTGTGCCAGATACCACAGGGATTTAGCAGGGGACCCGCCGGAAGTGATGAAGACAAACGCCTTTTTGCCCTTTAAATCAAGGCCGCTCTCCTTTAGAAATTCAGTCACAACCTCTGCCGGCCTATTCTCAAACACAGGCGACCCGATGCCGATGAGATCGCTGTCATCCGGCTTCCATCTCTTGCGACGCAAAAAGTTAACATGCTCAACCTCAACCCCGCTATTCTGCAAGCTGTTGCCAATAGATTTTCCTGTTTTAAGGGTGTTCCCTGTCTGACTGAACGTCAATATACTTGCTTTCATGTTGTAACTCCCATGGAAGATAATAGATTCAAGCCATTTCGCATTTATTCACAGGACCATTTCACCCTGGTGGGTTGGGGGGAAAGGCAACACAAAAAAAGCCCCTGTGATGGGATAAACGATCCATTTTTTTTTCGCACGGTATCTTTAAAAGAAAATTTCAAATTCGATTCATCAGCTGTTCTCCGAGTCCGCTTGCAGTATCGTCTTCGAATGAAACTCAACCAAATAATTGATACGCTTCATTAGAAGCTACTAACAATTATCGAGATGCCTGTAAAGAACTATTTTGATGGAGGTTTATGGTGTCGTTTTCTTTTGAAAACATGGTTTTAAACCATAAAGGCTTCCAGCAAGAAAGTGCTGAAAGCCTTTAGTTTTGATGGTGAAAAAAGAGAACCGTGATCCCTCAAAGGCTCAAGATACGGCGTTTTTTGAGGTCCCCGCATCCCACCGTCCTACTCTTTTGACTTCTCCCGCTCCTCCACCACGCAGTAAATGCCCTTGCCTGTCATGGCGGGCCTGAAGCAGAGGTTATCGGACTTGCAAGTCGCAGGGGCAGTGTCGCCGGACCGCCATCTGTTGACAAGGCCGGGCTCCCGGATCAGGGGCCTGCACATGGAGATGTAGTCGGCCCGTCCCTGGTCCACCATCTCGTTTGCGATGTCAAGGGAGCGAAGCCCGCCCACCAGGATCAGGGGGATGTCGATCTCTCGCTTGATGGCGGCGGCCTCCTCCCTAAAGTAGGCCTCTTTTTCACTTGAGGTGATGCCCGTCCTGCTGGGGGAAAGCTTTCCCCCCGTGAGGGTACCGCCGCTCAGCTCAATGGCATCCATGCCGTTGTCGGCAAGGCATTTACACACCTGAAGGGCCTCTTCCCGGGTCAGTCCGTTCTCCTGGAAGTCCTGGCAGTTGATCTTGATCAGCACGGGATAGTCGTCCCCAACGGCATGGCGGATCGCCTTGAGCACCTCCATGTGGAGCCGGGACCGGTTCTCGATGCTTCCGCCGTATTCGTCGGTTCGCCGGTTGAACACAGGGGAAAGAAACTGGCTCAAAAGATACCCATGGGCAGAATGGATCTGCACCCCGTCAAAACCGGCTGCCTTGGCCCGGGTGGCGGCAGCGGCAAAGGCTGCGACAAGATCGCTGATATCCCCTTGGGTCATCCCATGGCGGGGGGAGTCAGACAGCCCCTCATAGGCCGACGCCACCCAGGGCGGTGTCTTTGTGAGTTTTTCAGCGGCAAAATGTCCGGCATGGGCCAGCTGCACAACGATCTTTCCCCCTTTCCTGTGCACGGCATCGGTCATGGTTTTCAACCCGTCCACCTGATCGTCCGAGGTGATGCCGAGCTGCCAGGGGCCTGCCTGGCCCTGGGGAAGGACATAGGCGTGGCCCGTGATGATCAGGCCCACGCCGCCCTGGGCAAGCGCCTCCATTGTTTCGACCAATTTCGGCGTCACAGCGCCGTCATCCGTGGCCATGCCCTCCCAGGTGGCGGAACGGACAAACCGGTTGTCCAGGGTCATGCTGTTGATATAGCTTGGTTGAAAAAGATCCATGGTTCCTCCTTTATTAAATGGCAACGGCTGCTTCAAATCCCTGGTGAACGGCATCAAAGGCCATGCCGATGCCCTTTGCATCCCCCACAAGGGTGCAGGGAATGGATGTCTCCGCGATCATGATGGCAAGGCTGTTCTCGGGTTTTGCGCCTGCGGCAAGCACCACGGTGTCCGCCTCAAGGGTCTCAACCCCCTGGTCCGTCTCGATCTTGATACCCGTGGGGGTGATCTCAAGGGCCTTGGTGCCGACCCTGGACTCGATGCCGAACCGGGAGAGATCCTGGAGCATGCCCCACCGGGTGCTCTTGCCAAAGTCCTTGCCGATCTTGCCCAGCATCTCAAGGATGGTGATCTTTTTGCTTCCCTTGACACACAACTCAAAAAGATCCTCGGGTGTTTCCGCCTTGTTGACAAAGAGGAACTTCAGGGCCTCATCGGTGAGGGTTCCCTTTTCGGCAAGAAAAAGGGCTGTTTCAACACCCACGGCGCCGCCGCCCACAACAACCACCCGCTGTCCGGTATAGGCCTTGTTCAAAAGCAGGTCCCAGGCGTCCACCACATGGGGAAGATCCACCCCCGGGATGGGAAGGATCACAGGCGTTGCACCGGTGGCAAGAATGATGTGGTCGGGGTTGGCCCCTTGGATCACGGCCTTGTCCACCGTGGTGTTGAGATGCAGATCAATGTTGCGGACCTTCACCTGGGTGGCAAGATCTTTTGCAAATTCGGCAAACTCCCCCCGGCCAGGAGGGGCTGCGGCAAGATAGAGCTGGCCGCCCAACTGTTCTGTTTTCTCATAAAGCGAGACCTCATGCCCCCTGTCACAGGCGATAATGGCAGCGTTCATACCACCGGCGCCGCCGCCGATGACCATCACCTTTTTGGGGGCATCGGCTTTGGGAACCGGCCGGGTCAGTTCATGGCCGGCCCTGGGGTTGCAGAGGCACTCCACATGTTTGAGCTTGAACAGGTTGTCAAAGCAGCCCTGGGCACAGCCGGTGCAATGGATGATCTCCTTTTCCCGGCCCGCTTCCACCTTGGCCGGCAGAAACGGATCGGCAATGAGGCTCCGGCCCATGGCCACCATGTCGCACATGCCGTCTGAGATCACCTCCCTTGCGGTTAAGGGATCGTTGATGCGATGGCTTGCGATCACCGGGATATCGACCTGTTCCTTGATGCCCCGGGAAAGATAGGCAAAGGTTCCCCTGGGAACCGAGGCCGTAATCTGGGGTACCCGGGCCTCGTGCCAGCCCACGTTGATGCACAGGGCGTCCACCCGGGCCTCTTCGGCCAGGGCCTTTGCATAGGACTGGAGCTCTTTTCTTCCCTGGCCCTGGGGCATGAAGTCGTTGCCGTTCATCCGGACCAGGACCGGGTAGTCAGGCCCCACCGCCTCCCGGATGGCGGTCATCACCTCCAGGCCGAAGCGCATGCGGTTCCCAAGGGATCCGCCGTACTCGTCCTCCCTTTTGTTGGTCAGGGGGGACAAAAATTCGCTGATGAGATATCCGGTGCCGCTCAGTACTTCCACGGCGTCAAATCCTGCCTCCTTTACCCTCCCTGCCGCCCTGGCAAACCGTACCACGATCTCCTTGATCTCGTCGATCTCAAGGGCCTTGGGGGTCTCCCGGGTCAGTTTGGAAGCAATGGCGGACGGGGCAACCGGCTGTTTGCCGTCGATGAAAAAGGAGAAGTTATAGCGGCCGGAATGATTGAGCTGGCAGCAGGACCGGGCACCGTTATCGTTGATGGCAGCGGCAAGGCGGCCAAGGCCGGGAAGGAATGCATCATCGTGGGCACCGATGTTGAGGGTGCTGCCCGAAAGCTCATCCACCGTGGCATAGCCCACGGCGATCATGCCGGCCCCGCCCCGGGCCCTCTCCTCATAGAACGCGATCAGTTGGTCGGTCACCTGGTAGTTGTCGGCCATGCCCATATGCATGGCCGGCATGTAGATTCTGTTCTTGATCTCGAGACGGTTGATGGTGATGGGGGCAAACAGGGGATCGATCATTGTGTTCTCCTTTTTGTTAAAGCCGTTGGAACCTCGTTTGTTTTAGAAATGAAACCGATATATTTATGTTGTCCTGGAGCGGATAAGGGTCTCGATCTGCGCCAGAGAATCGATCATGTAGCTGTCCTCCTTGGTCACCTTTGCAAGGATGCTTCCTCCCTCGATCAGGGCCATGGTGATGTTTGCGATGGCGTTGGCATCCGTGTCCCCGGAAATCTCCTTCCCAACGATGCCCAGCTCAACAAGGGAAGCGATTTTTCCCTTGAGCTTTGTGATGGCTTCCACGGTGAGTTCGCAAAGGGCTTCATGGGTATCGTCCGCCTCTGTTGCCGTGTTCAGGATGGGACACCCCCCATAGGCGATGATCTGTTTGTACCTTTTGCGGTAGGCCCGGGGAAGGGCCAAAAGCTTGTCCACCGCGGAGGACGCCTTGTCCATCTCCTTGAACAGGGAGTTGATGAGGTTGTCCACATTGTACTGGAACACGGACACGGCCACCTCGTCCTTGTCCTTGAAATTTCCGTAGATACTTCCCTTGGTCAGCCCCGTGGCCCGGGTCAGGTCTGCCAGGGAGGTGCCGGCGACCCCCTTTTTGTTGAATACGGGTGCCGCCTTTTCGATGATGAACCGCCGGGTCTGTTCGGCCTTGGTTGATTCTTTTCGTTTCATGGAAAAAGAAATACCAATCGGTATATTTTGTGTCAAGCACTATTTTCCTGGCAGGATCCCCCTGAAATTCGGTTTGACAATTGATCGGCGAATTTGTATTCTTGAACCATCCCCATCCTGAGCAACAAGTACTTTGACAATTAGAGTTTGGTTAACCGCCTGCTTGAATATTATTCCCAGGGGGCAAATGGGGCTAATTTCAAAAACAATCGTACCTGCATCACAACAAAAAACAACCAAGATAGGTGATTTTCGTAATACAGTGTGGTATTTGTTCAAACAGACTTTATAAGGTTTAAACACAACCATAATGTTTTTTTTAGCAAAAAGAGGTGTCTTGCATGCAGTTTTTTTCCATCAAAAGAAAGCTTATCCTTGGTTTTATCCTGGCATCACTCATTCCCATCCTGATCATCTCGGTGCTGCTGATCATGAAAATCAACAAAGAATCGTTAAACTCATTTGTCTCCTCCACCAACCGCGAACTAAAGCAGATCGACAACGCCATATTCTTCTTCCTGGAAGGCGGAAAAACAACGGTTCGGGAGCTGGCCGCAAGCCCCCAATCAAGGAATGTCGACGATACCATTCCAAACCATACACACACCTCATCCAAAACCCTGATCTCTCCCACGGATGCGGGTGAGGTGGCAACCCGCATGCACGAGTATTACAAGATCGTCCAGGACGCCAATGAGAACTATATCGAGGTGTACATGGGCACCGAGCACGGGGGGTATGGTTCCTCACTTCTGAGCCCCATGCCCGCTGGATATGATCCAAGAAAAAGGGACTGGTATTCCTCTTGCATTGGAGCTGGCAAAATGCAGATCACCCCGGCCTACATGACCCTCACCACCAAGACCCCGGTGCTGAGCATTGTGGCCCCGGTTCAAGGGTATGACGGCAACAACGTCGGCGTCGTCGGCATCGATTTCTCATTAACAAAGCTGACCAATCTGATCAAGGCGGTGAAGATCGGCAACACCGGATTTGCCATGCTGGTCCAAGGGGACGGCACCATCCTGGCCAATCCCAAAGAGCCCGAAACCAATTTCAAAAAAATGGACGAACTGAACCATGAGGCATTTGTCACCCTTGGAAAAATGACGTCGGGCCACATCGAGCTTGAGTACGACGGCACCACCTACCTGGCCACAGTCTACACCTCTGAACGGCTTGGATTCAAGTTCATCGGCGTGATCACCAAGTCCGAAATCATGGCAGAGGCCGTTGGCTTGACAAAGACCCTGATGATCATCAGTGCCGTCCTCATCGCCTGTTTTGCCCTGATCGCCGTTCTCTTTGCCAACACCATCCTCCACCCGGTTTCAATCACCTCAAAAATGCTCAAGGACATTGCCCAGGGAGAAGGGGATCTTACCAAGCGAATCAGAATTAAAAACAGGGACGAGGTGGGCGAACTATCCGACTGGTTCAACCAATTCATCGACAAGCTCCAGAAGATCATCAGAGACATCGCCGGCAATGCAAATACCCTGGACCACTCCTCAACGACCCTGTCCGGCCTTTCCGAAGAGATGTCCATGGGCGCTGAAACCATGGCCGCAAAAACCAACATGGTCGCAACCGCAGCCGAAGAGATGAGTTCCGGCATGAATTCGGTTGCCGCGGCCAGCGAAGAAGCGGCCACCAATGTCAACCTTGTGGCCGCAGCCACCGAAGAGATGACCGCCACCATCAATGAAATCGCCCAGAATTCGGAAAAGGCAAGATCCATCACAATGGGGATGGTAACCCAGGCCCAAACCATGTCCACAAAGATCAATGACCTTGGCACGGCGGCCCTGGACATCGGCAACGTCACCGAAACCATCACCCAGATCTCCGAGCAGACCAATCTGCTGGCCTTGAACGCCACCATTGAAGCGGCCCGGGCCGGAGAAGCGGGCAAGGGATTTGCCGTTGTGGCCAACGAGATCAAGGAGCTGGCAAGCCAGACCGCCGCAGCCACCCAGGAGATAAAGGGAAAGATCGACGGCATCCAGGGAGCCACCCGGGAGAGCGTGGTGGAGATCGAAAAGATTTCAAAGGTGATCGACAGTGTCAACGATATCGTTGCCACCATTGCCACGGCCGTGGAAGAGCAGTCCGTTACCACCAAGGATATCTCTGAGAATCTTCAGCAGGCGTCCGTTGGCATCCAGGAGGTCAATGAGAATGTGGTGCAGACCTCTTCGGTGTCCAGGGAAATTTCAGGGGATATTGCGGGCGTGAGCACCACGGTCACCGGGGTGGCCCAGAACAGCGCAAGCGTCAAGACCAATGCCGAAGAGCTGTCCGCCCTTGCCGAGGAGTTGAACAAACTGGTGGGGACGTTCAAAATCTAATCCAATTAAATCTTGATCAAAAGGCGGGATTACCTTAAAACCCGTTCCTATGGAAACCATAAAGAGCGTAAAAGAGATCGATTGGGACCTTTGGGTCCCAAGGGAGCGGGCGGTGATCGTCTATGTGTGCGACAAGGACCAGGTGCTGTTGATCCACAAAAAACGGGGCCTTGGCGCCGGCAAGGTCAATGCACCCGGCGGCCACATCGAACCGGGAGAGACACCGGAACAGGCCGCCGTCAGGGAATGCCGGGAAGAAGTGGGGCTGACCCCCCGGGGGCTTGAACTAAAAGGCAAGCTCTACTTCCAGTTCCTGGACGGATTAAGCATGGAGGGGTTTGTGTTTACGGCAACCGCCGTGACCGGCACCATGGTTGAGACCGACGAGGCAGATCCCTTCTGGTGCCCCATCAACGAGATCCCCCTGGACCGTATGTGGGAGGACGATTTCTACTGGCTTCCCCAGGTGCTGAAGGGAAAGACCATGGACGGCAGGTTCCTGTTTGACAACGACACCATGGTGAGCCTGGATGTGACCATTGGTGACCCTGTGCCATGAACGCGGAGAGGCGATACTGGAACAAAGGGTAAAAGATCCCGCTTGGGGCACCGGGCCTTCGGAAAGAATCCGGTCAAATGTCTAAAACACTAAAAACAGGCATCCTGATGACGTTCATCCTGCTGGCAGGCGTACACCTGGCAGCCTGCGGCGGCAAACCACAGGTGGTCCGGCCGAACCCTGCCGGCGGCAGCCATGCACCGCCCCAAAAGGTCCATGTGGTAAACCACGGATGGCATACGGGGATCATCATTCCGGGCAGGGAGATGAACCGGGAGATGCCCGTTCTGAAAGATCGCTTCGGTGAGGTTCCCTATTATGAATTCGGATGGGGGGATGGGAAATTCTATCAGGCAAAGGGAATATCCTTCGGCCTGGGGGTGAGGGCTCTCTGCTGGCCCACCCCGGCAGTCCTCCATGTTGTTGCCCTTCCCAGGGAACCCCATACGTATTTTTCCACAAGCGATGTGACCCCCCTCTTCATCACAAAAGAAGGATACGACAGCCTCAGAAAATTCATACGGCTCAGTTTTGCCCGGGATTCCCACGGAAACATCCAAGCTTCAGGCAGAGGCATATACGGGGACAGTCATTTTTTTCGGGCAGAAGGAAGGTTTTTCCTTACAAACACCTGTAACAAGTGGACGGCCAAGGCGCTGAAAAGTGCCGGCCGGGACATCCCTGTAACGTTCAGATTTACGGCAGGAAGTATAATGGAATATCTCCGCCGGACAGTTGCCACGCCGGCCCAAGGAACCGAACAAGATGGTAAGCGAAACTAAACCAGTTTCTCCATTGCCTTCAAATATTCCTGGTACCCCGTGAGATAGAACGACAGGGGTTTTGAGAAGTTCCTGCCCAGGATGCCGTCCACAAAGAGGCGGCTGATGTGTTGCTCCTGCTCCAGAATCTTCTGGGAAAGCAGAAAGATCCGCTTCTCCTCCGGGGTGAGCCTCGCCACCATCTCCTGGGTCGTACTCCTCGCCCGGGGCTGGTACATCCAGAAGTAGAGCATGTCAAGGGAGTTGATGATGACCACGGTGACAAGGTCCCTCACCTCGGAGTTCATGCTGTTGAACAGCTCTTCAGGCGCTTCAAGGATGGTCAGCTCGCAGGTGTCCGGGAAAAGGAGTTCAAGCCTGGAATAGGAGTCGAACAGTTCGGTGAATTTACGCTTGTAATCCCGGCTCCTGAGGGCGACGTTATGGAACCTGTCAGCCGTGCCCTCGATCACCCCGGCCACAAGATCCGATGCCGCCTTGGAGATGACCGCAGCCCATTTCTGGAGGATGGCATCGATGCCGGGAACACCCAATGCCATAAGAATACCGCCGGTAAGGGAACTGAACCCAATGGCGATGGGGATGGAGAGGATGCTCCTGAAAAAATTACCCATGACCGCCCCCTTGGGAAGCCCCCGGAATGCGTTATGGGTGGAGAGATAAATCCCGTTGGCCAGGGCCATGATGGCATACAGGGCGGTCGAATTGGTGGCAACATTGATGCCAAACCCTTTGTCCAGCAGGAGGGTCTTGACAAAATAGTCCAGCAGGGGCACGGAGAATCCGGTAAATAAAAGGGAATCCGTCATCCGGTCCCAGCTCACATAGTCGTTCCAGCGCAGCAGGTGGGAGCGGTTGATGCCCCCGCCACCGAGTACGGACTGGAGGATGTTCCTGAATCCTGTGATGCCGAACCAGATAAAGGCACCAAAATAGGCCAGGAACCACCAATCCTTTGTCAGGGCAAAGCAGGCAAAGGCCGGGACAAACCCGATGAGCACCTTCAGGCTGTTTTTCAACCTGGAGTTGAGGTTTTCCCAGGAGTTTTCCGATGACGCCTCCCCCTGGGTGGCCGAGGCGTCAAGGCTCAGGCCATTGGAGATCGCGGTCCGAATTCCACCGAGGGTAACGATGTTTCCCGGGGTCTCCATGCGGGCGGATTGCTCTTCTAAGAGCCAGTCCCGCTCTTTCTTTGTTCCCAACCGTTCCAGCCCGGGAATGGCCTTGAGCCAGTTCAAAAGGGCTGCTGCCAGGCCGTTGGCGCTGTTCACACAAACCGAGGTTTCCCTGAGGCAGGCACGCATATTAAAGGGGATGACCAGCCGGGAACAGTCCGTGCGGCTGACCTCCCTTCTTGCCTGGAACGGCAGGGTTTCGATGATACCGAACCCCATGCCGTGGGCCTGGAAGGCACGGCCGGTGGAATCGCTTCCCATCCTGGACTTCAGGGGGGTTGCACGGTACATGTTTCTGAAGGTGTAGATATCATGGAGGATGCTGACGAGCTTTTCGCTTCTATCCTTTTCGTCCCCATAGTTACGACTCTTCATCTGGCCGATGATCTGGCGAACCACCCTTTTCAGTTTCAAGAGGCTCGCCTCGTTGATGGCCTGCTGAAGCTCGCTGATGCCAGGGATATGATCAGTTATTCCCGCAGCATAATTTTTCAGGTTAAAGATCTCAAGCCGGGTGATCTGGCCGTCGCTGTCATAGAGAAGCTCCAGCACATCTTCGGCCTTGAGATTGCCCAGATTCAGGGTGATCCTGAAACTGTGGTGGAGATGGCTGAGGGTATCCAACAAATCGCTGAAGCTGAGTTTGAACCGCTGGGGAAGGTCCTGGCTGTGGTCGATGCTCCAGGGATCAGGGATCTCCGCATAGTTTTCCGGATTGAGAAAACGAGCCACGATATCGCTGGTGGAAAGGCCGTCCATGGCCTGGACAAGCCCTTTGATCTCCTGCTTATCCTTGGGGTCGGCGGTTGCATAGGTGCGGCTTAAGTCCTTGATCCTTTTTTTCATTGCAAGGATCGCCTGGCAGTGGATGTACTCGCCAAGATGAAGGATCGAAGCCTGGCCCGGGGCAACGAATTCGAGGAATTTTGCCTCATCCAGGGGGGCAAGGTCTATATCGAACTCCCGGCACAGCCTGTCCCGCTGTTTCTCGTTGAACGCCCCAAGGATCTTGAGGATGTGACGCTCCTGGTATTTCAGCACCTCCTTACCCTGCTCCATGAACTCGATGACATGGGGTTCTGCCAGGAAACAGAGAAAGGACTGGGCATCGGGCAATCCCCGGGACACCCAGATAAAGGTGACATAGCGGTCCCTGAACCGTGCGGAAAATTCGATGCCGATGCGAAGATCGATGTTCATGATCTCCGCCGCCTCGATGAGCTCGGCGACAAATCGGGGCGCGATATAGTGATAGTAGATCACCCGCAGCCTGCGGATCCCCTTTATCCAGGCATCCATGATCAAATGGGTGGGGGACTTGCGGCCCTTGGTGTTGGCGTCGTGGACATGGTCGTCAAAGGTAACCTGGTTCCACTCTTCGGGCATTTCAAGGAGGTGGTAGGCCTTGAGCTGATTTCGGATCAGCCGGGGCTTGCCCGAGGCTGCGGTCCTGAAGTCATGGGCGAGTTTCAGCTGCTGAAAGTAATTTCCCCTTGCCCGGACAAGCTCCTTCATGATCTGGAGAAGCACCCGGGCCGTGTTCTTGGGCAGGGAACCTTCTGCGGTGTTGAGAATCTCGTCCTTCAGTCCTCTCAGGGCCTGGAGCCGGTACTCCTCATCCCCCCGTTCCAGGGACTCCAGGAGGTGAACAACGGAAGTGGCGATGCGAAGCCCCTTGGACTCAGCAAGCTCCTTGATGCCAAAGGGATGAAAAAAGGGGTAGAATAGTTTTTCAGTGTATCCCAGCGTGTTGTCTTCATCATAGACAGCATTCACGATATGGATCAGTTCATGATCTCGCTTATCAAAGAAAAGTTGTTTTGTATCAAAGCCCATTATCAGAATCTACCCCTTGAAATCATTGTTACCGCTCTACAGGCGTGGCCCGGTGCAGTCATCCCCTGCTTCAGCCTGTTTTAAAGAGCAAACTTCATGCCTACTTGAGTCTGTTTCGATTGTCAAGGAGGATTCATCAACCCACACATAATTTTGCCCGCCCACTGAAGGACAGGAGAACGTCCCGGGATCTTTCCGGGGATTCAGTCAGGACCACACGCCCCAAATCGAATCGATGACGATAAAATCCGGGATCACCTTGACGACCGACCCGCCCTTCTCTACTATGGGTGATTAATTAACCGCAGTCATGGAGGTAAATATGCAAATCGATTGGGCGTATCTTCGTAAGGGGTGAGTCTCTTGCAAACGGGCTCAGGAGTTTCTTGATGCCAACAATATCCGGGTGAACACAGTCGTGGACGCCAGAAAGGAAAAATTTGACAGTGGGGCTGCATGGACTCGGCTCCAGGGTGGCGAACGGATCATCGCAGCCAAGGGTAAAAAGGTACAAATCTTTGATTCCAAAACAGATGACCGGGAAACAATCCTGAAGAGCGTTATGGGCCCTTCGGGTAACCTGAGGGCGCCGACCCTTAAGATCAAAGAAGGATTTCTCATCGGTTTCAATAGTGATCTTTACGAACGCTGGATCCGGGGAGAACTGGCCCAGTAAGCGGACGACTGGAACCCCATGGGGGAATGCAAATTATAGTTTTGTTATCAAACCAGTGCTTTCGCGTCTCCCTAGTTGAATGGTAATACCCCTTGTGTCATACTGGATTTCACCCCGTTGAAGAGGGTCTATCAAAATGACATAAAAGCATGCCAACAATCCCCTGAATCAGGGAGGTAACGATGCCGTTCTATACATGGCTGCGTCCTCGCCCATGCGATGACGCCGACACATTGGAGACAAAACAACGCGCTGCCCAGAAGATAAAAGCCCTGGGTGCTGCGCTCAAGGCGCACATCGACGCTGCAGACCGGCCAGATAACATGGAACCGCCGTCGGACAGGTCAAGGTTCCTCCGCATCGCGACATGGAACATCCGCGAGTTTGACTCGTCGAGCTATGGCTACCGAAGCCAAGAGTCAAAAGCATACATCGCTGAGATCCTGTCCCACTTTGACCTGATTGCATTACAGGAGATCCGCCGTGACCTCGACGCCCTTGACGACGTAAAAAGGCTGCTGGGTCCGAACTGGGATTATATAGCGACCGACGTCACGGAAGGAGCCTCCGGCAACAAGGAACGCATGGCCTTTCTCTTCAACCGCAATAAGGTGTGGTTCCGTAACGTCGCAGGTGAACTCACGCTTCCCAAGGGCCAAAAAATCACCGACCCGTTTGGCGATCGTTTCAAGGTCAAGGGCGGCGCGCAGTTAGACCTTCCCCCAGGGCAAATCCTCACTTCCCCCAAGGGGCTGAAAACCGACACCCTCGCCTCCGGCCGGACAAAGATCAAGGAGGACGTCGAAATCCCGCTGCCCGACGGGGCAAAGATCTTCCTGCCCCCCGGTTCCGCCATCCGCTTTGCAAAAAACGCCCGGGTGCCGGTCACCACCGACAACGGGATAGAGATTGAAGCTTCGGCCGCGCCAACCCTGCCTGAAGCAGCGGAGATTATGTTGCCCCCGAACTCCCTCCTGGGCGGTCCCCAGCAGTTCGCCCGAACGCCATTCATCGCATCCTTCCAAGCCGGATGGCTGAAGATCAATCTTGCCACCGTGCACATATACTACGGCACCGGTGTGGCCGGGATCGAACGGCGCAAGGAGGAAATCCGGCGCCTCACGGCCCTCCTCGCCCATCGAGCCAAGAGCGACAATGACTCGGACGCCGATGCGTACTTCATTGCCCTCGGGGACTTCAACATCGTCACGCCCGAGCACGGGACAATGGAGGCCCTCCTGACCAACGAATTCATGATCCCGGAGCCCCTGCAGAACGTCCCCGGTTCCAACGTCAAGCAAAACAAGTTTTACGACCAGATCGCACTGTGGCAGGGTAAGTCGAGCCGTCGCAACACCTACACGCAGATTCTCCCCTATCGCGCCGGTGTCTTCGACTTCTTCGATATCATTTACCGGACGGACGAGGAAGCCACCTATCGCCCGTTCATGGGCAAGCCCGGCTCGGACGACACCTACGATAACTACGCCATCTGGCGCACCCACCAGATGTCCGATCACTTGCCCATGTGGGTCGAATTGCCCATTGATTTCGGAAAGGAATACCTGGACCAGGTCCAAGGAGAGATCCAGGCCCACCTTGACGGCTAATCAGAATTACGTGCATACTATTATAAAACGTAATTACACCTTTCATGATCGACGGAAACAGCTCAGATGATTTACCACGTTTGGAAGGAAAACGGTCCATAGTACTCAAGGGACGCATTAGAACTTGCATTAATTTCGCCAATTCCGTAAGCCGAAAGGAAATCATTTATGTGGTATTCCTGTAAACGTTCTCAATATTTTTGGAAAAGAATCCGGCTTCTTTTCCCTGCACTCATTCTTCTGTACGGCAGTCTTCAGGCCCAACCGTTGAAAGTCGTGACCTCTATTGACCCTCCTCTGGTGTATTATGATGAAGAGGAAAAACTGACAGGAGCCACAGTCGAACTCATCCGGGAAGTCGCCAGCCGCCTTAAACGCGAAATCTCAATTAATCTTGTTCCCTGGAAACGGGCATTGCATCTTGCAAAGAACGGAAGAAGTGATGCCATATGCTGTGCGGGAATAAATGAAGAACGTCTTGAATATCTTTATTTTCCCAGCATAAACATAACCGCTGAGGAAAACGTTTTTTTTGTTAAGAAAGGGAGAACAATCAAAATTGATGCAAATTTAAAAGCTGTCAGCGATATCAAAATCGGCGTGATGCTGGGATATATTTACGGTCAACTCCAGAAAACGATAGATAATGATCAATTTAAAAGCGTTCAGAGAGTGCCTACAATTGAACAAAATATTAAAATGCTTCTGGCGGAGAGAACGGATATCTTTATAGGGAATAAGATTGTAGTTCTCCATATTCTTAAAAAGATGGGACTTTATGACAAAGTGGATATCCTTAAAAGACCCGGAACAGATGAGGATTGGATCATAACGGACTGGCCGGTCTATTTGGCATTCTCGAAAAAAGCATTGAAAGATCCATCTTATATGAAGAAAGTATCACAGATAATAAAGGATCTAAAAGAGGATGGAACATACACAAGTATTCTTAACAAATATGAATAGATGGAAAATCAAAGTCACACACGTTTTGGTAATCGTGAAAATAAAAGGAGGAGAGGGATGAAACAAATCACGACCGTTTTTTTAATACTAATGGCTGTATCAACGGCCAGCGCTTCCGGGGAGACAGTTCCCTACATGGTTGACGGCAAACCCTTTGAAGGATATTTCATCAGCCCTTCTCCCAAAGCGCCGCTGATATTACTGATCCACGACTGGGACGGCCTGACGGATTACGAAGTCAAACGTGGCAACATGCTGGCGGATCTCGGGTATTCGGTTTTTGCCGCCGACCTGTTTGGCGCAGGCGTCAGGCCAACTGAACTGAAGGATAAACGCCGGCTCACAAGTGAACTCTACGCAGACCGTGGAAAAATGCGTTCCCTGTTGCAAGGCGCACTTGAAGCAGCAAAATCCAAGGGGGCCGATATTCAAAATGCGGTGGCAATGGGATATTGCTTTGGTGGTACGGCCGTACTTGAATTGGCCAGATCGGGAACGGACCTGAAAGGGTTTGTCACCTTCCATGGTGGTTTACAGACGCCCGAAGGCCAAAGCCACGCCAAAACAAAGGGAAACCTGCTGATTCTCCATGGCACGGCAGATACAAACGTTACCATGGATCATTTTGCAACACTTGCCACGGAGTTGGAGGAAAAACAAATTCCCCACGAGATGATCACATACAGCGGCGCGCCCCATGCGTTTTCCGTGTTTGGCTCCAGTCGGTACCGGGAGGATGCAGATAGGAAATCATGGCACCGTTTTACCGGATTCCTTACCGAAACCCTTGACCGATAAAAAGCGACATTTTGCGACCCCGTGATGAAGGGATATAACAGAAAGTTATAATTTAATGGGCGTCCCCAAAGGGCACGTCCCCAAAGGGCATTACAGGGTCGAGAGATAGGTCGCAAGGTTCACCTTTTTGTTGGTGATCCCAAGCTTTTTGCGGATGTAGTTGCGATAGGTCTCAACACTTCGATAGGAGATGTTCAAAAGCTTTGCCACCTCCTTGGAGCTGAGGCCACTTCGGATCATGTTACAGATCTCGTTCTCCCTGGGGGTGAGCCGGGGAACTTTTTTTGATATCTGGGTGCCAAAGGATGAGGTGAGCTGCTTGATGTTCTCCTCCAGCAGGGCAAGGTACTCCCTGTCGATGGTCGAACCCTTGTTGTCGAGCTTCTTGAGCAAGGGGAGCAAAAGCTGGTCCACATTGGCCATCACCTTTGTTTCCAGGCTGTTCTTCTCGGTGATGAGCTGGTTCATCACCTCCCGCAGCGCAATATTCTTATCCTTTAACAGGAGATTCTGCTCCTTGAGCTTCTGTTCGCTCTGGCTGAGGGACTTTTCCGCCTGCTTGCGCTCGCTGGTCCTGCCCAGCCGTTCTGCAATGGCGTTGATCAGAGAGCGCTCCTCCGCCAGGAAGGGCCCCTCCTCCCGCTCCGGCCGTTTCTCGATATAGCAGACAGTGAGAACGCCGATGGTCTGCCCGTAGGCCACGACCTCGGCCCGCTGCTTCCAGAAGGTGTTCTTGTAGTTACCTGTCCGGTAGCTCTGTTCGTTGATGAGGAGCTGGGCGCAGGTGATTTCCGGGTATTGCCATGACGCGGGAATCAGGTCCACCACCTGCTGAAAAATCGCCGCAAGGGAAAGATCGGTCTGCTCCACGATCTTTGAGATACCGTAGAGGCAATTGATCTCCTTGATGCGCTCCTTCAGGTCGCTGGCCTGGCGCTTCAGGGCCTGCTCCATGCGGCTGTGCTCCCGTTCGAGCTGTTCCAGCTCCTGATTCCGCTTGAGTAGCGCCTCCATATCGAGCCGCTCTGGGTCGTTGTTTCTAATTATGTCTCCGTCCTTGTCGGGCCCCCTCCCCAGGGGTCTGGGGAGGGGGCATGGATCCAAATAAAAATCAATCCTTACATAGCAGGATTAAAATATCTACACAAGGCCCTGGTCAAGCATGGCGTCCACAACCTTGACAAAGCCTGCGATGTTGGCGCCGGCAACGTAGTTTCCTTCCTGGCCGTACTCGCTTGCCGCACCGACGCAGGAAGTATGGATGCTCTTCATGATCTGTTTGAGGCGGTTGTCCACCTCTTCCCTGGGCCAGTTGATGCGCATGCTGTTCTGGGACATCTCAAGGCCTGACACGGCCACACCGCCGGCATTGGCTGCCTTGCCCGGTGCATAGAGAATCTTTCGATCAACAAAGAGATCCACAGCCTTGGGAGTGGAGGGCATGTTGGCACCTTCGCCCACCACAAACACACCGTTTTCGATCATGTTGGTTGCATCTTTTTCGTTGATCTCGTTCTGGGTGGCACTGGGGAAGGCGCAATCGGCCTTGATGTTCCACAGGGGATTGTGGTCCATGGAGGAATCAATATCTGTGTATACGGCCTCGGGGTAAGTCTCAACATACTCCTTGATCCTGCCGCGCTTGACGTTCTTGAGGTTCATCACATAGGCAAGCTTTTCCCGGTCGATCCCTTTTTCGTCATAGATGAAGCCTGCGGAGTCGGACAGGGTAACCACCTTGCCGCCAAGGTCGAGGATCTTCTCAACCGTGTACTGGGCAACGTTTCCTGAACCGGAAACAAGGCAGGTCTTGCCTTCAAAGGAGTCGTTCCGCGTGGCAAGCATCTCAGCTGCAAAGTAGACACAGCCGTAGCCGGTTGCCTCGGGCCGGATAAGACTTCCGCCCCAGCTGAGGCCCTTGCCGGTCAACACCCCTGTGAACTCGTTGGTCAGCTTCTTGTACATGCCGAACATATAGCCGATCTCACGGCCGCCAACACCGATGTCACCTGCGGGAACGTCTGTGTTGGGACCAATATGGCGGTAAAGCTCTGCCATGAAGGCCTGGCAGAACCGCATCACCTCGGCGTCTGACTTGCCCTTGGGATCAAAGTCGGATCCGCCTTTTCCGCCGCCCATGGGCAGGGTGGTCAATGCGTTCTTGAACACCTGCTCAAAGGCCAGGAACTTGAGGATACTCAGGTTTACCGAGGGGTGGAAGCGAAGCCCACCCTTGTAGGGGCCAATGGCGCTGTTCATCTCGATCCTGAAACCACGGTTCACCTGGACCTGGCCCGCATCGTCCATCCAGGGCACCCTGAACATGATGGTTCGCTCGGGCTCGGCGATCCGCTCCAGAACCTTTGTCTGGCGATATTCGGGGTTGCGGTCCAGGACGGGCTGAACCGTCTCCACCACTTCCTTAACCGCCTGGTGAAATTCCTTTTGCTCGGGATCCTTATCGATGATTCGTGCGAGTTCTTCTGACATGGTAAAACCTCCTTAAAGATTGAATGGACCGGCCAGGCCGATCGTAATTAGGGTTCTATTCATAAATGTACTATTATCAGGTGCCAAGAATGACGCACCTTGATTGCTTTCCGTCGATCTTGACCATCAGCGGTGTTTTGAGCCGCACATGGCGTAGAAAAGTGGTCTCATTGACAGCCGGAAGATCCTCCAGCCATTGCCAGTCAACACGGTCCAGGGACGATGCCAGGACCTCATTGACCGTGATGTAGGGAATGCCCAGGGAGGTGATGTTGTGGAAAAAATGGGAGCCCTGGGAGGGGTCGGCGTTGATGGCTTTGCTTCGGGTCTCCAGGATGGCACCCGCCCCGGAAATGTTGCGCCACTTGACCGGAATGCCGAGCCAGGGATCCGAGGCCCCCCACCGACCGGGACCGACCAGTAGGAACCGCCGGTTTTCATTGACGAGCCCTGCATTAATGGTGTTGATCTCCCTTGCCATCTCCCGGGTCTTGCCTGCCTTAAAATCACCGGGCTTGATATAGACGATATCCGCCATGGTATCAATGATGCCGTTGCCAAGGGCCTTGTCAGAGAAACAGACGGCGGCATCAATCTCCGCCTGGGTGATGGCCACGGAAGACCGGTTTTCGTTTGTGACCGTGGGCCGAATCTGGAGGAAAAAAAACTCACAGGGCTTTTCTTTCTCCCCATGGAGGTTTGCCGAAAACTCGATCTCCACCGGCGCCCCAAGCCCCTTTCTCCCGAGTTCCAGCAGATCGTTGATCAGGCCGATGAGGGGAGGCGTGTTGTACTTCAACACCTGGGCAAAGGTGAGGACCTTTGGCCCGGTGCAGTACCAGGTGTCCCGGATGCGATCCTCATCGGCAACATAGGTACTGGCAAGGGTCTTGACCGGGAACTCCTCCAGGGCATCCGCAAGCTCCCTGCGCTCCAGGTTCGACAGGGTCGGGAAATGCAGTGCCTCAGGATAGCCTTTTGTCTTTAATGCGTAAAACGAGCGCTGGGTGTTGTTCAAAAAATCCTTGGCCGTTGCAAACTGGGGGGTGATGTGGGGATGTTTGGGGGAGACCCGGAAACTTTGCTCCCCCTCCACCACGGTCTTGCCCAACCCCAGGGCAAGATGGAGCACCCCGTCCTCGGCCTTCATATGGGAAAACGGATAGAAATTGTAGGACTGGGCCACCCCGGAGATGGCCGGATAAAAATAATCGTCATACTGCTCCCCGCCCACCTCCTGGATGATAACGGCCATGGAGTCGTTAAAGGGCTGGGTAGAGGTGCTCCTGTAAAAGGCCTTGGCATCCTCGTAATAGGTGGATGCGTACACAAGTTTGATGGCCGTGGCAAGATGGTCCAGCCGAATCAATGGATCCGGGTGGTTGTTTGGAATCTTGTAGGTCTTGTAGAGCCCGGCATAGGGCTGGAAATGGGCATCCTCCAGCTGGCTTGAGGAGCGCACTGCCAGGGGCACGGTCACCTGCTCAAGAAACACGGCAAGCTTTTGGGTCAGGTGGTCGGGCAGGGGCGCGTCGATGAAGGCCTGGACGATCTCTCCCACCTTGAATCCCTGCTTGGCAAACGCCTGGAGAGTGTTGTCGGTGACAAACCGATCAAAGATGTCCGTGCAGATCACCAGGGTCTTTGGGATCCGGACATTAATTCCAGGATAGCGGTCCTGGATTTCGGGATGCTGACGCAGCAAGCCCGCCATAAAGGCTAGTCCCCTGGCCTTGCCCCCGAGGGACCCCCGGCCGATCTTGACGAACTCCATCACCTCGGCATCGAACAGGTTCCGGTCGAACTGCAGAATGATGCCCCGGTATCGCTGGATCCTGAGCTCGTGGACGTTGGCGATAATATAGGCGCGAAGCGCGTCCACGGTCTTGAAATCACCGCTTTTCACGGCCCGGAACTTCAGCCCCAGTCCGATTTCAGACCGGGCCATGAGCCAGTTTGAGAAGTGGTCCCGATCCGCATGGTACATGAGGGACCCGTCCGGGATGATGGCAAGCTTTTCCTCGAGTTTCATGAGGTTGGATGCCCGGTCGATCACCTCGCCCGTGGCCGTGCAGAAGACAAAATCGCCGAATCCCAGATGATTCAAGAAAAAACGGTGGGTATCGCCGTACAGGTCCTGGGCATTTTTATCAAGGAAAACAGCCGGTATCTTTTCGGCCCTGGCCCGGTTCTCCCCGTCGGAACTCATGAGAAGCAGCGGGATCTCAGGGATCTCTTTGCGGATCCTTTCAAGGATGGAGATGCCTGCCCCGGTATCTTCTTTTCCGGCCTTTGGCAACCGGGTGTCCGAGATCACGCAGAGAAGATAGGAGCGGTATTTTTCATAGAGGTCCATGGCCTCTTCATAGGTGGTGGCCAGGAGTACCTTGGGCCGTGCCCGCATGGTCAGCAGCTTGAGGGCGTCGTTGCATCCGATCTCAAGGAGGGCCTGGGTCTGGGTCACGATCTCCTTGTAGATGATGGGCAGAAAATAGGAGGCATACTCAGGGGAATCCTCCACCAGGATCACCACCCGGACATTGCCGGAACGGGTATCGTGGGCAACGTTGAGGTGGTCCTCGGTGCTCTTGACCATGGCAAGGAGCATGTCCGGGTTGCCGGACCAGATAAAGGTCCGGTCAATGCCCTCAACCTGTTTCAGCCTCAGCTCAGAAAAGATGCCCCGGGTGCTGGGGGACAAAAGGATCACGGGAAGATCGGGGTGGATCGTCTTGATTTTTGCCCCGAGGGTAAGGGGATCCATCCCTTCCAGGTGGGGCACCATGAAGACCAGATCGAACTTTTTCTCCCCAAGGAGGATGAGCGCCCGTTCCACCGAAGAGACACCGGTGACCCGCGGGGGATGGGAGAGGCTGAGGCCCCTGTACTCGTTAACAATCTTGGAGGTGAGACTGCCGTCCTCCTCCATATTGTAGATATTATAGAGACTTGAAATGAGGAGAATCTCCCGAACTTGCAGGGGCATCAGCTCCCTGAAGATTTCAGGCTTCACATGCAGTTCGGTTTTTGATACGCTCTCGTTTCGGTCCATATTTGCCCTGTTGCAATGGGTGGTTGGGCCAAGGGTCAATCCCGGGTTTGGGTCATTGACCACAATAAGAATGCGATACTCTTTTACGCATTCACGTGGGGTTGGTTTTATTTCAATTTAGGAGTTTAGGCAACACGACAAAAACAGGGTAATAATGCGTGAAAATTATACGCATTATTACCCGAGAACAGCGTTTAACGGGGCGGCCAGAACGGCTAAAAGGTTGGGTTTCACTCTTTTTTTTTAACAATAGGGTTACCCTGGCAAAATCAGAGTCGTTTCAGGGCGTTACTTGCCTCTTCCCGGGTTTCGTAAATATGGGGAGCGACATTGCGCTTTTCCAGGGCATCACCGATTTTCATCCGGTAGAAAGCCGAGGTGGTGTACCGGGTGACGCCGGAATAGAACCGCTCCACAAGTTCTTTTACCATTTCCGTATACGCGTCCAAAAGTTCGTCATGGATGGTGAAGTTGTCATAATTGACAATGGCGTAGACCTGATGTCCCAGGGGACGCAAAATCGCCTCAACCGACTGGCGGACCTGGGCGATGTCATCCCTGCTGCGGATGGAGAACCCTTCAAAGTTGACAAAAAAGAGCGATTCTGCCGCATTGTAGGTGAGCCGGGCGTCCAGGGAGAGCTCAAGCATATCGTCCCTGAGCCCCATGGGGTCTTGCCCGAAGATCCGCGGATCCATCTCGCAAGGGACCGTGTTCATGATGGGCACAAAATCCATTTGAGACAGGATCTGGGTCTCAATATCGATTCCCGGCGCCACCTCAATAAGCGCCAGTCCCTCTTCCGTAAGGGAAAAAACACAGCGCTCGGTTACATAGAGCACCGGTTGCCTCTTTTCCACCGCATACCTGCCGCTGAAGGTCACCTGCTCCACCTGTCGGACAAATTTTCTGACCTTGCCCTCGGTGTCAATGGTAAGCTTGCCGTCATGGACGGAGGTCTTTAACCCATGGGCCGTAAAGGTTCCCACAAAGATCACTTTCTTCGCATTCTGGCTGATATTTATGAACCCCCCCGCACCGGCAAGCCGGGAACCGAATTTGCTGACGTTGAGATTCCCCTGGCCGTCCGCCTGGGCAAGTCCGAGAAAGGCCAGGTCCAGGCCGCCGCCATCATAGAAATCAAACTGGTATGGCTGGTCAATGAGGGCATCCGTATTGGTTGCCGCACCAAAATTAAGTCCCCCTGCAGGCAGGCCGCCGATGACCCCCGGTTCTGCCGTCAAGGTCAGCAGATCAAGGATCTTTTCTTCGTTGGCCACATTGGAAAGGCCCTCGGGCATGCCAATGCCCAGGTTGACCACGCTGTTGGCCTTGAATTCCAGGGCTGCCCTGCGGGCAATGATTTTTCGATCTCCCATGGCCATGGGCGTGATGGACTGCATGGGCACCTTGACTTCGCTGCTGAATGAGGGGTTGTAGGGTTCGGCAAAGGTCTGCCAGTGATGTTCAGGACTCGAAACAATGACGCTGTCCACCAGGATGCCCGGAATCTTCACCTGGCGGGCGTTAAGGGTGCCTCCCTCGGCGATGCGCTCCACCTGGACAATGACCAGTCCCCCGGAGTTCCGGGTCGCCGTGGCAATGGCCAGGGACTCCAGGGTCAGCGCCTCTTTTTCCATGGTGATGTTGCCGTCGGTGTCTGCCGTGGTGCCCCGGAGCAGGGCGATGTCAATGGGCAGATTTTTGTAGGCCAGGTACTCGTTCCCGTCGAATTCAATCACCTCTACCATCTCTTCGGTGGTCATTTCATTGATTTTTCCACCGCCGTTGCGGGGATCCACAAAGGTTCCCAGGCCAACGGTGGTGATGGTTCTGGGCTTGCCGGCAGCAATGTCCCGGTACATGTGGGAAATCACCCCCTGGGGCAGGTTGTAGGCGACAATTTTGTTTTCAATGGCCAGTTTCTGCAGGGTCGGAACAAGCCCCCAATGCCCGCCGATAACCCTTTGGACAAGGCCTTCGTGTCCCAGGTGATTCAGCCCTTTTGTTTTTCCGTCCCCCTGGCCTGCGGCGTAGAGAAGGGTGAGATTCCGGGGGGTGCCGGTGCGTAAAAAACAGGCCTCCAGGTCAACGGCAATCTGCTCGGCAAATCCAATGCCGACAAATCCGCCCGTGGCAACGGTGTCACCGTCACGGATCAGCTGAATCGCCTCTTGGCTGGAGATGATCTTACCCTTTTTCACCGTGGCTGGGGACAGGGCGGACAACATGGGGTGGCCGCTTTTCTTCATCCCGGTTTTACTCTCTGTTGTCATGATAACCGCCTTGTTTCCCCGGAGGGGGATGTAAAGATTAAGAAATGGGGGTATCTCTGAATCGGTGCTCTATTCTTACAATCAAACAAGCCCGCCGTTGCTCAGGGGAAAAAGCGATATGCCGAGCAGACAAACGGCCTGCCTGAAAAAAACAACGCCGAAAAAGTAGTGTCCCATGGGTAAGGATATTGAAAGATAGCATTTCGCAACTTTTTATCAATATCCATGGGTAGCATATTTTTTAATTTTTTAAAATAACGAAGTCGTACCGGCTTTTTTGCCATTGCAACCTCCCAGTCACCCAAAATAGAAAAAAACCAGAATGCCCTTATCGACTGCGCAGGTGGCCAACCTGCCTTCGGATACCTATAACAGGGTTGACAAACCACACGGCAATTGCGATAGATACCGCATGATTATAATATTTTACAAATATACGAGGCGAACAAACAGCGCATGATTGAGAGCCACAAAACAGAGCGTCGGATTTGACAAAAAAACGGCCCGACCCCCAAATAGGTGACCTCCCCGAACAATCCACCGTTCAGCCAGATACCCACGAATCACCACCGCGAAAAAACCTGGGACACCGTTTCGCATCCATTGGACTATGGGGAGGAGCCTCACTGTTTGTTACGACCTATATTGTTGCGGCGTCGGCGTTTCTCTCCCTTAACCACCAGGCGATCCTTGGCCTTTCCCTCCTGGCCGTTATCTTTGTCGCATCAAAACTGCCCCACCGGATGCACCGGTTTGGCAAAATTTTTATCATGGTTCTCTGCTGCTTCCTGAGCCTCCGGTACTGGATCTTCAGAACCACGGTGACCCTTACATTTGTGGGACCCATGGATTCGGTTTTTGCCATTTTGCTCTACGTTGCCGAAACCTATGGCATCATGGTCTACCTGTTGGGCATGTTTGTAAATGTCTGGCCCATCACCCGAAAATCCCCGGATCTGCCGGAGTCCCCGGAAGACCTTCCCACCATCGATGTCTATATTCCCACCTACAATGAACCTGAAGATGTGGTGAAAGTCACAGCCATTGCATGCACCCAGATGTTCTACCCCAGTGACCGGCTGAACATATACATACTGGATGACGGTGGGACCGTTCAAAAACGCAACGACCCCGACCCTGAAAAAGCCGCCGGGGCCATACATAGAGCCGAGACTCTCAAGGCCCTGGCCGGGGAACTCGGCATCATCTATGCCACCCGGGACGAAAACCGCCACGCCAAAGCCGGCAATATCAACGAAACCTTCATGAGTTGTGAATGTCAACTGGATGAGGAGGCCTTTGATCAGATTTGGGTGCGGCTCTTATGGAACAAAGTAAAACAGTTGTCAATAGAGGAACTCAGCATTGTCGGCACTGGTTTTAA
>JAEINR010000088.1 GCA_016342325.1 Desulfobacterium sp.
TACTATAGGGCCTCACTATGTCATTCGAGTGAGGCTAAATGATTTTTTTTCAATTTTCAAAGAGCGAAATGTGAGTTTTATGGCATTTCAATTTTAAATTGTTCATACTGCGGCATTACTAGCCGTTGGTTATAAGGAAAGGATTCCCCATGTCCCAGTTAAGTTCCATGGAACGCGTATTGTTGACGCTGCAAGGCAAAGAGACCGACCGGGTCCCCGTATGCTGTCTGACCGTTGGTGTCACGCGGCAGACCACCGGGGTCAGTTTTCCCGCTTTTTCCCAGGACAGCGATGCCGCCGCCGAGGCCATGCTCTACGCCAACCGGATGATCGGCGACGACATTTTGTTCGGTTTTACCGATCTTTCGGTGGAGGCTGCTGATTTTGGCCAGAAGATGATCTATCCGGAAAACACCACGGCCCATCCCGATTACGATGATAGCCTCATCAAGGGGCCGGAAGACTATGAAAAGCTCGAAACCTTTAAGGCGGCCACCGGCAAACGGATGGGCACCTACCTTGACGTGTGCACCAAGCTGCAGAAAAAGGCCGGAACCACCGTGCCTGTTCTCGGATTTGTCTATGGACCTTTGGGAGTTCTGGGGATGATGCGTGGAATGGAACGCCTGTACATGGATGTCCTCGAGCATCCCGACCAGGTGAAAATCGGTCTTGAGATTGTTACAGAAGTGTTGGTCGACTTTGTTAAAGAGCAGTTCGGCCGGGGGGTTGCCGGTGTGTGTGTGGACACGCTTCCCGCTTCCCGTTCGGGTGTTGCCCCCGATGCCTGGGAAGTTTTCGAAGGCGTTTACACCGAGAAAATCGCTGATGCCATACGGGACTCGGGGATTTTACTGGCCCATCATGGTTGCGGATACGCTCCCTATTTCAAGGAAGTAAAGAAATGGGTGAATCCTGCGGTCTTCTCCTTTGGCGACCTGGCAGAAGGGTGCAAGGATTTTGGCGAACTCAAATCCGTTTACGGCAAAGACGCCACGCTCATGGGGTATGTCCCCACGGAACTGCTTTATGCCGGTACGCCCCAGGAGGTGATTGCCGAAAGCATAAGGCAGATCGATCTTCTCGGACAGGATGGCCGGTTCATTCTTGCGCCCACATGTGAATACCCGCCCAACGCAACCCTGGAAAATGCCCGGGCCATGGTCACGGCTGCGGAATACTACCATGACTTCAAGGCCCAGGCCTGAATCATTTCAGTCGAACAAATTATGTAAAAAAGGAAACAAGATGCAATCTGTATTGAGTAAATTCAAAGAAGCCATCGATTCTCGCAACCGGGCCGCCCTGACAGAAATGCTGCCCCTTGTCATGGAAGAGAATGACATTGGGGAGATCTTCTCCCAGGGCGTATATCCCGTTCTAAACACGGCCCGGGAGGAATTCCAGAACCGCCGGCTGGGAATTCCCGAACTGCTGCTCAGCCTGGACCTGGTCTCCACGGTCCTGAAGGCGGTTTCCAAGGATGGGGATATTCCCAAGCGAAACAAACATATCGTTCTGGGCGTGATCGAGGGGGATACCCACGACATGGGCAAGAACATCATCCGGGACCTGTACCGGGGCTACGGCTTTGAGGTCACGGATCTTGGCAAAAATGTTAAGGTGTCCCAATTTGTGGATGGCGCCGTTTCCGTGAATGCGGATCTCGTCGGCATCTCTACCATGATGAGCACGACCCTGGATCGTTTGGGGGAGGTGATCCAATTGCTCAAAGAAAAGATCCCCGGCGTGAAGGTGATTGTGGGCGGGGCTTTCATAAACCAGAAGATTGCCGATGGTCTCAAGGCGGATGCCTATGCGGAAGATGCCGCAACACTGATTGAAACCACAGACGGGCTTCTGGCATGAAACAGATGGAGATTCCACCGGAAATCATAGATCCCCAAGTGGTGTTACGAAATCTGGGATACGGGGATTCCTCTCCCAGCGCCGAAGTTAGCGACCTCATAGACAGCTCCCTTCAAAAGGCCCGGGGGATTCATGGCATCAAAGGGGCGTATATCGTCCAACCCATAACGGGACGGTCTGACCGCGGCCTGGAAACCGGTTTCGGGTGGATTGACAGCCCTTGTTTTGCGGCCATCTCCAAGGATGCATCCGAGCTTGTATTCGGACTTGTGACCGCAGGACAGGCGGTGGATGAAAAGGTCAACCAGAGTGCCAATCTGATCGAAGCCTGCATATGGGATGCAGTGGGGACTGTGATCTCCGAGCAGGCCGTGGAACATCTGCTTACTGTCATCACCGCCGAAACCGGTGGGGAACTTTCCATGCCGTTCAGTCCCGGTTACTGCGACTGGGAGCTGTCCGGCCAGCGGGTGGTTTTCAACGCCCTTAATCCGTCCGTTCTCGGCATCACCTATTTTAAAGACTCGTTCATGATGACTCCCCAGAAGAGTGTTTCCTTTGTGGCCTGCATGGGTACAGCAGACCTGGAGAAAAACCCCTGCAAGTACTGCAACATGAAAAAATGCTTCATGCGGCGTAAATAAGTGGTCAAGGGTAGACGGGACCTTGGTATCAGCAGGCCTGGAGAGAAACTTATAATTTTATGGGCGTCCCCCGATTGCTTCCACGGGATTGTGACCAAAGTATCGTTTGAATTCACGGCTGAACTGGGTGGCACTTTCGTAGCCCACTCCGGTTGCCGCTTCATTGACCCGCATGCCGCTCTCTGTGAGCAGGCTTTTGGCTTTGTTGAGCCGGACTTTTTTCAGGTATTGGATGGGGGAAGAGGCGGTCACCTCTTTAAAAGCGCGGTGGAATGCCGAGGTGCTCATGTTCACGAGGCTTGCAAGCCCGTTCACATCCATGGGATCCTGGAAGTTGCCGTGGATCTGTTTGAGGGCCTTGTCGATTCGGGACAGGTTGGTGTTCTTCATGGAGAGGGAATAGAGGGAGGCGGCGTTCTCTCCGCACATGATCCGGAACATCAGCTCATGGACTATTCCAGGGCCAAGTACACTGGTTTCCAGGGGCGAGTTAAGGGCCCGTAACAACCGCAGAACCGTTTCTTTCATTTCAGGAACCGCCTTGGCAAGGAACAGGCCCTGGTTTTTGTCCTGCTGCTCGATCAGCGCATGGTCGATCTGGTCGTCCATCTTTCCAATGATCTGGCCAAGCATCCCAAGATCGATATCCACCATGAGGGATAGCAGGGGTTCCTTTGGGGTGGCCATGGTTTCGCACTCTGCCGGCAGGGGCACCGAGAGAACCAGATAGTTGTCGGGATTGTACTCATATTCCCTGTTGCCCAGGAAGACCCGCTTTGACCCCTGGCCGACAATGATCACGCCCTTATCATAGCAGAGGGGCTGGCGGGGCTGGTATTGTGAGGTTTTGTAAATCCGGACCCCGGGCAGTGGAGTGGGGGTCAAGCCGTCTGTTTTTGCCAGGGTGTTCATCAACGTGGCAGTTTCATCCATGGGTCTTCTCCTTGCATCTGTTCATTCGGTTGCTTTTACGGCCACTTTACCACAGGATGATGGGATCTGCTTCTTTTTGGGTTTAAAAGTAGAAATAGGCACGGTTTGGGCAGGATTATGTATTCAAAAAAATCAGGATTGATTTAAAATAGATGGCATTTGAATACGTAACAATACAAAAGGAGATATCATATAATGCAAAATTTCGACTATTACAACCCAACACATATTGTTTTTGGAAAAGACAGACTTGCTGAACTTGATGAACTGGTTCCCAAAAAGAGCCGGGTGCTTGTCCTCTACGGCGGGGGCAGCGTAAAGAAGTTCGGCACCCTTGAAAAGGTGATCCAGGCACTGCCCGGAAGAGAGATCATCGAGTTTGGCGGCATCGAGCCCAACCCCAAGTTTACAACCCTCATGAAAGCGGTGGAGGTAGTAAAGGCTCAAAATGTCGAGTTTCTCCTGGCCGTTGGCGGCGGGTCAGTGATGGATGGCACCAAGTTTGTCTCCCTTGCGGCAAACCATGACGGGGATGCCCAGGAACTTCTTAAATGCGGATTCGGTCCCGTACCCGTGGAGAAGGCCCATCCCATCGGCATGGTGGTGACACTGCCGGCAACTGGTTCTGAGATGAATTCCGGTGGTGTGATCAGCCATGACGGCGGAAAATATGTGGTGGGAAGTCCCCTGGTCTTTCCAAAATTTTCCATCCTGGATCCGACCCTCACCTACACCCTGCCTGGCAAGCAGGTGGCCAATGGTGTCATCGATACCTTTATCCATACGGTTGAACAATATGTCACCTTTCCCGTGGACGGCAGGTTCCAGGACAGGACGGCCGAGGGCATCCTCCGGACACTCCTGGAGATCGGGCAGAAAACCCTGGAGAACCCCACGGACTATGACGCCCGGGCAAACCTTGTGTGGTGCGCAACCAATGCCCTGAACGGACTCATCTGCGCAGGCGTGCCCCAGGACTGGACCACCCACATGATCGGCCATGAACTCACCGCAATGTTCGGCATTGACCATGCCCAGACCCTTGCGGCTCTCCAGCCGTCGGTGTGGACCGTGAGAAAAGGACCCAAGCGGGAGAAACTGCTCCAGTATGCCGAACGGGTATGGGATATCACCGAAGGAGACGAGGCGGCGCGCATCGATCTTGCCATTGAAAAGACCCGGGGGTTTTTCGAATCACTTGGGGTCAGCACAAGGCTCAGGTCATACGGTGTCACAGATGAGAAGATTGATGACATTGTCACTGCCCTTGAAGAACATGGGCTCACGGCGCTGTCTGAAACCGGGGAGGTTACTTTAGAGGTGAGTCGGAAAATCCTGGAACACGCCATGGGAGATTAGAGGGTTTTGCCTGGGAATTGATCCCCTGGCCCATTGCAATGGGTAACCCAGGCATCCATTCGGTTTCAAAAAGGGGGGGTGGTTTTCGGCCTCCCCCCATGCCCAGCACTTATTCAGACAGCAGGATGGGCCCATGGGGCCCGGCAAGCTGCATTTCATGGATCTTTGTCACAAAAAGATCCATGGGGCTCTCCGGGGTGTTGTACACCTCGTTTAATATTACAACGGCCCAGGACAAAATCTTAACGGCTGTTTTAATTTCATCCGTGGTAAACTCCAGGACATCTGAAAGAATGGTGTCATTCCCTGCTTTCCCCGTATAATACCATTTCCCGCCGTTCTCATAAAATGCGATATTCACCGGCAACTCTCCGTCCCCGTCCGGCACCTTGCCCAGGCGAATTTCAAGGCTGAGGGCGTCTTCACGGACCTCTTTACTAAACGGCGCCGGTCTTTGACCGCTGATCCGGGATATCTCCTGGGTTTTAAGGATTTCCCGTATGGAACCGCCACCGAGCCTGCCGATCTCACGGTTAAAGACCTTCACCGTTCCTTTTACGGCATTTGCCAGTGCCAGTTGCTTTTCAGCAAGGTTGCCACTGCTGATGCAGCAACTGATGTTTTCAACGGTTTGATTGACCGCCCTGTTCCTGAAAAAAAGTTTACATTGCCTGATAAAATCATTTTCATTCATAACAGAAGCCTTTTATATTTTTATCCTAAGCTGGACAAGCCAGACCAAAGCGTTTTTTTGATTCTCTTGCCAAAATAACACGAAAATCAGAGCTAAGAAGCTAAAAAGATCATTGCTGCTGCGCCAAAAACCAGGCAATAGACAAACAGGGTCGCAAACAGATTGCCCGATGTGATTTTAAACGCCGTACCTGACGACCGTTTCCATACCGGAATTAAACCAAATTTGAACGAAATTGAATTTAATTCGTCAAGGATCAAGTGACCCATACAACCGGCAAAAACCGATAGCCCGACCATTTCGGCCATATTCTGGCTGGACGAGATGAACAGCAGGTAACCGGCCTCACCCGATAGAATGGCAAATGGGATGCTGTGCATGATGCCACGGTGTATGGTCAGCTTTTTAATGAGTCCACATATCAGGTAATTGATGATGAGGTACCCGCCTACAAAATAACAGACCAGAAATTCCGGAGATATGATTTTTGAGTCCGTTATCCTAGGGAGCAGCAGTGTTGGAATAAGAACCGATAATATACCGAATATCAAAGCCAATGGCTTTCCTGAATCACTGTCCAGGTCCGGCAAAATGCCACCAACAACCCCCAGGATAAAAATTGAAGATGCCTGGAGCATATTGAAATTATACGACACCAGGCCAAGGGCAGAAATACCTGCCCCTGAGACCACTCCACCGGTTAAATGCGTTTTAAAACCTGCCATTGTCTCCTGCTGTTTTTAGTTTCTCAGCTCTGATTTTCGTGTTATTTGGGCAAGACAATCGGATAACCGCTTTGGTTCCGGCTTGTCCAGGTTGGGGCAATATGTTTAATCAAAGGGCAAAACCACGCCGCCCTTATCCGGTACGATAATATCGCTGGCCTTGCCCGGTGGGGGGCGTGATGGAGATCTTTTTTCCGGGGCGGACCGTCGACAAATACTGCCGTTGTGACGGGGGGACACCTCTCCTTTGATGACCCTGGCATAGGACATCTTTGGGATGACCCTTGTGATCTTGATTGTTCCGGTCCATGATTCGGAAGCGCCGAGGGACTCGCCAGTGTACGGGTCCAGTATTTTTTCTCCCCGGGTAAAGACATCCAGCAATTCTCCCTGGGACACGGTGATGCCCCCTTGATTTAAAATCACGTCACCATTGGACTGCACCTTAACCACCCTGAGGGGGTATATGTTTGCCATGGCGCTGTGTACGACCTGGCTGGCGGCTTTGCCCAATAACGATTGCTGAATCTCCAGCGCATTCAAACTGGGGACCATGGTTTTTATCTCATCGTCCTTAAGGGAGATGGCCACGGAGTCAGACCACTTGATTTGCCGGGTGGCCATCACCACAATCCGGTAATCGGCATTAAACGCAGCACTGTGGTTATAGCCGGTCTCACCGCTGACCTGGATGGTATACGGGGTTTGTTTCTGGCCGGCCTCCGAAATGGTCCCAATGAGCAAATAATCCACCCCCAGTACCTCACCGATCTTCATCTGTTCCGAAACCGGGGCATCCCAAGAGAGGACCAGGTTGCGCTCCTGGAGAAACGCTTCCATATATTCCCGATCAAGAACCGTGAACCTGCGGGTCTGGGTCATCTCTGTGACCAGCTTTTGGGTGAACTGCCGTGAAATCTCCGGGGCGGGAATCCACCGGCCCCGGAACCCATAGGACGATTTAGTAGAGCGAAAAGGGATAATCGCAATTTTTCTTCGACTGTGGGGGGATATTCCCGGGGTTTTGTAGCGAAGCATCTTTACTGCCAGGGTGACTTCCCAGTCTCCGTCCCCGGTTTTTTGCGAATCCAGGATTCTATATTCATGGATCAGTCCCCGGGTCGCTTCCCTGACGCGTTTCTGGTTATGGGTACTCACTTCAACCTGATGGGAATTGTGTCCATCTTCTGACACGCTTTCCTGGCGTATCTTTTTGGCAAAGACCTGTTGCGAATCAATGGTGACCCCCCGGGTCTGCTTCAGGGCTTCGATCAACCCATTTTGGATGGCTTCGCTGTGGGTCATCCCCAATCCTTCCACCTCTATCACCGTTGCTTGCCCATCGGCAAATGTTTGCCCATCGGCAAACAACAGATTCGGTAAAAGTAAAACACATAGAAATAACATCAGATTTTTTTTCATCATAGGCCCCGTCGCTTGTATTAAAAATCATCCATTGTATTCACTGGTTTGCTGCTTTGCTGGTGTGTCTGGAAAGGGTTTTTTTTCTTGGCAGCTGCGGGCCGGGGTTTGTTGAACGCGTTCACCGCCTGGAGGGTACTGTATTTCCAAACCCGTACCGCACCGACAAATTTCTGCCCGGTTTTAGCCGTGTACCGCCAATTGTCAACGGTGGAAATGCCCTGCAACTTTGCCCGGGCCGAACTCTTTGCTTCCCGGGTT
This sequence comes from Desulfobacterium sp., assembly GCA_016342325.1. Lineage (GTDB taxonomy): Bacteria > Desulfobacterota > Desulfobacteria > Desulfobacterales > Desulfobacteraceae > Desulforapulum. The sequence continues at coordinate 7,908 of JAEINR010000088.1, forward strand.
GTAATCTTGATAATGTTTTTGATGGTCTTTTCAACCGTGTCCGAGTCCGCCTTCATTTCCCGCTCCACGAATTTTCTGACCTCTTCTCCGGTTTGTCGTTCATTTTTAGCGTTCATCCGACCATTGATGATCTCAGCAATTTGAGCATCGGCATTGGCTACCGCCCCATTCTTGGCATCTGACTTTAGCTCGTCATTCATATAATCATCGCCGGTGTCCAGTTGGTAGGAAGCAATACCATAGGAGATGATTGCCGGTGTGCCATCCTGGTCATAGGTCAACCTGACGCCCAGGGTGCCAAGATACTCTTCGGCGGATCCGGGTAACAGGGATTTTATATCCCTGCCTTTTCCTTTGATCAGGGATTTTCGTTGAAGGCGGATATCCTTGGCCACCTGAATGGTTTTAGGGGACGCAACGGCAACGATTCCGATATTGGTGCTGCCGGCGCTGTCCGTGATCACATTTGTCTGTATTGGGAAGAGCCCTGCGATGCTGCCGGATGCCTGGCGAAGGGTGGTTTTCAGGAATTTATCCCGGAAGAGATCCTTTTTTATTGTCGGCGTTAATCCGGCCAGTTCAGCCGGGTTGACCCCCAGTTCTATCAACTGCTGGTCGAGTTTCTTTTCTGTTACATCAAGGCCTTTTTCGAAAACCGTGAGCAGCTTTGCGATATATGTGGGCGCATCCACCGGTGGCAGGGGGATCTCCCTGGCATCGGTGGACCCGTCCGCATAAAAGGACCTGACCTTGTCGGTCATTGTTTTGCCAAACCGAATCATCAGGTATTTCTCCTGAAGTGTCATCATCGCCTTGTCAAAGGCATTGACAAGGGCATCCCCGTACTGGGGATCTGTGGGTTTCAACGAAACACTTTGGGAGGCGTACAGGACAAACTTCCCGTTTGATTCACCAAAGTTTTCAATCTTAAATTGTGCCAGTACGGTATCTGACCAGTCGTCCATATCATCTGAAGCCGTTTGTACTGATTTCGGATCAGACATGGCGTTGATTTCATTCACATCGCTTTGATTGATCGCGGTTTCCTGGGATGAAACAGGGGGGGCTGCCGCAACTTGCACAAATGCGGGGGGTGCCGGCGGCATGGCTGCCGGTGGTGGGGGGGGCATGGCCGCCGGTGGCTGGGCCACGGCAAATACCCCCTGGAGGGCCGGCTGTGCCCCAGCCTTTTCCCATCCAGCCATGCCGCTTGTCCAAACCAGGGTGTCCGTGGTTATGGTGCCGCTTTGTTGCATCTCTTGCAACTGGTCCATGGTGATGGGGCCCTGCTGCTGGTTGTTGACCATCACATGATAATCTGCGGCAAAGGATGCATTGCCGGCAAAAAAGATGCAAAATACCACCAGGAGTGCTGGGGATAACCGTTTCATGTTTTTCTCCCTTTATTGATTTACCAGGATACGGACTTGTTGCTGCCCCTCTTGCCGATCACAGACTCTCCTTCCCAGAAGGCAAGACCCGAGTTGATATCGGTGAGGGTCATCTGGAAATAGTATTCCACCTGCTGTTTGCTGCTGGAGATACGGACATTTCGCTGGATGATCTTTCCGGACAGGCTCAAGTCCGGCGCAATCATCTGGCCTTTTTTAGCAACGGTCTTCTGGTTGAATTCATCGGATTTGCGAAGTTCCCTTGCCTGCATGGCCATCTGGTCCTCAGGCCCGTTGGCGCCCACGGCTGTTGTAACGACAACCTTTCCGCTCTGGAGAAGTTCTACCCGGATCTTCTTTACCAGCTGGTCAGTATCGATCCGCTGCATGGTATCGTTCATAATACGGGAAACGGCAAGGACATAGCGACCGCCGCCCTGCTTGTTCAGCGCCCCGGACCGGAGCATGGATTCGACGGCTTCACTGGCGGCCTGCTGGAAGTCCCTGTAATCAAGGGCCATGACCGCACCGCCATTGTCATTGTACATGTTTATGTTTTGGGTCGTTGCGGTACAGCCGGAAAGAAAAACGCCATAAACGAGGGCAACACCTACAAGTAAAATACCTTTACCCTGTTTTCGAATTGATACTGGACGGGAAAAAAACATGGATTACTTCTCCTTTTTTCTAATTGTTATTCTAAAATCTGACGCACTGGTTTTGGGGGCAACCCCGGCGAAACTGAATGTCGAGCTTGCGTATGCCGGAAACAGGGTCCACCGGGAGAGGATGGTTTTGATCACAAAACCGTCCCGGTCAATCCAGTCAATCTTGTATTCAAGGTTTCGATACCCGGTGGACGTGTTCGCTGTATTGGCGCTGGTTGCCGTACTGGTGTTTCCATGACCGGACGTCGCATTGGTGTTTCTATACCCGGTCGCCTTGTTTATGCCCGTGACCTGAACTTCCATGAAATTGCCTGAATTGATACGGGTATTCAGGCCTGTAACCTTTATGTCAGATCTTAGGAATGACCCCACAACCGTAACCCTGGGATCATTGAAGGGCACCTTGCCGGGGGCTAACGGCGCACATCCCGTCACCAAGGCGCACAGAAACAAAACAAGGAATAGTTTTTTTATCTTTTGTATCATCATCATCTTCCTTTTATAAGTGGATCATGTCTTTAATATTTCGTATACGGGTTTGGTACCCTTTTGGGGAATCTTTACATATATAACCGAGAAACGCGTTTCCGGCAACTGAACATCCATGGGTTCTGCTCCCGGTGCCACAATCCGGAGCATACCGTTCTCAGGCCTTACCACCCTTGCCACCTGAAAATTCTTCGGCAGGGCCGTCCAGATCCTGACATCCGCCGATGTGGTTACCAACTGGTAAACGCCGCCGATAATTCCCCCCAGGTCTCCAAACTCTTTTTGCGCCTCATACTGGGCATAGGTTTTCAACAGGGCGGAAATAACCGCTTTTGTGATGATGCCGGGAAGATCTTTTTTAAACTCGGTTTGAATCACCCGGTCCATGTCGGCCAGGAGTTGTGTCTTCCCCAGTTCCTTGCCGTTATTTTCCACGGTCAAATAGGGGTAGGCCTGGGCATGGGTTTTCAGTTTGGGAAAGGCAAGTCCTGTGTATTTGACTTGATTGGTAAACAGGAATATCGGAAGATCGACCCGAACCTCCTCTTTCTCCGGTCCTGTGCCGTTTTCAAATATCACCCACACAAGGTTCTTTGGTTTGCTTTTGCCGTCAAGGATATCTTCCACCTGCTTAAAATCCGCTGCCACATAGCCATTTTTCTTGACCATGCCGTAGGTCTCCTTCAGGAGATCGGCTGCCTTGTTATATTCACCATGTATGGAGAAAAAGAGGCCGGCCAGATAGGTTGTCACCGGATTGATGAAATCCGGATACGCTTCAAATTCATTGAGGTTGGAATATCTCTGCCCCATGATCCGGTCAATTTCCGGATTACGGACCGCCTTGTTGAAATCCAGGCGGGGGCTGTTTTTGATGGCCCGTCTCTCCTGGGGGGTGGTGGCTGCGGCAAGTTGCCTTTGTCGCTTTTCATCCGCCTCCCTCTGTTTCTTTGCAAGGGCTTCTTTTTCTTTGGCGATCTGCTTGGCAAATCGCTCCTTGGCACGGGTCTGGCGCTCCAGTGCCCTCAGGAATTCAACCCGGGCATTATCAATGTTGCCCTGGGCCCAGAAATTCAGTGCCTTGTAGGTATTGACCATGATGCCATCGTACTCTTCCGGCGGATACCCCAGAACCGTATCGTTTATCAGGATGGAGCCCATGGTGGCACCGGCATTCCCGAGGATGCCGGTTTCGTTGTAATCCTTGATGGCATTCTCGCTTGCATCAAAAAAGGCCGTGCTTTGGTCATACTCTCCGCAGGCGCGTTTGGCCGCACCCGCCTGAAGCGCCCATAGGAGATTCTTGGTTTCAGGTATACACGCCGGGGGAGGAGCTGTCTGCCCCGCTTTTTGAGCGGCAAGGGAGCCCGCTTCAGTGTAGGCGCCTGTTCTGAAATTGGTGTTAAAAGCCGGTAAATCCGTGTTTAACGTTGCACAACCGGACATTAACAGTAACCCAATCCATACCAGGAGGAGTAATAAACCATGACTTTTTGCATTAACCTTTAACATACCCGCCTTTCCCGGATGCAAGGGGGTGATTTCCCCGGGCATCCCCGTAAAAGAATTAAAAAATCGGAACCTTTTATCTTCGACAAAACAAAAAAAAACCGCATCCCTTTAATCTTAAGGTAACCGGCCTTGTTCATAAATAACGGTTGTTGGCAACCCGGTTGGCTTTTATGCAAGACCCATGGTTTTTTCTCCCTGTCCCAGGACCGGTTTACCGTAGTCATTTTTGCTATATTCCATTTACCGTTTGTGCCGACAAAATTCAAGTTTTATGTTTAAATTCAAAAAGGTTTGCCATCCCAACCGACCTTCTATCGTGCCGGTCAAATGACGTGATACCGACCCACCATTATTAATATGTAGCAGTATCAATTGGTCTGACCAGAGCGATAATATAAATTTCTATTTGGATATGGCCCCCATCTCTTATTCGCTTCTTAGCTCGGGTTTTGGTTTTATTATTCGTTGTGGCCGAAGCACAAATACCATGCTCCGGCCATGTCGGTTAGCTTTGGTTGGTCTCTTCAGCGGTTCCCCAGAAGGTTTCTTCCATCTCCCTTAGGACCGGCATGTCTATGCCCAGTTTTTCGGCACAGGCCAGGGCCTCCTTGATGTCGGTGAGGGACTGGAGCTTGTTTCCCTCTTCGGTCCACTGGCGGTTGAGCTTCTCGACAACGCTCTTGGGATCCTTGCCTTTTTTCACGGCAAGACCCGCTTTTTTTCCAAAATCGTGCCATATGCCTTCCAGGCAGACAGCCACAAAGGTGGCGTTCCAGGCGATGCTGCCTGCGGTAAAGGTCTCCTTGTTTGCGCCCAGGGCCATGGACAGGTCGGAAACCTCTTTGGATATGGCAGCCATGAGGTAGCCGGTTTCCGGGGCCTGGGTGATGCGTTTGGAGGCGGTCATGAAATTCACCCAGATGGCATAGACCCGGGAGAGGATGTCTGCGGCCTGGACCCCCAGGGGATCATCGGACAGCAGCGGTCGTTTCGGGTGGGGGTCAAACATGTCGGAGATCTGTCTGATGACGTCCCTGGGACCGGCCAGGATACCGTTGATCTCCTTTGGGTCGGCCACATCTCCGGGGGAGACCGGGCCGGCAAGGGTGAGAATCTCCACATCGTCCCGGTGGTATTCGGAGATGAGCCGTCGCACCGCTGTGAATGGGATGCAGTTCATGCCGGGGATGAATCCCCGGGTGGCCACGGTGAGTTTAAGGGGTTGTTCCGAAATTTTGAGAATGTTGCGGATATCCTGTTCAAAGGTTTCGGGCTTGGAGGCCACGATCACTTCGCTTGCCTTTCGAAAGGCGCTGGGGTGGTCGCAGGTGACAAAGATGTTTTTGGGAAGCATCTTGTCCTTGAATCGGCCCGGTCCCTGGCGGTTACGGCCCATGTGCTTGGCAACATCCTTTCTTGCGTCAAAGATGGTGATGCTGGCGTTGTTGTATTTCTTGTTATCAAGCATGCGGTTGCCGATGAGGGAGGCGATGGCAAATCCCCAGTTTCCGGCACCCACCACCACGATGTTCAGGTCGGCCGTGGGGGAGTAGAGCCGCCGGTCGCCGTGGGTGGCGTAGTAGGAGAGGGCGATCTCGTCCTTGACTGCGGGAAGGCCTGAATAATCCTTGCCAAACAGCTTCAGGACGCCCCGGCGTTTCAAGGTCTTGAGGCCGTCGGTTACCACCGCTTCAACGGTGTTGTTGGTGATGTAGTCCTCAAATTCAGGCGCTTCGCCAAAGGTCTCGACATGGTACTCTTTGATGGCCTGGATCTCCGAGGCAACCGCTGCCCCAAGGTCTCCTGACCCTTGTTTCTTCGCCAGTACAAGGCCCCGGGCCGTGACCTGGCTTGCCATGATTTTCTTGTTCCGGGCGATCTCCTTGATGGAGGAGAGGGCCACGAATTCATCCAGGGAGATGCCGGTTTTATCCTTTGCATGGGCTTCTTTGAGCTCGCTCAGGAGCATGGGCGGGGGGACCGTGACATAGGCCCGGCCGTAGAGGTTTTCCGCCGACCGCCACAAAAAGGTCTTGGGATGCAACGGAATATTTGCCAGGGTCTTGAACAGTCCCATGCCCCGTAACCAGCTCATTCCGCTCTTTCTTGAGCACATCATCAGGTCTTCCGGAACCGCGGAGTAGGAGAGGGCCACCGGCTGGATCACCACGTCCTCCTCAACATTGATGGCACCCTTGAGGGTGACCAGGCGTTTGGGATATCTCAGGCTGCCGTCCCGGGTCCGGGCGCCGCCCCGCCATGCTTCAAGGAAGATACCCTGTTGGGCGCCGGCCCGGCTCAGGGCGCTGCAGTAGTTGCACAGGGCCGCCACCTGGTGGCGGCTGGCACCCTGGCGCAGCACCACGTAGGAGCCGGTCATGAGGACTTTTTCAATGCTCTTGATCACCATCATGTTCTGGCCTGCGGCAAACACGGGCAGGCCTAAACCCAGGTTCTGCCACATGAGATCCACGAGGAACTCGTCCAGATGGGAGGAGTGGTTGATGAGGTAGACCACCCCGAGGCCCTTCTCCCTGTATTCCCTTAGTTTTTCAATGTGCTGAAGTTCACGTTTGTCCGGGGAGGTAAAGGGAAGATCCGGGTTCTGATGGTCGAAAACCTGGTCAAAGGCAACGCCCAGGCTGCTGGCCGTGTCCTCATGGAGTTTTCGGTTGTACCGGATGGCAATCTCGTCGATCAGGGCTTCGATCTCGGACCGGGGCACGGCTTCCCCCTCGTTTTTCAGCTGTTCCATGGTGAGGTCCACGGCAATACGGTTGATTTCTTCTGTGTTCTGCCAATCCTCGGGAAGTTTTTTATATCGGTCGAGAAATGGGGTGCCCGGTTCTGAATTGGCTATTTTTTCGGCAATGTCGACAAAGCTGATCCTGTTGATGGTCGCGGCAACGAGCCTGCTGAAACTTTTTTTTAGGAAGGATTTTCTTTTTTTTAGGGGTTGTTGCTTTTCAGACATGATAAATAACTCCAGGTTATAATTAAAAGTAACACTGTTTTTCCAAATTTATTGGATAGCTGGGAATACCATATTGTTTCCGGCAAATCAAAATATTATCAGGTGATTGGGGAAAAACGGGACAGTCAACAGGGCTCACCAGGTCTGAAACAGGAGGTAGTACCCCATGGAGATAAGGCACAAGCGGATCATGATCATTGCAGACATCGAGGGCAGTTCGGCCTGCCGCAACTATCCCGCCACAACGGTGCTGGGCCCGGGATGGGGAGATGCCTGCCTGGGTATGACCCTTGATGTGGCTGCCGTTGTAAGGGCATTGTTTGAAGGGGGGGCGGAAGCGGTGTATGTGAAGGATTTTCACCGGACCGCCCACAACCTTTTTTCAGAACATATCGATCCAAGGGCCAAGGTTATCTCCGGTTACCGGCCTGGGCCGGTGCCCGGACTTGGCAAGGTCTATGACGCCACCGGTCTGTTGATGATGGGAATGCACGCCCCGTCCGGGAGCAGCGGGTTCCTGGCCCATACCCTGACGTCGCGGATTTCACGGCTTGAGGTGAACGGGCGGCCCATGTCCGAGGCAGCGCTTTTTGCCGCTTCGGTGGCAGGGGAGGGGGTGGCGCCGCTGTTCTTCTCCGGCTGTCCTGTGGCTTGCGACCATGCCCTAGGGGAAATCCCCTGGCTGGGCTGTTTTTCCATTGATAAATTTGCCCCTGGATTTGATGCCCTGGCCTGGCGACGGCGACTGGCATTAAAGGCGGTTGAATCCCTTGGCAACAGGGATGCCCAAGTGTTTAACCCCAGGGGACCCTTTGAGGCCGTTATCACCTTGAGGGAGGGACCTAGGGCAGCAGAAAAGCTGTCCAGGCGGTGGGGATTCGATCAAAAGGAGAATCGCATTTACATCCGGGCCAGGGATATGGCGGGCCTTTACCATGACCTGATTCGCCTCTGCTACCTGACCCCCCTTACGGCCCGGGTGCTTCCCCTGGCCCTGCCCCTTTATAACCTTTACGGCAGGGCCGCCCTTGCCTGGGTGCGGAATCAAGGGTGTTCCCCTTTGAAATGATGCCTGTTTATTTCCTAGGCGAGGAGGGATAACACGGATAGATACACCTTGACAGGGGGCACGGGTTCCATATAACACTATTGCGGTCTGGAATTAATTTTTATGAATGGAGTCTCCATGGCTAAACGAACAAACAACACAGGCCTTGTCTATTCCACGGATACGGGCAGGATCTGTCCCAAATGCAGCCGGCCGGTGGCAGAATGTCAATGCAGGAAACAGCAACAGGCGGCGACCCAGGGGGACGGAAAGGTGCGGATTTCGCTGTCCACCAAGGGGCGCAAGGGGAAGGGGGTGACCCTGGTCACGGGCCTGGCCATGCCCCCTGGCGAACTCAAGGCCCTGGCAAAGGAGTTGAAGCAGAAATGCGGCACCGGCGGCACGGTCAAGCAGGGCGTCATCGAGATCCAGGGCGACCAACGGGAGCTGCTCAAAGAACTGTTATCGCGCCTTGCTGATAAATAGAGCCATCCACATGGGGTCAGGCCTAGCTTATTGTCCTTATTTTTTTTTGTTTACAAACCCCTTGTAAATCTGATTAACTAATAAGTCTGCAAAATCCACCGGTTTTCAAGGGTGGAGACATGACGTTTGACTGTATTTTAAGACGGGAGAATCGTGGGAAAGATCGAACTTAAAGGCATTGTTATCATTGTTGGCAATTACGGAAGCGGAAAGACCGAAACCGCCGTAAACCTTGCCTTTCACAGAAAAGCCGCCGGCGTTGATGTCCGCATGGCAGACCTTGATCTTGTTAATCCCTACTTCAGAACCAGGGAGGCAAGGCATATTCTCTTTGAAAAGGGAATCCAGGTGGTGCTGCCCGAAGAGAAATATATGAACGCAGACCTTCCCATCCTGGCTCCCCAGGTGGCGGGCCTGATACGAAATCCGGCCGAGTTGACCATCCTCGATGCCGGGGGCGATGATACGGGCACCACCGTGCTTGCGGCCCTTGCCGACTCTTTTGTGGGTCGGGACGTAAACCTGATTCAGGTGGTCAATCCCCTGCGGCCGTTTACCGAGACGGTGGAGGGATGCATGAGAATACAGGAGGAGATAGAAGCCTCCTCCAAGTTGAAAGTAACCGGTCTTGTGAGCAACGCCAATCTTATTGACGAGACGACACCGGACATCATTTATAAAGGATATGAACTGATACAGGAATTGTCACACCAAGCCGGCATCAGGGTTGAGTTTATCACGGCCCATGAGAAACTGTTGCCCGGACTTGATTTGTCACGGTTTGATACCCCTGTATTACCCATCTTAAGACAGCTTGTTCCCCCGTGGAAGAAGCAAGGCTTGTAAAAAGGAGTAAGGTTTTCATGGCATTGAAGCATGTTATTGAGACTGAACGATGTAAGGGCTGCGGCCTCTGTGTAGACGTATGCCCCAAGGATGTTTTGGAGATATCGGATACGGTGAGCGCCAAGGGATATTTTCCCGCCGTCCAGGCACGGCCCGACGACTGTATCCATTGCACATTGTGCTGTGTCATGTGTCCCGATGTGGCCATTACAATTACTGGATCTGAGGAAAAAACCGCTGAAAAAACGATGGAGGAGAAGTAATGGCCAAGGTATTGATGAAGGGAAATGAAGCGATCGGTGAGGCCGCAATCCGGGCCGGGTGCAAGAACTACTTTGCCTATCCCATCACTCCCCAGTCCGAGGTCGCCGAATACCTGGCAAAACGGATGCCCGAAGTGGACGGCGTCTTTCTCCAGGGCGAGAGTGAAGTGGCGGTGGGCTATATGATTTTTGGCGCGGCCGCCTGTGGCGAGCGGGTCATGACCACCTCTTCAAGTCCCGGTGTCAGCCTCATGAGCGAGGCCATCAGCTATATCGCAGGCGCACGCTGCCCTGCGGTGTTTGTTAACATCATGCGCGGTGGGCCGGGGCTTGGCGGCATTCTTCCCTCCCAGGCCGACTACTTCCAGGCCACCAAGGGCGGCGGCCACGGGGATTACAGGCTGTTGGTCATGGCACCCGAGGGTGTCCAGGAGGCCGTGGATATGACCATGAAGGCCTTTGATCTGGCTGAAAAATACCGGGGACCCGTGATGATCATGGGGGACGGCCTCATCGGTCAGATGATGGAACCGGTGGAGTTTCCGGAAGATTTCACGCCCACACCCATGAACAACGACGATTGGGCCACCAGCGGCATGGCTACCCGGGGTACAGATAAACGGAACCTTGTGAAGTCCCTGTTCCTTGATCCCAAACAGCTGAACGACCACAACCTTTTGCTCAAAGCCGGTTATGATCGGATGCGGCAGGAGGAGGTCCGGTATGAGGGCTATAACACAGACGCTGAGTATAAGCTCCTCATTGTGAGCTACGGTACCATGAGCCGGGTGTGCAAGACCGCCATCGATACCATGAAGGAAGAAGGGCTCGAGATCGGCATGGTCCGACCCCAGACCCTGTTTCCCTTTCCCGAACAGGCGATCCATGATGCGGCTGCCAAGGAGAGTTGCAGCCACGTGGTCAGCATCGAGCTGAGCATGGGACAGATGGTTGAAGATGTTGATCGGTGTGTCAAGGGGCAGCGCCCGGTGACATGGTATGGAGAGTGCGGGGGGGATATTCCCACGCCCGAAGAGATCATTGACCATGTCAAGTCATTGCTGAAAAATTAAAGAGTCTGTCAAGGAGAACGAATATAATGGGAAAAACATTTTCAAAGCCGGAAGCGCTGACCGACGCCCATACCCACTACTGCCCTGGGTGCACCCATGGTATTGTCCACCGGCTGGTGGCCGAGGTCATTGATGAGCTGGGAATTAGGGAGAACACCGTGGGGATTGCCCCTGTCGGGTGCGCGGTCATGGCATACAACTACTTTGACTGTGACTTTCAGGAGGCTGCCCACGGCCGTGCCCCTGCCATGGCAACAGGCATCAAACGGGTGAGGCCCGACCTCATGGCCTTTACCTACCAGGGAGACGGTGACCTTGCCAGCATCGGCATGGGCGAGATCGTCCATGCGGCCAACCGGGGTGAGAAGTTCACCACCATCTTTATTAACAATGCCATTTACGGCATGACAGGCGGCCAGATGGCCCCCACCACCATGCCCGGCCAGCGGGCCACCACAGCGCCGGCAGGAAGGGATGTGGAAGCAACCGGTATGCCCATCAGGATGTGCGAGCTTCTTTCAACCCTTGCCACACCCGGGTATATCTCCCGCCAGACCGTGCTCAAGCCAAAGTACGTCAACAAGGCAAAAAAGGCGATTAAAAAGGCCTTTGAGTACCAGAAGGAAAACCGCTGCTACAGCTTTGTGGAGATTGTCTCCACCTGTCCCACCAACTGGGGCATGACTCCCCTGGATTCATTGAAATGGGCCGAAGATACGCTTCTTCCCTACTATCCGCTTGGTGAGTTCAAGACGCCTGAAGAGTAATGGAACCGTCTTAATTTAGTTGTTTTTGGAGGAGTATATGCAGAAAGAAGTAATGTTCGCCGGTTTCGGAGGCCAGGGTATCCTGTTGAGCGCAAAGCTGTTGGCCTATGCAGCCATGGAGCAGGGGGCCGAGGTGATGTGGATTCCCTCCTATGGACCTGAGATGAGGGGGGGGACCGCCTATTGCACCGTTGTGGTGAGCGATAAGCTCATCGGGTCTCCCATCATTAAGAACCCAACCCATCTGGTTGCCATGAACCGGCCCTCACTGGAGAAGTTTGCTCCGGTGGTAAAGCCGGATGGGGTGGTGTTGATCAACAGCTCATTGATTCCCGTGCGATCCGGACGGGACGATGTCAGAGAGTTGATCGTGCCTGCCAATGAGGCCGCAGTCAAGCTTGGCAGCGTGAAATGTGCCAACATCATCGCCGTCAGTGCCTTTGCTGCAATGAGCAAGATGGTGGATGTCGATATCCTTCGCGAATGTGTTAAAAAGGAATTTGCAAAAAAGCCGAAAATTATTCCCTTGAACATGAAAGCGTTTGACGAGGGGTTGAAAATAGCCGGTATGTAAAAAGAGCATATAAAAGGGGTCAGGTTTAGAGACAATACCAGGCCTGACCCCGTAACAACAATCTGAACAAGAGGGGTGCTGTATGATTAGGGTTGAAATTTGTCTTTTTCTCAAGAATGCTCCTGGAGAACTTGGAACGCTGACATCGGTTCTGGGGGATGGAGGGGTGAACGTTGATGCCATCACCATCCAGGACGCATCGAGCTATGTGCAGAGCCTGTTCGAGGCAAGGGGGAAATCCCTGAAGCGGATCGCATCATCTGCCAACTACAGCTCCATACGGAGGGACAGTGCCGACTTTTCCCTGATTCGGATGGTTGTTAACAAACCCGATGCGGCTGTGGAGATCCTGAAGCAGAACGATTATGTTTTTGATACCAAGGAGGTTATTGTCATCGACCTTGAGAACGTTCCGGGAAAGCTTGCCGAGATCACCAAACGGTTCGGTGAAGAAGGGATCAACATCAACTACGTCTACGGGTCTGTTTCCCCTGGAGATGCCAAGTGTTTGTTTGTCTTCTCTCCTGAGGATATTGAGCTTGCATCACGGATTTTTCAATAGTAAAAAGGGGTCAGGGTTAGAGCTAACCCTGACCCCGAAGATCATTTGTTGTGGCCGAAGCGCAAATACCATGCTCCGGCCATGCCGGTTATTTTAGAATGTTGTTTGAAATGACGATCCGCTGGATCTCGGAGGTTCCCTCGTAGATGGTGAACACCCTGGCATCCCGGTAGAATCGCTCCACGGGATAATCCTTTGTAAATCCGTACCCGCCGTGGATCTGGATCGCCCTGGCCGTGACCTGGTTGACCATTTCCGATGCAAAGAGCTTTGCCATGGAGGCCTGGGTGGTGTAGTTCTCCTTCCTGTCTTTCATGGCTGCCGCTGACATGACCAGCTGGCGTGCGGCCTCGATCTGGGTGGCCATGTCGGCGATCTGCCACCGTATTCCCTGGTGCATGGATATGGGCTTTCCAAACTGTTTTCTTTTTTTTGCATATTTAACGGACGCATCCATGGCGGCCTGGGCCACCCCCAGGGACTGGGCGGCAATGCCGATCCGGCCACTGTCAAGGCCTGACATGGCGATCTTGAACCCATCGCCCTCCTTGCCCAGGATCGCTGATGCAGGAACACGGCAATTTTCAAAGATCAGGTCCGTGGTGTCCGAGGCCCGGAGTCCCATCTTGTCCTCTTGGTGGCCCACGATGAGCCCCGGGGTTTCTTTGGGGACAATAAAGGCGCTGATGCCTTTATGACCGGCACTTTCGTCGGTCTTTGCCGTTACGATGACGGCCTTGCAGTTTTTTCCCGATGTGATAAACCGTTTCGTTCCGTCGATAATGTAATGATTTCCGTCGCGAACGGCCGTCGCAGTTTGGCTCACCGGGTCTGAACCGGCATCCGGCTCTGTCAGGGCAAAGGCCCCGATGATCTCCCCGGATGCCAGGGGGATGAGAAATTCCTGTTTCTGTTCCTCTGTGCCGAAGTTGTTGATGCTCTCGCAGACGATGGAGTTCTGCACCGACATCACCACCGATGTGGACGCACAGGAGTAGGCGATTTCCGACAACGCCAGCACGTAGGATACGGCATCCGCGCCTTCACCTTCGTACTCGGTGGGAACCATCATGCCCATGAGACCGAGCTCCCCCATCTGTTTGAAATTATCCCAGGGAAATTCCTTGGTCTGGTCCCGTTCGGCTGCCGTGGCAGCCACCACCTTTCTGGAGAACTCCCTGACCATGCTCTGGATCATTAACTGCTCATCACTTAATTTAAATGACATTTCGTCTCCTTGTCCGGATTAGGGGCTGTAAACAACCACGATCAGTTCCGCATCCATGTCGCCCACATTTTTAAGGTCATGCTTGATGCCGGAGTTGAAATGAAGGGATTCTCCAGGGGTCAGGCGGTTGATATGATCCCCAACCGCAATTTCAACCTCTCCCTTGAGCACATAGACAAACTCTTCCCCTTCGTGGATAAATCCCACTCCCTTGTGGGCTTTTTTTGCCTCCACCACGATGTTAAAAGCCCTGAGATGCTTGTTCTCGGCCCCAGGTGTCAGGGGGGTATAGGCATAATTGTCCGTCCGTTTGGTATAGGCTTCTGTCCGCTGTTTCGTGGAGCCCTCCTGGGCCTTGAGGAAATAGCCCGAATCGATGCCAAGGGCCCTGGATATCTGGAGGAGGGTGCCAACCGAGGGGCGCTGATCCCCGGATTCCACCCGTTCCAAAAAATCCACGGAAAGGCCGGTTTCATTTGCGAGGAGATCGAGGGTGATCGATTTTTCCAGCCTGGCCTGTTTAATGGTTTTGCCAATGTGAACAATATCGGTCTTTTTTGTTGCCATTTCTGCTCCTTCCATGGTGTCGTTACCAAGTCGTTACGGGTCATGACTCTGGATGTTGCGTGTCAATTTCCCGTTTGTTGATCGAGCGCTCAGTCATACTAAACAGATAAAAAAAGGGTTGTCAAGAATTTGGATGAATTCAATGACAACCCTTGGATATAATGCTTTTAAAACCGATCTATTCTACCAGATCCCTGGTGGTTTCTAATCCACCGCTTCGATCCACGCTTCCGTGTCTTCTGCTTTCCCGTATTGGATCTCAGTGATGGCCTTGTTGAACTTCAGGGCCATGGGGCCGGTTTTTCCGTCTGCTATGGTCATGACGTCGTCTCCGTAGCGAATCTCGCCCACGGGGGAAATGACGGCGGCGGTTCCGGAGCCAAACACTTCTTTCAGGGACCCGTCCTTCTGGGCCTGGATCAGCTCGTCAATGCTTATTTTCCGTTCCGAGACCTTCATGCCCCAGCGTTTGGCAAGCTGGAGAACCGAGTCCCGGGTAATGCCGGGGAGGATGCTGCCGTTGAGTTCAGGGGTGATCAGTTCGTTATTGATGTTGAAGAAGATGTTCATGGCCCCGACCTCTTCGATGTACTTTCTTTCCACGCCGTCGAGCCAGAGTACCTGGGCGTATCCCTCTTTTTTCGCCTTTTCAGAGGCATAGAGGCTTGCCGCATAGTTGGCCGCTGTCTTGAATTCGCCTATGCCGCCCCGGACCGCCCGGACATGGTCTTTGGAGATCCAGATGTTGACCGGGTTGAACCCGGCTGCGTAATAGGCGCCAACGGGTGAAAGAATGATAAAGAAGCGGTAGGTCTCCGATGCCCTGACGCCGAGGTAGGGGTCGGTGGCAATGACGGTGGGCCTTATATATAGGGAGGTTCCCATGGTCTCAGGAATCCAGTTTTTCTCAAGCTTCAACAGGGTCTTCAGGCTTTCCATGATAAAATCAATATCGATTTCCGGAATGCACAGGCCCCGGGCGCTTTTGTTCAGCCGCTTGAAGTTGTCCCTTGGCCGGTAGAGGCGGATGTTTCCATCGTCGGTCTTGTAAGCCTTCAGTCCTTCAAAGATCGCCTGGCCATAGTGGAGCATCATGGTGGCAGGGGAGAGTGAGAGGTCTTTAAAGGGCTCGATGCGGGGATTGTGCCACCCCTTGTCCGGGGAGTAGTCCATATTGAACATGTGGTCGGTGAATATTGACCCAAAGGCGAGTTTGGAGTCTTCAGGGCGGGTGCCCTTTTCTTGCTTTTCCGTGATGGATACTTCCATTAAAATACCTCCGTTTAGAAATTATATTAAGTCGAATATATGATCCCGAGTCCATGATTTTGTCAAGATAATTCATGCTCCAGCCCGGTTTTTGCCTGGACTTCAGGTGTTGAAAGCCCGACGGTGTTAAAAATCGCTTTTGATTGATGGCTGTTGGGTGTACCATAGGATCAGGGAAAATTTGAGAACAATCGCTCTGTGCTTATGAATCGTTTGCTATCCATCCGAGAGCAAACATTTAGAAAGCCCTCAACCCCATGGGAAAATCCCGGGAGGCTCACATGACAACAATGAAGGCGCTGGTCAAGGCAAAGTCTGAACCTGGTCTCTGGCTTCAGGACGTCGCGATTCCCGAAATAGGCGCGAACGATGTTCTTATTAAGATCAAGAAAACGGCGATTTGTGGAACCGATGTTCATATCTATAACTGGGATTCCTGGGCACGGTCGACCATTCCAGTGCCCATGCAGGTGGGGCACGAGTTCGTCGGAGTGATTGACTCGGTGGGGGAAAATGTCCATGATTTCAACCCGGGGGACCTGGTGTCCGGGGAAGGGCACCTGGTGTGCGGCCGTTGCAGGAACTGCCTTGCAGGGCGACGTCACCTGTGCATGAACACCAGCGGTGTGGGGGTGAATCGCCCCGGCGCCTTTGCCGAGTATCTTTCGATTCCCGTCACCAATGCCTGGTATTGCGACGACACGATTCCCCTTGAAGTGCTTGCCTGCTTTGATCCGTTGGGAAATGCAACCCACACAGCCCTCTCCTTCGATATCCTGGGAGAGGACGTGCTCATCACTGGCGCTGGCCCCATCGGGTGCATGGCCTGTGCCATTGCTGTCCACGCAGGTGCCCGTAATGTCGTGGTTACCGATGTCAATCCCTACCGCCTCGACCTTGCCAAGCAAGCCGGTGCAACCCTGACCGTTGACGTTACCCGTGAGACTGTGGCAGATGCCCATAAAACCCTTGGGATGAAGGAGGGGTTTGATGTTGCCATGGAGATGTCGGGCAACCCTTCCGCCTTTCGTTCGATCCTGGCCAACATCTGCCACGGCGGAAAGATCGCCATGCTGGGGATCATGCCTGAGACCACCTCCATTGACTGGAATACAGTGGTCTTTAACGGGCTTACCATCAAGGGGATCTACGGGCGGGAGATGTACGAGACCTGGTATAAGATGACCTCAATGATTCAGTCGGGCCTTGATATTCAACCTTTGATCACCCACCGGTATCCCTATACCGAGTTTGAAACCGGGTTTAAAATGATGGCATCGGGCCGCTCCGGAAAGGTCATTCTCGAATGGTCCTGACCCCAGGTGGGGGGGGGGATCTTGCGGTGCGAAACTGGGGTGATGCAAATGGCCTAAAAAGGCGTTGAAAACGACTGATAAAATGTTCCCCAAAGTGATCCCAATCA
>JAEINR010000089.1 GCA_016342325.1 Desulfobacterium sp.
CGGACCTTCGCCTGGTATTTCGGGCGGCATAAATTGCATTTCAAATTATCAGATGTCAGGAGCTCTGAAGTTGAACTATCTGCTGGAAGATCCGGAACTGATTACCTACCTCCAGCTGTTTGAACTTGCACTCAAGGGAAACGATCCCCTGAAGAACCTGCTATACCATTACTGTGAAGGATCGGCATTGCCGCTAAAATTTCTCTTCAACCAAGAGATCAAGACAGATTACTCAAGAGCAAACCTTCCGTTGCTCTACAGGAGGATGGAGGAGAGCGGAACCATGGGTCCCCGGGAGAAAATGCTCATTACCAAGGTGTTGAACCAGGAACAATTCGGCCTATCCCTCAACTACATCCCCCAGCACGGGGAGTTCAACGCCCGGCTCATCACCAGCATCTTTGTGATGCAGAATCTCAAGGCCCTGGATCCCATCAAAACCCTTGCCCCGCAATTATACTCAACCATCAACAGCAACGCAGCCATTTCCGAGGCCGGAACATTCTACTTAATCGACAGCATAAGAGGGGTCAGGGATGAATAAAGGATATGACAACAACGACTACCAATGGATAAAGGAACTGATGCGCTACCCGGCCACCCTGGAGAGGCGCCTCAGCTTTTTCGAGACCACGGCCGACATCGTACTGCCCAAAGATCCCATCGAAAGGGTCATCTTCCAGGCAAGGGCCAAGGTGGCCATCCGGAAAATCGCCCAGAACCGGGGACACATTCTCATGGTCGGAAAGCCGGGTACCGGCAAATCCCTGCTGGCAGAAATGTTCAGACAGGTCCTGGACAACTCCCTGGGAGACTACCTGAAACCCAAGAAAGCCATTGTCGCCTTTCCGGGAAAAGATGACAACCATATCCGCATCGCCTATGAAGATCCCACGGTCATGGACACCATCGTCTCAAGCCTCAAACAAGAGATCGAAATCGCCAAAAACACAGCCCCCAAGTTCTCGTTGTCCACCCAGATCAACGCCGCAAGGCGCATGAGGCACTGGCTGGTTGCAACGACCTGCATTACGGCCCTGGTGGGGCTTGTTTTTCCCCAGGCCTTTATCTTCACCGGCATTGCCGGCATCGGCGCCCTCTTCATGTTCATGCAGGAGAACAACCATGGCGCCCAGGAAAAAATCCAGCAAGTTTCGATTCATACGCGCTCGGTCAAACTCAAACAGATCTCAGACCAGATTCCTGAGGTGCTCTACGACCCCAGAAAGGAAGGGGATCTGATGGCCAGGGTCTCTGAACCGGATTCCAGGAACATGAAGGGCGGCTTCCGCCACGACCCCTACCAGTCTGCAAACCTCCAGACCCCGCCCCACCAGCGGGCCTACCTCGGTGCCCATGCCAAGGCTCCCATCATCTATATCGATGAGCTCAAGACACTGATTCGTGCAGGCTATATGTCAGACATGCTGGAGATCATGCAGAACCGCTCCTATATACTGGAGGGGGGAAGGAACTCGGGCAGCGGCGCCGCAGACAGATCCGAGGATCCCATCAAGGCGGAGAACATCATCCTTGCCTGCTGCAACCATGACACCCTGACCTATCTCCAGCAAGAAGGAGAGGGAGCCTTCTTGAGCAGGATCGAAGACAAGGGGGAGATCATCCAGATGGAGGGGGCGGTGGCAGAAGATTCAAAAACCATCGGCCAGGTCGCCCAATACGTTAAGCAGGAGATCCAGCAACTTGCAAAAGAATTTGATCTTGCCTGGGGAGATGTCCTGGAAAAAGAGGGGTATGGGGGAATCAGAAAACGGAGCGAAATCATCATGGGACGCACCCTTCCCATGGATTTCAAGCTCAAGGAGAGGGAGTTTTCAAGAAAAGCCATCCTTGAAATCGTCAAGGAACTCCGGTGCAGGGGCTATGACGGCAAGTTAAGCTGCATCCTTCGCCCCATCAACGGAATCATCAAGGCGGCCGAATTCAACGCCATCCTGGAAAACGCCCCCCTGGTCGAGCCCCACCACGTCGTGTCAGCCCTTAAGGAACACCAGGGCATTGAGGGTGAAATTTCCCGGGAAATCACCGAGCACAAGAAGAGTCTGAAAAAGTATATCGACACCATGACCGACTCCATCGGTTATGCCATCGGCCTTGCCGTGATCTCTTCAAAGGCGAGTGGGCGGATGTACGGCCAGCCCCTGCCCATCCACGGCCAGATCAACATCGGCAACAAGGATACGGTTCTGACATCCGGACGAATCGGTGAAATTGCCAAGGCCGCAGCCCAGAATGTCAGGGCCTCCATCAAAAAGGTGCTGAAAAAGATCAATGCCCCCAACCTGGGTTTTGAGATGCACGTGGAGTATATCCAGGCCCATGACGGGGTCGAGGGAGACAGCGCCTCGGTGGCCATGGACATCGCCCTGGTGTCGGACTACATCAAACATCCGGTGAACCAGAAATACGCCATCACCGGCTCCCTGACCGGTGATATCATTCTCTCCGTGGGCGGGGTGGCCGAAAAGATCAGATCGATCATGGATACGACCCTTGGCATGGAGGGGGCCTGCATCCCCTGGCAGAACAAGCACGATATCGAGCCTTTGCTGATCAACCGGGAAATCGACTATGTCGAGAAAAACGCCATTCCCGGGATCAGGATCTACAGGGAGGAGGAGCAGCAAGCCCCCTTTGACATATACTTCTGCAAGGACAAGTACAGCGCCTACGAAATAGTGATGGACCTGAACCGGGAACAGTTGGAAGAGCGCATGATCCAACGGAGCAAAAAGGATCTTGAGTTCATGCGAACCTGATCATAGGGACCGCAGATAAAATAAGGTGAACAGAAATCAAACAATTTCGTTTAGCTTATAAAATTTGCGGTCCTAGGCCCATGTCATGCTTCATCCATCACTTTCCGGCAGGTTAACCTCCTGAAGATCCTCACCCAAATGAACCCGTTCACTCTCCCCCAGAATTCCCAGGGCAAGACCGAGAATCGTCCATGCATGGACTGCATGGTATCCGCCGCCAAAATGTTCGCCAAGCTCGTGGATCTGGGCATGGCAGTTGTGGCAACCGGTAACGCAGTAAGGGGCCTTGGTGGCCTGGATCTGCTCATCCTTGGTCTTTCCGTACATCAACCGCTCCTCCTTGAACCCGGACTGGAGAAAGCCGCCCCCCCCGCCACAGCAGAAGTTATTGGAACGGTTGGGAGACATGTCAATGAAGTTCTCCTCTCCCACACAGGCTTTGACCACCAGACGCATGTCTTCGGCCGCAGGGTCCCCAAAGGTTTTTCTCACGATCTGGCAGGGATCCTGGACCGTAAACTTGATCTTGAGATCGTTGTTCCAGCTGGAATCGGGTTTCAGCCTCCCCTCCCGTATCCATCGTGCATACAGGTTATACATGGTCTCGACTTTAAAATTATGGGGTATGTTGAATTTTTTCAGTCCTGACAGGACTGCAAAGGTAATATGCCCTCACTCGGTGTTGAGAAAGGTCTTGCACCCCAGTTCATCGCACTTTTGGGCGCTCCTTTGGGTAAGCTCCTTCCATCCGTCGTCATCGGCCATGAACATGCAGTAGTTTTCCGCGGCCCACCCCACACTGCCGTAGGTCCAATCCACCCCGGCTAGGTTGAGGATCTTCCACAACGGCCCCATCTCCTCGGGCTCGATCATGGGCTCCCTTGAATTCTGGTTGATGAAGAACTCGGCCCCCTTCTTGTCAATGGGCGCCACCAGGTTCCGCTCCTCCCAGATGGGATATTCCTCCTTGATCTCGTCCAGAATATCCCCCACCACGAACTCGAAATCCTCCTGGGAGCATCCCATGGCCGAGTTGGTCGGTTTTGAAAGGGCCATATCGCAGGAGCCTAGGATTCCCTTTGGCACCTGATCCCTGGGCGTGAGCTTTCTTGCGTTAAAGACAAGCTGGGGGATGTTGATCTCCATGGGACAGACATGGACACACCGTGTGCACATGGTGCAAAACCAGGGCCACCGGCTCTCCTTGATCGCCTCATCCATGCCAAGGGCCGCCATTCTCAAAAACTTCCTCGGATCCATGCCGTCAAAGCCCGTTGCTGGACAACCTGAACAGCAGGCACCGCAGGTGAGGCAAGCATTGAGGTTGCCCCCGTCCGGGAGCAGGCCCATGACCATGTCCTTGAACGTGCTCTTTCGTTTTCCAGATAGTTTTATCACGTCTTTTGCCATCGAGTACCTCCGTTTTTCCCATGGAGTAGCCTCCAATGGGGTGTTGTCTGGTCGTTGTTCCTTTGACCACCCAAAAAAAGAGAACCGCTTTTCAACATAAAGACAGGGGAATCGGAGAAATTTGGGGGACTTGCTAAAAATATTATCAATAATAGCAACATATGAACCGGGTGTAAAGCTCAGGAAAAGGAAAGAGACCCCCTTTCCCCGCCTGGAAAAAAACCGTGGAAAAGGATGGCGATTCCCTGTATAGTCCGTTTTTTTTAAAATTCAATCTGAATGGAGGAAATCAATGCCGGACACCATCCGTACTGTTCTGCCCGGAAAAACGAAACAGACGGTAACCACCCAGGACGGAGCCACCTTAACAGTGCCGACAGGATGGGCGCTGTTGCCCCCGGGAGATGCAGCCCTGACAAGGCGGGTCAAAAAAACAGGTGTCCACTGGCAGGTCCAGGTCAAACAAGGACGGCGAACCTTTTCCAAGGGCGTGTGGGCCCCGGAAGCAAGGATCTGGCAGGCAATGGAATACGTTAAGACCCAAAGGGCAGATCCCGCCCACCAGCGGCAACTGCAACAGGGGCGGGTAAGGCGGGAAAAAAAGCAGGAAGCCTACTCAATCGATTTTTACGACACCGTGGTGGGGGAACTCAATTTCCACCCACGATTCTCGCCCCTTGCCCACCGCCTTGCAAAGGCCGTCACCGACCATGCGGTTCCCGTTGGCAGCAAAACCGTGGCAAGGACCGAACGTATCCCTGTGGAAGATCGTGCAAAGGCCGCTGTGATCGCCTGGATGCGCCACCACACCACCGGCTACGACACCATGACCATCCCAAGGATCAAAGGACAACGACGAAAGGTCCGGCGGCAACTGGCCCAAGCGTCCCAGCGCCTATTAGACCGTTATCGGTCCGGCACCCCCGTGGACAAGGACGCCTGCCCCTTGCACCTGGCCCTGGAAAGACTTCACCCCACGCCCAACCCGAAATAGGAGGCAAGGGCCAGGGTGGCAGGGATCGTCAGGATACACAACAGGGTGGAAACAAGGATGGCGGCGGAACTTCCGGCCTCATAGATTTCATAGTCCTTTGCCACAAGGTAGGCCACCATGGCGGTTGGCAGGCCGGAAAGAAGAATGCCCATGATCAGCCAGTCCCCGGAGACGTGTAATGCCAGGAGAAAGAGCGCTGCCAGGATGGGTTGAACAATCATCTTGACAAGAGTGACAGAGACGAGATCCGCAAGTGACAGGGATAACCCGCTTTTGCCGATCACCATTCCCATGGCAAAGAGGGCGCAGGGGACGGAAGCCATTCCAAAGTCATGGCAAAAGATCCCAATCGCCCTGGGCAATTCCAAGCCAAGGACCGAAAAGAGGATGCCACCAAGGGATGCCCCGATGACGGGCGTCCTCACAAGGGAGAAAAAAACCGTCATAAAGGTACGAAGGGCATGTTCCCCTTTTTTTGCCCTGTGGAACTCAAGTTTTCCAATGGCCAAGATAAGCAGGGCCGTGGGCATCAGGGTGGCAAGGGTGACGGCGATGACCGCATGGGGATTACCGTTGAAAATCGACAGCAGGATGGGAAACCCGAGGTAGGCGGTATTGGGAAAACTTGCAGATACCGAACGAAGCCCTGCCTCGGTAAAATGGCTCCTGAATAAAAAACAGGAGACAATAAACATGATGAGATAGGAACCGAGCATTGCAAGGGTGAACCCTGCCATGAAATTCCATTGCAATATCTCCCGGGCGGAAGAGCCGGCCAAAGAGCCAAAGATAAGACAAGGAAGCGTGAACCGGTATACAAAGGTGTTGAGAACCGTTGCACTGGTTTCGGGAAGCATCCCCCCCTTGCCCGCAGCAACCCCAAGCCCCATGGTCCCAAAGAGCGGCACAAGGGTATTTACCATTATCGAGAACATATTCCTCCCACAGAAGGGTCGCCCCACCTGGAAATCAAACGGCCATGGATCGGCATCTCTGTAAACCAGTGCAACGCTTGACAGCCGAGCCGTAAAAAAACGAAGGCAACTGTAGAGGGTTTGGTGCAAAAACTCAAACCATTTGTGAATTCAATATCAAGTGACGGGCAGATAGATAATAACGATTTGAACCCCTGGTGCATTATTGATATCAAGGGAGCGATACCTGAACGTATGGGTATTTACCGCAATTTTATCAAAACCCATGGAGCCGTTTAATGACGCTTTTCCCCAGAAGATACTGACAATGCTTAAAACGTCTTGCCCGTGTAAGGCAGACGCAAACCAGCCGGGGAATTGCGGAATGCCGATGAACTGATAAATGGTTGGCCGTGTTTTCCCTTGCGCCTCTTGGCATGCAGGTTGAAGTAATTCTTTCAACCCGGCACGCAGAGGTTTTTTTATGTCAAAGGAGAAGGATAGTATGGCTGACAACAGCACCATTGGCTCCGTTCTGGTGGCGGGCGGCGGCATTGCCGGCATCCAGGCGGCACTGGATCTGGCGGATTCCGGGTATTACGTTCACCTGGTGGAGCAAACCCCCTCCATCGGTGGGGCCATGTCCCAACTGGACAAGACCTTTCCCACCAACGACTGTTCCATGTGTATCATGTCACCCAAGCTTGTGGAGGTCGGCCGGCATGTGAACATAGAACTGCACACCCTCTCGCAAATCAGCGAAATATCCGGCAAAGCGGGAAATTTTGAAATTACCCTGGAAAAGAGCCCGCGATTCATAAACCCGGCAAAATGCACCGGCTGCGGCGAGTGTGCCGAGGCCTGTCCGGTCTCCCTGCCAAGTGCTTTTGAACAGGGCCTTGGCCACAGGCAGGCTATCTACAAACCCTATGCCCAGGCCGTGCCCGGGGCCTTTGCCATCACCAAAAAGGATCGCTCCCCCTGTACCAACGCCTGCCCCAACAGTGTCAACGCCCACGCCTATGTGGCCCTTGCGAAAGAAAAAAAGTACCGGCAGGCCATGGAAGTGATCCTCCGCAATCTGCCGTTGCCCGGCAGCATCGGCCGGATCTGCCCCCATCCCTGCGAGGAGGCCTGCAGAAGGGAGCTTGTGGAATCCCCGGTCTCCATCTGCGCCCTGAAGCGTTTTATTGCGGACCAGGTGGATATGAGAGATCTTGACGCCCCGGAAATCACACCCAGGGATGAGCGGGTGGCCATCGTGGGCGCCGGTCCGGCAGGGCTTACCGCCGCGGCCTTTCTTGCAAGGGCCGGAGTCGGAGTCACCATTTTCGAGGCCCTTCCCGCAGCAGGCGGCATGCTCAAGGTGGGAATCCCGGATTACCGGCTACCCCCCCGGATACTTGAAGAAGAGATCTCCTACATCACCGGCAGGCTTGGCGTTGAAATCCATTATAACACGGCCCTTGGCCGTGACTTTACCCTGGATTCCCTGAAGGAGGACAGATTCAAATCCGTCTATCTGGCCATCGGCTGTCACAGGGGCATGGCCCTTGGCATTCCCGGCGAAGGGTTTAAAGGGGTGATTCCCGGGGTGAAACTCCTGAAAGAAGTGGCCCTGGGCGGGTTCGACACGCTTTCCGGCCATGTGGTCATCATCGGCGGGGGTGACGTTGCCATCGACGCCGCCCGCACCGCCCTTCGAATCGGGGCCGAGACGGTGAGCATTCTCTACAGGCGCACCCGGGCGGAAATGCCCGCCCGGAACGAAGAGATCGAGGATGCCCTGGAAGAAGGCGTTGGGATGCAGTTCCTGACAGCCCCCGGGGAAGTCGTTGCCAGGGACGACAGAACCGTTGGTATCCAATGCGTCAGAATGGAACTTGGCACACCCGACAAGAGCGGACGCAGGCGCCCGGTTCCCGTGGAAAACAGTGCGTTTCTCATCCCTTGCGACTACATCATTCCCGCCATCGGACAGAAGACCGATACCGCCTGGATGGAGGGAGACAGGGGCATCACCATCAACCGGTGGGGAAACATTGAGGCGGATCCGGTCACATATGAGACCGCAATGGCGGGGGTCTTTGCCGGCGGCGACGCCCATACCGGACCCTCCATCGCCATCAACGCGGTGGCGGCAGGCAACGAGGCCGGGATTTCCATCCTGAGATTCCTTGACGGAAAAGACCTGGCAGCCGATCGTAAGCCTCTGGAATACGTTCAGAAAAATTTCAACGAAATCCCCGACAGAATCAAGAAGGCGGAACGCCAGACCATGGCGCGGCTTCCCGGGGCCCGGCGACTTGCGGGTTTTGGCGAGGTGGAGTTGGGACTCACCGAAGAGCAGGCCCTAACCGAGGCCAAAAGATGCCTTGACTGCATGGTGTGCTGCGAATGCTTTGAATGCGTCAAGGCCTGCGGGGCCGGGGCCCTGACCCTTGGAACCCATCTGGAGAGAACGGAGACCGCGACCCTCAAGGCGGGATCGGTGATTTTCAGCCCGGGTTTCAAAACCTTTGATCCCTCGGGACTGGAAAACTACCGGTACGCCGACCATCCCAACGTGATGACGGCACTGGAGTTTGAACGGATCCTTTCCGCCTCCGGTCCCACCAAGGGACATCTTGTCAGGCTCTCCGATCACAGGGAACCTAAAAAGATCGCCTGGTTCCAGTGCGTGGGCTCCAGGGAGACCAACCAGTGCGACAACCGATATTGTTCGTCCGTTTGCTGCATGTATGCCCTGAAAGAGGCGGTAATCGCCAGGGAGCACGCCGGGGACGACCTTGAGTGCACCGTCTTTTACATGGACATGCGAACCCATGGCAAGGATTTTGAGCGCTCGTTGAACACTGCCAGGGCCCAGGGAGTCCGGCTCCTTCGAACAAGGGTTCACAGTGTTGAACCGGTCCGGAAGACTGGGGACCTGCTTGTCCGGTATGTGACCAACGCCGGGGAACTGAAAACGGAAATCTTTGACATGATAGTGCTGTCCGTGGGCCTTGAAATCTCACCGGAAGTGGTGGACCTGGCAGGCAGGGTGGGGATTGAGCTCACCCAGGGGAATTTTGCCAGCACCCCAAGCTTTGCGCCGGTCAAGACAAGCAGAAAAGGCATTTTTGTCTGCGGCGCCTTCCAGGGTCCCAAGGACATTCCCCAGAGTGTGGTGGATTCCTCTGCCGCAGCTGCGGAAGCAGGGGCCCTGTTAAGCGGGGCACGAAATACCCTTACTCGGCACCCGGAGGCAGTGCCCGAAACCGATGTCAGGGGAGAACGGCCCCGCATCGGGGTGTTTGTCTGTAAATGCGGCTCAAATATCAACGGGGTTGTGAACGTTCCCGAGGTCAGCGACTATGCCGCCACGCTTCCCCATGTGGAATATGCCTCCCACAACCTTTATACCTGTTCCCAGGACACCCAGGACGCCATGACCCGGATCATCCAGGAGCATCGCCTGAACCGCATCGTGGTGGCGGCCTGTACCCCCAAGACACATGAGCCCCTGTTCCAGGAGACCCTCATCAATGCCGGTCTGAACAAATATCTCTTTGAGATGACCAATATCCGGAACCATGATTCCTGGGTGCACCGTGACAATCCCGGTATGGCCACCCAAAAAGCCAAGGAGCTGGTCGCCATGTCCGTGGCAAAAGTGGCCCTGGCAGAGCCCCTGACCGAGTCTGAACTGACCATCAATCCCGTGGCCATGGTTGTGGGAGGCGGCGTGTCGGGACTGTCCGCTGCCAGGAATTTTGCGGAACAGGGGTATGAGGTCCATGTGGTGGAAAAGGAAGATCGGCTGGGCGGCCAGGCCAATCATCTTTATCACACCTACAAGGGCGAAGAAATCCGGGAGGAACTTTCCGTCCTGACAAGAAGAATTTCAGAGAACAAGAAGGTCCATGTGCACCTTGGTACCACCCTGGACCAGGTGGAGGGATTTGTGGGCAACTTCAAATCCACCCTCACCGGCAATGGAGAAAACCGGACCATCGAACATGGGGTGGCTGTTCTCGCCACCGGCGCCACCGGATTGAAACCCGCGGAATACCATTATGGCGAGGATGAACGGATTCTCACGAGCCTTGAGCTTGACCGCTGGCTGTTGGACGGGGATCCTGCCGTCAAAAAAATCAACGCCGCCGTATTCATCCAGTGCGTGGGCTCACGGGAGCCCCATCGCCCCTACTGCTCCAGGGTGTGCTGCACCCACTCCATTGACAATGCCCTGGCACTCAAAAAGCAGAACCCCGACATGGCCGTCTATATCCTTTACCGGGATATCCGAACCTATGGCGAGCGGGAGTACAACTACCTCCAGGCCCGGGAGGAGGGGGTCATCTTCATCCGGTATTCCGTGGAGAACAAGCCCGAAGTCCGGGTGACCGAAGCGCACCTTCTTGTCACCGTGGAAGATCATATCCTGAACCGCCCCCTCAGGATCGAGGCGGATCTCCTCACCCTTGCCACGGCCATCGTTCCAAACAGGGACGAGGTCCTTGCCAATTTTTTCAAGGTGCCCCTGAACGAGGACGGTTTTTTTGTAGAACGCCACGCCAAACTCGGGCCCTCTGAATTCGCCACCGACGGCGTATTCCTGTGCGGGCTTGCCCACTATCCCAAGCCCGTCGACGAAGCCATTGCCCATGGCCAGGCGGCCGCCGCAAGGGCCGTCACCCTCCTGGCAAGGGAAAAGATTCACACGAGCGGTCATGTGGCGGATGTGGATACCGCCTTGTGCAGCGGCTGCGGGGGGTGCATCAGCATCTGTCCCTATTCCGCACCCGGGTTCATTGCCGAAGGAAGATTCCAGGGAAAAGCCGGGATCAACCCGGTTCTCTGCAAGGGATGCGGCCTCTGCGCGGCCTCCTGCCGCTCGGGAGCTATCCGGCTCAACGGGTTTGATTTCAATCAACTATTTGCGCAGATATCTGCGCTGGCTGACGCCGTATAAAGGAGAGACAATCAATGGCTGAAAAAAGGATAAAAATCGTGGCATTTCTGTGTAACTGGTGCAGTTACGGTGCGGCCGATCTTGCCGGTGTGAGCCGGATGCAATACCCGGCCGATATTCGTATCATAAGGGTCCCTTGCAGTGGGCGGGTCGAGCCCAGAATGATCCTCGCCGCCTTCAGGGAGGGGGTTGACGGCGTATGGGTTTCCGGGTGCCATCCCGGAGAGTGCCATTACCTGGAAGGCAATTACTACGCCCGCAGAAAGTTCGTTCTCATGGCAAATTTGCTGTCCCATATGGGCCTTGACAAAGGGCGGATCCATTTTTCATGGATCTCCTCGGCGGAGGCCACCAAGTTTGCCCGGGTGGCCCGGGAAGTGGCCCATGAAATCGTATCCCTGGGACCCAATGAAAAATTAGTAAAAAAAGCCGGTTAAAGGGGATATTCACGATGAACAATTATACGAAAAACATCCGGAAGATCTCCTCAAACCTGCTGGAGGATGGCAGGGTCGACCTTGTCCTGGGATTTAAACGGGGAACCCTTCCCATGGCCAGTGTCCCCGGCATTGCAAGAACCCCTGAAGAGGCACAGGGGTTTGTGTGGGACACCAATTGCCGTCTCAACCTTGCCAATTATATTACGGACCAAAAGGAAAAAATAGGCATTATAGCCAAGGGGTGCGATTCCAGAAACATCGTCAACCATATCATGGAAAACAAGATCCCAAGGGACCAGGTTTACATTATCGGGGTGCCCTGTACCGGTATGGTGGACAAGAACAGAATCCGAGCCCTGCTGGACGATGAAATCAAAGAATTCAAAGAAGAGGGGGAGGTCATCCTGATCAGGGGCGCCGGACAAGAGCGTGTCCTGGACAAGGAGGCGTATCTTCGGGACAATTGTAAGATCTGCACCCACCGCAACCCTGTGATCCACGACGACCTTGTCGGAGCCCTTGTGAAAGAGCAGAAAATCGAGGATCCCTTCAGGGATGTCGCAGCCATCGAGGCCATGGAAGGGGAGGAGAGGTGGAACCACTTCGAGGGCCTGCTTTCCAACTGCATCCGCTGTTACGCCTGCAGAAACGCCTGCCCACTATGCTATTGCCCCGCCTGCTTTGTGGACGAATCCAAGCCCCAGTGGATCGGAAAAGGCCAGGACCCGACGGATATCCGGACCTTTCACTTCCTCCGGGCCTACCACTGTGCCGGTCGTTGCACCGACTGCGGCGCCTGTGAAGAGGCCTGTCCCATGGATATCCAGGTGAGGGATTTCACCCGGAAACTTGTGAAGGACAGCTTTGAAATCTACGGATGGGAACCGGGACTGACCCTGGACCGGAGACCGCCGTTAGAGACGTTCAAGCCGGAAGATTCTGATAAATTTATTAAATAAATGGGGGCATGATTGCCAGTTTGACCCAAAGGTACCTATATGAAAATTATAAAAATTGATAAAAACGATTGGACCAGGGGCATTGATAAATCCAGGGAGACGTATCAGCTTTTCGGTCCTGTAACAGACAGCGGCCAGTCGATTTTCAAACAGCTGGACAAGAACGCCTATCCTGAAATGGGGGGAACGAATTCCGTCATGTCCCCCAAGTCCGTACTTTTTCCCCAAACGGAAAAGATCCTCGCGGCATCCCTTGACGCGTCTATGGAGAACCACCATATCATGCAGCGGCCCGCCGCCGACTATTCCAGGCGGGCGGTGATCGGCATCAGGCCCTATGATGCAAAGGCGGTCCGGCTGGTTAAGCTGAACTTTGATACCGCCGACTACAGGGATCCCTACTGGTGTGACGCCCATGGGGCCACCACCTTTGTGGGCCTTGCCGTGAACCAGCCGTCGGCCGTTGACTTCAGCATCTCCATGGGCAGCGGCCCCTTTGGCGAAGAGGGACTCGACGTCCTGCTGGTGGACCTGGAGGATCACTATCTTGCAAAGGTGCTCACCCCAAAGGGAGGGGCATACCTCAGCGACGCGGGATTTGATGCGGCCGCCGAAACGGACGCAAGCCTTACAACCATTGAAACAATGCAGCTGGCGGCCGAGGCGGCCATCACTACCACGGTTCCCACGGACAGGCTCCAGGAGAAGGCCCTCCTCGACCTCCACGGTGCACCCTTCTGGGAGGATCTTGCCTTCACCTGCATCAATTGCGGTACCTGTACCTTTGTCTGCCCCACCTGCTGGTGCTTTGATATCCAGGACGAGACAAAGGGAAAGTCAACCAGCCGGTTCCGGAATTGGGACACCTGCATGTCTCCCCTGTTCACCCTGCACGGCTCCGGCCACAACCCCAGGGGGAAAAAGACCCAGCGGGTTCGCCAGCGGTTCATGCACAAGCTCAAGTACTTTTTGGACAAGTATGACCAGGGAACCATGTGCGTTGGATGCGGCAGATGTGTGGAAAAATGTCCGGTCAACATCGACATCCGCAGCATCTGTAGCACCATGAACGCTTACGATCCCAAGGACGTCGCATAAAAATCAGGAGGAAAAAATGGACAATCCATATCAGCCCTATCCGGTACGCATCGATGATATCGAAATCGCTACCAAGGATAAATCCTTGAAGACATTTAAGTTTGTCTTCCTGAACAGGTTGGATGAAGTGAGGTTCTCTTTTCGGGCGGGCCAGTTTGCCGAACTGTCCGTTCCCGGCGTGGGGGAGATTCCCATCGGTATTGCATCTTCCCCAACAGAAAAGGGATTTGTCAAGTTTACAGTGTTCAAGACCGGTGTTGTTTCCTCCCACCTCCACAACATGAAGGTGGGGGATATCATGGGAATCAGAGGTCCTTTCGGCAACTGCTACCCCTGGGATAAGCTGGAGGGAAAAAACGTGGTGATCATCGGCGGCGGATTTGCCTTTACGACCCTTCGCGCATCGATCATCTATATGCTCGATCCGGACAACCGGTCGAAATTCGGCAACATCGATGTGGTATACGGCGCACGGTCCCCCGGCATGCTCCTGTACAGGGACGAACTCTTCGGATGGGAGCAGCGGGACGATATCAACGTGCACATCACGGTTGACGGCACCGACGATCCGAACTGGAAGTATAATGTGGGATTTGTTCCCGCCATCGTGGAGCAGAAGGCGCCCGGGGCGACTCCCGCCACCTATGCCATTGTGTGCGGCCCTCCCGTGATGATCAAATTCACCCAGCCAGTCCTGGAAAAACTGGGCTACGGCCAGGAGCAGATCATCATGTCCCTTGAGAACCGCATGAAGTGCGGCATCGGCATGTGCGGACACTGCAACATCGGCAAAGAGCTTGTGTGTAAGGACGGCCCTGTCTTTACCCTCAAAGAGATAAACAGGACGCCCAGGGAGTTTTGACAGACTAGGAATGTTCGCCGTTGAATTATGGCCAGGGTTACCTATCACAATGAAACGTGGGTTTTATTCTTATTCGATGGAATAGAACCCATGTAAAAAAAATAAAAAGGAGTAATATCGTTATGAAAGGGATGTTTAAGACGTTTGTGTTTGTTTTGTTTCTATTTTTCAGTGTGGCCTCTTTGTCTTTCAGTGCCGACACCACCAAAGAAAACAGTGGGGGGGGCCAAGCGCCCGCTGTTTTTTTCCCTGCACCTGAGTTTCAATTTACGGCGTTGGCTGAAGGGGAGGATATGTGCCATGATTTTGTGATTATGAATAAAGGAACTGAGGTGCTTCAGGTTCGGGATGTCAAAAGTACGTGTGGTTGCACCACCGTTTCTTATTCAAAAACAATTCCTCCCGGTGGAACGGGCATAATATCAATGAAAGTGGATACCAGGGGATATGGCGGGAAAAATCTGCGGAAAAGTATTGCAGTCCTGACGAATGACACCGCAACACCCGAGTATCGGCTTACGGTGTCAGGACCTGTCAAGAAATTTGTCACCATAGATCCCCCTGTCCTCAGGTTCCGCGGCAAGATTGGTGACAAGCTGGAATCTGTTGTAAACATCATACCGGAACGGAAATATCCTTTTTCAATTACCAAAATCCGTGCGCGTAATGGCAAAAATATCAGGTATGAACTCTCGGAAAAAACGTCGACTGCCGGAGCAAAAGAGTATTCCGTTACAGTGGCGAATGTAAAGAAAGACGCCGGCTCTTATTACGATGTCCTGATTCTGGAAACCGACAGTAAGATTCAGCCTGAAATAAAAATCAGTGTTGCGGCCAGGCTCGTGGCGCCCAATGCCCCAGGCACGAAAAATCCTGCAGGGTCATAGTGTTGGTTCGATTGGAAGGATCTTGCCGATCTTCATTACCGTTAACCGGGCCGGATCAAGCCTGTTTCTGTTTATATGGCGTATCAGATCCAGGCCCGGATACCCGGCCCCAAAAAAACAAACGTTTTTGGTTACGTTTTTTACAAAAAGCTTGCCGCCGGAGGCAACGCCTGTATATCGCTATTTGGCTGGAGGGGTAAAGGTCCGGGCCGCCAGTTCGCCATCCAGCATCAGCAGACCGTGCCCCTCTCCGTTGATGAGTTTCAGCTTGTTCAGAATGGTCTCCATGGAAGCCTCCTCCTCAACTTGTTCATCCACGAACCAGTTCAGGAAACTCCTGGCCGCATGGTCGTTTTCCGCAATGGCCAGATCCATCAGTTCATTGATGGACTGGCTCACGAACTGCTCATGCTGGTAAGCCAGGTCAAACACCTCCAGGGAGGATTTAAACGCCGTCTTCGGCGCATCAATCGCCTTGAATAACACCCTTCCCCCCCGTTCATTGACAAAGTTGTACATCTTCATAGCATGGAAACGCTCCTCTTCCACCTGGACCAGAAAGAAGTTTTCAAAGCCGCTGAGCCCCACGGAACTGAGATAGGAAGCCATGGAAAGGTAATAATACTCCGAAAAAAGCTCCTTGTTGATCTGTTCGTTGATCGCGTCCTGCAGTTTTTGTGAGATCATGTCCCCTCCTCTATATGAGTTCGTTATTTTTATAAATGTATACCTGGGATTTAACTTAAGTCTTTTCGTATCGGATACAAGTAAAAACTTCTCAAACACAATTTCTTTCCCACAATAATTACTGTATATATTTCCCTCTCACAACCAGTGATATAAATGTTTGACAAACCTTAAACGATACGGGTAAAGCCAAGCCAACACATCTTGATTATAAGCTATAACTAAACGGCTTTGCCTGGGGACAACACGGTTGTTTATGGATCAGATGAGACTACTGTAGAAATCGTTTCCCTTGTTATCCACGACCATAAAGGCCAGAAAAAAAGATCGGCAAATAGATAATCATGCCTAAAGGTTTTGAGCAATGATCCGAAACTATTCCCATGTGTCTGTGTGTTTCCGTTGTTCTCTAAAACAATTGACCCAAGGAGACTGTTATGACGTCGATTCCATCCAGTATGACTTCCATGGTGCGCCCGATCAATGGCGGACGTTATTCCATGGGCGCCAGCCCCACTCCAAACGCCTCCGGTAAAAAGACCCAAGCCACTTCGAATAACACCGAGGAGACGGACCCTTCCCTGGCCCGGGCAGATGAAACCATGTTGAGGTCCCTGGCCCGGAAATACAGTGTGGCCGAGGATGAAATTGTTCTGGTCGCGGAAACCCTTTCCAAGGAGGAGCAGGCCGATTTTATCAAGGCGGCCGATGGTGCCGGTAACCAGCTTCGGCATCTGGTGCGCACCACTAAGAAGCTCGGCAAAAACCATTCTCCGGAAGAGCGCGCCCAATACCTTGCCACCACCGCAAAGCTCAACGGTGCGGATCGCTGGAACTTTATCAAAACCTGTGAAAATGCGCCGTCAAGCCGCAAACTGCTCATCTCCATGGTGGATCAACTGAAAAACAACAGTGGGGATGACCTGTCCAATTTTATTGAAGCCGCGGAAGTTGCCGATGTCCATGCCCGGGAGTTCATCGCCCAGGCCCAGGGTCTCCAGAACGATCCAGCCATGACATTAATAGGTTTCTCCGACTATCTCGTGGCCGCCTTAAAAACAGGGGATGCCGTATCAACCTTCGTGGACACGGCAGACAAGCTCACAATTTCCGGGATCACGGCCCTTACCGATCTTGTAAACGAAAAGCTCGATGACACGGGGATATCCAATTTTTTTCGCGCCGTCAAGGGGATGCAGGAGGACACCCTTACCACCGTCATGGACCTTGCCTCTCGATTTTCGACCATGGACAGGGGGAACTTTCTTGGAGCCCTTGCCCAGGCAGGCACCCATGGGGATACCTTTCTAACCCGAGTGGTGGCCATGGACCAGGGCGACGGCACCCGGGACACCCTTTCCCATTTCCTTGAAATCATGGAAAAGGCTGAAGCTAAAATTGGAATTGCCATGGTGCATTTTGATGCCATGGACCAGGCCTTTGCAGCCGGGCTTTCCACCATTGACATGGCCAATTACCTGGAAGTGGTTCAGAACCACGAGAAACATATAGAAGGGATCGAGGCCCTGGCAGGGCAGCTTTCCGGAGAGGATCGCAGCCTGTTTCTCTACGCGACCGCCCGGTCAGAGGATATTCCGGGGCTGATGGATGAAGTAAAAACCCTTGACGGGGAGGAGCGGACTGCCTACCTCGTGGAAAAGGCCAACAAGGGGGTTGGCAACGACGCATTCATCTATGTAAAGGGGCTTCTTGGGGAGGCAGGGTACCGGAATTTTCAAATTGCCGGGGAACTACTCCACGACGAGACCCGGGAGATCGTCATGGAATTGGTGGAAAACCAGGATGCCGATTCCCGGGCATTGGTTTTGAAACTTGCCACAGGGTCGGCTGAAAGTGCAAGGGGGGTGGTCAACCTGGTGCCCAACTTATCCAAACTGGACCAGGAGACCTTTTTCACCATGGCCCGGGACCTTGACCGGCATCAGCAGGGCAAGTGGATCAAGGCCATGGACAAAGGCCAGAACCAGGCCACCGAGATCCTATCCCTGGCCCGGACCCTGGGGGCCCCGGCCCGGGAGTCCCTGGCAGAAACGGTTTCCGGCGCTAAAACCAAAGATCTTGAAGCGTTCCTGGAGATGTTTGACTATTTAGGCCGCGAGGACGAGGAGCGGATTATTTTTCTGAAGGCAACGGATGAGGTGGGCACTGAACTGGGAAAATTGGTGGAACAGAGTCATAAACTCATGGGCCATCCAACATGGAGCCTGCATTTTACGGCCTTCTTAAATACGGTGGATATGCTGCGGGGACCCATGATCGCCTCCCATATCAATACCATTATCTGACATCCGGCTTGGTGAAACAGTTCCCCACCGGATCAAGGCCCAGTGTTTTCATATTGGATATCAGGGTATCCAATAGTCAGCTCTAAATGACTATTCCTGGGGTTTCGTTTTTCTTCCAAAGGGAACGTTGAGTTTTTTCATCCTTTTTCTAAGCGTCCAAGGGTTTATTTTAAGGAGTTTAGCTGCCCCTTTTTCACCGTTAACCTGCCCGTTACAATATTTTAAAGCACCCTGAATGTGTTTTGCCATGGCCTCGTTAAGCGGTAGAATATCAGTTGAACTATTTTCCATCGGTAAAATTTCTTTAGCTGGCTTCTTATCGAGCGCTTCAAGATCAAGGAGATGACCGTTGTCTATGATCAGGAACCGTTCCACAGCATTTTCAAGTTCCCGTATGTTGCCGGGCCAGTTATACGTCATAAGTCTTCTTATTTCATCCAGGGATATGGATGGTACGGAAAGACGTTTCATATCCTTGGATTTTTTTTGAATAATATGATTAACCAGATCCGGGATATCTTTTAGCCGTTCCCTTAGGGGCGGAATAATAATAGGAAATACACTAAGCCTGAAAAACAGGTCTGCACGAAATAAGTTTTGCCCCATCATTTTTTCAAGATCCCTGTGAGTTGCTGCGATGATTCGAATATCAACCCGTATGGTCTGGATACCGCCAACGCGTTCAATCTCTTTTTCCTGAATAACGCGTAAAAGGCGAACCTGGGCTTCAGGTGTCAGTTCTCCGATTTCATCCAGAAAGAGGGTTCCCCCGTGGGCGCGTTCAATGCGGCCTCGCTTTTGGGAGAGTGCCCCTGTGAACGACCCTTTTTCATATCCGAATAATTCACTGTCTATAAGCGTGGCAGGAATTGCCCCGCAGTTCACACGGATAAAAGGCCCATTTTTGCGCAATGACAGGTTGTGTATGGTGTTGGCGATGACTTCCTTACCTGTGCCGGTCTCCCCAAGAAGAAGCACAGGGCTTTCGGTGGGGGAAACCTGGTGAACCATCTTCATGACTCCCTTTAACCCAGATTCAGCACCAATCACATCATCTCCGACCATTCTGCTCAGCTCTTCCTGAAAATACTGATTGTCATCGGTGAGTAAATCTTTGAGTTCCTTAAGTTCCCGATATCTAATGCTGTTCGTCAGGGCGATGGCACAGGGTTTATTCAAAAGGCTTAAAAGATGAATATGATCAGAAGTAAATGCTTCTTTGCCATTATTAATGACAGTGAGGGAACCTAACATTTGTTTTTCAAGAACCAGGTCCATGACCACAGCAGACAAATCAGAGATATTCAGCTGTT
Source organism: Desulfobacterium sp. (assembly GCA_016342325.1). Classification (GTDB taxonomy): domain Bacteria; phylum Desulfobacterota; class Desulfobacteria; order Desulfobacterales; family Desulfobacteraceae; genus Desulforapulum. The sequence goes on from JAEINR010000089.1 coordinate 19,608, forward strand.
GGGCAAATGAACTGGCGCCAGGATCATCCCCTATGCGGTCAAACACCCGTATTCGAACAGACCTATGTTTTTCAAGATGTTTACGCGCCTGTTTGGATAACGTTACGTTTAAAGACATGGTGCAGCCTGATTCAGGTGTGGCTAAGGCAACCGTTTCGACAATGCCCATATCATTGTAGTATAGGTGGAACCCCATCTGATCGGTTGGAATAAATTGACGGACATACAATAAGCATTGATGCAAAGCCTTCTCTATTTCAAGACTTTCACACAGCCTGAGTGTCGCTTCCCGGAAAAAAACATTTGGATCAATTGTCATGATCGACCTGTGAAAAAAATCATTCAATGGTTAATATTTATCTATATTGTCCTATAGGCCAATTAAATACGATTTTGGGAAATAGGACAACACCTTTTGTGCCATGGGACAAAAAACATTCCTTTGATGTCGCGTAACCCTTGTTTTAAAGCTGTTTCCCATCTGGCACACTATATGCGTTATCCCAATTAATTGTAATAACAATTGCCATGGATCATTTGATCAACATTTATAGATTTCTATTGTTGGACACTATAAAAAAATGGGGAATACGTATATGGCTTCAAATCTTTTCAGCCCGATCAAAATTGGCAACATGACATCAAAGAACAGGTTGTTGATGTCTGCCATGAGTATAAATTTCGGAGTGGATGATAATTGCTGTGTGACAGATCAATTGGTGGAGTATTTTGTAGAAAGAGCTAAAGGAGGTGTTGGCATGATGCTCGTCGGAGGCGGCAGTGTCCACCCCGGCGGCCAGGAACTGCCGGATCTGCCCCAGATGTATAATGATGATTGCATCCCGGCACTTCAAGATATGGTCAAAAGAGTAAAACAATATGATACCCTTTTTGGCGTACAGCTCATGCATGGAGGTCGCCAGTCCTATCTTCCCCAAAAAGTAGCGCCCTCTTCAATTCCGGCACCGGCTGTCGTGAAAGGAGAAGTCAGGGCCTTGGAAATTGATGACATAAAAGAGCTGATTTCCTGTTTTGGCGATTCCGCAAAAAGATGCCGGGATTCAGGATTTGATTTCATTGAACTCCACGGTGCTCACGGCTATTTGATAAACCAGTTTTTAGCCCCCAACTCAAATATTCGAACGGATAAATATGGGGGGAGCTTTGAGAACAGGACACGGTTTCTATTTGAAATTATAGAAGAGATTCAAGCAAAGGCAGGAAAGGATTTCCCCATTGGCATACGTATAAATGGAAATGACTATATAAAAAATGGATGGAAACTAAAAGACACGGTAAAGATTGCTCCTCTGCTTGAAAAGGCAGGTGTTGTCTACCTTCATGTTTCCGGTGGGGTCTATGGATCAACAGAACTGACCATACCTTCCATGTACACCCCCCACGGATGTTTTGTTCATCTGGCTGATGCCGTTAAAAAGAGTGTAACGATTCCTGTGATCACTGTTGGCCGAATCAAATATCCGGATCATGCCAACCAGATCATACAGGACGGCAAGGCAGATATGGTTGCTTTAGGAAGATCTCTTCTGGCAGACCCCTATTACCCAGAAAAGGCCAGGAAAGGAGACGTATCAAAAATTCGACCGTGTATTGGATGCTGCCTTGGGTGTATTCATGCCGTGCTTGCCAAGGAGCCCGGCTCCTGTGTGGTAAATCCGGATGTTGGAAGAGAATATAAACTTAAAGATGATCCAAAACCGGTTAAATTACAGACCGTCCTCATTGTTGGAGCAGGCCCGGCCGGCATGGCAGCGGCAAGACAATTTGCTCTTCAGGGTCATAAAACCATTCTATGTGAAAAAGATGACAAATCAGGTGGAATGCTTTCCTTGGCATCAAATGCACCCGGCAGGGGAGAATTGGATGACATCCTCAATTTTTTCAGGCAGGAACTTGAGCGTTTGAATATAGAAATTCGATATAATCAAGAACTCTCGGAAGAGTTAATCCGGGAAATCAATCCGGACAAAGTTATCCTTGCAACAGGATCTATGCCTGATATGCCGGTGATAAAGGGATTGTTTCAAACCCAAATGGATCTTGTAACAAGTGTGGATGTGATCAGTGGAAAAGAAAAGATCGGTGAGAATGTTATCGTGCTGGGTGGTGGCATGAGTGGCCTGATCACTGCAGATTTCCTAGCGGATCAAAGTAAAAAAGTTGTTGTATTGAACAGAAAAAAAAGCTTTGCCGAAGAAATGTCCAGCAATGACAGGTATTATTTACGGGAACGATTAAAAAAACAAAGCGTTGTTCTTTATAAAAATGTGTCTGTCAAAGAATTTATCAATGACGGGGTCATATTTAAGTCAAACAAAGAGAATCTATCTTTGACAGGATTTGATTCAGTTGTGATTTCCGAAAAGCACAGCTCCATCCGCGAGGCAAAAAAGATCGAAAAGAAAACAACTGCCAGTTTCCATTTCATCGGCGATGCCAAATCACCGAGACATCTTATGTATTGTATCAGTGAAGCAGAGGAGATTGCAAAATCCTCTTAACAAGATAGGCCTGGACGCTGGTCTCCAGAATCATGGGCATAAGACCGAAGAACGTGGTCAGGGACGTGAGCAGGATCGGCCGAAATCGTCTCACCCCCGCACTGATGACAGCGTCCCGGATGGCCTGACCCGATCGGCGGTTGCCATTGATCACCACTCCTGACAGCGCCACAAGTCCGAACATGCTGAGCATGCTCAGGTTATATCCCATGACCAGATGGCCAACGATCGCCCCCACCACACCAAAGGGAATCGCCATCATTATCAGAAGGGGCTGGGTGGGTTTCTGATCTCCCACCCGGTAGCCTTCGTGATCTTTTTCCATGGCGCTTACCTGGCACTGCTCATCGATCCAGATTCCACATTTCGAACACTGGGTCATGTCAAGTGCAGCGTAGTAATTTGAACTGACACCCCATCCTGCGAGAAGATTTTATCAAACTTAGGGAGGGAAGGGCTGTGAGCAAAGACTCCCTTGTTTTGGGTTACCCCTTTACCAGGCCATACACTGCCCGGCAATTTCCCGGCTCAAGGTCACCAGGACAGCACTTTGGACCTTGACATAGGCAAGAATACCACTTCCATTGACAGATAGGGAAATGGGAACGTTTCGGGTCAGCAAGGCGGTTTGGGTTTCATAATCTGGGCGGATAGATTCACCATTGATAAGTTTTTTGAATCTGCAGCATTGAGGTGTCCAGATTGTTTATTGGATCGCGAATATCCTTGGATGTTGTCACTGCGCCGAAGCCGTCGCTGTTGGGCTGGACACTTTGCATGGTGCCAGGGATTATAGTGCCTGTCAAAAACAAGGGAGAGCCAAAGCAATAAACCTTTTACTCTCGAAGATATCTTATACACTCAAAAAGCTGCTTAAATGTAGCAAAAAACAGGATGGTAAAAATTCATGACGATCCCTTGGAATGGTTGGCGCCCAGTGCCACCTGTATCGCAATGAGCTCTTTGTGGGGGAGGGGAGTGTCCGTCGCCGGTTCACTCGAACTTAAGGGATCGATCTGAAGATATTTTATATTTCTTCAATATTCTTTTATTGGCTTTTTCAACAGCCCGCCTGTTCAGAACGATCTTGAACCCTTTCATATCTTCAATTGTGTGATAATCCCCTTTCTGGTTTTCAAAGGCAGATATCAGGTCTTCCAATATCACGATTTTTTTCCCATTCACTTTGAAGATAATCCCGTTTATGAACTCATGATACCCAATATTCACATCATCGGGCAAAACCTGGGCCAGCATGACAATCTCTTTTTGGTCTTTTTTCTGATCCCCGTTGTAAAATAAATTCAAAAGTTCAGTCGGGGCATTTGAATAAAAATCGCCCCCATTGCCGTATTCATAGAGATAGTTCATGGTCAAGGCTTCAAAAACCAGTCCGCCGATAATATAAAATGGTGGTTCTGTTTTGTATTTCCGGTATGGGACAAGCCTGCAGCAGTGCAGGGCTTTAGTCAGGGGCATTTCAAGGAGCATGGGCTTTCCGTTCCTCAAGATTCCCAGGAATGCTGTATCATGGATCTGTTTTTGCTGAATCGCAAACCCGAGATAGGTTCGTTCTCCCTTTCGAAACTCAATAGTTCCGTCATTGTCAATGTCAAAATGGTCAATTTTGAGGAGTATATCATTGGTTTTAAGGATCCCCTGGGCGGGAGAATCAGGATAAATTCCGTTTACAAGAACCCCTGTTTCACCCTGCTTCATCCGATAATATCTTCTCATATCCAAATTTTCAAGTTTCTGCATAGACACCCCAAGTTCCGGTATTCCATCCAGACGGTGATCAATAATATCCTCAAGAAAATGTTTAAGAACCGGTATTGGAATCATGTATCCAATGTTTTCTATTTGGATGCCATAGGCATTCTGAAATGCGATGCCCACAATCTTTCCGTCCTTGAGAACTGGTCCACCGCTGTTTCCATGATTGATGGAGGCGTCTAGTTGGCATGCAATAAGATAGGCACCACTATGCTTATATTCTTTATGTTCCACCCTTGAAACCACGCCTTTTGTAATGGATAACTTATCCCCACCTTCGGGGAACCCATAGGCATAGACTTCATCTTTGATGTGGGAAAATTCTCCCAATTCAAGGGGAACCACATCTGTGAAAAAAGTGGGATCATTTACCCTTAGCAAGGCCAGGTCACTCTTATGGTCGATCATATCCACAACAGCGGTATATCGTTTAGCGTGTCCGGATTTTCTGATCTGTAAAAATGTATTGTCACAGACAACATGGGCATTGGTCAGAATTCGGTTACCTTGGACAATGACACCCGAACCGTGCCTTGACTGTATACCTTTCATTTGCCAGGGTTCATGGTAATTGTATTCGCTGTAAACAACATAAATTTTAACGACCGTGTCTTTTTCTTGTGCATGAAGAATCGATACAAAGGAGAACAAGACTAGGAAGATGATCCAGATTTTGAATATGATGTCAGATTCTTTTTGCATAGATATCCTATCTTGAACCCATTAGAAAAACAAGCCTTTCAAAGTCTTTTTATTTGAAGGCCAGGGGGCATCAACAACTGAATGAGAAAGTGTTGATGAACATATGGTTGATGGTAAGAGATAAACGTTTAGAGCAAGCTATCTATTTAATTAGAATAAATGGCTTGTTCAGATGATTGGTAAAAACGATTGACTCCCGGGCCGATTTGACCAGGCGGCTGTATACGGTTTTTGTTTCCCCGGTGGCCGTATCAATAACAAATGCCCCAACCAGAGCACCGCCATCTAAAGTGGACCCCTGAGTCAAGACAAAAAAACAATTAGTTTAAGCTGCACATGGATATTTATCCACAATCA
>JAEINR010000090.1 GCA_016342325.1 Desulfobacterium sp.
CCATAAACGACTCAACAACCCTAAAATATTAAATTCTTGATATCAACTCAATATCCTAATTCCGAGGTCTGACATTAAGGATTTACTCCGTTTTTTTGTCACAGGAATTATCGGGATATCTGTTTATAATATTGCGCTGAATTATGGTGAACTCACCACCACCGCAGGAGAGGCCTGCTTTATAGTCAATACGGCACCATTGTTTACCACATTTATGGGATTCTATTTTCTTAAAGAAAAAATCAGGCTTAATTTTATTATTGGATTGCTCATCAGTTTTTTCGGCGTATCACTCATCGCATTCTCTTTTTCAGATGGGATCGCCTTCCAACAAGGTTCCGCATATATACTGATTGCGGCAATGGCCCAGGCCCTGTATTTTATTTTGCAAAAGCCATTGCTGAACAGATATAAGCCCATGGAAGTCACCTGCTATTGTTTATGGAGCGGTACGATTGCCATGTTCCCCTTTGGATACAGCTTTTTTGAAAAAATATCATCTGTCAGCCCGGAATATACACTCACGGTTATTTATCTTGGAATTTTCCCGGCGGCCATGGCGTATTTATGTTGGGCCACCGTACTGTCAAAGGTAGATGCATCAAAAGCCGCTTCATTTTTATACGCGGTTCCCGTCATCGTCATCCTTATCGGATGGATCGGGTTAAATGAACTCCCATCCGCAAGTTCACTCATTGGCGGATCTATTGCCATTACAGGTGTTATGTATGCCAATATGAAAAAACCACATGCCGTTAAAAAAAGGAGCGTAATATGAAAAAGCAATTGGGGCCTTCAGATGCGATTTTCCCTGTACCTGCGGCATTGATCGTATGTGGAACAAATGAAAATGCCAACATTATTACACTGGCATGGGTAGGCATTGCAAGCTCCACTCCGCCGACCATCGGAATTTCTGTTCGGCAATCCCGATATTCTTTGGGCCTGATACGAAATACAGGCGAATTTTCAGTTAATTTCCCAGGGGCATCCATATTTAAAGAAGTAGATTATTGCGGTATTACGACAGGGCGAAGGAGAAATAAATTTAAAGATACCGGTTTTACACCAATGGCATCCAGGAAAATAAAGCCCCCGATTATAAAGGAGTGTCCCTATAATATCGAATGCAGGGTTTCCCAAGAAATCATCCTTGGTGACTACGTCCATATTCTAGGTGAGATTTTTGAGTCCCATGTTGACGAGGACAAGGTTGACACATCAAAACGGGCGGGATTTGATGTGTTAAAAATAAACCCCCTTGTATATTTTGCCGAGGCTCGCGAATACTGGTCAGTTGGAGAAAAACTGGGATACGGATTCAATGCCGGCAAAGACATTAAGAAAAAGATAAAAAAACCATAACCCCAGGCGTTACCCTTCCATCTCGGTTCGGTTGCGGCCGGTTTGTTTGGCTCGGTACAAGGCTTGATCCGCTGCTTTGTACATGGACTCCATGTCGGAAGGATACGCTGAAACAACACAGCCAAAGGATGCGGTCAGGTAATCTGCCACCCGACTATCCTGGTGCTCCATGGCCAGCCCCTGGATGGCGATCCTCACTTCTTCGACAAAGCCCATTGCCTGGTCAGGATCCAGGGTGGTGAACAGGATTCCAAACTCTTCGCCACCGAGGCGGAAGGCATGATCCGTTGCCCTCCTGCAATGATCGAGGAGAAGCTTTCCCACCCGGACAAGGGCATCATCCCCCATCTGGTGACCATAAAAATCGTTGTACTGTTTGAAGTAATCGATGTCCATGACTGCAAAGGCCAGGTATTGGCTGGAACGACGGATCCTGTTAATATCAAGGAGAAAAAGCTCCTTGAATTTTCGCCGGTTAAAAAGGCCGGTCAAAGGATCCATGGCCGCAAGCAGTTTGACCTTGTCCTTTTCTTTGCGCAATTCATCTTCAACCCGGTTTCTCACCAGGATCTCCCGTCTGAGTCTCAAGTTCAGGGTTGACAGGCGCCTGATCCAGTGGGCGGCAGCCCACAGGACAACCAGGCCCGGAAGCAGCACCTTCAAGAACAGCCCATAGTCAAAACCGTGCTCATAGCGCAGGGTGATCCATTTCTGATAGATGGCGTCCCGTTCCTTTTCAGAAATGGAAGCCATCGCCTTTTCAACCAATGTCGCAAACAGGGGCCAGTCATTGCGCACGGCCATGCTGATCTCGAGTCCATGGGGAATCGTGCCGGAGACCTTAAGGTTGGTGATCCCCTCTTGCCTGATGGCATAATTTGCCGTGGCAAGTTTGCCCACATAGGCGTAAGCCTTTCCCCCAACCACACGGTTAAGGGCCTTGGCCGTGGTTTCTTCGGGATAAAGATCAATGGCCGGATAGTTTTCCCTGAGCATCTCGTGTTCCGTATAATCCCGGACAACGGCAACAGTCAACCCATTCAAGGCCTTCATGTCCTCCACAAAATCCACCTGCTCATTGGTGATCACCACCAGGGGAGAGGTCAAGTAGGGTTGGGTAAAGGTCATGCTTTTTTGTCGTTGGGCTGTTTCGGCAATGGCGGCAATCATGTCCAGCTGACGATCTTCCATGGATTTCAAGGTTTCCGACCAGGAGAGCTCCCCTGAATAAACAAAACGGATTCCAAGACGATCTTCCAGAATCTGAATATAGTCGGCTGTAATGCCCTGGTACTTGCCGTCCGGGTCAAGGGATTCAAACGGAGGCGCGCCAAGGTCGATCCCAAGCCTGATCCTGGGATGCTGAGCCAGCCACTTGCGCTCCGGTTCGGTGAGCGTGACTACCCCCCCACGGGGATAAAAGGTATCGATAAGATAAAGCAGATCAAAATGATACAGCAGGGACTCATTTTGATATTTTGATAACCCCTTGAAATCAATGCGCTCCCAACTGTCGGACAAAAAGCCTGACACCTGGTCCGCATTGCTGCTGTCGATGGCATACATCCCGGTATTAAACACGGTGTTTTCCTGGGAGAAATCCATGGCGTTCAGATAATCGTACATCAAGATCAGCGCCCAGGCACCTTCGAGCATGTGTCCGCCCACACTCACCTTGTTTTGATTGGATCGAATATTTTTTACAGCCTCGTCGCTCCAGTCGATGCCGCCGATGACAATCCTGTCCCGGCCCATGCCCATTCCATTCACGGCATCCATCACCCCCAGTGCGATATCATCCCCAGCCGCCCACACCGTATTAATATCGGGATAGCGGCGGAATGTTGACTCAAACACCGCTTTGGCCTTTTCTCGGCTCCAGCTTTTTCCGGCATCCATGATCCCATGCAGGGTCACATCATCCCGGTTTAAAACAACCGTCTTCAACCCCTGGACACGGTCAATGGATGATTTTTCCAACGGATTTCCCTGGATGGCCACCATGCGAATGTTGTCCCATCCGGCATCTTTGCCGATTTCAATCAACCGCTCGGCAAGCAATCCCCCTGCCCTGACATCATCCGGCGTAATGCTTCCGATCCAGAAGGGAAACTGTTTTCTTGGAACCATCATGGGATCTGCAAACCCTGTGTTATAGAGCAGGGCCGGCACCTTAAACCGGCCTGCGACCCTGAGGATCTCTTCCCCGATATTTTCGTAATTCATGAAGATGATGCCGTCCGTTCCCTGGCTGCAGGCGGTTTTCACCTGTTCCAACATCGTGTCTCCACGGTTGTCTGCATCATGGACCGTAAGCGTCAACCCAAGATCATTGGCTGCCGACCGGGAAAGCCTGACAAGGGAGGACCAGAAACGGGTGTCATCCCGGGGAACAAACAGGGAAACCTTGAACGCCAAAACAGGCGATGCAAACAGCATCGATAGAATCATTATAATAAGCAACCTGTTTTTTAGCATCAATCCCTCGCTCCAAAAATATCTTTCTCACATCATACAGCCTTTCGCGACGATTATTCAAGGGAAATGAAGTCATGATCGCCCCTTGGGCAAACCAACTTCTTTCCATTGACACCCCGTGGGGAGCGGAGGTTCTGATTTTTTCGTTTTTATAAAAACCTTGATTTTTATAAAAACAAAAGTTAAACAGGAAGATAATAATCAGACCCAAAAAAACAGTATAATATCGTAACCGCTTGAGTAGCCTCCATTGACACGAACAGGAAAATGGCGCTGTGAAAAAAGCTTTTGAGACGATCTCTTTAATTCCATACCTCGAATCCGCCGCCGGTGGATTTCGCCTGGAGCTTGCCCTGGCCGACGCAAGGCCCCTGGAAGGGTGCGACTTTCCCTTCCGCCTCGTCCATGCCCCAGGTCCCCTGTCCCGGCTGGTCAGGGCAACCGTCGGCACAGACCTGGGCTCAGCCGTTAAACAGCTCTTTCTCCTGGTCCAGAACCATGAAACCTCCCCCCGTGGTGACGGCCTCACCCAGGTGACAAACACCACCATGGAGACCCTGTGGCAGCAAACCTGGACTGCCTACTCAGACGACCCCAAAAAATCACACGGTTTCATTCCCTTTCCAGCCAAAGGGGACGCGTCCCACGAACAGCGACTTCCCTGTTTCAAGCCCCTGTTTTTCTGCAAGGAACGCGGCATTTTCTTCCACCCCCCCTGCCCTGAATGTGGAAACGAGCTCACCCTGTGCAGGGATGATGAACAATTGAAACAGGCTGCCCTGGCAATGTTTTCAACCTCCATGGAACGCCACCTTTACTGCCCCGGCTGCCTTGCCGCAAAGGGAAACGCGACCTTTTATAAATGGTCGCGACAGCCCGACGACGCCGTGTTTGTCAAGGACAGGATCGACCTGGTCGTTGACTTCAAGCAACTGAGGACCCCGGGGGACGCCCGATGCGGTTTCCCCTGCACCACCTGCCCCAACCACAGCGAGTGCTACATCCTGGATCAGAAGGCAAAGAAGCGGATCGCCTTTTTTGCCTTTTACCCCTTTTACATGCTCATGTTCGAGGCGTGTGCCTTGAACGCGGTTGATTTCCTGGCACTTGCCGCAGGCGCCCCGGAAAAAGAGATCAATGCACTTCTTCACCAGGGAAAAAAAGAGGTGGCCCTTCCCTTTCCTTGTCAATTTTTCTTTGAAAATGACAAGCGGCTCTTCCTGGAGATCCTGTTTGTGAAGCTGTCGTTCCTGCACCAGGTGCTTGAAATCCTTGCAACACGTGCAGACCAGGCCATCTGGCCCGGCACGGGGTTCTCGGTCCAAAGCCTCTGGATCGAACCCATGAAAGGAACAACGCCCCTGCCCTGGCTCTGGAACTTCAGGATCACCATGATCGATCTTTTGGAAACAGAGCCTGGCCGGAGCGGTTCAAGGGAGTTTTCAGTTCACGCCTTTTTCCGGTTTTTTTCTTCCCTCTGGTTCTACACCCTGGCCGTGAACAAAACCCAGACCTTTGAGAGCGTTCTCAGAACGTTAGACGCCCCTACCGATTCCCAAGGAGAAGTCCCCCTTTCCATGGAGAGCCTCTTCTGGGACCCGGATCGTTTTGAACCGCCCCGGGAGTATCAACGATTCTGGGCCGACGCCCTCCACCTGGGACTTGGCATGGGAACCATCCCAAGGGACGCCTCCTTGAACCGGGAGATAGCGCTGCTGGCCGAACAGATAAACACCCTTGGCCAGGAGATCAAGGATACGCTTTTTTCATCCCCTGAAAGCCACCCCATGGAAACCCGGGAAAAAAGCACCGCTCCCGGATCAACGAAAAACCCGGCCCTGGCCCGGATGCTCACCGCCATCCTCCAACGGTGGCAGACGGAGACGACGGAGTCAATGGAGCCAATGGAGACGATGGAAGATGACGACGTCCTTGAGACCGTTGTCCTCTCCGCCCCCGAGGAAGAGCAAGGGCTGGACAAAACCGTTGTCCACTCTGCCCCAAGGGAGGAGCAAGAACTGGACAAGACCGTTGTCATCACGCCGAATTCCCAGCCCTCCCAGGAGGAGGACCTTGAAAAGACAATGATCATGACGATTCCAAAGGCGGCGGCCCCACCTGATCCGGGTGCAACGCTTCCTGACGAAAAAGGATTTGATGAAATGGAGAAAACCGTGATCCTGACACCGGGCAAACAGAAAAAGGAGAATCACCCATGAACCGACCCGAACCAGATTCCCAGGATAACGCCCATGGATAAATCAGCGCTTGTTGAGACCCTTGAACACTCCCTTGCCGACCTGTTTCAAGCACAAGGCCCCCAGGCAGAGCACGCCCTGGAGGCGCATTTGAGGGAAGAACTTTCAGAACTTGGGCTTCAGGAACGGACAGCCCTCCTCCTTGCGCTGATCCAAAGGTTCGACACGGACACCGAACCTGGCACCGAGGCCATGGGTGTGGATGACCCCCTCCTTGCCAAAATATGCTCCCTCCTCCTCGGCAGGGACCTTACCCAGGAAGGCCTCACGGCTGACCAGCTTCTGGAGAAACTGGCCGACTCGTTGAACACCGTGTTTGACGCATTGAACCGGCTGATCAGCACCATCAACACCACCCTTGTGGAGGACCAGGACTCGGACCAGACCATTCGCCAGGTCATTGGCTACCATCTTGGGGGAGAGGGGGACGCAACAAGCCTTGAAAAGCATATCGGCCAGATATCAAGGGCGTTTCTGGCCACCCAGGATGCCTTTAAACAGGCGGCCCAGGCAAAGATGGAGCAGGTCATCAAGGAGTTTGCCCCGGAGCGGATCGAACAGGATGCCGGGGTGAGCCGGTTGACTCCCATGCGCAGGGCCAAATGCTATGACGCCTATGAAGCAAAGTATGCAAAATTCAGGCACTGGGTCGAATCCGACGGATTCATGGAGTCCTATTTAAGGGAGGTCGAAAGAAACTGCCACAAAATCTCATTGTAACAAAGGAGAAACCATTGAAACTTCCATTCAGCTATTTTATTGTCCTGACCCTTGTTCTCATCTGTTCCTGCGCTCCCAAGGTTCTGCCCCCCCCCCAGTGGACCTATGAAACCGATGCGGTGAAGGTGAGGATCAAGGCCGACCCCATGCTTAACCGGGACGAAGGCAAGGCCCATACCCTCCATGCCTGTCTCTACCAGCTCAAGGATCCCAACGCCTTTAACCAGCTGGCCGACGACCGGGACGGCCTCTACAATCTGCTTCGCTGCGACCTCTTTGATCCAGGCGTAGCCAGCTCAAAAACCGTGACAGTCAATCCCGGGGAGGAGACCACCCTGATCTTTGACCGGGCGGAATCGGCAAAGTTCTTTGCCGTGGTCGCAGGCTACTACGGCATCAAAAAAAAGAGAATCGTCCGGCTGATCCAATTCCCGGTCGTCACCGAACAAAAAGGGTTCTTCACCCGAACCACCACCCAGCGCCCAGGTCTCCTTGACGTGACCCTGACCCTCGGCCCCTTGCAGATCGAGAACCTGAAGGAGAATGTGAATGAGTAAACCCCTGTTCTGGCACCAGGGCCTGTTTCTCCAGCCCCAGCACTTCCAGCTGAACGATCTGTACCAGCGCTCCCTGGTGGAGCCCATGTACCGCTATTTTCCGCCCTTTCCCTGGGGCGTGGCCCGGCTCGAGATTCTGGAGTCGGCCCTGGCCAACTACTCGTTTGGGATTTCAGCCGGGGAGTTTATCTTTCCGGACAACACCCATGCCGTCATCTCAAAAAACGCCGTGATCCAGGCCCGGTCGTTTGCGGAGGCCTGGACGGACGGAAGCAAAACATTTACCGTGTTTATCGGGCTCAAAAAATTCAACCTTGACAAGGAAAATGTCTCGGTGGTGCCCAATCCTTCCGCCTGTGGGGAGAAAACCACCCGCTTTGTCTCAGCCGTTGATCCCCAAGAGGTCCGGGACCTTCACCAATCCGGCCCAGGGGCCCAGGTCAAACAGATGGATCTGCTGCTCAGGATATTCTGGGAGGACGAGTTGCCCCAACTGGGGGATTATCTACTCATTCCCGTCGCCCTTTTGGAGAAAAGTGGTGAGGAGATCCTGCTGTCAAAACGATTCATCCCCCCCTGCATCACGGTGACCGCATCCACGGTCCTGGATGACCTAATCCGGGAGATCATGGACCAGCTGGGGGCAAAGAGCCGCCAATTGGAGTCGAGCAAAAAAAACAAGGGCGTCCATACCGCCGAGTTCGGGTCAAGGGACATGGTCTTCATGCTGGCCCTTAGATCCTTGAACCGATATCTTCCCCTGCTGTCCCACTTCAGGAGCGCCCCCCAGGTCCACCCCTGGTCACTCTACGGGGTGCTCAGGCAGATTGTCGGAGAGCTGTCCTCTTTTTCCGGGGATATCTCGGCCACAGGCGAGCTTGCGGACGGCACGCACCTGATGAAGGCCTATGACCACAAAGAACTCTGGAAGTGCTTTTCCACCATCCAAAGCCTCATCACAAGACTCCTGGACGACATCACCGCAGGTCCTGAGTATGTGATCCTCCTTGCCTACGACGGCACCTATTTTACGGCCGAAATCGCCCCCCAGATATTTGACGGGCACAACCGTTTCTTCCTGGTTTTCCAGTCGGAAGAAGCCCCCGAAACCCTGGTGGATGCAGTGAAGCACATTGCAAAACTGGGGGCCCGGGAGTCACTTCCCATTCTCATTGCCCAGTCATTGCCGGGCATACGGGTGGATTTTCTGGAGAACGTCCCCCAGGAGCTGCCCCGGCGAAGCAATTGTGTCTATTTTCAACTCGACCACCACGGTGAGCAGTGGTCCCAGGTCCAAACCCGGAACAACCTTGCCCTTTACTGGGACATGGCGCCTGAAGATCTCACCGTGGAACTGATGGTGGTCCGAAGGAGTTAAAATGAGACTGACCGACTGCTTCACTGACATTTTTGCCTACACCCTGTTTCTGGTAAAGAGCGGCCAATCCCGGGGGGTCTCCTTTGACCAGGCCATGGCTGACATGGACCGGATGCTCCTGGAGGGCGTGACCCTTGCCCGGAGCAAGGGCTTTTCCGATGTCGACCATGACCTTGCCCGGTTTGCCGTGGCTGCCTGGGTGGACGAGGCGATCATGGGATCCGCCTGGGAGGGAAAAGGTCAGTGGCAGCGGGAGCAGCTCCAGCGCCGCCTTTACCAGACCACCGAGGCCGGAGAGCTCTTTTTCCAGCGCCTCAACACGGTGGGCCCCCACCAGAACGAGGTGAGGGAGGTGTATTACCTCTGCCTGGCCCTTGGCTTCACCGGCCAGTACTGCAACCCCGGGGACGAGATGCTGCTGGATCAGTTGAAAATATCAAACCTCAAGCTTGTCACGGGAAGCTCGGTGGAGCTTCCCTCTTTGACCACCATGCCGCTGTTTCCCGAGGCCCTGGCCAGGGAAGAGAGCCGGGAACAGGCCCGGGGCCGGAACAGGTTCTCCCTGATCTTCCTTGGGGCCCTTGTGGTTCCCCTGGGACTGTACGGAACCCTGTTTGCCCTGTACCGTTTCATTCTGTCAAACATAGGTGAGACCATCATAAGCAGGATACCCTAAGCCATGAAAACGCTGTTCCTCAAACTCCTAAAGATCGTTCTCCTCCTGGCACTTGTCCTGTTCCTGGTCCTTTTGCTTGCTGGGGCAGTGGTCTGGGCAGGATGGCCCCTGTGGGTGGTTTTCTTTGTTACAGCCGGCATTTTCGGCATCTTCCTGGGCCTGCTCTTTTTCAAGAAACTTGCGGCAAGAAAGCAGGAGCAGCGATTTGTCCAGCAGATCATCCTCCAGGACGACCAGAGCCTGAAAGCCATGAACCAGGCAGAACAGGAAGCCGCAAAAGCGATGCAGCAGAAGTGGAAAGAGGCCATGGATGCCCTGAAGCGCTCCCACTTGAAGAGCCGGGGCAATCCCTTGTACGTGCTTCCCTGGTACATGGTGATCGGCACCAGCGGATCGGGAAAGACCACGGCCATCAAGAGCGCACGGCTCACCTCTTCCTTTGAGGATGCCCAGGCCATCTCAGGGCTGTCCGGCACAAAGAACTGCGACTGGTGGTTTTTCGAGCAGGCCATTCTCATCGACACGGCAGGCCGATACGCCGTTCCCGTGGACGAAACCCGGGACAGGGAAGAGTGGCAACGCTTCCTCTCCCTGCTGGCCAAATATCGAAAAAAAGAGCCCCTGAACGGGCTCATCGTCACCATTGCCGCCGACACACTCAACACCATGGATCCCGAGGCCATCGACCAATACGGCAAAGGGATACGCATGCGCATTGATGAGATCATGCGGGTGCTGGGATCTAAATTTCCCGTCTATACCATGGTGACCAAGTGCGACCTTGTCCACGGCATGACCCGATTCTGCGACCACCTGCCCGAGGAAAGCCTGAAGCAGGCCATGGGAACGGTGAACCCGAATACCGGCGAGGCGCCCGGCACCATCGTCTCCCAGGGCTTTGAATCCATGGGCCAGCGTATTCGCGACCTCACCCTCCTGATCCTCCAGGCCCGCCAGGGCAGCCAAAGCAAAAAACCGGATCCGGAACTGCTGCTCTTTCCAACGGAATTTGAAAAACTTAAGCCCGGCCTTGCAAGGTTTATCAACCGAGTGTTCCAGGACACCCCCTACCAGGAGACCCCGATCTTCCGGGGGATATTCTTCACCTCCGGCCGCCAGGAGGGCACCCCGTTTTCCCATTTCCTCAAGGACCTGGGGCTTATCAGCGAACAAGAGGTGCTGCCCGGCACGAGCAAGGGGCTCTTTCTCCACGATTTTTTCGCGTCCCTTCTTCCCGGGGACAGGGGACTCTTCTCCCTGACCCAGCAGGGCGCACAATGGTTGCGGCTCACCAAAAGCCTGGGATTTGCCTCCTTTGTTGCCATTGTCATCGCCTTTTGCGGGCTGCTCAGCTTCTCCTTTGTAAAGAACCTCAACACCCTGAAGCAGGTGACAGCCGAATTTGCCACCCCCGGAATACTCCAGGGGGAACTGTTGAATGACATCATCTCCCTGGAGCGGTTCAGCCAGGCGATCATCCAGGTGGAGCAACAGAACCGCCAATGGTGGATTCCCCGGTTTGGATTGACCGAAAGCCTTGGGGTTGAAACCCGGTTAAAGGAAAAGTACTGCACCCTCATGCACTCCCGGTTCATCGCCCCCTTAGACAAGCACCGGGCCGATGCCATGGCCTACATGGACGGCACCACCCCGGATCTATCCAAGATAGACCACATGGTCCACCTGGCAAGACGGATAAACCTGATCCGGGCACGGCTTGAAAACGAGAGCCTGGAAGCGCTCTCTTCCCGGTCCCAGCCCGGCTACAGGGGGGTGGACCTGAACATCGGCCAGGCCATTGTAGAGGAGGTCCGGCAAAAACTGAAGACCCTTTACTTATACACCCTGCACTGGCGAACCGATGCCCGGGAACTCAACCGGGAGATGAACGATCTTCAAAAGTGGCTTTCCCGGCTCATCACCCTGGAGGACACGACCCTGAACTGGCTCGTGACCTGGGCCAATACCCAACCGGAGATCCCCCCCTACACCCTGGACGGCTTCTGGGGCATGGAGAAAGGATCCACCGACAGCATCGGGGTTCCCCCGGCTTACACCCTCGAAGGAAGGGAGCGCATCCATCGCCTTGTCAAAGAGCTTGAAGGGGCATTGACAGATCCCCTGATCATTGCCGCAAAAGAACGGGAGTTCCTGGCCTGGTATCAGACAAACTACCTGAATGCCTGGCATGGTTTTATAACGGTCTTTCCGTCGGGAAAAAAGAACCTTTCAACCCAAAGCCAGTGGCAAACCATTGCCGAGACCATCCAGCAACCCAGCTGTCCCTATAAATTGGTGCTGACCACGGCAACCAAAGAACTGGCACCGTTTTCAGATGCAGACGACCGGCCCCGGTGGATCCGGCTCCTGGGTCAGCTGAGCCGGGTCGAGGCCGAGGCAGTCGTTATCAAAGCCCAGGGGATCGGAAAAACAGGGGTGATAAAGACCACCACGGACCGCCTGAAATCCAAGCTTTCCAGCGGCAGAGCAGGCACTACCGGCATGGGCCAGGCCCATGAAACCATGATGGCGGCGGGCAAGGCCCTCCTGACCTACCAGGAAGCCCTTGCAGCCCTTGCGCCCATGGCCTCCTCCCAAAAGGCCGCGTTCAATGGGGCAACCGCCATCTACCAAGGGGATGCTTCCACCAATGAATCCCCCTTTTTCAACGCCCGCAAGGCAGTGAAAACCCTTAGAAAGACCGTGGAGCGTTCAACCGAAGGCGCCGACGAGATCTGGATGCTCGTCCAGGGCCCCCTGGATCTGTTCCAGGAATTCATTCTCAAGGAAAGCGCCTGTGAACTCCAGAAGGCATGGGAACAAAACGTGCTGGTGGAGCTGACAGGCCTTGGCAATACCGCAAACACCAGCGCCCTTGTTCTGGGAGAAGAGGGTCTTGCCACCCAATTCCTCAACAAGGAGGCCGCACCCTTTATCGAACGGGGACTGAAAAAAGGGTTCCACGGGGTCAGGATCGACAATCGGGGCATCGACTTTGAACCCTCGTTTCTCACCTTCCTGACCCGGGGCAAGGTGGCGGTGAAACCCTCCCAAAAGGATTACACGGTCAAGATCAGCGGATATCCGACCAATGCAAACGATGGGGCCCTTTTCCAACCCCATGCCACCGTGCTTTTCCTTGATTGCAACGGGACCGCCACAACCCTTGAGAATCTCAACTATCCCGTGACAGAGCTGTTTCAATGGTCTTTTAACAAAAAATGCGAGGTCATTCTCAAGATCAAGGTGTCCGACCTGATCCTTACTAAAAGGTACACCGGGGTCAACTCGTTCCCGAAATTTCTCAAGGCGTTTGCCAACGGCAGCCGTACCTTTTATCCGGGGAATTTCCCGGAACATAGGTTGGCCCTGACCCGGATGAAGATCAAGTATATCAAGGTAAAGTATGGATTCAAGGGCCACGCGCCAGTGGTGAAACTGTTGACCGCATCACCGGGAAAAGTCCCCACGGAGATCGTCAAATGCTGGGATTAAGCCGTAAAAATGACCTATGGCAATGGTCGGTGACAGGAAAACACCCCGCCTTTGGGGACTATCTTCACCACAACCTCGACAGCCCCATGGTCAAGGCGTTCTCGGCCTGGGTGGAGCGGGGCATGGCCCAGGGGAACCACCAGAAGACAAATGACCGCTTTTATTCCTATCGGTTCTGGACCCGGGGGGGCAAAAAACACAGTCTTGTATGCGGCATCATCAAGGACAGCAGCGACACCATGGGACGATCCTATCCCCTGGTTGTCATGGGCTGCGGCACCATCCACGGATGGGAAAAAAAGTGGGAAACCGTGTTCCAGGCATTTGACCCGGTACTCCGGGAGTTTGAAGGGATTGCCTCAAAACGATTTGACTCCTTTAAAAGCTTTGAAACACGGTTACAGAAGATTTTCTTCAGGCCCTCGGATTTTACCGCCCCAATCACCCTGGCACATAAAAACAGCGACCTGTTCCAGTCCCTGGACCTGTGCACCCGGAATCACTGCACCATTGCCCTTGGCCCGGGAAAGCCCAGACCTGTTACACGGTTTGAAACCTGTCCGTTACCGGTGGCGGCCTTCATGGGCGGGGCGCCCGAAGCCCCGATTTTGAGCGTTTATGCAAGGCCCCTGGTTCCGGCAGATTTCAGGGAGCTCTTCAGCAAAAACCATGGGCCAACAGAGCCATAACCGTTTATGCAAGCCCCCTGGTCCCGGCAGATTTCAGGGAACGTTTCAGCAAAAAACCATGGGCCGACAGGGCCATGACCGGACAACAAAAGGAAGACGCATGGATGCCAAACAATTGATCATGAAAGCTGAGCTGACAGAGGCGAGACAAGCACTGATCCAGGGGGTAAAAAAGGCCCCTGGAGACCCGGTCCCCAGAACCCATCTGTTCCAGGTGCTTCTTTTTCTGGGAGAGTGGGACAAGGCCCTTGTTCACCTCAACGCCCTGGCAAAGGGCAATCCCATGGCAAAGGGGGCAGAGGCCGCCGACATGGGTCGCGAAGTCTATACCGGCCTGATCCGGGCAGAACAGGAGCGAACAGCGGTGGCCGAGCTCAGGAAAGAGCCCTCGTTTCTACCCGGACGTCCTGGGTATACAGACCTCTATTTCAAGGCCCTGGAAGCCGCCATCCAAGGAAACAAGGAGGTGGCAGCCGACCTCTATCAAAAAATCGAGGCCACAAAGCCGTTAATATCCGGCACCATCAACACGGAGGCCTTTTCCGGTTTCTCGGACACGGACACCCTGCTGAACGGCTTTTTAGAGGCCATGGAGTATGACCGTTACCTCTGGATACCCTTTGAAGCCATACGGGAGATCACCGTCCAAAGCCCCCGGACCCTGATCGATCTCATCTGGGCAAAGGGGAGCGTCACCACCTGGGAGGGGCTCACCATGGCATGCTTTTTCCCAGTTCTCTATCCCCTGTCCCATTGCCACACGGATCACCGGGTCAAGATGGGGAGGATGACGGACTGGCAACCCCTTGGCGGTCCCTATGCCAGGGCCTGGGGCCAGCATGTGTTCCAAATCGGAGAAAGGGACATTTCCCTGCTTGAAATCGAAACCGTGGTGTTCAACATGCCGGTCCCTAAAAACAAGGAAGAGCATTGTGATTGATCTTGAAGCACTACTGGCACCCATTCCCGGGGAAAACCCCTGCGGGGAAAACCTGCGCTACACCCCGGTCTATGATGAAATTCAGGAAGCAAGAAGGGCCGATGATCTCCTGGACCAGGGAGAGTGGCAACACGATGTCAAGACAGCAGACTGGCCCCGGGCCATGGCGCTATCCCTTGAAGCCCTGGCCACAAAGAGCAAAGATCTTCAGATTGCCGCCTGGCTCATGGAAGCCCTCACCACTCTCAAGGGGTTTGACGGGGTGCTCCTGGGTTTCCAGGTGTTCAACGGGCTGTTTGAACGATTCTGGGAGCCCCTCTACCCGGAGATCGACGAGGGAGATCTCGACTACCGGGTGGGTCCCCTGGAGTTCCTCAACGACAAACTCTGGCTGCCGGTCAAGCAGATCCCCTTGACGGACCCTTCAACCAGCCGGGGATTCTCCTTAATGCAGTGGCAGGAATCAAAGGTGGTGGGGTCGGAAAAAGAGACCATGAACGACGATAAGCGCCGCACCGCCCGCCAGGAGATGATGGCCGAAGGCAAGGTCTCGCCGGAGGAGTTTGAGTCCGGCATACGGGCGTCGTCACGGGCCTTTTACGAAACCCTTGTCCAGACCGTGACCCAATGCCGGGAGGCGTTCACCCTGTTTGACGCAGCCGTGGACGAAAAATTCGGCAAAGAGGCCCCCAGGCTTGCCGAGCTCAAGGAGAGCATTGAAGAGTGCCTCCGCCTGGTGTCAACCATTGTAAAGGAGAAACGGGAGCTTGAGCCTGACCCGGAACCGGTCGCGGCACCTGAACCGGTTGCAGAACCGGAACCTGGTGTGAACAAGGCGGCGACTCCTAACCCGGCCCCAACGACCCACCAGGCCGGCGAGACCCAAGGGTCGGCCCCGACCCAGAGCGGCGCTAAGGATTTCCAGGTCAACCGCCTCATGGGCGGGGGCGGCATTGAAGAGACCCTGTGGCAGAATGCCATGGCAACCCTGAATCGGAAGGGAATCAGGCCCGCCCTGGAACAGCTCCTTGGGGCCTCATGCAGCGCCCAGTCCGTGAGGGAGCGCACCAACTTCCGGCTGCTCATGGCACGGCTCTGCCTTGAGGCGGACAGGCCCGACCTGGCAAGGCCCATTGTTGAAGAGCTCAACACCCTGATCGAATCGCTCCAGCTGGACCGCTGGGAATCACCCATCTGGATCGCCGAAGCCCTGGGCACCCTTCACCAGTGCCTCATGGCCAGGGGGTCCACGGACGACGACCACTATCGGGCGGCCGAATTGCTGACACGGCTCTGCACCCTGGATGTCACCAAGGCCATGGAGTTTTCCATGGAAGGCCCTGCAACTGAATAATAGAAAACGACTATCCATATAGAATCGATACAACCATAAGGAGGAAACCATGGCCAAAGAGAGTCTGCAACACACCCTGGACCGGGTACGATCCCCCAGGGTTCAAATCACCTATGATGTAGAAGTGGGTGATGCCATTGAAATGAAAGAGATTCCCTTTGTCGTCGGCGTGATGGCGGATCTTTCGGGCAAGCCGGACGAGCCCCTTCCCAAGCTCAAGGAACGAAAATTCGTGGAGATCGACCGGGACAACTTCAACAACGTGCTTTCCGGCATGAAGCCGAGGCTCGCCTTCAGGGTGGACAACAAGCTCACTAACGATGACAGCCAGATGGCAGTGGAGCTTCGCTTCAAGTCAATGGACGATTTCCACCCGGAACAAGTGGCCCAACAGGTGGACCCCCTGCGCAAGCTTGTGGATGCAAGGGACCGGTTGTCCGAGCTGTTAAACAAGCTTGACGGCAACGACCGCCTGGATGAACTGCTCCAGGAGGTTATCTCCAGCACCGACTCCCTGGAAAAGCTTGGTAAGGAAGCGGGTGTGGAGGCAAAAAAAGACGGCACAGATAACGAATAACCAAGGAGAACCCCATGGCAGAGAAAGAAGAGCAGGTCCAGCCCGAAACCGCGCAAGCCACTGAGGAGATAAGCCTCCTGGACCAAATCATTTCGGATGGCCGCCTTGCCCGGGAGGAGAGCCAGCGGGAGTATGCCACTGATGTAATCGGCGAATTTGTCTCCCAGATCATGGAAGGCACCATCACGGTCTCCAAGAACACGGAAGCCATGATCAATGCACGGATCGCCGCCATTGACACCCTGATCTCAGACCAGCTCAACGAAGTGATGCACCACCAGGAATTCCAGACCCTTGAAGCATCCTGGCGGGGACTTGCCTACCTGGTGGACCAGTCCGAAACCGGAGAGCAGCTCAAGCTCAGGGTGATGAACGTCTCGAAAAAAGACCTGTTAAAGGACATGGAAAAGGCGGCCGAGTTCGACCAGTCCACCCTGTTCAAGAAGGTGTATGAAGAGGAGTTCGGCATGTTCGGCGGGGCCTCCTACGGCGCCCTGATCGGCGACTATCATTTTTCCAACCATCCCCAGGACATGGCCCTGCTGGAAAAGGTCTCCCAGGTGGCGGCCGCAGCCCATGCGCCCTTTATCTCAGGGGCGGCCCCGGAGCTGTTCAACTTTGACAGCTTTACGGAACTTGGGGAACCCAGGGACATGGCCAAGATATTCCAGAGCGTGGAGTATGCCAAGTGGAAAGCCTTCAGGGATTCCGAGGATGCAAGGTATGTGTCCCTGGCCTTGCCCCACATCCTCATGCGGCTTCCCTACGGCAAGGCCAACGTGCCGGTGGAAGCCTTTGACTTTGAGGAGAAGGTGGACGGCACCGACCATAAGCGATACCTCTGGGGCAATGCCGCCTATGCCCTTGCCACACGGCTCACCGACGCCTTTGCCAAGTACCACTGGTGCGCCGCCATCCGGGGCGTGGAGGGCGGGGGCCTGGTGGAGGGACTGCCGGTCCACACCTTTAAGACCGACGAAGGGGATGTGGCCCTGAAGTGCCCCACGGAGATTGCCATCACTGACCGAAGGGAAAAAGAACTTGCCGACCTGGGGTTTGTTCCCCTGGTCCACTGCAAGGGCACCGACTATGCCGCTTTTTTCAGCACCCAAACCGCAAACAAGGCCAAGGTCTACAACACTGATTCCGCCAACGCCAATGCCCGGCTCAGTTGCCAGCTCCAGTACATCCTTGCGACCTCACGGTTTGCCCACTACCTGAAATCCATGATGCGGGACAAGATCGGCAGCTTCATGACCCGCCAGAACGCCCAGGATTTTCTCAACACCTGGATCACCTCGTACACCCTCGGGGATGACGATGCAAGCCAGGATATGAAGGCCAAATATCCCTTGAGGGAGGCAAGGGTCGACGTCAGCGAAGTCCCTGGAAAGACAGGGGCCTACAGGGCTGTTGCATTCTTGAAGCCCCACTACCAGCTCGATGAACTGAGCGTATCCCTGAGGCTTGTGGCGGACCTGCCGCCGCCGGCCCAGTAATGGCAACAAACGTGTGATGGAATGTGGGCTGGGGGATCTCCCCCTAGGCCCCACAACCTTCCTATAAAACCCGGGCCCCATGGGGGGCCTAAAACAAGGAGGCAAGAATATGTCAGTTGATCAATTTTTAAAATTAGATGGAATCGACGGTGAGTCCCAGGATGCCAAGCATAAAAAGGAGATAGACGTGCTTGCCTGGAGCTGGGGCGCTTCCCAGTCCGGCACCACCCACATGGGCGGCGGTAGCGGCGCCGGCAAGGCCAGCTTCCAGGATCTGAGTATCACAAAATATGTGGATGCATCCTCCCACAAACTTTTGAAACACGTGGCCAAAGGCACCCACGTCAAGGAGGCCCTGCTCACGATTAGAAAGGCCGGAGACACTCCATTGGAGTACATCAAGCTGCTCATGAAAGACTGCTTGATCTCATCGGTCTCCGGCGGGGGATCCGGGGGCGAGGACCGGCTGACGGAAAATGTCACCATCAACTTCGGCGAGTTTGAGTACACCTACACCCCCCAGAAATCGGACGGATCCGGAGACTCACCCCTACCGTTCAAGTTTGATATTGCGGGCAACGAAGAGAAATGAGCAAACCGTCCCAAACGTTTCAGGCATCGGTACTGGACAGACTCATTGACCATGAGCCAGACAACTCCCGCGAGTCTGCCCGGTACCGGGTTGCCAGTTTCAGACAGATCATGGCGGCGGTGCGCAGGGATCTTGAGAATCTCCTCAACACAAGACGGAGCATCATCATCCCGCCGGCGGCATACGGGGAGGTCAATACCTCGTTTTTTGTATATGGCCTTCCCGATTATACCAGCAAAAACCCATCGACCCTGTCGGTACAATCCCAGCTGCGACTTGAGATAGAAAAGACCATCGCACGGTTTGAACCGCGATTGAAAAGGGTTGCCGTGGAGGTCGATTCCCCGGAGGGCACCAACAGACACCTGACATTCAGGATCGCCGGGATACTTGTTGTGGACGAACTGGCCGAACCCGTGACCTTTAACACGACCTTTGATTCGAACCGAAGCACCTACTCCATCAAAAAGTAGACACCTATGGACGATACCTTTCTCAACTATTATGAACAGGAACTCAGCTACCTCCGGCAGATGGGCGCCGAATTTGCCGCAAAGCACCCCAAGATCGCCAGCCGACTTCTCCTTGAACCCGACGTATCCACCGATCCCCATACCGAACGTCTCATAGAAGCCTTTGCCTTTATCAGCGGCCGGATCCATAAAAAGATCGACGACGACTTTCCGGAGATCACGGAATCGCTCTTCAACATCATCTATCCCCATTACAACAACCCCATCCCCTCCATGACCATTGCCCGGTTTGACCCCCTGGGCCAGAACATCCCGGAATCGGGCTATACCATTGACCGGGGCGCAAAGCTCTTTTCAAAGCCGGTGAACGGCACCCCCTGCCAGTTTGTCACAAGCCAGGCCATGACACTCTGGCCCGTGGAGGTTGTCAGCGCAACCCTCAAGGAACCCTCGACCATGGTCACGGGCGCCCACCAGATGGTCAGCCTTCACCTGAAGACCATTGGCGACATACCGGTGGCCAAGCTTGGCTGGTCCCGGTTGCGCTTCTATCTCCACGGCCAGCACCAGCACGTGTTCCACCTCCATGAACTTCTTTTCAACCATGTCTGCCATGTGGAGTGCAGGACTTCCAACGGCCAGGGACCGGCCATCTCCCTTGGCAAAGATGCCATAGAAACCGTGGGGTTTGAGGAGGAAGAGCGGCTGTTACCGTTTTCCAAGCGCTCCTTCCCGGGCTATCGCCTCTTGTTTGAATATTTCTGTTTTCCGGAAAAGTTCTTCTTTTTTGACCTCACCGGCCTTGACCGGTTACAGGATACCTTTCCCGGCGTTGATCTCGAGATCAGGATCTACCTTGACAGGAGTGCCAAGACCTCCCTCATGGTCAATGCCGACACCTTCACCCTCAATGCCACGCCGATTGTCAATCTCTTCTCCAAGACAGCAGAACCCATAAGGGTCGAACAGCGCAAGACTGAGTACAGGGTGATCCCGGACATACGGCGTCAGGAAGCAACCGAGGTGTACTCCATTGACAGGGTCTCTGCCGCCTCCCAAGCCACGGGAAAACCGGTGGAATACCGGCCCTTCTACTCCGTTCGCCACCATCTGGACCAGGGCCTTGAAAACACCCGGCAGGCATTCTGGCACTTCCAGCGACGGGCGTCGGGAAAAAGGGCGGACAGGGGTACCGAGGTGTTCCTTTCGTTTTCAGACCTCAATCTCACCCCCGAAGACCCGGCCTGCGACATCCTCACCGTCCACACCACCTGCACCAACCGGGATCTTGCCGCAAGGCTTCCCATGGGGGATGTTGAAGGCGACTTCACCATGGAAACAGCGGCCCCCATCGAAAGAATCAGGGGCATGATCAAGTCCACCCCGACCCGGCGGCCCTTTTTGGGAGGCACCCTCCAGTGGCGGCTCATCTCCCACCTCTCCCTCAACTTCATCTCCCTGGTCCAGGGGGGAGAGGATGCCCTGCGGGAAATGCTCATGCTCTACGACTTTGACAACTCACCGGCCACAAAACAGCAGATCAGCGGCATTGTCCGGGTGGAATCCGTCCATGTGACCCGCCGCATCCACCAGTCCTTCTGCCGGGGGGTCCAGGTGACCATCACCCTGGATGAGAATAAATTTGTGGGGGCAGGACTCTATCTGTTCAGTTCGATCCTGGAACGGTTCCTGGGCCAGTATGTATCTGTGAATTCATTTTCCCAGCTTGCGGTGAAAACCCTTCAACAAAAAGAGACCCTTAAGTTATGGCCACCCAGGAGCGGAAACCAGATACTGCTCTGATCGAGCAGCTGCATCAAAAATTTTACGAGTTCTCCTTTTTCAAGGCGGTAACCCTTTTGGAGAACTTTGCCCAGGATAAGAAGCCCCTGGGAAAGACCCAGGTACCAAAGGAGGAGGCGGTGCGCTTTTCCGTGGAACCGGGGTTTGCCTTTCCCCCAAGCGAGATATCCGGCCTTGAGAAACAAAAGGATAACCAGGCGTTGACCATGAAGGTCGCCTTCATGGGACTGATCGGGCCGTCAGGGATCCTGCCCCAGTGGTACAATGAACTGGCCCAGGAACGGCTGAGAAAAAAAGACCGCGCCCTGACAGAGTTCCTCGATATATTCCACCACAGGCTGATCTCCCTTTTTTACCTTGCCTGGAAAAAGCATCGCTTTCCGGAAAGCTACCGGCAAGGGGCGGAAGACCGTCTCTCCCGGTACCTGCTGAGCCTTGCAGGCCTGGGCACCCCCGGCATGGTCGGCATGCTGGGACTGCCAAGGGAGTCCCTGAGCTTCTATTCAGGCCTTCTCTCAAAGCAGGTGGCATCGGCCGTGAGCATCGAAGCCGCCCTGGAGTACTTTTCCGGCGCCAGGACCACAGTGGATCAGTTTGTGGAACGCTCGGTTCCCCTGGCCAAGGAGGATCAGACAAGCATTGGCATGGCCAACGCACGCCTTGGCATGGATACTGTCTGCGGAAAAGAGGTCCGGGAGTGCCAGACCAAGTTCCGGGTCAATCTAGGACCTGTGGACTTTAAAAAGTATTTACGCCTGACCCCGCCGGGGGATCTGCTCCTGCCCGTATTCTCCCTTGTTCGATACATGGTCGGCATTGAGTTTGAGTTTGAACTGAGAATCATTCTCAAGAAAGAAGAGGTTCCCATGGGGATCCTGGGAGGAGCGGGAGAGGCGCGCCCCCTCCTTGGATGGTCCACCTGGATCGCATCACCTGAATTCGACTATCCCGACCACCAGCAGATGACCTTCCAGGAGGCAGATCTTAAGCAGGCAAAATAAAAGACCTGATCCGGACAGGCCGAAACCAACAAAACTTTCTGATTCTCTTGCCAAAAGAACATGAAAATCAGAGCTAATAAGCTAAACCCTTAAAAAGGAGGCAACATGGCTGCAGCAAACCTTAAGTCCCTGATCGGAAAGCTAAACTCTGCCTGTCGCAAAAGTCTCGAATCCGCAGCAGGCCTCTGCCTGTCCCACACCCACTATGATGTCGAGCTTGAACACTTTTTCATAAAGCTTTTGGATATTGAAAACTGCGATTTCCACAAGATCACACGACATTTTGAGATCAACCAGTCCCACCTCGTCAATGACCTGACCGAGGTGATTGAACAGTTCAAGACCGGCAATGCCAGGACCCCGGCCCTCTCTCCCAAGATTCCCAAGATGATAGAAGCGGCCTGGCTGGTGGCCTCAATCGATTTACATGCCCCCTTCATCCGGTCCGGCCACATCCTCATCGCCCTGTTATCCGACCCGGATACGGCCCGGTCGCTTATGTCCGCCTCGCCCCTGTTCGGCAAGATATCCATTGAAACCCTGACCGACGCTTTCAACGACCTGACCGCAGGCTCCATTGAGGAGAGTGAGGAATTTGCAAAAGCGGCCGACCTTCCTCCGGGCACAGCCAGGCCCGCCAGCCCGGGAAAGGCCCAGGCCCTTGCACAGTACACGATCAACCTCACGGAAAAAGCGAGACAAGGTGAAATCGACCCTGTCCTGGGCCGGGATTTTGAAATCCGCCAGATGGTGGACATCCTCATCCGGCGCCGCCAGAACAACCCCATCCTCACCGGGGAAGCCGGGGTCGGCAAGACGGCTGTGGTTGAAGGATTTGCCCTGAGAATCTCCCAGGGAGACGTGCCGCCGGTGCTGAGGAATGCCGCCATCCACACCCTGGATCTGGGACTTCTCCAGGCCGGTGCCGGCATCAAGGGGGAGTTTGAAGATCGTCTCAAGCAGGTGATAAGCGAAGTAAAGGCATCGCCTGTTCCCATCATTCTCTTTATCGACGAAGCCCACACACTCATCGGGGCCGGCGGTGGATCAGGATCCGGGGATGCCGCCAATCTGCTGAAGCCGGCCCTGGCCCGGGGGGAGCTTCGCACCATCGCCGCCACCACCTGGGCCGAGTACAAGAAATACTTTGAAAAGGACGCAGCCATGGCCAGGCGCTTCCAGGTGGTGAAGATCGACGAGCCGGACGAGGCCAAGGCCCTGGTGATGATGCGGGCAATTGCCCCCTTCCTTGAAAACCACCACAAGGTGATGATCACCGATGAAGCCCTGGTGGATACGGTCCATCTCTCAAACCGCTACATCTCAGGCAGGCAGTTGCCGGACAAGGCCGTGAGCGTGCTTGATACGGCCTGCGCCAGGGTTGCTTTAGGACTGACCACAAGCCCCCCTGCCGTGGAAGACGCCACCCGGCAGATAGAACAGATCGAAAGAGAGACGATCATCCTGGAAAAAGAACGTGCCATCGGCAAAGACCACGGGGAACGACTACGCCTGCTCTCCCTTGAAAAGGAAGCCAGACAAAGCGAACTGGACAGACTGACCCAGCAGTGGGAAAGCGAGATGGAGGTGGCCGTAAAAATCCGGGACCTCTACACCGGGATCCAGGAAATCCACAACAAGGGCGAAGAAACCCATGACGATCTTACGGCCATGCAGGCCGAGCTCAAAGCGCTTGAGGCCGACTTCAAGGAGCGGCAGGGTGATGAGCCCCTAATCCAGATCACCGTGGATTCCCAGACCGTGGGTGCCGTGATCTCAGGCTGGACAGGCATCCCCACTGGCAAGATGCTCTCCGACGAGATCAACACGGTCCTGCACCTGAGCCAACGGCTCAAGGAGAGGATCATCGGCCAGGACCACGGGCTTACCGCCATCGAACAGGTGATCCAGACCGCCCATGCCGGCATCGAGGACCCGTCAAAGCCCACGGGTGTATTCATGCTGGTCGGCCCGAGCGGGGTCGGCAAGACCGAAACCGCCCTGGCCCTTTCGGAACTCCTCTACGGTGGCGAGCAGAACATGATCACCATCAACATGTCCGAGTACCAGGAAGCCCACACGGTCTCGAGCCTCAAGGGATCCCCCCCGGGCTATGTGGGCTATGGGGAGGGAGGCGTCCTCACCGAGGCGGTCCGAAGAAGACCCTACAGTGTCGTCCTCCTTGACGAGATCGAAAAGGCCCACACAGACGTGACCGAACTCTTCTACCAGGTTTTTGACAAAGGCATGATGGAGGACGGAGAGGGAAGACGGATCGATTTCAAGAACAACCTGATCATCCTCACCTCGAACCTCGGCACCGACACCATCATGAAGGTGTGCGCCGACGAAGAGACCATGCCCGAC
This sequence comes from Desulfobacterium sp., assembly GCA_016342325.1. Lineage (GTDB taxonomy): Bacteria > Desulfobacterota > Desulfobacteria > Desulfobacterales > Desulfobacteraceae > Desulforapulum. The sequence continues at coordinate 24,223 of JAEINR010000090.1, forward strand.
CCGCCGGCCCTCACCGAAATGCTCAGGCCGGAGCTGCAAGAACATTTCAAGCCGGCGTTCCTTGGCAGGTTAAAGGTGGTTCCCTATTTACCCATCACCGACGACAACATGAAACGCATCATCCGGCTCAAACTGAACCGCATTGTCAAACGCATGGAGGAGAACAAAAACATCACCTTTACCTACGATGATGAGATCGTAGACGCCATTGCCGACCGGTGCACGGAAGTTGATTCCGGTGCAAGGAATGTGGATCATATCCTCACCAACACCCTCCTGCCGGAGATGAGCCGTCAGATGCTGACCCGGATGGCAAAAGGGGAACAGATAGACACGATCACGGTGGAACTTTCCGGGGAAGGGTTCAAGTTCAATATCGTTTAAAACAGGAGAAACAGGGCCGTCCCGATAAATTCGAACATTTTCGAAAAATTGGCGTTATCCGGAAAACAAGATAACATTACAAACTGAGAGAGATACAGTTAGAAGTTTATTACAGATAGGCAGGAAACTACTCAACATCTTGTTAGACTAACTAACGAATCAATTGTTATCAATGGGAAATAACATATAGCCTTAAGCGAGGAACAATGTGCATTTACAGTGCTTTTTGGACACATTGGGAAAAAGAAAATTTCTATTGCCACAAATAACGGTTGGCGTAAAATTTGCTTCTGATCCTATGTCTCTTTAGTTTGAGCCATAG
>JAEINR010000091.1 GCA_016342325.1 Desulfobacterium sp.
TGAACCGGGAGACAGGTATGGAATACACATTAAAAGAGATGATGACAATCATTGCGGCAAGGGAAATATCCAACCAGGATATTGTGTTCTGCGGAACCGGCATTTCCATGCTGGCAGCCATGGCAGCCAAAAAGATCAATGCACCGGAGAGTGTTATTTTTTTTGAAACAGGGGCCATCGACTCAAAGCTTGAAGAGATCCCCATGGCCGTGGGGGATTCCAGGGTGATGTACCACACCTCCGCCAACGGCGGGCTCCTGGATTCCTTTGCCACCATGCAGAACAAGATCACCGGCGACCATGTGGTGGGCATCCTGGGTGCGGCCCAGATCGATAAATTCGGCAACCTCAACTCCACCGTGATCGGCGATTACCACCACCCCAAAACACGGTTTTCCGGCAGCGGCGGGGGATGCGATGTGGCCTCTTTTGTTCCCAAAAGCCTGATCTTCATGCAGCAGGAAAAGCGGAAATTTGTAAACACACTCGATTATCTCACAAGTCCTGGATACCTGGACGGCCCCAACGGCAGAAAGAATGCCGGCCTGCCCCAGGGGGGACCGGCAATGGTGATCACCAACATGGGCACCATGCGCTTTGATGATACGACCAAGGAGATGTATCTGTCCGGCTACTACCCCGGCATCACCCCGGAACAGATCCTTGATAAAATGGAGTTTTCAGTGGATATTTCCAGGGCCAAGGAAGAGGCCCCGCCAACGGCCCAGGAGCTTCAGCTGCTCAGGGAGGAGTGTGATCCCCAACGGCTCATTCTCTAACCCCCCTCTTCGGATGAACGGATAAGAAAAGACAAATCCCCGGGGAATCAGCGATGGACCGCTGATTCCCCGGGGATTTTTTAGTAGAGTTCTGGGTGATTAATTAACGGCCATGGAGATGCCCATGACCCCCTCGGAGAAATCGGTTTCAACCGCCTGAATAAACCCGCTCCAGTCAAGGCCGTATCGATAAAAGGCCATGGAGGATAATTTCTTGGTGATAATCGCATCACGATAGGTCTGCAACGCGTCTGAATTCAACAGATCCATGATAAACTCAAAGCCTAGCTTATCAATGATCACGGCCGGGATATAGTTCTCCATGATATTCCGGATGCAGGCTTCATTTTCCAGGAGTTCCGAAATTTTATTCTCAAAGATCTCCTGGAGGGCAAAAATCTGCTCACTGGTTTTCTCGGAAAGAACAAACAGGGGAACAGACGGATCGGCTTCATGGATCCGAATGAGCATATCGGTCTCTGCCCTGGAATTATTATCCACCAATGTCATGATATCCCGGATCAGCGCCCACCGGGTATCGCTGTCGTTCAATAATTTGGCTTCATAGTTTTCCTCAAACAAAAAGGCGGTGAGCACCTCTGCAATGGAGCTTGAGAAAACCCCGCCTTTATTGGCCGTGGTATCTTTGATCTGTTTAATGCCCGTGGATCCGGCAATATGCCGCCGGGAGGCATCATCAAAAAAGACATTGGCCCCCTCCACAATGAATCGAAGCTCCGTAAAGACCGAGAGAAAAGCGTCCACGTTGCCCTGGTTTATTGTGTCCTTAAATCCGCCGCAGGGAATAAACGCCTGGATATTGGCTTCACGGATCATTTCCCGGTTGCCGGGCTCCGACAGGAAGGTACGGTGGAACATGGCCCCGTCTTCCACAAAGGTGCCGTCGGGCAGGGTGATGTTTTTCCCTTTAAGGGGCACCCTGAATCCTTTAGGGCTCAGCTTTTCCACGGGAAAGTGCAGGGTATTGGCCCGGGGGGAGGTGTGGCGCATGAAGGCGATCTTCATCAGCTCCTTTTTATCAAGGCCCTCGGGATCAAACAGGATGGACCCGCCGTCAATGATCAGACAGATATTACCTTTATAACACTGGATCTCGTTGCCCCCGAGGTCACCGTCCGGTCCCCCGGTGATCATGAGGTTGAGATCTTCTTCCTGGACGTCATAATGGGTGATGAGGGTCCTGAAAGCCGCCATGACCCCGGTGGTTGTCATGCCGCTTTTCTCAATCTTCCCACCGATTTTATCATAAATGATATCCATATCCGTGGTCACGACCACGGATTCCCCGTTGATGTACAGGTTCGTGCCTTTATCGCCATTTTCAATGAGGCCGAAGATATCGCCGTTGTCCAGCTGGCCGTAGATGTCATGGGGAATACCAAAGCTCTTGCCCGTGGTCATGGTTCGCCAGTATTTATACCCCCGCTCTTTTGCCCGGAGGGCCACGGCATCCATGAAGGGTGCGGTGCCCTCGTCCGGACCGAAGAAGATCATTTCAGGCCGTCCGTAATAATCCACAATGGCATCATCCCCCAGCATCAGGTCCATGATGCCTTCGGTATAGTCATGGAGGGCATCCATGCCGTACCCCGAATAGATGGCATGGGGAACCACCACCCCCTTTGACCCGCTTTCGCAAATATCCTTGTGCTTCAGGCGCTGGGCCTTGGGTCCCAGGGCATAGTTGAGGAGCACGGCATTGTCCAGCTCAGCCGAATGGTTGGAACGGGTGACCCGGAGCAGCCGCAGCCCCCCCCTTGCGATGTCCCCGGCCCGGAGGTGGGTGCCGCAGGCGTAATGACCGCTCACATGGAAGATGCCGAATACAAATTTATCAAACACCAGGGGGTCAAGGATTCTATTGTCATACCGAAAGGCAAAGGATCGCTTTTCCGGCTTATAGAAATTGGTCTTCAGGGTGCAGGAGACGATCTTCTGCATAAAGTCAAAGATATCATACCCCAGGGTGAAATCGATGAACCGGGAGGCAATTTTTTTCCTGAACACCTCGAGTTTTTCTTCCAGGGCCGTGGCCGTGATGCCCTGGGAGATACCCGGATCGAATCGTTTATTAAACAGATCGTACAAGATTTTGATTAAATCCGGATTCTCCCGGGTGGTGTCCAGGATGATTTTCGAGGTAAAGGTGGATTTATTGGAACGGTGGGCCCGGGCGGCAAGGGCATCCCGGTGATCTTTGCTGGGAAGGCTTGCCATGATCTCCCTTGCCATGGCATTTTCATTTTCCTCGAAAATGAACATGTGGGTGAAATCAACGGCATTCCCGGCAAACAACATCTCCTGGAAACTCAGTTTCCCGGCCACGTAGAGATCCGTGACCCCGGTGACATTAAAGGCCAGAAACGAACAAAGGTCGGCCGTGATCTCCGCCTCTTTTTTCCGGGACAGTTCCCCCTGGAGATACACGGAACAGATGGAGGAGGGCACGGCTGAGTCGGCCCAATAGGGTTCCCAATAGGCACGCATCAGGGTCAGGCCATGGTCGTCAAACAGTTTTCGCAACACCGGAAGCTGGGGCGATGCAAAATCGCTGTTAAACATCAGCCGGGTCTGCCCGGTTTCAGGCAGGTTAAACACCTCGATCAACGGCGTAACCGATGACTCAGACGCTTTCATGAAGGTTTCATACCGACGGCGGGTGGCTTCCGGACTGGCGGTGTAATTGCCGGCCAGGGAGAAAAGGAACCGGGACGCTGTGAACTCCTGTTTTGTATAGTCCTGGACCGTTTCCGGCCGGATAATATAGGTATAATAGTTATTTTCCGGGCTGTAGCAATACTCCCGCCGGTGGCCTGCGATCAGGTTTTCCAGGATTTTCTCCATGCTGTCCCGGGTCTCCCGGGTGGCGATCCTGACCCGCTGGAAATCATTGTCCTGCTCCAGGTTAAAATCCACATGGGCCACCCGGCCGTACAGGACCACTTTATCGTCCCGGAAGGTGACGCTGGTGGCAATGGAGGCAAGAATATGTTTCAGGGACTCCCGGGTAATATTCTCAAAAAAGTAATTGGGCAACCCCAGGTCGTCCAACAGGATACCCGCAGCCAGGTTGATGCAGGTGGCGGTGACAAGCCCTTCGGAGGAAAGATCAATCACGGCTTCATATAGGATTCGGGGGTCAAGATTTACGCTTTGGGCCTTGTTGATGATCTCATTTCCCCGGGGGAGTGAAGAAAAACAACTATACTGGCTTTCCATGGAAACTCCTTAAATCAAAATTGACAGATGGATGCTCCAAAACCTGTGCCAGGCGCTGGAACAGCCACCCGGTCAATTTTCATCTTTTTAAAAAAAATCCATTCTTTTGAGCGAGTGCGGCTACATGCCCACCACGGACGGCAGCCAGAGAACAATTTGAGGAAACAGCATGATCAGGAGCAGGCAGATAAACTGCATCCCGATAAACGGCCACACGGATCGATAGATATCCCCCATGGAGATCTCGGGCGGCACCACCCCCCGCATGTAAAACAGAACAAACCCAAAGGGCGGGGTCAGGTAGGCCATCTGCATGTTGACGATGAAAAGGATTCCAAACCACAGGGGGTCAAATCCAAGCAGGTTGATGAGGGGAACATAGATGGGCACGGTGATCATGATAATGGGCAGATCGTCCATCACCATTCCCAGGAGGAAAAAACTCAACTGCATGAAGAGGAGTACCCACCACCGGTTGATGCCCAGGGATTCAATGAAATCATTCAGGAGACTCGGCAGTCCCAGGGTGTTCACCACGGCGGAAAAGGCAAGGCATCCAATGATGATCCACAGAACCATACTGGTGAGATGGGCGGTCTTTTCTGCGGCAACGGAGACGACTTTGAATGCCTCTTTAAACGACCGCAATCGAAAAATAACAATGAGTACAGAGACAAAGGCGCCTACGGCAGCCGCTTCCGTGGGGGTTGCCATGCCGGAAAAGATGGTCCCCATGATGGAAAATATGAGTACAAACGGCATGGCCAGGTTTTTGATACAAATAAATTTTTCTTTCCAGGTGGCCCGCTCTTCCACGGGTACGGGGGGGGCAAGCTCGGGATTAATCAAACTTCTAACGAGGATATAGGTCATGAACAGACCGGCCAACAGAAATCCCGGCACCACACCGGCCAGAAACATTTTTCCGATGGAAAGGTTGGACAGGGACGCATAGACGATCATGGTCACACTGGGGGGAATCAGGAATCCCAGGGCGCCACCACCGGAAATACACCCGATGGCAAGGGTGGTCTTATATCCCCTTTTCAGCATGGCCGGAAGGGCGATCAAACCCATGGTTACCGTTGCAGCACCCACAACACCGACCATGGCGGCAAAGATAACACAGATAAAGACCGTACCAATGGCAAGCCCGCCGGGTATGGCTCCCAGCCATTTATAGATCATTTCAAAGATCTCATCGGCAATGCCGGATTTTTCCAGCATGCACCCGATGAAAATAAACAACGGGATCGCAAGCAGGATAATACTGGTCATGTTCTCAAGTATGGAAGGGGGCAGCAACATCAGAAACCGGGGCCCGTTGATCATGAGAAGAAAAGCAATACCAACGGCGCCCAGGGTAAAGGCAACGGGCGTTCTAAGGACAAAAAGGACAACAACGGCCAGGAACATTACAACAACGATCAATGCGGGATTCATCAGGCTCTCCTCTGCTTGAATTGAACAATACTCCGGGCAAGATCCGCCAGTATCTGAAGAAGGAATAACAGCGCACCCAGGGGAAGCATGGACTTCACCGGCCAGAGGAGCGGCCGGAAAAGGGTATGGGAATGCTGGTTGGTAATAAACGCATGCCAGGCAAACTTATATCCCTGCCAGAACAAAATACTAAACATGAACAACGCGATGAGACAAACAACGATGTCCGCCAGGTCTTTTCCTTTTTCGGGGAAATACTGATAGATGATATCAACCGCCACATGCCCTTTTTCCAGGAGTACCCACCCACCGGTCAGGGCGACATATCCAGCGAAAAGAAAACCGCAGATTTCGTGCACCCAGATGGTGGGGCTTTGAAAAAAATATCTCGCAATCACTTCATATACCATCAGGGACATGAAAACAAAAATCAAGTAAGACGCTGCCTTGCCGACGATTTTATTCAATGTCTCTACAAAACGTATAAACTTTTCAACCATTTGCATATCAGATCCTATGAACTTGTATCCCTTTGGAATAAGATCGATCCCAAAGGGATTTTGGTGAAATGATTTTTAAAGCGTATAACCCCGTTTTTTCAGATCTTTCTTAACCAACTCAATATATTCTGCAGAAAGAGGGCTCTCCTTTGCAAGTTCGTCATCCCACATCTTGACGGCAGTATCCATCCATTGTGCCACAACACTGTCCGGAAGCCTTATATACTCAGCACCCTTGGCTTCCATCTTTGTTTTAGCCGTCGAAGCGTCATCGGTAAAGATCTGGGCCACCCGGGTGGCGCAATTTTTAAGGGCGGTATCAAAGATCACCTTCAGATCGTCCGGAAGTTCCTGCCATCTGTCCTTGTTCAGAATAATTTCGCAGTTCTGGGCCCCGGAGATGTTTGGCACGGTCTGGTACTTTGCGACTTCAAATGTTTTGGCAAGATAGCTCTCTGCGTGGCTGCCGCTGATCTCAGCATCGATGGTCCCCCGGGAAAGGGCGACATAGATCTCAGAAAAAGGAATAAAAACAGTGGGCACATCCATCCGCCGCAGGGTCTTTGCGATGGAACCGGAAGCCCTGATCTTGAGTTTTTTCAAGTCTGCCCAAGTGGTAATGGGCTCTTTAGAGACAATGGTGTAGCCGTCCCAGATCAGGGGGGCCCCATACACGACGTTTTGCGTGGCATAGGCATCACGGAAGAATTGTAATGTATCCTCTTGGTAGATAAAGTCCATGATCTCATCCGCTCCCCGGGGGTCACCGGGCAGGGCAAATGCCGTTGCCGCAACAGGCAGAATACCGCCATGGTAACAGCTGCAGGTGGTTCCCATATCAATGGCACCATTACCCACCGTCTCAAAGATATTGGGTCCCTTTACAAGGGCGCCTGAGGCAAGCACCTGGAGTTTTATCCGGCCGTCACTGGCTTTCTTCAACTCCTTGGCCATCTCCTTTACGGCAGCGGTTACCGGGTGATTAAGGGAGAACATGTTCTGCATGGTAAACTTGTACGTTTTGCCGGCATGGGCCTCCTCCGTGGAAAATGACATAACCATTGAGAATACAACTGCGGTAGAAAGAATCAAAAATTTGGAAATAGATGGAAATGCTCTTTTTATATTCTGCATAGATGCGACTCCTTTTCTCATTTTTTCTTACATTCTTATTCCTGCAACTGGCAATCCCGCCACACAATCACGATCTGTATTCAGTCTTTACTTTTCGTTGCACCTCCCCGGGGATCAAACATTTTTTTTTAATTTTCAATGTCCAATTAAGAACCGTGTGCCTTAGTGTTATACCTGTTCTGCTCCCAGAATAATAGTAGCAAAGTACATGCCAAACGAGCAAAAAACAAGAAACAAAATATAGCATAGCATTACAAGGAGATATCCACGGTTTTTCCTTCCCTGGGGCACTCAGAACAATGTTCGCAAAAAATGCACCCTTGCATATTTTTTCAGCACGTTTTTGCGACAACCGACCCTGAACCCCTGTGAACAAAAGAAGTTCGTCCAAATATGCACCATGGCATTTTTAATGCGCTGGTGCATGAAAAACAAGACCGTCTCCATGGGTCACTCCGCTGCACCACGCCCATTCTTTTGAGGATTTCACAGCAAAATCATCCTTTCCTGGAAAGAGATTACTATATAGGCATACTATTTGCTTTGCTATTTGACGCACGGTACAGAACTCCGAAATAAGTAAAGCATTCAACCGCCTAATATTATAAATGGAGACAAAGCAAATGACACAAAGCAGATCAAGCCAACTTCTCGAAATGCGAAAAGAGCATATCCCACCCGGTCCTGCCAACATAACCCAGGCATGCATTGCAACGGCTTCAGGTGCAATGATGACAGATGTTGACGGTAAGGAATTCATCGATTTTGCAGGGGGCATCGGCGTAAACAACGTGGGACACTCCCATCCAAAGGTTGTTGCCGCAATTAAGGATCAGGCAGATAAATTTATCCACACCTGTTTCCATGTGGGCATGTACGATTCTTATATTGAACTTGCGGCGCGGTTGAATGAGCTGGCCCCGGGTGATTTCAAAAAGATGACCATGTTTGCCAACAGTGGCGCCGAGGCCGTTGAAAACGCCGTTAAGATCGCACGCTATGCCACCAAACGGCCTGCGGTCATTGCCTTTGAAAACGGATTCCACGGCAGAACCCTTTTGACCATGTCCCTGACCAGTAAAGTAAAACCCTATAAATTCGGTTTTGGTCCCTTTGCCCCGGAAGTTTACCGCATCCCCTACCCCTATTGCTACCGTTGCCCCTTTGGACTGAAATACCCCAACTGCGGCACCTCCTGCGCAGACTACCTGGAAGAATATTTCATCACCAATGTGGCAGCGGAATCAACGGCCGCCATCATTGCAGAGCCCATCCAGGGTGAGGGCGGCTTTGTCACCCCACCGCCGGAATACTTTCCCAAGCTTGACAAGATCTGCAAAAAATACGGCATTGCCCTGATCATCGACGAAGTCCAGGCAGGCGCCGGCAGAACCGGTAAATTTTTTGCCATTGAGCATTGGGACGTTGCACCGGATCTTATCACCCAGGCAAAGAGCCTGGCCGGCGGCATGCCCCTGAGTGCGGTCACGGGCAGAAAAGAACTGATGGAAGCCCCCCATATCGGCGGCCTTGGCGGCACCTATTCCGGCAACCCCCTTTCCTGCCGTGCCGCCCTTGCCGTTCTCGACGTCCTGTACGAGGACAAGCTCCTTGAAAGGTCCCGTGAACTGGGTGAGATTCTCCTGAAACGTTTTACGGATCTTCAAAACAAATTTGAAATGATCGGTGAAGTCAGGGGCAAGGGTCCCATGCTGGCGCTGGAGCTTGTCAAAGACAGGGAGACAAAAGAACCGGCCACCGCGGAAACAAAGAAACTGATCCAGCTCTGTTATGAAAAAGGGCTGATTATCCTCTCCTGCGGCAACTTCGGCAATGTCATCCGAACGCTCATGCCCTTTGTCATCACCCCGGAACAACTGGACAAGGGACTTTCAATTCTGGAAGAGAGCCTGCACGAAATCAGTAAATAAGATGCAAATCTTGGCTGCTCTTTTCGCTTCTTAACACTGCTTGTCACCTTATTGGCAAGGGGATGTTTGTCCAGGCAAGGGAGCAGCCAATGATATTCCAATATCAAGGAGGATTCATTTGGCCACAGAATATCTGAACAAGAAAATCTATGTGAACGGCATTCCCCAGACCGTCATTGCCGAGGAAACGGTCAGTCTTGCCGAGGTGATCCGGGAAAACCTTGGACTCACCGGCACAAAAGTCGGCTGCAACAAGGGCCAATGCGGGGCATGCAATATTATCCTCAACGGTAAGCTTGTACGTTCATGTATAACCAAGTGGAAAAGGGTTCCGAATGAGTCTGTGGTCATGACCATCGAGGGGTTGGGCGATACAAACAAACTCCACCCCCTGCAATGGGCCTTTACGGTGAACGGTGCCATACAGTGCGGTTTCTGTACACCAGGGTTTATTGTCAGTGCCAAGGCGTTCCTGGATATTAACCCTGACCCCACCCGCCAGGAGGTGCGAAGCTGGTATCAGAAACACCGCAATGCATGCCGGTGCACCGGGTACAAGCAGATGGTTGATGCGGTCATGGATGGGGCAAAGGTCCTCCGTGGGGAAATGGAGATGGAAGGGTTCTCCTCCCTTCTCGGAAAAAAGGGCGAAGTGTGGGGCACCTCCTATCCACGCCCCAGCGCGGTATACAAAGCCACCGGCACCTGGGATTTTGGCGAAGATTTCAGAAACAAGCTCCCGGATGATACCCTTTACGGTGCCATGGTTCAATCGGAACTGTCCCATGCCGTCATCAAAGGAATTGATATCTCCACGGCTGAGAAAATGCCCGGGGTCTATAAGGTGGTGACGGCAAAGGACGTGAAAGGGACCAACCGAATTACGGGACAGGCGACACCCTTGCAGGATGGGCTTGACCGGCCCATTTTCTGTGATGAAAAGATTTTCATGTATGGGGATGTGGTTGCCCTGGTCTGTGCCGATACCCAGAAACACGCCAATGCCGCGGCCAAAGCAGTGATCTTGGACCTGGAAGAGCTGCCGGCATACATGTCCGCCATGGACGCCATTGCTGACGATGCCATGGAAATCCATCCGGGCACCCCCAATATCTATAATGAAAAACGAATCGCAAAGGGGGACGACACCGCTCCGATCATGGAAACAGCGGCCCATGTTGTGGAAGGGGATTATTATCTCCAGCGCCAGCCCCACCTGGTCATGGAACCGGATGTCGGGTTTGGCTACATCGATGAAGAAGGCCGCCTGAGCATCCAGTCAAAGAGTATCTGGATCTATTTTCACCAGGCACAGATGGCGCCGGGGCTCGGACTTGAGGCCAAGGATATCCGGATCATACAGAACAACTCCGGCGGCTCCTTCGGGTATAAATTGAGTATCACCTGCGAGGCCATTATCGGGGCGGCGGTGCTGGCCACGGGACGACCGGTGTTCCTTGCCTATGACATGGCCCAGACCATTAATTATACCCCCAACCGGTGTCCCTTTGACATGCACATGAAGTTCGGCGCAGATGAAAATGGAAAAATCATGGCCATGGAGACAAAATACTATGTGGACCATGGCCCCTATTCCGAGTTCTCCGAGCGCCTCACCCAGCGCGGCACCCAGTTCATGGGGGCCAACTACGCCATTCCCAACATCCGGGGCATTGGACACACCGTGTGCACCAACCAGACCTGGGGCTCGGCATTCAGGGCGTTTGGCTCTCCCCAGGCCTATACCGCAACGGAGATCCTTTTGGACGAACTGGCGGAAAAGATCGGCATGGATCCCCTGGAGCTTCGCTACCTGAATGTGATCCGTGAAGGGGACACCTTCCCCTTTGGCCAGGAACCCGATGTTTATGTCTATCCCTTGATGATCGACACCATCCGGCCCAAGTACCAGGCCGCCCTTGAAAAGGCGAAAAAAGAATCCACGGACACCATCAAAAAAGGGGTGGGGGTAGCCCTTGGCGTATTTGGCGCGACCCACGACGGACCGGATACCGCAGATATCATCATCGAATTAACCCAGGAGGGCGTCACCGTCTTCAACAACTGGGAAGACCATGGCCAGGGCGCTGATATCGGCGTGCTCGGCACTGCCCACCAAGCGTTAAAGGCGCTGGCGCTGGCACCGGAGCAGATCAAACTGGTGATGAACGATACCGCCCTTGCGCCCAATGCCGGGGCTGCCTCGGGCAGCAGTTCCCAGGTGGTAAAGGGCAATGCCATTGTCCACGGATGTGACCTCCTCCTGGCTGCCATGAAAAAAGAGGATGGCGGTTTCAGGACCTATGATGAGATGGTTGACCAGAAGATTCCCACCCGTTATACCGGCACCTGGACCAACATGGGCGGCACCATGTGTGATGACGACTGCCAGGGCAAGCCCTTTGGGGCACTGATGTACGGCCTGTTCATGCCGGAAATAGCCGTAGATATTACAACGGGAAAGGTCAAGGTTGAGAAATTCACCTTTATTTCAGATATCGGCAAACTCAATAACGTTGCCACCATAGACGGCCAGATGTACGGCGGCCTTGCCCAGGGCATCGGCCTTGCCCTGTCTGAAGATTTTGAAAATATCCAGAAACAGTCTACACTCATGGGCGCAGGCCTGCCCTATATTGAAGATATTCCCGATGACATGGAGCTGATCCACCTGTGCACGCCCCGGAAAAACGGCGGTCCCTTTGGGTCCTCCGGCGTGGGTGAGCTTCCCCTTACCGCGCCCCACCCCGCCATTATAAATGCGATTTATAATGCCTGTGGCGTTCGGATTCGGAAACTGCCTGCCCTGCCTGAAAAGGTCCTCAATGGATTGAAAGCCTTAGCATAAAACCACCCTCCCCTTTAACGCAAGCAGAGCCTTAGGGGGGAGGACGGTTCAACTGTCAATGGCGTATTTTTTCAGCTTGCGGGCCACGGTGGACTGATTGAGGCCCAGCACTTTGGCGGTTCTGTCCTGGGTTCTGTATTTTTTCATGGTTTTTTCAAGTACTTTTTTCTCCAGCCGTTCAATCATCTCCTGGAGGGTGAGCCCCTTGCCCAACAGGTGGGGTTGGGATTCGGATCTTGACTCTCCCACCTTTGAGAGAACACTTGCAGGCAGATCGTTGTATGCCATGGTCCCATTGCTGGACAACACCACAAGTCTTTCACAGATATTGATCAGTTCCCTCACATTTCCGGGGTAGGAATATAACAAAAGCACATCCACCACCTCCGGAAGAAGGGTTACCTCCTTCTTTTTCTTGTATTTCAGGCTAAACTGTTCCACATAATGGCTAAGCAGGGAAAGAATACAATCCTCCCGCTCCCTTAAGGGCGGTATCACAAGGGGCACCACATTGAGCCGGTAATACAGGTCCCTGCGAAAAGTGTTGTTCCGGATCATGGTCTTCAGATCCTGGTTGGTTGCGGCAATAATGCGCACATCAAGGGTCTTGCTCACCGTTCCGCCCACCCGGCACACCTTGCCGTCTTCAAGAAAGCCCAGCAACTTGACCTGGGATGACAAGGGCAGTTCTCCAATCTCATCCAGAAAAAGCGTGCCCTTGTCCGCCATCTCAAATTTGCCTGGTTTTCCGGATTTCTGAGCCCCGGTGAAAGCGCCTTTTTCATATCCGAACAATTCACTTTCAACCAGGGATTCGGGAATGGCACCACAATTGAGCTTTATCAGGGCTTCGTCGGCCCGGGCAGAATATTTATGAATCAAATTGGCAAGAATGCTCTTACCGGTTCCGGATTCTCCAAGGATAAGCACGGTGGAATCAACACTGCCAAGCTTGACCGCCTTTTGAAGGGTAGTGACATAATTCTCGCTCTTGGCGATAATCTGCTTGAAATCCGTCTTTTCAATCTGCATCTCCAGCAGATCCCGCTTATATTGATAATTTAACGCTTCCTGCTTTTCCAACTCCCCCTGGAGGGTTGTGAGTTCAGTGATATCCCTTTCATTGACCACCACCCTGCGAATCTGTCCGGTCTCGCTGTCAAAAATAGGACTTCCCGTTAGAAACAGGCTTTTACCGCTTCGGGTTTTCTGAAAAATACTGATTCGCTTCCCGGTTTTGAGCACCTCAAGGGTGACGGACTTGTTAACATACCCTTCTGCAACAATATCCTTCATATTCTTTCCAATGACATCCACGGCCTTGATCCCGCTCAAGCGCTCGGATGCAGGGTTCAGCCGCATCACATCGCCATTCCCGTCACAAATCCACAACCCGTCATTACTCGATTCGATCAGACTGTCGAGTTCATCGGAAAGTTGCTGATAATACTCCATCTTAATGGTCACCGCATCAATGTTCGTCACCTCGCGAAAGATGAACAAAATGCCCAGGAGTTCCTGGTTCCGGAGAACAGGGTGCACCGCCACGGAAAAGCGTGTCTCCTCCTGTTTTATGACGACTTCATGGACAGGACGCTTGGTCCGGGCCACTGTGCGGGCTTTATCGGAGAGCTCGGGAAGGGTTGACAAGAGGGGGGTTCCCGGATAAATGCCAAGGGCCTTCCGGCACAGGTCATTGGAAAGAACCGCCTGGTAGGTCGTATCAAAAACCGCAATACCATCGGAAGTGGCATGGAGAAAAGCGCTACCAAAATTTTCCCAGTCAATGGATCCTTTTTCATCCCTTGACGGCACCCAGCCGAGGCGAGTGTGTTCTGACACCATCAAACAAATCTCCTTTTTCGTTTTTTACCCAAGCAGACTGTCACAATATGTTTGCGCTACAATAGTCTGCCGGGACGCACAATTCAAGGAAACAATCCGTAAAACGATTTACAACGGCATTCAGCGGTGGGAAAGGAGGAAGGAGGAAGGAGGTTAAGGCAAGGTAATCAGACCCGTACAGGTGCCGAAGCCCATGGTCTGATTACCTTGTCGTTACACTAACGGTTGGCTTTTCTTATCCCAAGCTGATCAAGGGCAATGATCCACTTACAGATATTGGCAGACCCCTCAACCATGGAGTAGGTGGGCGCATCCCGGTAGTATCTTGCCACGGGGTATTCCGTGGAGTATCCATATGCCCCCAGGATCCGCATGGCAAAGTTGGCACATTTTGTCGCGGTTTCACCCACAAAATATTTGGCCTGGGCCACGTCAAGCCCATTGTTCAATTTTCCCTCATCCTTTGCACAGGCCGCCTTGTAAACAAGAAGCCGGGCCGCTTCAACCTCGGTTGACATCTGGGCGATCATGTCCTGGTTCATCTGGAAACTGCCGATCTTCTTTCCAAACTGCTTTCTTTCATTACAGTATTTAACAGCGGTATCCAGACAGGCCTGGGCCAGGCCCACACCGCCTGCGGCAGCGGAGAGCCGGGTATGGTTCAGGGAGCTGAAAACGATTTTGGCACCATCTCCGGGTTTTCCAAGGATGTTCTCCTTGGGCACCTTTACATTATCAAGGAAGAGCTCACCCGTGGGGGAGGAATGGGATCCGAGCTTTTCAAGGGCGGAGGTTTTTATGCCTTCAAAATTCTTGGGTTCGATCACAAAGGCGGACAAGCCTTTGCTGCCGGCATCTTTATCGGTGTAGGCATAGTAGATCAGGGCATCTGCCACGGCAGCATTGGAGATCCAGGTTTTGGAACCATTGAGCAGCCAGTGGTCCCCCATGTCCTCGGCAGTGGAGGCCATGGCCATGACATCGGAGCCTGCATCAGACTCAGTAATGCCGAAACCGCCCACGTATTCCGCCGTGCAGAGCTTTTCGATATACTTCTTTTTGGCTTCTTCCGTTCCATAGGTGAAAATGGTGTAGGCGCATCCCAGGATCTGCATGTTAACCTGGACCCTTAAGGATGAGGATGCCCTGGCAATCTCCTCGGAAACGATCATGGCGGCCATCCATCCCATCTCCTCTCCACCGTACTCCTCCGGGATGACGGTTCCGAAGAAACCCAGCTCTCCCATGGGTTTCATCACCTCTTTATAAGGAAAATAATGATCCTCATCCCACTGGTCTGCATTGGGAGCAATCTTTTTTGTGGCAAATTCCCTTACCGCTTTCCTGAGCATCTCAAGCTCTGTTGACAGCTTAAAATCCATTGCGTCTCCTCCGTGTAAATTAAGTTAACCCACCATCTGGTATCACTGGAAACATTCAGATGGGGCATTGGATGTTTTTGCCCCGCCAGCGTACCACCATATGGGACAGTGTTGTTTTATGTAAAACATATAAGCGCGAAGGAACGGGGATGTCAAGCAAATTATGGAATAATTACGAGGAAGGCATGAAAATTCAAACAGCGCCCTGCCCCGGCCCGGTGGTATCTTATTCAGATGCAACTCGCTTTGTTTTATGCTATTCTTTTGCCTTGCCCTGGGGTATATAAAATAGCTTGACAAAAAGCATATACCATGGAACCCTACACAAAAAAGAGAAACAGTATCTTATATTATGAAACAAGACACAGAAAAAAAATATAACTCAATAGAGAAAGCCATCCGTATTCTTCTGGAATTTAAAGAGGAGAAACCGGATTGGGGGGTCAGGGAGTTGAGCCAGGAACTGGGATTCAGTCCTGCCACGGTTCAGCGGATTCTCCAGACCCTGAAGGCATCCGATTTTGTCGATCAGGATCCCCAGTCCAGGCAGTATTTTCTGGGTAATGTCTTTTACAGATTTATCCAAACCCTCAACAGCTCCACCCGCATCAACCGTGCGGCCAGAAGATACATGGGCACGGTGGCGACCCAGACCCGGGAGACCATTCATCTCAATATCGTTGATGGCGAGGATCGTATCTGCATCAGCACCATGGAATCCACGCGGAATCTAAGGGCCGGCATGCCCATGGGACACAGGTCCCCCCTTTACGCAGGTGCTTCGGCTAAATGCCTTCTTGCCTTTTCTCCCCCTGATTTCATCAAAAACTACATGGAAGAGATCAGTATCAAGGCCATCACCGACAATACCATATCGAACTTGAACACCCTTGAAAAAGAACTCAAAACCATAAGAGCACAGGGATATGCCGTCAGCCTTGGGGAAAGGACCCAGGGCCTTGGTTCCATCAGCGCCCCCGTGCTTGACCACACAGGAACGGTTCAGGCAAGCCTCAGTCTTGCCCTGCCGGAGATCCGATTCTCCGATCCGGACCACCTGAAGAGCTGCGTCAGCATCCTTGTGGAGGCAGCAGGGTCCTTTTCCAGTGCAATGGGCTTTATACCTTAAAACGGATCAACTAGGAGACCGGAGATGGATGATAAAGAGGCAAAAAAAAGAACGGGCAAAACCGCAGGACTTTACTTCAGTACCGTAAAGGATGAGAACAAGCCCTATGGGTTGTGGAAGCACTTTGACAAAGAACTTGCCGCTGATATGTCCATTTACATCACCGGAAAAATGTATTCCAGGGAAAAAATCCCCCACACCACCCGGCAGCTCATCACCGTGGCCTCCCTCACCGTCCTCTCCAAACCGGAAGAGTTGAATCTCCATATCCATGCCGCCCTGAATGTGGGCTGCACCACAGAGGAGATTGCCGAAGTGATTTTCCAGACCAGCATCTATGGCGGCGTGCCTGCCGCCAACACGGCCCTGAAGGTGTTAAAACAGGTTCTTGAAGAGAGGGAAGAAGGGCTCTCCACAGCCGAGGAGAGCCAGTAACAGGTACAATCGATCCAGGGCAGGAACGGATTCGATTGAATTCGCCCTGCCCGGGCGCCCATGAACACCTCCGGAATGAACATCTCGCCGGATTCCATCCGTTTCCCCACCACATCCATGCCCGGGATCAACACCCCATTCAAAAAAATAACGGGGGATTTTCAGGGAAATACGTTTTGTACACATCATTCATCTCCTCAAACACATCCTTGGACGAAATGCCGATGGGAACCCACGTAAGCTCTCACGGAAGGCCCCCTGTTCGGTTTAAGGGTGAGCCGCCAGCATAGCAGTGAATCAAAATTTCAACAACAGAACCGACGCCGAGCATCGGGTAGTATCGTTTGATTTTAAAGTGCCACCGGGGTAATATGCAGCTTGACGAAATTCTTTTATTAACGTGCTTTTTTATAGATAACCAACACATACCGATGGGATGTCTATACTAACGAACTTCAGACGCGCATATTTACCCATGTTATTTTTTTGTCTGCTGTCCTGTTCAGTGACTGGGGATGAGATGCGCATCCAATATGCCACGGGCTATGAACCCTTCTCATTCAGCGATGACGGCCATGGGGCAAGGGGCATACTGGTTGATCTTATGGATGAGATCCTTGGCCGGCAAATGGGCATTCCCATTGTTCATGAAATCTGTCCCTGGGCCCGGTGCCAACACAGGGTCGAGCATGGCAAACGCGACGCTTTTTTTACCATTCCCACCCCCAGGCGCAGGGGGTATACAACCGTCAGCCGCCTGCCGGTTTTCAGTTCACCGTATATTCTCTTCACCGGCGTAAACAATCCCCGTATTGATGAGATCAGGCGGATAAAAAGCCTTGATGAACTGCGCAAACACACGAATCTGAGCAACGCATGTATCCTTGGCGGGGGCTGGCACAAGACAAATCTGAAAGGCGTCAAACATCTCAGCCAGGTGCTTAACTCAACCAAGATCATGGAGCTGCTCAAGCATAGCCGGGCCGATATCTATATCGAGCAGACACTCCTGGTACGCTATCAGTTGAAACAGCTGGGGATGCAGGCGGACATCGTGGAGATCCCCAATGTCATGGACATGACCCACTGGCATCTGTGTATCGGCAAAAAATCACCCTTCGTGAATCTGATGCCGGCCATCGACAAAAAGCTTGAACAGATGCAGCAAAGCGGTGCATTAAAGAAGCTCCAGGAGAAAATCTTCCGCAAATATAAGTGAGGCATGGGGGTTAACGCTGCTGCTCCAGGGGCAGGCGAATGATGAATGTGGTGCCCTTGCCCGGGGAGGACTCCACGGAAAGGGTGCCGCCCTGGTTTTCCGTGATGATGAAATAGGAGACCGAAAGGCCCAGGCCCGTTCCCGCCCCCACCTCCTTTGTGGTGTAAAACGGCTCAAACACCCGCTTTTTCGTCTCTTCATCCATGCCCGGACCGTTATCCTCGATCTCGATGCGGACCCGGTTGCCTTCCTTCATGAGGCGCAGCACGAAACAGGGCCGGGTTCCCGCTTCATGGGTTTTCCACATGGCCTGGGCACCGTTCTTGAGGATATTGAGAAACACCTGCTGGAGCTTGCCGGCTTCGCAGGGTACCTTTGGCACGGCCCCATCGTACTCCCGCCGTATCTCGACCTTTCTGAAATCGTAACGCTGGGTGAGGTCGTAATCGGTCTCAAGGAGGCTGACACTGGTGTCGAGGAGCTCGCCCAGGTCATTGAGCTCAAACCGGGATTCGCTCCTGCGGCTGAAGGAGAGCATGTTATCAACAATGGCTGCCGCCCTTTTTCCGGATTCCATGATCGCCTCGATCATGGAGAAGATCCCCCGATTCTCCATATAGGCTATGATGACATCCATGGTGGTGCCGCAGGCTTCGGCCGCCTGCCGGTTTTTGGCCAGGTTGCCGGAGATCCGGTTGTTCATCACCTGGGTGTTTTGAAGAATGCCTGCCAGGGGATTGTTGATCTCATGGGCCATGCCCGCTGCAAGCCCTCCCACGGACATCATCTTCTCCGTCTGGATCATCATCTCCTGGGTGCGCCGTCGCTCGGTCACGTCAAAAAACGCCCCGACCAGGCTCAAGAGGGTCCCGTCTGACGCGTAAAGGCCCTGCCCTTTTTCATTGACCCACCGAATGCCCCCCCCGGCATGGAGGATCCTGTACTCCAGGGAGTAGGGTTCCTGGGCTTTCAGGCCCTTTTCAATCTTCCGCCTTACCATGGGGGCATCTTCACGGTGAATGATGGAACTGAAGCGCCGCCCCCTGTTGTTGATGAAATCCGAGCCCGGATACCCGGAAATCTCCTGGATGGTGTCGCTGATGAACGCCATGGTCCGATCCGGATCGCTGGCACTCCGGTACACGGCGCCGGGAATGTTGTCCACAAGGACCCGGAACCGGGCCTCGCTCTGGGAAAGGGAATCCTCGGCAAGGTCACGGTCACGGATGGTATTGACAAGACTGGCATTGAGCCGCTGCTGGGTGATTAGCTCTTTCTTGAGGCTCTCCCTGGCCTGGCTCAGGTTGATACGCATGGCATTGAGGGCATCCACCACCATGTCGAGCTCGTTTTTTCGGGTTCGTGCCCCCGCCAGCACCAGGGGGGTTCCAAGGCTCTCCAGGTTTAGGGTTCTGGCAAACTTTGACATGCGATGGAGGTGACGGCTGACAAAATACCAGATGATAAACAAGACAAATACGGACACGGAAAAGGTCTTGACGGTCTGGGCCCCCAGGATGATCAGCACCCGCTGCTTGAGCCGGGCGTAGATGTACTGAAGATCGCCGTGGATGATCAACTGCCCCACTGTTTCCGACGCAAACTGGGCCTGGGGATCCACGTATTCGATGGGAAACTCGAACACAACGCTTCTGATGACCGGGGGCTTCTTTCCCACCACATAGGTGGTGTCAAGGGTTTTGAGTTCCAGATAGGAGATCTCGGGCAGTTTCAAGATTCCGTTGAGCTGGGCATTGACATGGCTTGTGTTCATGTCCCAGATACTCAGGGAAAGGCTATTGAGATAGGTCTTCTGCACCTCATGGATCCGGGTCTTCAGCAGATCAACATCCTTGGCGTAATCCACCCACAGCTGAAGGCCCGTGGCCAGCAGGGTGAACAGGGAACTGACCAGCAGGATATATACGAGGAGTTGCCGGGCCAGCAGGTCTTTAGACACAGGAGGGTGTTTCATTCGCCATCACGTCCCCCCGGGTAGACCGGACCGTAGTACTTTTCCCATATTTTGCCATAGGCCGCCTCTTTTTTATACGCATCCAGGGCATGGGAAAACTTTTTAACAAACGCCTCAGTCACCGTTTTTTTACTGAAGATGAGGTTGAGATCACTCTCCAGGATCACCTTGGAAGAGATGGGAACCACCTTGCCGGTCAATCCCATCTCCCGGATGATCAGCATGGCGTTGGCATTGTCAGCAATAACGTAATCGATTCGTCCTGCCATGAGCTTCTGGAAGTTGTAGCCATCGTTCTCCACTGCCTGGGCATTTTTTTCGGTTTCAACGAAATTGGAAAATTCCACGGGATAGGCAAACCCCCTGACGATTCCAATGCGTTTTCCCTTCAGATCGTCATAGGTGTTAAACGTCAAGGTACCGACGTTCTCCTTTTTGATGAACAGGAGGTATTTCAGTGTTGTGATGGCCGCCTCCGGATAATGGCAGAACCTGGCCCGCTCTTCACTAAAAAGGGCACAGAACAGGGCGTCGTTCCGGCCCTTAAAGACAAAATCAACGGCCCGTGACCAGGGGTACTGGGTAATGGTGATCGCCACCCCCATCCGCTTGAACACCGCCCGGACCACCTCCGTGCAGAATCCCGGGGCTTCAAGGTTAAAGATATCTTCATGGGGCGGCCACTTGTCCGTGCCGATCCTGATCACCTCTGCCTGGAGCCCTTTTGTAAAAAAGGTCACGAGAACCAAAGCCAGGATCGCGACAAACATCTTTGCTTTTTTCATGATTTTCTCCCTGCCAGACACGGTTACCGGTCAATGGCCCGGCACCAATAGTTCTGCGCCTTGCCTTTTAAAAGGTAATATGCCGGGCTCGCTGCTGTCAAGCTCTTAACCATATGGGGTTTGGACTTTTCCCCCGGTTATGCTATTCTTTTTTCATCAACCACGCACCCCAAGGCTTTGCCAGACATTACAGTTCTTCCCATGGGAATAGGTAATCTGGTATCAATGCGAGTGCAAACATCCATAGAGGCCCGTTGGATTTGCCGCCCGGGGAACAGGGGGATTCCATGAACGCACCGATTCTCTTGTTTGACAGACACTTTCTCTTTTTCCTCGCCGCCAGGGGCCATATGTCCAGGCGCTTCACCATGGCACCCAGGAGAGCCGCGATCAAGGACATGATCGAATCCCTTGGCGTCCCCCACACAGAGGTGGGCGCCATACGTGTCAACCACCAGGAGGTGGACTTCTCCTTTGTTCCCACTACCACTGAACAGATCGTGATCAAGGCCATCCCGACGCCCTTTGACATCACCCGGAAAACCCTCCTCAGGCCCCAGCCCTTTGACCAGGTCAAGTTCGTGGCCGATGTCAACGTGGGAAGGCTTGCGAGACTGCTTCTCTCCCTGGGTTTTGACACGGTTTACTCCAACGGCTTCAAGGATAGTGAGGTGGCAAAAATAGCGACCCGGGAGCAACGCATTGTCCTGACCCGGGACACAGCCCTTTTAAAGAGGAAGTGCATCGTCTTTGCACGGCGGATTCGTGGGGAAGATCCCTATCTCCAGCTCAAGGAGGTCCTTGGGTTCTTCGGTCTTGCCCGGGGCAAGTTTGATTTTCTCTCCAGATGCACCACCTGCAACTGCCGACTCCAGCCGATAGAAAAACAAACGATCCTCCACCGGCTGGAGCCCAAGACAAAACGCTTTTACACCCGGTTTTCCATCTGCCCGAACTGTTGCCGGATCTTCTGGAAGGGCTCCCACCATGGGGCCATGAAAGAACGACTCAGGGCACTTGGAATCCCCCTGGATGCCTTGGAGGAACGCCCATGAAACCCACGGTCACCCTTTTGATTCTCTTTCTTGCCTGGCTCCAGCCGGCCACGGCTGCGGCAGACATGACAAACGATCCCTTTGGGGCGGCCAGAAAAACGATGGTATACACCCAGATCCGCAGCCGAGGGGTGTCGGATCCGGCCGTGCTCCGGGCCATGGAAAAGGTGCCCCGCCATCTCTTTGTCCCGGAAAAGGTGAGGGCCCATGCCCATGCAGACCGTCCCCTTGCCATCGGCTTTGGCCAGACCATCTCCCAGCCCTATGTAGTGGCCCTGATGACAGCCCTCCTTGACCTGACAAAGGACTCCAGGGTGCTTGAGGTGGGCACCGGTTCCGGTTACCAGGCGGCGATCCTTTCCCAGATCGCAAAGGCGGTCTTTTCCGTGGAGATTGTGGAGCCCCTCCATACCCGGGCAAAGCAGACCCTCAAAGAAACAGGCTGCGCCAACGTGACGTCCATCTCCAGGGACGGTTTTTACGGATGGGAGGCCCACGCGCCCTATGACGCCATCATCGTGACCTGTGCGGCCGAATCGGTTCCCCCGCCCCTGATCCGCCAGCTCAAGATCGGCGGCGTCATGTGCATCCCGGTGGGCCCGCCCTTCAGGGTCCAGAACCTGCTGCGCATCACCCGAAGAGCCGAAAACGACATCCGAACCGAGGTGATCTCCCAGGTCCTGTTTGTTCCCCTGACAAGGCAACAGAAATGAACCCCGGCAACCGCGCCATCCGGGTGATCGTCTTTGTGACCTCCTTTACCCTCATCGGCCACGAGATCGCCCTGGCCAGGGTCTCGGCCCTGGTCCAGTGGCAGAACCTGGCAGCCATCATCATCGCCATGGCCATGCTCGGCTTTGGGGCCGCAGGATCCGTAATCATGGTGCTGGACCCCCTCCTCGCGCGGCACCTCCATAAAAGCATGCGCCTCTTCACCCTGGCCTATCCCATCTCCCTGACCCTGGGTTTCATCCTCTACTGCAAGATCCCGTTCAACCCCTTTGAGGTGGGGCTGGATCCCCGCCAGGTCATTTTTCTCCTGCTGAAGCTTGGGGCCATTGGGGTGCCCTTTTTCTTCGGCGCCATGGTCGTTGGAACGGGGCTGCGGTTTTTCAGGGTCTCCAGGATCTACTTTGCCAACCTTACGGGATCGGGAGTCGGGGCCCTGGCCGTTGTGTTCCTTCTCTACCGGTTCCACCCCATGGAGATCGTCATCATCATCATTGCTACGGCCCTGATTCCCTTTCTCGTTCTGATGGGGGAAAAAAGTAAGCTCTCCTTTGTAACCGGGCTGATCCTCTCCATGGCCTGGACGGCCCTGCTTTCCCTCTCCGTCAACGGCCTGGACCTCACCCGGGTCTCACAATACAAGGCGATCTCAGGCGCCCTGACCCTGCCCCAGGCAAAGGTCCTGGCCCAGCGGTTCTCCCCCCTTTCTGTGGTCCAGGCGGTTCAGGCCACAGGCCTTCGCCTCACCCCGGGCCTGAGCCTCATCACCCCGGTGGCCGTGCCGGTGCACAAGGGACTCTTCTTTGACGGCCAGGCCATGAGCCCCATCGCCCCCTACACCGGCAACAATGATGCCATCGCCTACCTGGACCACATGCCCCCGGCCCTGGCCCACCACCTAGTGCCACCGGTAAACCGGGAGCGCATCCTGATTGTGGGCATGGGGGGCGGAGAAGGGATCCTTGGGGCAAACCTCCACGGGTTTAGGCAGCTGGTCGGCCTGGAGGTCGACCGGAACGTCATCGGTCTCATGGAGACCGTATTCGCCGGTTTTTCTGGAAATATTTACAACCAGGAGAACCTTGTGACCATCAACCGGGATGCCCGGGCCTATGCAAGGAGCACCAAGGACAGGTTCGACCTCATCGAGATCAAGATGATCGCTGCCCCAGGATCTGCCGCCGCAGGCCTTGCGGCCATGCACGAGACCTATCTCTACACGGTGGAGGCGATCCAGGAATTCCTGACCCTGCTCTCCCCCCATGGGGTCCTGGCCATCTCCCGGTGGATCACCACCCCGCCCAAGGATGTCATCAAGATGGCAAACACCATGATCCATGCCCTGAAGCGATCCGGGATCGAGGATGCAACCAACCATCTCATCCTGATCCGAAGCCTGCAGACCGCCACCCTGGTGGTCTCGAACCAAACATTTTCCCAGGAACAGATCCACATCACGAGATCTTTTTGCAACCAGCGGCTCTTTGACGCGATCTACCATCCCGGCATCACGATTGAAGGAACCAGGCCGTTCATCCAAACAGAACGGCCCGTGTATCCGGATGCCATCCAGGCACTGGTTTCCCAACGGGCCAGGGCATTTGAACGCGCCTACCCCTTTGACATCACCCCGGCCGTTGACGACCGCCCCTACTTTTACCATTTTTTCCGCTGGAACCTCGTCCACGAGATCCGCCAGACCGGCACCCGGACCATCGCCTTTACCCAGTGGGGCTATCTCACCCTCCTCATCCTCCTGGGCCTGGCCCTTGCCACAAGCCTCGTCTTCATCCTGCTCCCCCTTGTCCTGGCAAGAACTCCGGCCACGCCCCCCCTGAACTTGAGCCTTGGCGCCTATTTCAGTGCCATTGCCACGGGGTTCTTTTTTGTGGAAATTCCCTTGATGCAGAAACTGATCCTGTTCCTGTCGGCCCCGGCCGTGTCCATGGGGGTTATCCTGGCAAGCCTGCTGGTGTTTTCCGGCCTGGGAGCCTATTGTTCGGACCGCCTCTTCCCGGGCAGGCACGGGCTGTTCTGGTCCAACCTGCTTGTCACCGCCCTCATCCTGATCTATTGGGTCGGCCTGGACAAACTCCTTGCCCCGTGTGCCACCTGGCCAACGCCTGCCAAGATGGCTGCGGCCATGGCCTCCCTCCTGCCCCTTGGCATGGCCATGGGCCTGCCCTTTCCCAAGGGCCTCACCTGGG